>NZ_JADOTZ010000001.1:723887-1447775 GCF_015751895.1 Zhihengliuella flava | reverse complement strand
CAGCGTGACGGGAGCCCGCCCTGAGCAATGGCCCAGCGACGAGTCGCGCCGGCCCACGGGAGGTGCCCCGGGTCCCGCAGACCAGCGGAGGCGCTAGACGCGGCGGCGGTCCGGGACCAACCAGCCCAGCAACGCGGAGACGATCGCAACGATGATCGCGCCCAGCACCGCGTCCCAGAAGAACGTATCGATCGTGAACTGCACCGGCATGTAGGTGGTCAACCACGCCGTCAGGGCCAGCATGGCGGCGTTGATGATGATGGCAAACAAGCCCAGGGTCAGGCACGTGATCGGCAGGGAGAGGAAGCCGATAATAGGCTTCACCACGGCGTTGACGAGGCCAAACACCAATCCGATCAGCAGGTAGCCGAGCATCACACCGACGGTGCCGTTGCCCGTGGCGGCCTCGGTGGACGCAGCGGAAACGGTGATGCCGGGCAGCAACCAAGCAGCGGCGGCCAAGGCGAGCGCGTTGACGATCACGCGAACAATGAATCCCATCATGGGCATAGTTTGGCACGTCCCGCTATGAGACGCCTATGCAGGCACGAGGCGCTCGGGGGAGGGCTCCGGCGCCGCGGCGAGGATGGCCTCGATTTTTTCCCGACATCCGCCGCACCCGGTGCCGGCGCGGCACGACGCGCCCACCGCCTCCACGCTGGAGCAGCCCGCGTCGCGAGCCGCGGCGACGTCGCCGTGCGTGGCCCCCGAACAGCGGCACAGCACGTCATCCGGTGCCGGCTCCGCGGCCACCGCCATCCCCGGATCATCCAAGCGAAACAGCGTCGTGCGGTCAGCGGGCAACTCGCGGCCGCGCTCGTAGAGCATCACCAGCTCCGCCGCCGTCTTGGGCATCCCGATCGCGACGAATCCGGTCAAGACGCCGCCCTCGGTGACGAGCTTGACGTAGGCCCCCGCGTCCGGATCAGCCCAGATGCTCACGCGCAGCCCCGGTTCGTCCCACAGCCCTGCGTCGACCCGGCCGCCCGCGGCGAGGTTTAGGCCGCGGGCCTTGAGCAGAATGGCCCCGGGCGGCTCGCTCGGCAGTTCCGTCACCGCGGCCACCTCCGCGCTCGCCGACGCGTCGGCCGGGCCCTCGATGAACGGATTGCGCACCGGGTGCGCGGCGAGGTACTCGGCCAGCCAGCTGGCTTGATTCCATCCCGGACCGATGAGCCCGGACGGGCGCTCACCGTCGACGGCGGCGCAGTCGCCGATGGCGAACACGCGGTCCTCGGTATCCGCGCAGAGCCGGCGGTTCACGTGGATCCCGCCGTTCGTGGTTAGGCCGCAGCCGGCCGCGAGCTCGTCGCGGGGGCGCACCCCGACGGAGAGCACCAAGAGATCCCCGGCAACGATCGTCCCGTCATCGAGCTCCAGCCCCGCGAACGCTCCGGCTTCCTCGCGAAGACCCACAGCGGTGGCCGAGGAGATCAGCTCAATCCCGGCGGCACGCAGCCGGGCGGCCAACAGGCGGCCGGCGTCCGCATCCACGGACCGCCCCAACGGGTAGGGGCCGTGATGCACCAAGACGGCGTCGCCGCCTTGCTCGTGGGCCAGAAGGGCAGCTTCCACGCCCAGGACGCCGCCGCCCAGGATGACCACCCGGCCGCGCGCGTCCAGAACGCGGCGCAGCGCGGCGGCGTCGTCCACGTCCCGCAGGGCCGCCACCCCGGCCATCAGCTCCGGCTCCACGTGCGGGGCAAAGTTCAGCCCACGCAGGGTGGGCAACACGGGGCGGGCACCGGTGGCGAACACCAGCCGGTCGTACGCCAGCTCCTCGCCGGAATCGAGCAGCACGGTCCGGCGAGAGCGGTTCACCCGCTGCACGGTGGTGCCGAGGCGCAGGTGCACCCCAGCCGCGGTGAGCTCCTCCGGATCGGCCAGCGTGATGGCCTCGAGCGTGGTGCGCCCTCCGCCCAGCTCGCCCACCATGACGCGGTTGTAGGCCGCGTGCGTTTCGGCGCCGAGCACGGTCAGCTCGATCTCGTGGGCGCGCACGGCCGGCAGCAGGTCCTCCACCAGCCGTGCCGCGACCGGCCCGAATCCGATCACCACGATCTGCTCTGCGCTCATCTGCTCACTCCGCTCGCGTGTTGGTTCCGGCGCTCCCGCGGACCGGCCGCCGCCCGGATGGTGGCCCGCACGTTCTTGAAGGCCGGCATGGAACTGACGGGATCGGTGGCCCCCGTGGTGAGCCGGTTGACGCTGCCTGCCTCGGGGAAGTGGAACGGCAGGAAGACGGTGTCGAGGCGCATTCCGGTGCTGCACTGGGCGCGGACGACGACGCGGCCCTGCCGGTTGGACAGCTCCACCCACCCGCCGTCCTCCACGCCGAGCTGGGCGGCGGTGGCGGGGTGCAGCTCGGCCCGCGCTTCTGGCGCCGCTGAGGCGAGGGAGTCGGTGCGGCGGGTCTGGGCGCCGGACTGGTAGTGCTCGAGGAGCCGGCCCGTGATGACGGTGACGTCCAGTGCGGCGGGGTCCCCGGCTGTGCGTGAGCCTTCCGTGCCCCGGCGGCGCAGTCCGGCCGCGTCCGCCGCGGGCGGCGGGCCCGGGCGTACGGGGACCAGCTTGGCTTTGCCGTCCGGGTGAGCGAACCGGGTCAGGAAGAGCCTCGGTGTGCCCAGCGGCCCCTCGCCGGCGGCCGGCTGATCACCGGCATCGGGCCCGGCACTGGTCCCGATGCCGGTCTGCGGGCACGGCCAGTAGACCGCGCGGCCGGAGTCCAGGTCGGCGTAGTCGATCCCTGAGTAGTCGGCGAGGCCGCCGGTGGAGGCGGCGCGGAGTTCGTCGAACACCTCGCGGGCGTCGGTGGAGTAGGTGCCACTCGCCCCCAAGCGGCGGGCCAGTTCGGCCATGATCCAGAGTTCGTCGCGCGCCCCGGCCGGCGGGGTCAGCGCCCGACGGCGGCGCAACAGGCGCCCCTCGAGGCTGGTGAGGGTGCCTTCTTCCTCTGCCCACTGCAGGACCGGCAGGACGATGTCTGCTTCCGCCGCGGTCTCGGACAGGAAAAAGTCCGCCACCACGAGGAGGTCTAGCCGGCGCAGCCCGGCGATCACCCGGCCGGCGTCCGGGGCGGAGACGGCCACGTTGGAGCCGTGCACGAACAGCACGCGCGGGCCCGGGCGGCCGTCCGGCAGCGCCCCGCCCTGAGATCCACCCAAACTGTAGAGGAGCTGGGCCGCCGGGACGCCGGGGCCCGGAATCGCCGACTCCGCCACGCCCCACACCTCGGCAACGTGCGCGCGGGCGGCCGGGTCGTCGATCTTGCGGTACCCGGGCAGCTGATCTGACTTCTGGCCGTGCTCGCGTCCGCCCTGGCCGTTGCCCTGCCCGGTCAGCGTGCCGAAGCCGCCCGCGAGCGTCCCGGGCAATCCCAACAGGAGCGCTAGGTTGATGGCCGCCGTCGTCGTATCCGTCCCGCTGACGTGCTGCTCCACCCCGCGCCCGGTGAGCACGAAGACTTTGGCGGGCTGCTCCCCGCGCTCGACGGCGGCGCGAGCGGCCGCGGCGGCCCGCCCGAGGTGGTGGGCCACGCGGCGAATCTGCGCGGCGGGCACGGCGGTGACCTGTTCGGTGCGCTCCGGCCACCACGGGGCGAGGGTGCGGCGCAGCGCCGCCAGCCCGGTAGTCCGCGAGTCGAGGTATTCCTCATCAGCCAGGCCGTCGGCGAGGACCACGTGGGCGAGCCCCAGCAGCAGTTCGAGGTCCGTGCCCGGGGCCGGTTGCAGGTGGACTCCGGCTCCCTCCCCGGTGAGCGCCGCGGTGGCCGAGAGCCGCGGATCCACCACCATCAGCCCGCCGGCCGAGCGCGCCGCCTCGAGATGCTGGACGAACGGCGGCATGGTGTCCGCCACGTTGGAACCCAACAATAGGATGGCCGAGGCCTCCTGCAGGTCCGTCAGCGGGAACGGCAGGCCGCGGTCTAGGCCGAAGCTGCGGTTCCCGGCGGCTGCGGCGGAGGACATGCAGAAGCGTCCGTTGTAGTCGATCAGCCGCGTGCCCAGCGCCAGGCGGGCAAACTTGCCCAGTTGGTAGGCCTTTTCATTGGTGAGCCCGCCCGCGCCGAAGACCGCCAGAGCGTCCGGGCCGTGCTCCGCGCGGGTGGCCCGCACCGTGTCCGCAATCCTGTCCAGCACCTCGTCCCAGCCGGCCTCGACGAAATCCCCGTCCGCCCCGCGCACCAGGGGCACGGTGATCCGCTGGCGCGAGGACAGCAGCTCAGCCGAGGAAAAACCCTTGCGGCAGAGCCGGCCCGCGTTGGTGGGGAAGGCGCGGCCGTCCACCGACGCCCCGGCGGGGCGCGCGGTCACCGTCATGGCGCACTGCAGGGCGCAGTAGGGGCAGTGGGTCGCGGTCTCGGTCACGGGACGGCCTCCTAGACGCCGTGGCGGGCGAAGACGGTGCCCGGCCGGAGGTAGCAGAACCACGTCACGGCCATCATGAGCACGTAGGCGGAGACGAACCCGATGAAGGCGGCCGTGTAGGCGCCCGTGGTGGTGGCGGAGAGGCCCAGGGCCTGCGGGATCAAGAAGCCTCCGTAGGCGCCGATCGCGGAGACGAGTCCCAAGGCGGCGGAGGCCTTGCGCTCGGCCGAGACGCCGTCGTTCCGTTCCACGGACCGCAGCGCGAAGACGGTGGGGATCATCTTGTAGGTGGAGCCGTTGGCGATCCCGCTGGCGGTGAAGAGCAACAGGAACAGGCCCAAGAAGAGCCAGAAGTTTTGCAGGCTGAGCGTCGAGATCACGGCGACGGTAATCAGCGCCATGGCGGCGAAGGCGGCCACGGTGATGGGGGCACCGCCGCGGCGGTCCGCGAGCTTGCCGCCCAACGGGCGGGTCAGCGATCCCACGAGCGGCCCCAGGAAGGAGAGGGAGAGGGCGGCGCCGAACACGGTGAAGGAGGAGAAAGCGGGGAAGGTATCCGCGATGAGCTTGGGGAACACCGCCGAGAACCCAATGAAGGAGCCGAACGTGCCGATGTAGAGGAAGGCAATGACCCAGAGGTGCTTCTCCTTGAGCGCGGCGACGGCGCCGGAGAGGTCGCCCTTGGCGTGGGAGAGGTTGTGCATGTGCTTCTTGGCGCCGTAGGCGGCCAAGAGGATGAAGGGAACCCAGATCCAGCCGGCCATCGGCAGGTTCAGGGCGGTACCGGCGAACGCCGTCACGGCGATCGGCACCACCAGCTGGGCGACGGCGGCACCAATGTTCCCACCGGCCGCGTTCAGCCCCAGCGCCCAGCCCTTCTCGCGGGCCGGGTAAAAGTAGGTGATGTTGGCCATCGAGGAGGCGAAGTTGCCGCCGCCGAATCCGGCGGTGGCGGCCAGCAGCAGGAGGACGCCGAAGGGCGTCGTCGGATCGCTCACCGCGAGGGCGAGGCCGACGGCGGGGATGAGCAACAGGAGCGCCGAGACGATGGTCCAGTTGCGACCGCCGAACTTGGCGACCATGAACGTGTAGGGGATGCGCAGGGTGGCGCCGACGAGGGACGGCATGGAGATCAGCCAGAAGAGCTGGCCCGTGGTCAGGTCAAATCCGGCTTGGGGGAGAAAGACGGCGGTGATGGACCACAGCTGCCACACGACGAACCCGAGGAACTCGCAGAAGATGGACCACTTGAGGTTGGTGTTGGCGGTGCGCCGGCCCACTGACTCCCAAAAGTGCAGGTTCTCGGCGTCCCAGTGATCCACCCAGCGGCCCGGGCGCGTCTCCAGCGCGGCCGGGGCGCGTTCGGCGGTGGTGGGCGGTGCTGCCGTGCGATCAGTGGTGCTCATGGTGTCCTCCGCGAGTTGGCGGTGCGTGGTCGATGGCCTCCACCATGCCGAGCGCAGATTTCATGAGGCGTTTCGTCGTGTTGCGCTTGTTTCAAACTAGCCTCACGTCCCCGCTGCCTCGTCGTGAGAAGTCGCCGTGTGGCTTGTCATGACGCGCGTCACGGGCCGGACCGTCATGCGCGGCCGCAAGCTTGTGAAATGTGTCACAAGGCGTCATGCGGCGATACGCTAGGGGCATGACTGATTTCACGAGCCCCGCCTCCACCGACGCGGGCGAGCATCATCCCGAGGTCGCCACGCACCTGCAGCACACCCCGTTGCAGGCCAACGCAGTCCAGCCCCGCCCCGTGCTGGACCGGCTTCCGAAGTACGCCGCTGGCAAGCCGCCGGCGCCGATCGAGGGCCTGACCTCCTACAAGCTCTCCTCTAACGAGAACCCGCTGCCACCGGTCCCCGCCGTGCTGGACGCGATCCGCGAACAGGTTGGGATCTTCCGCTATCCGGACCCGCTCTCCACCAACCTGCGCAACGCGCTCGCCGACAAGCTTGAGGTCCCGGCGGAGGACATCGTGACCGGGGCCGGCTCGCTCGGCGCCCTGACGCAGATCCTCAACACCTACGCGGGGCAGAACGAGGACGGCACCATGGACGAGGTCGTCTATGCGTGGCGCTCCTTCGAGGCCTACCCCATCGTCGTGGGAACCGCGGGGGCCCGCGCCGTTGAGGTGCCCGTTTTGGCCGATGGCCGGCACGACTTGGACGCGATGGCGGCCGCGGTGAACGAGCGCACCACCGTCGTGCTGCTGTGCACCCCCAACAACCCGACCGGCCCCATCCTTCGGACCGAGGAGGTGGAGCGCTTCATCGAATCCATCCCGCAGAACGTGCTGGTGGTCATCGATGAGGCCTACACCGAATTCATCCGCGATGACGCGGCCGTCAACGGCATCGAGATGTATCGCAAGTACCCGAATGTCGCCGTACTCCGCACCTTCTCCAAGGCCCACGGCCTGGCGAACCTGCGCGTGGGCTACTCCATCAGCCGCCCGCAGATCACCGAGCACCTGCGCGTGATCGCCACGCCCTTTGCCGTGTCCACGCTGGCGGAGCAGGCGGCCATCGCCTCGCTCACTCACGAGGCGGACGTGGCGGCCCGCGTCGAATCGTTGGTCCAAGAGCGCGAGCGGGTCGCCGCCGGGCTCCGCGAGCTCGGGTGGGAGCTGCCGGAAACGCAATCGAACTTCGTCTGGCTGGCACTCGGTGAGCACGCGGTGGACTTCGCCACCTATGCTGGCCGCCACGCGCTGTCCGTGCGCGCCTTTGCCGGCGAGGGTGTGCGCGTCAGCATCGGCGAGGTCGAGGCCAACGACCGCCTGTTGGAGATTTGTAGGAACTATCCAAACAAGCCGGTTCTTTCAAAGTAGGACCAATTCAGCGCAAGTCCGCCCGGGGCCAGTAGGCTAGTACCGGACTTCCGCACATATGCCGCACGCGGAATGCATTCCGTGTGCGGCATATTTCGTGGGAACACCACGTCAACTTCACGCGTTGCAACCAGTAGTTACCCCCAGGCGAAGGGACACCGTATGGCGACGAGCGCCGAGGCCGCAGTGGCCGGCGAGGAGCAGCTCCTGCAGCTGCTCGATGAGAACGGCCAGCGAACCGAGCACGCGCGCTTGGCTGCGTATGTGGAGGACGTGGACGCCGAGGCGCTCCGCGGGATGTACCGGGACATGGCGTTGACGCGCCGGTTCGACGTCGAGGCCACCGCCTTGCAGCGGCAGGGACAGCTGGCGCTCTGGGTTCCGTGCCGCGGCCAAGAAGCCGCGCAAATCGGCTCCGGCCTCGCCACGCGCGCGGGCGACTACATCTTCCCGACCTACCGAGAGCACGGCGTCGCGTGGACCCGCCAGGTGGACTTTGCTGAGATGCTGCGCATCTTCCGCGGCGTCTCCAACGGCGGGTGGGACCCGCGGGAAAACAACTTCCACATGTACACGATGGTCCTCGCGGCACAGACGCTGCACGCCACCGGCTACGCCATGGGGATCAACCAGGACCAGCGCGGCTGGGACGCCGAACGCCGCGCAGCCGACGGCGACGCCGTCGTGGCCTACTTCGGTGACGGAGCGTCCTCGGAGGGCGACGTCCACGAGTCCATGGTCTTCGCCGCGAGCTTCGACGCGCCGATCGTCTTCTTCTGCCAGAACAACCAGTGGGCCATCTCCGTGCCGTTCGAGGTGCAGTCCAAGGTCCCGCTGGCCTCCCGTGCCGCCGGCTACGGATTCGAGGGGCTGCGGGTGGACGGCAACGACGTCCTGGCCTGTTTGGCCGCCACGCGTTACGCCCTCGACAAGGCCCGCAGCGGCCGCGGCCCCGTGCTGATCGAAGCCGTGACCTACCGCATGAGCGCCCACACGACGGCCGATGACCCCACCAAGTACCGGCTGAGCACGGAGGAGGAGTCCTGGGCGCCCAAGGACCCGCTGACGCGGCTCGAGACCTACCTGCGCCAGAGCGGGCAGGCGGACGACGCCTTCTTCGAGCAGGTGGCTGCCGACGCGGATGAGATGGCCGCCGGCGTTCGCGCGAAGGCGTTCACCTTCCCGGACCCCGTCTTGGCCGATTCCTTCAACAACGTCTACGCCGAGGCGCACCCGCTGATCCGCGAGGAATCCGAGTGGTTCCGCCAGTACGAAGCCGGCTTCGCCGATAACCAGACCGGAGGCGCCCGATGACCACGATGACCATCGCCAAGGCCATCAACGCCGGGCTGCGCCGCAGCCTCGAGGAGAACCCGAAGTCCCTGCTCATCGGCGAGGACATCGGCCGGCTGGGCGGCGTCTACCGCATCACCGACGGCCTGCAGGCCGACTTCGGCGCCGACCGCGTGATCGACTCCCCGCTCGCGGAATCCGGCATCATCGGCACCTGCATCGGGATGGCGCTGCGCGGCTACCGGCCCGTGGCCGAGATCCAGTTCGACGGCTTCGTCTTCCCCGGCTATAACCAGATCACCACGCAGCTGGCCAAGATGCGCGCCCGGTCCGAGGGCCGCCTGACGGTCCCCGTGGTCATCCGCATTCCCTACGGCGGCGGCATCGGGTCCGTGGAGCACCACTCCGAGTCCCCGGAGGCGCTCTTTGCGCACACGGCCGGCCTGCGCATCATCACCCCGTCCAATGCCCAGGACGCCTACTGGATGACCCAGCAGGCCATTGAGTGCGACGACCCGGTGATCGTCTTCGAGCCCAAGCGCCGCTACTGGCTCAAGGGCGAGGTGGACACGGAGCGCCCGGCGGGGGACCCGTTCCAGGCGCAGGTGGTCCGCGAGGGCCACCAAGCCACCATCGTGGCCTTCGGACCCATGGTTCCGGTGGCGCTCGCCGCGGCCGACGCCGCGGAGGAGGACGGGTACAGCATTGAGGTGGTGGACCTGCGCTCCATCAGCCCCATCGACTTTGACACCGTGGTGGCGTCCGTCGAGAAGACGGGCCGCCTGATCGTCACCCACGAGGCGCCGACGTTCGGCGGCATCGGCGGGGAGATCGCTTCCCGGGTCTCCGAGCGCGCGTTCCTCTCCCTCGAGGCGCCCGTCCTCCGCGTCGGCGGGTTCCACATGCCGTACCCGGTGGCCAAGGTGGAGGAAGACTACCTGCCGGATATCGACAAGCTGCTCGAGGCCCTCGACCGCCTCTTCACCTACTAAGGACGACTGCAGATGAGTACCTTCAATCTTCCGGACGTGGGCGAGGGCCTGACGGAGGCGGAGATCGTCTCCTGGAAGGTCGCCGCCGGCGACACCGTGACCGTGAATCAGGTCTTCGTGGAGATCGAGACCGCCAAGAGCCTCGTCGAGCTGCCCTGCCCGTTCGCGGGAACGGTCACCGAGCTCCACGCCGCCGAGGGCGAGACGCTGGAGGTGGGCAAGCCGCTCATCACCATCGACGAGTCCGGCAGCTCGTCCGGTGGCGCCCCGGCGGAGGCCCCGGCCGAGGCCGAGGAACAGCCCGCCCGCCCCCTGCCGCGGGATCCGGCCGCCGAGTCGGTGCTGGGCGAGGTGGTCGAGTCTCCCGCGGAGACCGAGGACGACGACGCCGCGGCGCCGGCGCGCGCGGCCTCACCCGCGGGGTCCTCGGCTGAGGCTGAGACGCACGGCGAGGCCCCCGGGCCGCTGGTGGGCTCCGGCCCGAAGGCCGACCCGGCGCGCCGGCGTCGCCGGGTGAACCGCCCGACGCCGTCGGCCTCGGTGCGTGAGGGGCTCAAGGGCGCTCGCGCCCGCCTGGCGACGGCCTCGGGGCCGGCATCCGCCGTCGTGCAGTCCCGCATGGCCGCCTCCGGAGCGGCCGTCAGCGGCTTGCTGGAGCGGGTCCTCGCCAAGCCCCCGGTGCGCAAGTTTGCCAAGGAGCTGGGCATTGATCTGGCCAAGGTGACGCCGACGGGCGGGCACGGCGAGATCACGCGCGAGGACCTGCTGTCCTACCAGGCGCAGCGCGAGGCCGAGCAGGCGGCGGCGCCCACCTTCTGGCAGGAGACGGGCCGGCCGGAGCGGATCGAGCGTCAGCCGGTGAAGGGAGTGCGCAAGGCGACCGCCAAGGCCATGGTGGACTCGGCCTTCAGCGCCCCGCACGTGTCCATCTTTGTGGACGTGGACGCCACCCGCACCATGGAGTTCGTGCAGCGGCTCAAGGCGTCGGAGGAGTTTGCCGGCGTGAAGGTCTCCCCGCTGTTGATCCTGGCGAAGGCAGTGATCTGGGCGGCCGCGCGCAACCCGAACGTCAACGCCTCCTGGGTACAAACGGCCACCGGCGCGGAGATTCAGGTCAAGCACTACATGAACCTCGGGATCGCGGCGGCCACCCCGCGCGGGCTGTTGGTGCCGAACATCAAGGACGCGCAGGACCTCAGCCTGAAGGAGCTCGCGGTGGCGCTCAACGGGCTGGCCACCACCGCGCGGGCCGGCAAGACGTCCCCCGCTGACATGAAGGACGGCACGCTCACGGTGACCAACATCGGTGCGCTCGGGATCGATACGGGCACGCCGATCATCAACCCGGGCGAGGTCGCGATCGTGGCGTTCGGCACGATCAAGCAGAAGCCGTGGGTGGTCTCCGGCGAGGTGATTCCGCGGTGGATCACCACGCTGGGCGGCTCGTTCGATCACCGCGTGGTGGACGGGGACCTCTCGGCCCGGTTCATGGCGGACGTCGCGGCCATCATGGAGGAGCCCGCGCTGCTGCTCGAGTAGTGCCCGACGGCGGCCGCGGCGGTGAGGCTGCGGTCGCCGTCGGGTACGGCGCCTCCGGGGCGACCGGTCGGCACCCCCTTGAGCGCTACCGGCCGGCGTCGTCGAGCCGCGACTGGGCGGCGAGGCGCACGGGCGCGTTGTCCGCCCCATACCCGTCGTACTCGCTGAAGCGCTGAACGACCTCGAAGAACACCCCGCCAATCCGCCGCGTGTAGAAGTGCATGAACTCGCCGTGGCTGTCCCGGTCGTAGAGGACCTGGTGGCTCTGGAGCAGGTCCACGTACTCCTCATCCAGATCGAACCGCGCCCGCAGATCGTCGTAGTAGTTCGCGGGAACCGGCAGAAACTCCATGCCGCGCTGGCGCGCCTGATGGGCCACCACGAGCACGTTGTCCGAAGTCAGGGCGATGTGTTCGGTTTTCCGCTGGTGCACCGGGGGCAACACGTTGAAGGGCAGGCGGACCGTGCCGGAGTGATTGCGCACCACGCGGCTGCGCACCAGGCCATGGGGGCTCGCGACTTCCGTGGCGGCGCCCTTGTCCAGCCCCAGGACCCCGCCGTAGAAGTGAACCGTTTCGTCGTGCGTTTCCCACGAGCTCACCAGATTCACGTGGTCAAACGTGTGAATGTGCGGCGCGGTCGCCGGCTCGAAACCGTGCTCGAATTCTTCGACCCAGCCGGGTTCGGTGCCCGCCTCCGGTGCGGCCGCGAGGAAGAGCTGGGGCCCGTGCGGGGTCGCGAAGGCCGGGAGCCGCTGCTCGCCGGCCAGCATGGGGCGCGGCACCCGGGGGACGCTCAGGTCCTCGATCCGCTGTTCGGCGGTCTCCACGTCCTCATAGAGCAGGCCGAGCCCGGAGATCGCCGGTTCGACGCCGCGGGCGTACTGCTCGTTCAGAACGATCCGGGCGGACCCGGCACTGAAGAGCCGCACGCGCTTGGTCCGGTGCTGACCCCGGAAATCGAAGCCCAACTGCTCGAGCGCGATCTCCACGTCCCGGGTGTCTTCCGCCTGAATCTCGATGAAGTCCAGCCCCGTCGGCGTCTGCTGCCGGGCGATCGTGGAGGTCCGCGCCGTGTCCGGGAACCGGCGGACCGTCTCATCGGCCAACGTGAACAGCGAGCGGTGCGCTTGCACCGCCGTCGTCCCGGACGCCGTCTGCCGAAAGGTGTCATTGAAGACCTCGAGGGACACGGGTCCCGTGTAGCCGGTGCGCAGCACGTGGGCGAAGAACTTCGGCAGGTCGAACTCGCCCTCGCCCGGGAACAGGCGGTGGTGCCGGGACCAGGACAGGACGTCCATGGACATCTCCGGCGCGTCGGCCAGCTGGAGGAAGAAGATCTTCTCCCCGTCGATCTCCTCGATCCCGGCCGGGTCGTGACCGCGGGAGAGGATGTGAAAGCTATCCAGACACGTGCCGACCTGCGGGTGATCGGCCAGCTGGACGATCCGCCAGGCCCGCCGGTAATCGCTGATGTACCGGCCCCAGGCGAGGGCCTCGAAGGCCACCCGGATGTTGTACTGCGCCGCGAGGTCGCCGAGTTGCCGCAGCTGGTCCGCGGAGACCTCGTCCGAGTCGATCGTGGCGGTGGCGACGTTGGAGCACACCAGAATCGTGTCGATCCCCAGCCGCGCCATGACCTCGAAGCGGGCCTTGGCCCGGCGCAGGTTGGCCTGCAGCAGCTCGTCGGTCACGCCCTCGAAGTCCCGGAACGGCTGGTACAGGTCCAGGCTGATCCCGAGGCGCTCGGCGCGGGCCCGGATCTCCTCCGGGGTGAGGTCTGAGGAGACCAGATCCGGCTCGAACACCTCGATGCCTTGGAATCCGGCGCGCGCGCAGGCGCTCATTTTCTCTTCGAGGCTGCCGCTGAGGCAGACGGTGGCGATGGAGGTGCGCATGGTGGTTCTCCCGTGGGTGGTGGTGCCGGGGTGGGGCACGTCAGGCGGTTAGTCGGTGGTGATGAGCTGCTGGAAGTGGGCGAGCATGCGGTCCCGATCCGGCGCGAGGTGGGTGATGTGGGCCATGCTGTCCGCGGCCTGGCCGACGGCCATCAACCCGCCGTCGAGCACGCGCAGCCCGGCGCCGCGCGCCCGCCGCACCAGTTCCGTTTCGAGGGGCCGATACACCACCTCGGCCAGCCACGCCCCGGGGGCCATGCCCTCGGGAGCGAAGGCGGTCCCGGGGTGCTCGGCCATACCCATCGGCGTGACGTGGACGACGCCGTCGGCCCGGGCCACGAGGTCCGCCAACTCACCGTCCGCGGCGCTCAGGCGCGTGGGCCCGCCGACGTCGGCGAAGCGCTCGACGAGCCGGCGCGCCGAGGCGGCGTCGCGATCGTGCACCACGATCTCGTCGAACCCCATGCCGAGCATGGCGTAGGCGGTGGCGAGGCCGGCCCCGCCGGCCCCGACCTGCAGGACCCGGCCCGCGGCCCGGCCCTGCAGGAAGGTGGCGAGGCCGGAGCCGAATCCGGTGCAGTCGGTGTTGTGCGCCCGCCGGGTGGGGCCCAGCAGGACCAGATTCGCGGAGCCAATCCGCTGAACCTCGTCGCTGAGCTCGTCGACGTGCGCCAGGACGGCTTGCTTGTAGGGGTGGGTGACGTTGGCGGCGGCGAACCCGCGCGCCTCCAGATGGGCGAGCACTTGGGCCAGGTCGACGTCGTCCTGCCCGGCGAGGTCGACCCGCTCGTAGGTGTAGTCGAGGCCGAGCGCGCGGCCCTCGGCCTCGTGCATCGGTGGCGTCAATGACGGGCCAATCCCGTCCCCGATGAGGGCGACCTTGAGGCTCCCTCGCGCGGCGGTGGGTGCTGCGGTCATGGGCGGGAGTCCTTAATCGATTCGTACGCCGTGAGGGAGTCACCCGTCAGGTTCTGCCGGAACCACTCGTCCGAGCGTTCGCGGAAGGCGTCGATGTCGACGTCGTCGACCACCTCGAACCCTTCCTGCGCGTCGAACTCCTCCACCAATTCGGCGTCCGTGGTGGCCACACACTCGATCATGGCGTCCTCCGCGGTGCGCACGGCCTCGAGGAGGGTATCCCGCTGCTCGGAGCTGAGCTCGTCGAAGACGTCGCCCATGACCAGCAGGTTGGAGTTTTCCTGGTGCTCGGACAGGCTCACGTAGTCCTGCACCTCATCCATGTTGGTGGCCGCGATGTTGGAGAGCGTGTTCTCCCCGCCGTCCACGAGCCCCTGCTGCATGCTCAGGTACACCTCCTCATACGCCACCTCGGTGGCATTCGCACCGAGTGCCTTGGCGTTCATGAGGAACTGCAGCGAGCCGGGGAAGCGGATGCGCAACCCCTCCAGGTCCTCCGGCGTGCGGATGGGCGTATTGGCGGTGAAGTGCCGGGGCCCCACGGACCAGGCGCCGAGGACGTTGATGCCGGAGCGCTCCTTGAAGCCCGCCTTGAGGGCGTCCGAGGACGTGGAGCGGAAGAACTCGGAGACGTGGGCCCCGTCCTCAAACGCGTACGCGGCATCGACGACGCCGATGGGCTCGTAGACCGTCGCCAGCGCGGAGGCGCCCTGCAGGTCGATGTCGATGTCACCGGAGAGGACGGAGGCGATGCGGTCCGCGTCGCCGCCGAGCTGGCTGGAGTCGTAGATCTCCACGGTTAGCCCGACGTCGGCCCGTTCCACCTCCTCCTTGATGGTCATGGCGCCGCAGGTGTGTGCCGGTTGGTCCTGGGTGTAGGAATGAGCCAAGGTCAGCTCGTGCGTGCCGTCGTCGTTCCCACTCCCACACGCGGTCAACAACCCGATCGGGAGCAGCGCCGCGGTGGCGAGGGCTATGCGTGGAGTTTTCATCTGGTGTCCTTGGGTGGGACCCGCTCAGCGGGTCTGAGGTGAGGGGTGGTTGCCTACAGGCCGAGCTGGCCCGGCAGCCACAGGATGAGGTCGGGGAAGGCGATGATCAGGGCGCAAATGGCCAGCATCGGGATGATGAAGGGGGCCGAGCCGCGGAAGACTTCGCCGACCGGGACCTTGAGGGTGGAGCTCATGACGTACAGGACGGTGCCCACGGGCGGGGTCAGCAGGCCGATCATGAGGGACAGGATCATCAGGACGCCGAGAACGATCGGATCGATGCCCAGCTCCACCGCGATCGGCATCAGCATCGGGACGGTCAGCACGAGCACGGCGACGGCGTCGACGACCGTGCCGAGGATCAGCATCAGCAGGGCCACGAGGATGAGGAACAACGTCGGGTCGGTCGTCAGCTCGAGCATCCCGGAGGCGAGGGCCTGCGGGACCCGCTCGGACGCGAACGCGTAGCCGACGAGCGCGGCGGAGGCCACGATGAGCATGATGGCCGCCGTCGTCATCACCGTGTCGGTGAAGATCTTCGGCAGGTCCCGCAGCTTGATCTTGCCGTAGGCCATCCCGAGGACCAGCATGTAGAGCGAGCCCACGGCCGCGGCCTCGGTGGGCGTGAAGAACCCGCCGAGGATGCCGCCGAGGATGAGGATGGGGGCGAAGAGCGGGGCGAGGACGGCCTTGCCGGTCTCGGCAACCCGCGCCCAGGAGAAGCCGATGTCCTGGATGTCCGGCTGCCGGCGGACCCAGATGAAGACGACGAGGGCCAGCCCGGCGGCCATGAGCACGGCGGGCAGGACGGAGGCCGCGAAGAGCGCGCCGGTGGAGATGGCGCCCAGTCCGGCGAAGATCACGGCCGGGATGCTCGGGGGCATGACCGGGGCGATCAGGGCGGAGGATCCGACGACGCCGAGGCTGAAGCGCTGCGAGTAGCCGTTCTTGACCATTTGCGGCACCTGGATCTTGCCCAATGCGGCCGCGTCGGCGACGGCGGAGCCGCTCATCCACGAGAAGCCGAGGCTCACGCCGATGCTGACATAGCCGAGGCCGCCACGCACCTTGCCCATGAGGGCCAGGGCGAAGTCGAAGAGCCGGTCCGCGATGCCGGCGTACGCGGCGAGGCTGCCCAGCAGGATGAACAGGGGAATGGCCAAGAGGGGAAAGCTCGCGGTGGACTCTGCCACGAGCCGCATGGCGAGGCCGGCGGAGTGGCCGGTGGCGAGGAGATAGACGAGTCCGGGGCCGAGGAACGCGAAGGCGACGGGGACCCGCAATAAGAGCAGTGCTGCGATGGCCAGCAGCATCAGGACGACGGTCACGATTGTGCCTCCCGGTTGACCTTGACGGTGAGCTCGTTGCTCTGGTGGGCGGCCGCCACTCCCTCGCGGCCGACGACGATGGCGGCGGCGATGGAGCGCAGGGCGGTGCTGATGAAGCCGACGAGCGGCAGGACGTAGTGCAGGGACATGCTCATCCCCATCGACGGCGAGGTCAGGATGGACGACGTCGAAATGAGCGAGGTGCACTGCCACGCGAACAAGATGGCAACAATGGCAACAATGATGTGCGCGGCGATGTGTATGGTGCGCACGGCGCGCTCTGACTTGAGGTTATCGATGACCTGGAGGGCGATGTGCCCGTCCCGGGTGACCAGCACTCCGGCCGCCAAAAAGGTCAGCCAGACCAGCGAGAACTGGGAGAGCTCTCCGGTCCAGGCAAACCCGGGCAGGGGCAGGTAACGCTGGATGGCTTGAACCAGAACGGCGAGGAAAATGACGGCGGTGAGTGCGGCGGCGATGCCGATCTCTACCCGCGTGAGCACCGCAACGAGCCGCCGCAGTGGGCCGTCACCTGCTCGAGTACGTGATGCCATGACGCATCCTTCCTGGGTTGGGTGAAGCCGCAGTGTGGCTCCCCTCACGTTGATCTCCACGAAGCTAGCAAGCGGGAAATGGGGCGGCAATTAGTTGCCAAAAGTTGCCACATATGGTGGAGTGGAGCATGGCCAAAGTGACTATTTACCACGTCGCCCAGAGCGCCGGCGTCGCGCCGTCGACGGTCTCGCGCGCGCTGAACAACCCGCAGCGCGTCAGTGAGACGATGCGGCGCCGCGTCAACGAGGCGGCGGACGCCGTCGGCTACGAGCGCCGGGCAGAGCCGCGGGCCCTCCGGGCGGAACCGCGTAAAACCATCGCCATGGTGCTGGCGGACATCACCAATCCGCACTTCATCAAGATCATTCGCGGCGCGGAGCTGCGGGCCAAGTCCTCGGGATTCACGCTCGTGGTGGTCAACGCGGAGGAGTCTCCCCAAATCGAACTCGCGGAGATTCGCGGGCTGGCCTCCAAGGTGGACGGCTTTGTCCTGGCCTCAAGCCGCTTGCCTGATCAGGAGTTGCAGGCCATCGGGCGCCAACACAAGGTGGTGCTGCTCAATCGCGACGTGCAGGGCCTCACCAGCGTCCGCTTGGATATGGCCCACGGCTGCCGCCAGATTCTGGAGCATCTGGCCTCGCTGGGGCATCGCGAGTTCACGTTTTGCGCGGGTCCGCCCGGGTCTTGGGTGGGCTCCCTGCGCTGGGCCACTCTGCGCGATGGGGCCAAGAGTCATGGGCTGACGGCGCACCGGATCGGCCCCTACGCGCCGACGGTCGCGGCCGGGGGAGTCGCGGCTGACGCGGCGCTCCGCTCCCGGCCGACGGCGCTGGTGGCTCATAACGACATGCTGGCCTTCGGCATCATGAAGCGGCTGGCCTCCCGTGAGGTGTCCGTCCCGGACGAGGTGAGTGTGATCGGCTTCGACAACAACTTCGCGGCCGAGCTCGTCTCCGTCCCCCTGACCACCCTCGACGGCCCGCTGGCCGAGGTTGGCGCCCGCGGCGTGGACCTGCTGCTGCGCTCCATCGCGGAGCAGCCGGACCGCCGCGGTGCCGTGGCGGACCTGCCGGAGGGCCGCATCATGCTGCCCACGGAGCTCATCCTGCGGGAGTCTTCCGGCCTCGCGCCCGCCTAGCCGGCTACCCGAGCAGCTCGGGAAGCTCCGGCGCCGGCTCCTCCAGCACGTTCTCCGCGAGGAACCCGAAGATCACCTGATACCAGAGCTTGGCGTGCTGCGGCGTCAGGATCCAGTGGTTCTCATCCGGGAAGTACAGGAACCGGTGCGCCGTGCTCCCGTCCGCCTCCTGCGGCAACCCTGACTTGGAGAGCAGCTCCCACCACAGGCGCAGCCCTTCGCCGATGGGCACCCGGTAGTCCTTGTCCCCGTGGATGACGAGCATCGGCGTCGTGATCTGCTCCACGTACCGGTGGGGCGAGTACGTGGTCTCCATCTCCTCGCTCATCTCCCGGGCCCAGAAGAACGAGGCGTCGGTCGTGGGGCCGAACCCGTCCAGCGCCCAGAGGCTAGCGTGCGTCACGATCGCCTTGAAGCGGTCCGTGTGCCCGGCCACCCAGTTGGACATGTAGCCGCCGAAGGAGCCGCCCATCGCGGCCGTGCGCGTCTGATCGATATCCTCCCGCTCCACGACGGCGTCCGTGATGGACATCAGGTCCGTGTAGGGCTCGGCGCCCCAGCGGCTCCACCCGCGGTCAATGAAGCTCTGGCCGTATCCGGTGGACAGCGCCGGGTCCGGCAGCAGCACCGCGTAGCCCCGGGCCACCAGGAGCCACGGGGTCCAGCGCCAGCTCCACGCGTTCCACGAGGCCACCGGGCCGCCGTGGATCCACAGCAGCAGCGGCGCCGGGGCGTCCGCGGAGGCGCCCTCCGGCAGCGCCAGCCACCCGCGCACGCGCGTGCCGTCCTCGGCGGTGGTCTCCACCTCGGTCAGCCGTCCCGGCAACTCGGGCCGAGCGGCCGGTGAGGCCAATCGGGTGACGGTGGCGCCGTCGTCGTCCGAGCCCGCCGCGCCGGTGAGGTCGATCCGCACGGGCTCGGCGGGGAACTCGTAGCTGGAGCGCAGGGCGTAGGCGGTGGTGCCGTCCCGGGTGACGACGACGTCCGTGAACGCGCCGTCGCCGGTCAGGCGGGTCGTCGCATCGCTCGCGAGGTCGAGGTGGAAGAGGGGCGCACGGCCGTCCTCGTCCGCGGTCACGAGGAGGCCGCTGCCGTCCGGCAGCCACGTCACCGAGCTCGGGTAGCGGTCCCAGCCGGCCGCGATCAGCCGATGCTCGCCGCTGGCCAGATCCAGCAGGCGCAGCTCCTGGCGGGACGGCGTCTCCGGGGTGGAGCGGATCCAGCGCGTGATGACGGCCGCCGCGCCGTCATCGCTGATGGCGTGGATGGAGTATTCGTAAGAGTCATCGGCGGCGCAGAGCACCTGCTGCTCGCCGGTGGCGACGTCGATCCGCACCAGGTCCGTGCGCTGGCTGCCGCGACCCTCCGGGGTGTTCCACTCGGTGATCAGGAAGGAGCCGTCCCGCGCCACGCGGAAGCCCGTCTCGATCAAGTGGCCGTGCGTGCCGGTGCCGAGCTCGCGGAGCGTGGCGCCGCCGTCGTCGGAGCCGGTGCTCTCTGCATCTAGCGCGTAGAGGCGCGGTGCGGCCGGGCCGAGGTCGTGATCCCAGAACCGGACCGGGTAGCCGTCATGCAGGATCGCGGAAACCTTCTTGTCCTTGCGCTCCTTCCGGGCGGCCGCATCGCCGGCCGGGTCCGCCGCGCGCGGCGTCGCCTCGGCCTTGAGGACGACGCCGGTGCTCACCGGGCGTGCGGCGGCCACCCCGCCGGGGTGCTCGGCCACCAGCTGGGCTTCGCCGCCACCGGCGGGCAGGCGCCACAGGGCGGCGACGTCGTCGTACTCCGTCCCGTCCCGCTTGGCGGTGAAGAAGAGGTCCCCGTTGGGCGCGAAGGTGGGGGCGGATTCGCCGTGGCCGCCGCGGTCCGAGCCCGGCGTGAGCTGGCGGGCGGGGGCCTCGCCGGCCGGATCGAGTTCCCAGAGCGCGCTGACGTACTGGGTGCGCTCCTCGTTGAGGGTGCTGACGGTGGTGACCAGGCGCGTGCCGGCGTCGTTGAGTGTCAGCCCGCCGAGGCGGGGGAGTTCGATGAACGCGTCGAGGTCGGCGAAGACGTCGGGGCCGCTGGACTTCTGAAACGATTGTTGAGTATGTGCCACGGGACACATCCTGCCACGGTGCGGGCGGGTGGAGCTAGGGTTTACCGAAAACGTCTCATGTGATGCGCTGCTGACGCGGGCTGAGATGTGGTGCATCGGGGCGCAGATGGGGCGTAGACCGGGCGCAGATGGCATGCAGGAGGGTGGTTCGGCCGTGGATTATGTGCATGCTTGCGGCGAGATTCTCAGAGCCGATCTGCGTGACGGCGCTGCGCTGGCGCACGTGGATGTTGAGGTGCAGGGTTGCCGCTACACGCTCCTCGTTCCGCCTGAATCTGTGGACGCGGTGGAACCGATGGTGGGTTCGCTAGCTGGCGTCGCCGTGATGTTCGCCGGCCCGGTACGTCAGGATGCGGCTGGTCGCGCGTACGTACATGCCCAGGAGTTTGGGATCCCAGTGACGGTGCTCGCGGGGCCGAGGGGAGTGCGTGATGGCCTACGTTTCTGACCGCGGCATGGTGCAAGAGGTGCGGACAGGAGGCGCTGTGGTCTCAGCCCCGGGAGTGCCGCGGGCCGACCTCCTCGCCGTGCGCGTGATCGCGGAGGCGACCGATGACGTCGACAGCCAGCGGGCGTACGTGCTGGACATCAGCGGAGCGCTGGCCGCAGATTTCTTGCGGGCCCGCGAGCAGTACCCGGCGCTGCCGGTCTGCTTTGCGGGGCCGTTGAGGTTCGAGGGTGACGCAGGCGGCGCCGTTGAGCACGTGGTCGGGGTGCAACAGTTGGGGCTGTCACTCCTGCCGCGGGCCTGAGCGCACGAGTTTCCCCGTATTTGGGGCTGCGGCCGATCGGCTGGTGCCGGCTGACAAGGGGTGATGCAGCCGGCTCGTGCCGTAAGTCGCGCAAATACGGGGAAACTCGCAGGGGTTGGGTGCCTGCGCGGGTGCTGCCGGTTAGGGGAGCACCGCCGACTCGAGCCGGGCGTAGCTGAGCTCCATCCCGTCCACCATGCCCGTGGCCAGGACTTCCTCGCGGGTCTTGGCGTCCGGGTAGGTGATAAGCGTGGTGAGCAGCGTGCCCGACTCGACCGGCGTCAGCGTCATCTCATTCTGCGTGGTCGCGGACGAATCCGACCCCTCCGGCATCCCCGCGAGGGAGAGCATGCGCTCCGTGGTGACTAGGCGGTACGGAGCCTCCGCCTCCAGCACCTCCCCGGTGAAGCCGAACCGCTGCGTGGCGTCGTCGTTCTCCCACTCGTAGCGGTACGTGTCGCCGACCTCTGCGGCCGGCTCGCACACCGGCATGGTCCAGCCGTCCGGCCCCAGCATCCAGCGGGTCATCAGGTCCGCCTCCACGTGTGCGCGCCACACCTGCTCGGCGCTGCCCCGGATGATGCGGGAGACGCGCAGCTGCGTGTCGCCGATCAGCTGCGGCTGCGTGCCGCGCTCGGCGGCGAAGGACTTCAGGTCGGCCACGACGTCGTCGATCTGGCCCATGGCCTCGCGCGTACCTTCCTCCATGCCCATGGCGACGAGTTGTTCCAGCTCCTCTGCCGAGTTGAAGTGGGAGACCTCCCTCAGCCGGGAGCCGCTGGCAGTGGCCTCAAAGGTGAATGTGTTCCGCGTGGTCGGCAAATCCGTGTTGCGCTGGCCGTCCGGGGTGAGGAATCCGTCCAGGTAGGAGAAGGAGTGGGGCGCGTCGAGCGTCAGCCATTCCCAGTACCCGCCGTGCGTGTCCCCCTCCGGCCCGGTCATCACGTACGTGCTTAGCCCGCCCGGAAAGGCGTCGTGGCGCGTAAACGTGGCGGGGTACGTGGGTGGACCCCAGAACTTTTCCAACTGGCGCGGGTCCATGTAGGCGTCCCAGAGGCGCTTCACCGGCACCGGGAATTCGGCAGTGATGGTGAGCGTGAGCTCTTCTGCGTTGGTGGTGAATCCTGTCAGTGGCATGGCGCTAGGGCCTTTCTTCTGCAAAGAGCGCATCCATGCGGTCCATCCGGCCGCGCCAGATCTGTTCAAACTCGCCGAGGAGCTCGCGGACCCGTGCGATGCGCTGAGGGTTGCCCCGGATCACGCGTTCGCGCCCCCGGGCTTCCTTGATGATCAGTTCTGCGGCAACCAGCGCCGTGACGTGTTTCTGGACGGCGGCGAAAGACATGTCGTAGTCACCCGCCAGTTGGGAGATGGTGGCTTCCCGCGTGAGGGTGCGCCGGACGATGTCCCGGCGCGTGGCATCGGCGAGAGCGCGAAAGATCCGATTGACCTGCTCCTCCGTGAGGTCATCGGCGGGCGCAGCGTTCTGCTGTGCCCCCTGGGCGTGTTCACGTGGCTGCGTACTCCGCGGATTCATGGCTGCCTCCCTCCGGATTATTCAACCACTTGGTTGTAGATTACGGCGCTGGCGGGTTCAGCGCAAGAGGGAGCGGCGGCACATTTTCGGCATCGTTAAACGCACGCACCGCCGTCGGAGGAAGGGGAATGACGGCGGTGCGCTGGGCGCGTCCCGCGGTGGCCTGGGCCGGGCTCACCGCGGAATCGCGGGCTTAGGTGGTGGCGACGAAGGACGTCTCCCCGGTGGAGCCCTGCTGCTCGGTGGTGTCCTCCGGCTGCGCGCCGGTGGCAGAGTCCTCGGCGTCTTCGCACCCGGCTCCGCCGGGTTGACCCTCGCCACCCGCGCCGCGCTCGCCGGTAGCCGGCCCGCCCTCGCCCGGTGCGCCCTGCTCGGTCGGCGCCGTGCCGGCGTCGTTCGGCGTGCCCGATTCGGTGCCGGACCCGGTGCCGGTCTCAGTGTCCTCCGCCGGGGCCTGGGACGAGGTGGACGATTCGGCCGGTGCGTCGGTCTCAGCCGCGTTGGCGGAGACGACGCCTAGGCCCAGTAGGCCGGCGACGGCCACGGCGGTCGAAGCGCCAATGACCTTGCCGCTCAGGCGGCGGGGGCGGGTGGTCTCGGGGGTGATCGTGTCCATGACACGGTCCTTTCTCTTGAGGGATGAAGGTGGGGATTGCCTTCGTGATCCAGCATGCAGGCGCGTTCTATGGGGTGGCTGTGGGGGTCATAGCGCGAGGCTGTGACTTCAGAGCGGGGCCGGGCGGGCTGAGGCGGCCGGTGCCGCCATTTCGCCCCGTTATACATCGCTTCTGCCCCGAAATTACGTGAACGTCCCGGCAAATCCCCAGCCAGAACGGGGCAGAATGCGCGGCTGAACCAGCGGTAGGGCGGGCCCGTGACCTGAACGTGTCCGAGGTGCGGCCGAATTGAGGCCTGCGAGGCCTTACGCCACGCACCGGGTGGTGCTTCGCTTGAGGTATGACAACGGGAAGTAGCTTCACGCGTGTGGCCGCGGTGGCGGCCGGTGCCGTGCTGCTCAGCGGTTGCGCTGCCGGTGCACCCGGCGGGGGATCGAGCAGCTCCTTGGCGACCACGGCTACAGCCAGCATCGCTCCCAGCAGTTCCGAACCGAGCAGTTCCGAACCGAGCAGCCCGAAGTCGAGCTCCGGTGCGGCCACCACGAGCGCGCCGGCCAGCGGAAGCGCCGATGCCCCGGGGCCCTCAGCCTCGCTACCGGCGGCCGAGGCCGCCAGCGTCGTCTTCCCGGCGCCGGGCCGGAGCGACTTTGCCGCACCGGAGGCGGCGGCGCAGGCGTTCGCCACGGACTACGCCGGATTCAGCGCGCCGAGGATCTCCGACTTCAGGCAGGGCGATACCCGCTCCGGCGAGTTCGAGGTCACCGCGGCGGGCGGCCGGCTCAGCACCACCGTTCTGGTGCGGCAGCTCTCCGACGGCGCGTGGTACGTGCTCGGCTCGGTGACCGCCGACATCCAGGTGACGGCGCCGGAGGCCGGGTCCAACGTGTCTTCGCCCGTCGCGGTTAGCGGCCAGGCGCGCGCGTTCGAGGGCAACGTGGTGGTCCAAGTCCGCGATGCCGCGGGCGAGGTCCTCGGTCAGCAACCGGTGACCGGCAGCGGCGGGCCGGACCTCGGGCCGTTCGCCGGTGACATCGATTTCACGGAACCGGGGTCCGGTCAGGGGGCCGTGCTGTTCCTGACCTATAGCGCGCGGGACGGCAGCCTCGAGCAAGTGGCCGCGGTGCCGGTGCTGTTCGGCGGTTAGGGGCACCGACGGCCCCGGCTGACCCCGCGGTTCTCAGCCGCGCTCGACGACGGCGGCCAAGTTCGCCAACGACGAGGCGAGACCTTCGGCATGGTCCGCTGGCGAGATGAAGGCGGGCACGTCCCGCGCGGCGACCGTCACGAGGGTCCCGCGGGCCTCCCCGGCGAGGGTCCACTCCATGGTCATGGCCGGCGCGGCGACCTGGTCCTCGGATGGAAACCGGATCTGCCAGACGATCCGCTCCGGGCTGAGCTCCGTGATCTGCGCCTGCGAGGTATCCGTGTCGGCCCCAGATTTTCCCCCACCGGCCGGCGGCTCGTCGTAGGTCAGCACCATGCTGAAGCTCCCGCCGGCGCGCGGATCGAAGCGTTCCAGCCGGCCCGTCATGCCAGCGGGCGGTAGCCACGCGACGAAGGCGTCCGCGTCCGTGAACGCGGCGAGCACCGCGCGGGCGTCGGCGGCGATGAGGCGAGAGGCGGTGTCGATCCGCATGGCGGCCATGCTAGACCCGCGGGAGCCGCCCGGCTAGGGGTGGGCCTCATGTCGCCCCGTTCTTCACATGGTTCAGGAGGCCGTCCCGTGCACTTCCGGGGGCCGCCCGACGAAGAACGGGGCGAAATGAACGCGGGTCCGCTAGTTGGCGACCGTGAAGCGGCGATTCTCGTTCTGCGGGGTCTCCAGCTCGTCCAGCACGGCGACGGCGAAGTCTTGCGTGGACACCGAGTCGCCTACCGGCGCGTTCACGCCCACCTGGTATTCACCCGTGCGCTCGCCCGGTGCGATCATCGGCGCCGGAGCCAGCATGGTCCAGTTCACGCCGGAGGAGTCCTGGTAGAAGTTCAGGATCTCCGCGAAGCTGTCCGCCTCCAGCTTGTACTCCGGCGGGAAGCCCTCCGTATTGCGCAGCTGCACGCCGTCGACCTCCAGCGCACCCGCGCCACCGACCACGAACACGCGCGCCGGCACCAGGGTCTCCGCAATCTGCTCGTGCGCCTCGATGATGGGCGCGTGATCGCTGCCATCGCGCGGTGTCGGGACGGAGAGCACCACCACGTCGTGTGCGGAGGCGAGCTCGCGGTACGTGGCGAGATCGGTCAACTCGGCGGTGGCGGATGCGGCGCCGTCGACGGGCGTGCCCTGGCGGGACACCGCCGTGACCTCGTGTCCGCGCCGCAGCGCCTCGGCAACAACCTCGCGGCCAACCATGCCCGTGGCACCGTACACAGCAATCTTCATGATGAATCCCATCCTTGGTCAGTGGCAGTATGTGGATACGGTAACCGCGCGCCCCGCCCCACCATTCCCGAGGAGTCAAAGATGACCAACCCGCCCACTGAGTTCGCCGGAAACGCCGCCGTCGCGGTTCTGGTCCGGGACGGTGCCGCCGGCGTGGAGGTCCTGCTGCTCGAACGCCTCATGCGCGGCTCCTTCGCCGGCGCCTGGGTGTTCCCGGGAGGATACGTGGACCCGGAGGATGCGGGCACGCCCGCGGAGTACGACGCCGCCGCGTGGGCCACCGATGTCCCGGTCGCGGAGGTGCCCCGTGCGTTGGTGGCGGCGACTCGGCGAGCGGCCGTGCGGGAGACGGAGGAGGAGACGGGGCTGCGCATTGACGCGGCCAGCCTCCTGCCGATGACCTGTTGGGTGCCGCCGGCGGACTCGCCGAAGCGCATGCGCGCCTGGTACTACCTAGCGCCCCTGGAGGGCGAGGGAGGCGCTGGCCAGGAGGATGCCATTCAGCCGGGTGGCGCGCGCTCCTCGGATCAGGTCCGCCTCAGCGATGGCGAACACAGTGCGTGGGAGTGGCTCACGCCCGCCGACGCGCTGGCGCGGCACGGGGCGGGGGAGAAGCGGTTGGTCCCGCCGATCTGGGCCACGCTGAATTGGCTCGCCGAGGCCGGCGACACCGTCGAGCAGGTGACCGCGGCCGCCCGCGGCGCCTTGGCGAGCCGAGCGGCCGGCGAGTCCGCCGCGCACGGGGGCGGCGGCGTCGTCCTCGATGACCCTGACGCGGGGACGGCGTTTGTGGAGTACCGGAGCCAGTTGCTGAGCGAGGGCGAGCGGAAGTTCGTGCTCTGGCACGGGGACGCGCAGTGGCGGGACGACCTAGCCGAGGCCGGGCACGCGCCCCACCCGCTGCACCCGGTGCGCCAAGCGGGGGAGCAGGCCGCGGGCGCCCACCGCCTGGACATCACCGGGCTGCCGTGGACGCTCACGCGCCGGTGAATCACACGTCCAGCTGCAGCAGCGCGTTCTCGATCAGTTCTGGCAGCGCCGGGTGGATCCAGTATTGGCCGCGGGCCAAGCTGGCCACCGGCTGGTCAAAGCTCATGGCCTGAATGAGCGGCTGAATGAGCGCCGAGGCCTGCGGCCCAATGATGTGCGCGCCCACCAGCAGCCCCGTGGAGCGGTCCGCGATGAGCTTGGCGAATCCGGTGGAATCCTCCATGGCCCAGCCGTAGGCGATCCCGCCGTAATCCTGCCGCGCCACGTCGATGTCCAGCCCCCGCTCCAGCGCCTGGGCTTCCGTCAGGCCCACGGACGCGATCTGCGGTGCGCTAAACACCGCGTGCGGCACAAACCGGTGGTCGGAGGCGATCAGCTGCTCCGGGTTGATCACGTTGTGCTGCACCACGCGCTGCTCGTGATTGGCCACGTGCTTGAGCTGGTACGGCGAGCAGATGTCGCCGAGCGCCCACACGCCGGGGACGACGTCGCCGCCGGCCACCGCGCGCTGGTACTCATCCACCGCCAGCAGCCCGGACTCCGTGGTCTCGAGCCCCGCGGCGGCCACGTTCAGCTGGTCCGTGTTGGGCGTTCGGCCCGTCGCGACCAAGAGGACTTCGGACTCGATGGTCCCCGGCCCGGCGGGGGTGTCCACGTGGAGGCGAATGCCGCCGTCGTACTGCTCCACCCGCCGGGTGGAGGTGTTCAGCCGGACGTCCCACCCGGCGCCCGACTGGGTGCCGCCCTCGTCGAAGCTGCCGAGGGCGAGCTCCGTGAAGCGCTCGGAAATGTCCGCGTCTTCCGCGCGCAGCAGCGCCGCCGAGCGCGCGATCAGCGTGACGGCCACGCCCAGCGAGGAGAACACGTGCGCAAACTCGGCCGCCACGAAGCCGCTGCCGAGGATGGTCATGGACGCGGGCAGCTCCTCCAGACGCATCACCGTGTCACTGGTCAGGTAGTCGGCGTCGGCGAGGCCCTCGATGTCCGGGATGGAGGGGCGGGAGCC
Organism: Zhihengliuella flava; assembly: GCF_015751895.1. Classification (NCBI taxonomy): domain Bacteria; kingdom Bacillati; phylum Actinomycetota; class Actinomycetes; order Micrococcales; family Micrococcaceae; genus Zhihengliuella; species Zhihengliuella flava. The sequence continues at coordinate 1,420,549 of NZ_JADOTZ010000001.1, read as the reverse complement.
GGCGGCGATGACCACCTGGTCCGCCGAGATCGCGGTGACCGCGCCGCCGTCGTTCGGCGTGATCTCCACCTGGCGCTCGCCCGTGAAGCGCGCGGTGCCCAAGTACACGTCCACGTGGGAGTTGTCCTCGTGGTTGATCCGGTAGTCGCGGCCGCCAGCGGCGATCAGGTCAATGCGGTCCGCAAAAATGCGGTCCCGAATCTCGGCCCAGCGGACGCCGTCCAGCGTTTCGTCCACGCCGAGGCGGCTGGAGTGGGCGGGGGTGCTGGCCACGTCCGCCGTGTAGACCAGCATTTTGGTGGGGATGCAGCCGGCGTTCAGGCACGTGCCGCCGAACGCGCCGCGCTCGATCATGGCCACTTTCAGGCCGCGGAACCGCTCGTCCAGGATGGAGTTTCCGGAGCCGGTGCCGATGATGATCAGGTCATAGTGCTGCATGTTTCTCCCCGTCAGGCGTAGGTGGCCGCCACCAGCCTACCGCCGCCCCCGCCGGGCGCCGCGGCGCTGGACGGTTAGGCGTAGTAGAGGGCCACGCGCCGCCCGTCGATCTCCCGCACGTCCACGTCCGTTGAGTACACCTCACGCAGCACGGACGGGTCCATGATCTGCGCTGCGGGCGCATCGGCGATGATCGCCCCCTCACGCATCGCCACAATCCTGTCGCTGTAGTGGGCCGCGAAATTGATGTCATGCAGCACGACGACGACGCGCTTGCCCAAGTCATCCGCCAGCCGGCGGATCAGCTTCATGATGTCCGTCATGTGGCGCAGGTCCAGGTTGTTCAGCGGCTCGTCCAACAGGACGTACTTGGTGTCCTGCGCCACCACCATCGCGATGAACGCGCGCTGGCGCTGACCGCCGGAGAGCTCGTCGAGGAACCGATGCCGGAAGGGCTCGAGCTCCAGGTAGGCGATGGCCTGCTCGATCGCGTCCCGGTCCGTCACGGTGAGGCGCCCCTGCGAATGCGGGAATCGGCCGAACTCCACCAAGTCCTGCACGGTGAGGCGGGCGGCGATGTGGTTGTCTTGGCGCAACACGGCAATACTGCGCGCTAGGTCCCTGGCCGGCGCCGTTTTGACGTCCATCCCGTCGATCGTCACCGAGCCCGCGTCCGGCTGGATGAGCCGGCCGATGATCCCGAAGAGGGTGGACTTGCCGGCTCCGTTGGGGCCGATCAGCGCCGTGATGCCCTCCCCGCCGAACTCGATCGAGACGTCGTCGAGCACCGTGGTGCCGTTGTAGCGCTTGGACGCGCCGTTGAGCGCGATCATCGCGCCCCCTTTCGTAGAACCAGGAAGAGGAAGAACAGCCCGCCGGCGAACTCGATCACCGTGGAGAGCGTGCCCTCAAACCCGAGGAGCTGTTCGACGACGAGTTGGCCACCTAGGAGGCACACCACGCCGAGGAGCGCCGCCGTCGGGAGTGTCCACGCGTGCCGGAAGGTGCCGGCATAGGAGTAGGCGAGGTTCGCGACGATCAGCCCGAAGAACAGGATGGGTCCCACCAGAGCGGTGGACGCGGCCACCATGAGGGACACCACGAGGAAGAGCGTCATGACCACGCGCCGGTGATTCACGCCGAGGCCCACGGCCATGGGCTCGCCGAGCGTGAGCACGTCCAGCTTGGCCAGCAGCGGGATGAGCACCGCGCAGCCTGCGGCCACCAGGAGCGCGGTGAACGCAAGCAGCGTGGGGTCGGGGCGGGTGAGGGAGGCGAACATCGCATCCGTGACCACCTGAAAGTCCAGGGGGTCCAGCATGCGCTGCATCCACTCGGTGAAGCTGCGGAAGAAGGTGCCCAGCACGATGCCCACCAGCAGCATGAGGTGGATGGAGCGCCGCTTGCCGGCGAACAGCCAGGTGAACAGCAGGACGCTGAACGCCACCATGACCGCCACCTGGATCACCCACATGACCATGCTGTCCGCCCGGAGGAATCCCGTGGCGCCGAAGGCGAAGACCATGAGTGTGGTGATCAGCCCGTAAAAGGAATCGAATCCCATGATCGACGGGGTGAGAATGCGGTTCTGCGTGATGGTGTGAAACACCACGGTCGAGGCCCCGACGGCCACGGCCACCACCACCATGGCGGCGATGGACAGCCCGCGAATTTTGGCGGCGAACAGCAGCGAGCCGGGCACGTCGTAGAAGAGATAAAACAGGGCGAGGACGACGGCGGCCGCGCCCAAGAGCGTCAGCCGGGCGCCGGGCCGTGCCCAGAGGGCGCGGACGCGTTGGAGCAGCGGAGCGCGGGACGGCTCGGGCGCGCCGAGCGTGGCGGTGGGCGCCGGGCGCTGGGAGGCGGCGTCGTCGTCGTCCGGCCGGGTGGCGGTCCCGCCGGTGGCGGAGGTATCAGTGAGCACGGGCCCTCCTACGCAACAGGAGCCAGAGGAACAGGCCGGCGCCGACGATGCCGACGACGACGGACAGCGGGATCTCGTACGGGAACCGGATGACGCGGGCCACGATGTCGCACGCTAGGACGAACACGGAGCCCAGCCCGGCCACCCAGGGGATGGCGCGCCGGACGTTGTCCCCGATGATGAGGCTGACAATGTTGGGCACCACCAGCCCCAGGAAGGGGAGGACGCCGGCGGTGACCAGCACGCAGGCGGTGATGACGGCGATGATGACCATCCCGATCGCGACCACGCGGCGGTAGTTCAGGCCCAGATTGGTGGCGAACTCCTCGCCGAGGCCGATCACGCTGAAGCGGTCCGCGGCGATCCACGCGATGACCACCATCAGCGCAGCGATCCACAGGAATTCGTAGCGGCCGCGCATGACGTTCGCGAAGGACCCCTGGGACCACTGGCCGAGGGACTGGAGGAGGTCCAGGCGGTAGGCGAAGAACGTGGTGACCGCGCCGACGACGCCGCCGAGCATGATTCCCACGAGCGGGACGAGGACCAGCTGGCGCACCGGGACGAACCGGATGATGCGCAGGAAAAACCACGTGCCGGCGAGGGCGAAGAGCGCCACGAGCGTCATCCGCAGTGGCAGGGCCATGCCCGGCCAGAACACCATGGCGGTCAGCATGCCCAACCCGGCGAACTCGGTCACGCCGGTGGTGGAGGGTTCAACAAACTTGTTCCGGACCAGCATCTGCATGATGAGGCCGGCGATGCCGAGGGCGGCGCCGGCGAGGATGAGCGCCACGGTGCGGGGCAGGCGGCTCGCGGCCAGCAGGAAGAGCGAGCCGTCGTCGCCCGCGATCACGCCCGTGAGCGAGGCGTCGCTGGAGGCGCCGATGAAGAGGCTCACGGCGGCGAGGACAACGAGGCTGACGCCGAAGAGCACCCCCACCCACGTGCGTGCATCACGCGAGCGGGTGGGGGTGCTGCTGGGCGCCGGTGCGGCTACAGCCATGAGAAGCGCTGCATAGTGGGAAACACGGCCTGACTACTCGGCGGTGATCGAGAGGATGTCGTCGATCATGATCTGCGTGGTTTCGATGCCGCCGAAGACGATGTACCAAGCGGTCGGATCGAGGTAGACCACCTGATCGTTCTGCCATGCCGTGGTCTGGTGGACGATCTCGTTGTCGAGGACCACCTCGGCGGCCTGCTCGCCCTCGGCGTCGGTGGCGGCGTTGCGGTCCGTCACGAACAGGTAGTCCGGGTCATGCTCCAGCAGGAACTCGAAGGAGACCGGCTCGCCGTGGGTGGCTTCCTCGATGTCGTCGAGGACCGGCTCCACGCCGAAGACGTCGTAGACCAGCCCGCCGCGGAGGTTGCGGCCGGAGAAGTCGCCGTTGGCGGGCTTGAGGGCGCTCACGCTGTCGCCGGAGACCATGACGCTCAGGCCGGTGCCAATGTCCGCGGTGACGGCCCGGGCTTCCTCGATGCCGGCCGAGAGCTCGTCGAGCGCGGCCTGAGCCTCGTCCTCGGCGCCGAGCACTTCGCCGATGAAGTTGACGTTGCGCTCCAGGGTGTCCTCGAAGGAGCCCTGCGAGGAGAGGTCAACGGTGGGGGCGATTTCGCTGAGGTCCTGGTAGAGCGCGGCAGAACGCCCGGCCACGATGATCAGGTCCGGATCGGAGGCTTCGATTTCCAGCAGGTCGGCCTCGAAGAGGGAGCCAGCGTTGATGGCGTCCTCGGCCAGGACGTCTTCCAGATACTCCGGAACGGACTCCAGCGGAGCGCCGGCCACTTCGCCGCCGAGCGCGCCCCAGGTGTCAAGGGAGGCCATGTCGAAGATGACCACGTTCTCCGGGTTCTTCGGCACCTCAACCGTCGTCTCTTCGTAGACCGGCTCTTCTTCGGCGCCCGCCGTGTTGTATTCGAAGGTGAGCTCGACGGTTTCTGCGGTGGCTTCCGCGCTGGCATCGGCGTTGTCGGCACCATCGGCGGTGCCCGCGCAGCCGGACAGGACGAGGCCGGAGGCCGCAAGCAGCGCGAGGGTGCCGAGTGGACGGATCTTATTCAAAGTGACTCCTGCTGGTTGAGCACGCGCTATCAGGCGCGGACTCGGTCGGACACTGCCGGGACACACGTTGGCCCGGCATTAGGTCATAAATAATTACGCAAATCTGATCAGACGTTTGAAGGTTAGCCTAACTTTAGCTCCGCTGTGAATTCGGTGTCAGTTCTCCGGGGCTGGGTGTGGCGGCATTGAGCCCGGAATGACGGGCGGGCGTGCGCGTTGGAGCCGCGATGGCGGCCGCGGAGATGGCGCGTAACGATGCAACAAGACGGCTCAGATCGCCCTGCTGTGTGACTGCCGTGCGGAGGAGGAGGTTAGCCGTCCGCTTCTTCGGCATCGTGTGCGGCGGCGGCGCGGGCGTCAACCCACGCCTGGACGTCCTCCGGACGGATCCGCCGGTGCGTGCCCCGGTAGTGCACGCCGATGGCCCCGGAATCGGTCAGATTCCGCATGTACGTGTTGGAGACCCCGGCCATGCGCGCCGCTTGGGACGTGTTCAGCCACGCTTCGGCGGTGGTCACGGTGACCGAATCGCCCGCGGCAAGGCGGCGCAGTACGTCGAGGACCGCCGCCGCGCCGTCGGCCGGCAAGCGCACGGAGGTTCCATCTACAAAGACGGTGAAATCGTCACTGGAGCCGAGTGCGGCGGCCAGGGCGGCGGCGTCGTCCTCCGCCAAGGCCGGGTGGCTCGTGGCGCGCGTGAGGGCCGTGGCACCGGGTTCGCGTTTCATACCACTCATTATGAGCTTAACCACCTCGCCGCGTGCATCCCGTCACCTCACGCGGCATGCTATAGGCCTGTTCGGCGCACCTCGGCAAGCGCTATGTTGGCCATGGCAGGCGGGGGTCCACTCGAGTCAGCACTCGAGGAGAGCAAGTACGTACGTAGAGGACGATCACTCACACCGAAAGTAGCGCTATGAGCACCGGAATACCGGCGGAACAGACGACGCCGCCGAGACGTCAAGCAGTCGTCAACAAACCAGTCTTCATTGGCTCCGCCCTAGGCATTATCGCCATCACCTTGTGGGCCATCATCGCGCCGGACAGTGCTGGCACCATCATCTGGGAAGCGGTTGCGTGGGTCGGCAAGACGTTCGGGTGGTACTACACCCTGCTCGTGGCCGTGGTCCTGGGCTTTGTCATCTTCATCGCCGCTTCCAAGGTGGGCAAGGTGCGGCTGGGGCCGGACCATTCGCGCCCCCACTTCAACTTGTTTACCTGGACCGCGATGCTTTTCGCCGCGGGCATCGGCGTGGACTTGATGTTCTACTCGGTGGCCGAGCCGGTGACGCAGTACATGGCGCCTCCGGTAGGGGAAGGTGAGACGGTCGAATCCGCGCGTCAGGCCATGGTGTGGACGCTCTTCCACTACGGCATTCTGGGCTGGGGGCTCTACGCCCTCATGGGCTTGGCCATGGGCTATTTCGCCTTCCGTCACAACATGCCGCTGTCTATCCGGGCGGCTCTGTATCCCATCATTGGCAAGCGGATTCACGGCGCCGCGGGGGACGCCGTCGACATCGCGGCCATGTTGGGCACGATCTTCGGCATTGCGACGTCGCTGGGAATCGGCGTAGCCCAACTCAACTACGGACTGCACTTCATGTTCGGGCTGCCGCAGAACAACGCCATGCAGATCGCGCTCATTGCGATCGCGGTGATCATGGCTACCGCGTCCGTTGTCTCTGGCGTGGACAAGGGGATCCGCCGTCTCGCGGAACTCAATGTCCTGCTGGCCATCGCTCTGATGATCTACGTGTTTATTGCGGGCAAAACGGCCTATCTGGCGGACGGCATCGTCAACAACATCGGCGACATGATCTCCCGCCTGCCGTCGATGGCGCTCGATACTTTCGCGTATGACCGCCCGGACGATTGGCTCAACGCGTGGACACTCTTCTTCTGGGCGTGGTGGATTGCGTGGGCGCCGTTCGTGGGCCTGTTCTTGGCCCGGATTTCCCGCGGCCGCACCATCCGGCAGTTCGTCACGGGTGTGCTGGTGGTTCCCTTCGCGTTCATCGCGCTCTGGATCTCTATCTTCGGCAACAGCGCGCTGGATCTGGTGCGCAGCGGCAATGCCGCCTTCGCGGAGGTCGCCATCAACACTCCCGAGCAAGGGTTCTATAACCTGCTGGACCAGTATCCGGGGGTGACGCTCAGCGCCGCGATCGCGACGTTCACGGGCATGCTGTTCTACGTCACCAGCGCGGACTCGGGCGCGCTCGTGATGAGTAATTTCACGTCCCGCCTGCCCAGCCCCGATGCCGATGGCGCCAACTGGTTGCGCATCTTCTGGGCCTTCGCCACGGGCGCACTGACCTTGGCCATGCTGTTGGTCGGCGGTGTGCCCATTCTCCAAGCGGCCACCGTGATCATGGGCTTGCCGTTCTCCATCGTGCTGGTCTTCATCATGTTGGGGCTGTACAAGGCGCTCCGAGTGGAGTCCGCACTCGCCGACTCCTACCAGCAGGGGCTCCCATCCGTCCTCTCCTCACGTGCCAACGCGGCCGGTGAGCAGCGCCGCGGGTGGCGCCAGCGGCTTTCCCGAGCCATGAATTACCCGAGCGCCCGTGCCACGCAACGCTTTATGACAGAGACCGTGAGCCCGGCGCTCGAGGAGGTCCGCACTGAGCTGGAACGTCAGGGAGTCACGGCCACGCTCAACACGCAGCGTCTCGACGGGTACGGGATCGACACCGTGGATTTGTTCGTCCGCTTCGACGGGGAGCGTGACTTCAAGTATCAGGTCTATCCGGTGCAACACGAGACGCCGTCCTACGCCCGGGCTACCAGTTCCAATGACCGCTACTACCGGCTCGAGGTCTTCTCGCTCGAGGGCAGTTATGGCTATGACCTCTCGGGGCTGAGCCACGAGCAGATCATCGCCGATGTGCTGGACCACTACGAGATTCATCTGGAGTTCTTGCACACCTCCACGGGCGCGCTGCCAGCCAGCGCGGTCACCGATCAGGCCAACATCACCGGTTGGTCCGGTCACGAAGATGACGACTCCACACCGACAAAGGAAGGTTGAAGGCCATGGCCAACACCGCCACCCTGTACATCAACGGTCAGTGGGTGCCCGCGGCCTCCGGGGCCACCCGCACCATTACCTGCCCGGCCGACGGGAGCGACTACGCCGTCGTTTCTGAGGCCTCGCGTGAGGACACCGAGCGCGCCATTGCCGCGGCACGGACGGCCTTCGACGCCGGCGTGTGGGCTGCTGTCCCCGCTCCCGAGCGCGGGTCCTTCCTGCTCAAGGTCGCCGAGCGCCTGCGAGAGCGCCAGGATGAGTTTGCCCGCGCGGAATCCGGCGATACCGGCAAGCGCTTCGTCGAATCGCAGATTGATATGGATGACATCGCGGCCTGCTTTGAGTACTTCGGCCGCCTGGCCGGCCAGCAGTCCGGCCGCGTGGTCGATGCCGGGGACCCCTCCGTGGTGAGCCGGATCGTCTACGAGCCCGTGGGTGTGTGCGGCATGATCACGCCGTGGAACTACCCGCTGCTGCAGGCCGCGTGGAAGATGGCCCCGGCCATCGCCGCCGGATGCTCGTTTGTCCTGAAGCCGTCCGAGCTGACGCCGTCCACGTCCATCTTGATGATGGACGTCTTCGCGGAGCTTGGGCTGCCGGCCGGCGTCGCCAATCTGGTGACGGGCACCGGCCCGGAGGCCGGCGCACCGTTGTCTGAGCACGACGACGTCGACCTCGTCTCCTTCACCGGTGGCCTTGCTACGGGCAAGGTCATTGCCGCGGCGGCGGCCGGGACGGTCAAGAAGGTCGCCTTGGAACTGGGTGGCAAGAATCCGAACGTCGTCTTCGCGGACGCCGACTTCGATGCCGCGGTGGACAACGCGCTCAACGCCGCCTTCGTGCACTCCGGCCAGGTGTGCTCGGCCGGCGCGCGCTTGGTGGTGGAAGAGTCCATCGCGGAGCGCTTCGTGAACGAGCTCGTGCGTCGGGCGGAGCAGATTCGCATTGGTGGTCCGTACGACGATGCGGCCGAGACCGGACCGCTGATCTCCGGGGCACACCGGGACAAGGTGCACGCCTACGTTCAGGCCGGCATTGCCGAGGGCGCCCGCGTGCGCTGCGGCGGCCGCTTTGCCACGGATGAGGACGGCGAGGGCCTGTCCCGGGGCGTCTACTACCTGCCGACCGTGATCGATCAGGTACAGCGCGGCATGTCCGTCGTGAGGGACGAAGCCTTCGGTCCGACCGTGACCGTGGAAACGTTCACCGACGAGGACGAGGCCGTGGCGATCGCGAACGACACCAACTACGGTCTCGCTGGCGCCGTCTGGACGCAGGATGCGGGCCGCGCGCAACGGGTGGCCGGACGACTACGCCACGGCACCATCTGGATCAACGACTTCCACCCGTACCTGCCGCAGGCGGAGTGGGGCGGATTCGGCCAGTCTGGTGTGGGCAGGGAGTTGGGTCCGATGGGCCTGTCCGAGTACCAGGAGGCCAAGCACATTTACCAGAACACTGCGCCGGCGGTGACCGGCTGGTTTGCCGACCATCAGAAGTAAGGAAGAGACGATGAGTGAGATGAACAAGTCTGAGTTCGACTACGTCGTGGTCGGTGGTGGGTCCGCTGGGGCAGCCGTTGCGGCGCGCTTGAGTGAGGACCCCTCAGTCGAGGTGGCCCTCGTCGAGGCGGGTCCGGATGACCGTGAGCTGCCTGAAATCCTTCAATTGAACCGCTGGATGGAGCTGCTGGAGTCCGGGTACGACTGGGATTACCCCATCGAGCCGCAGGAGAATGGCAACTCGTTCATGCGTCACGCCCGCGCGCGGGTGATGGGCGGCTGCTCGAGCCACAACTCCTGCATCGCTTTTTGGGCCCCGCGTGAGGACCTGAACGAGTGGGAGGCCAAGTTCGGGGCCACCGGCTGGAACGCGGAGACGCTGTACCCATTGCTCAAGCGCTTGGAGACCAACGAGGACGCCGGTCCGGACGCGCCGCACCACGGCGATTCCGGACCCGTCCACCTGATGAACGTCCCGGCGAACGATCCGTGCGGTGTGGCGCTGTTGGATGCGGCCGAGCAGGCCGGCATCCCGCGGGCGAAGTTCAACAACGACGAGACCGTGATCAACGGTGCCAACTTTTTCCAGATCAATCGGAAAGCCGATGGCACGCGCTCCTCGAGCTCGGTCTCCTATATTCACCCCATCATGGAGCGGGACAACTTCCACCTGCTCACGGGGTTGCGCGCCAAGGAGTTGCTGTTCGACGGCGAGACGTGCACCGGTGTTTCTGTCGTCGACAATGCCTTCGCTCGCACCCACGAATTGACGGCCCGGCGGGAGGTCATCGTCTCCGCCGGGGCGATCGACTCGCCGAAACTGCTTATGCTGTCCGGGATTGGGCCGGCCCAGCACTTGCGCGAGCATGGGATCGAGGTCCGCGTGGATTCCCCGGGCGTGGGCGAGCACCTGCAGGACCATCCGGAGGGCGTCATCCAGTGGGAAGCCAAGCAGCCCATGGTGGAGGATTCCACGCAGTGGTGGGAGATCGGGATCTTTACGCCGACACAGGACGGGCTGGATCGTCCGGACCTGATGATGCACTACGGATCGGTGCCGTTCGACATGCACACGCTGCGTCAGGGCTACCCGACCACGGAGAACGGGTTCTGCCTCACGCCAAACGTCACGCACGCCAAGTCCCGGGGCACCGTGCGCCTGCGGTCCCGCGACTTCCGGGACAAGCCGATGGTGGACCCGCGCTACTTCACGGATCCCGAGGGGCATGACATGCGCGTCATGGTCGCCGGCATCCGGAAGGCCCGTGAGATCGTCGCCCAAGAGCCGATGGCCGCTTGGGCCGGTGAAGAGCTCTACCCGGGTCACGACGCACAGACGGACGAGCAGATCCAGGAGTACATCAAGCGCACCCACAACACCGTGTACCACCCAGCTGGCACGGTCCGGATGGGCGCAGCTGACGACGCCATGTCGCCGCTCGACCCTGAGCTGCGCGTCAAGGGTGTCAAGGGCTTGCGCGTGGCTGACGCTTCCGTGATGCCGGAGTTGGTCACCGTGAACCCGAACATCACCACCATGATGATCGGCGAACGCTGCGCTGACCTCATCCGCGGCTAGAGGGCGAGCCGCGGGCGACGATACGCACAGGGCGCCGGCTGACCCCGACGAGGGGGAGTCGGCGCCCTGCGTCACGTCTCAGGGTCTGCAACGTCACAGCCACCACTAATTGAACTGACCGGTCAGTTTGAATAACCTGTGGGTGTGCTTCTCGCTGACTCCCTGTCGTTCCACGGCCACCACGCGCCGTTGCTGCGCCCGACGTCCCTGACCGCTCCCGCGGCGGAGCTGACGGTGGTTTCCGCCGGGACTCAAGACGCCCGGACCGCCCTCGCGCTCGGCCTGAGCGCCCGCATGAAGCCGGACGCCGGGACCATTGCGTGGGAAGCCGAGGCCGGTCCCCGCGCGGTGCGCCGGGTCAGCGCGCTGGTGGATTCCCCGCAGATCAACGAGCCGGAGCAGCATCTGCGCGTCAAGGACCTCGTGGCGGAGGATCTGGCGCTCCAACCCGGGCCCTTCTGGCGAACGGTCTCCGCTGACCGGTGGCTTCGCGCGCACCGCCTCGAACACCTCTCCCGCGCCTGGGTGGACGCCCTCGCGGCTGAGGATCGGCTACACCTTCTGGCGTCCCTGAGCCTGCAGGACTCCGCGGTGCGGGTGCTCGTCTTTGATTCCCCGGACCGCCACGGCCTGCCCGACGCGGCGTGGCTGCGCATCCTGGCCGACGTCGCCGGCGGCCGGCGGCACCCGGCCGTCGTCGCCGTCGTGCAGCGTATTCCTGAGGAGTTTTCCGGCCGCACGGCCGTCGCCGAAACGGACAACCTGAGCCTGAACCCCCGGGCGGAGGCGGCGGCATGACCGCGTTGCAACTGGCCCGCTCCGAACTGCTCCGCATGACCAACGGCCGGTTGGCGAAGATCGCAATCGTGGCCCTGACGCTGGTGCCCCTGCTGTACGGGGCGCTGTACCTCTACGCCAACTGGGATCCCTACGGCCACCTCAACAACGTCAAGGCCGCGCTGGTGAACCTCGACGCGGGAGCGGAGCAGAGTGCCGAGGAGGGCGGCGAGGCCGAGCGGCTCGAGGTGGGCGACGACGTCACCGAGTCGCTGCTGCAGGACGGCACGTTCGGCTGGGTCGTCGTGGACTCGCGGCAAGCGGCGGAGGACGGCGTGGCCGCCGGGGACTACGCCTTCGCTTTGACCATTCCCGAGGACTTCTCCGCGTCCCTCGCCTCCCCGGAAGATTTCGACGCCGCCGAACAGGCCATCCTGGAGCTGACCACCAACGATGCCAATAATGCGATGGTCGGCACCATCGCCGACAAGCTCGCGGGGGAGGTCCACAATTCGGTGGCCGCCCAGGTCGGCCAAGAGACGGCGAACCAGTTCCTCACCGGATTCGGCCGCATCCACACGCAGCTGACGCAGGCGTCCGATGGCGCGGGCGAGCTGCACGGGGGAACCAGCCGCGTGGCGGACGGGGCCGATGACCTCGCCGGCGGGGCCGGGCAGGTGACCGACGGCGCGGCCGAGCTGGCTACCGGCGCCCACACGCTGGCCGGCGGCACGACGGACCTCGTGGCCGGGCAAGAACAACTGCTCGACGGCGCGGATCGGCTCTCCACGGGCGCCGAGGACCTGACCGCCGGCGCCACCGAACTCTCCACGGGACTCACCACCCTGCAGGACCGCACCGCCGAGCTCCCCGCGCAGGCGGAGCAGCTCGCCGACGGCGCCGCGCAGGTCGCGGACGGCAACGAGCAGCTCAACGCCAAGGTCCAGGCCGCGGCCGACGCCGTCGAGGAGGTGGAACAGGACGCCACGGCGCGCGTCGACGCCGCCGCGCAGGACCTCGTGGACCGCGGCGTGATCACCGCGGAGCAGCGCGAGCAGCTGGCCGACGCGCTGGAGGAGCAGGCGGCGGACTCGTCGGCCGCGCACCAGATCGAGCAGACCCGGGCGGACCTGGACGCCGCCCGGCAGGACGTGGCCCGGCTCGCCGACGGCTCGCGGCAGGTGGCGGACGGTACGCGGCAGCTCGCCGACTCCGTCCCGGCGCTGAAGGAGGGCATCACCTCGGCCGCAAACGGCGGCGCTCAGGTCGCCGACGGGGCTGCTCAGCTCGCCACCGGCGCCTCGACGCTGACCGACGGCCAGCGTGCCGCGGTGGACGGCGCGGAGCAGTTGGACGACGGCGCCGGGCAGCTCGCCGCGGGAGCGGACGAGCTCTCGGGCGGCGCCCAAGAGCTCGCGGCCGGCGCGGGCACGCTCGCGGACGGGGCGCACCAAACGGACGACGGCGCGGCCGAGCTGGCGCAGCGCCTCGGCGACGGCGCGGGGGAGGTGCCCAACCCGGACGCGGCGGAGAAGGAGCGCGTCTCCACCGTCATCGGCGATCCCGTCTCCATCAGCACCACCAGCCAAACCGCCGCCACCAACTACGGGCACCAGCTGGCCCCCTTCTTCCTCGCGCTCGCCGTCTGGATCGGCGCCTTCATGCTGGTCCAGCTCATGCGCCCCATCACCCGCCGGGCGTTGGCCTCCAACGCGGCCAACTGGAAGATCGCCATCGGCGGTTGGTTACCGTTCCTCGTAATCTCCCTGCTGCAGGCCACCGTCCTCTACGCCGTGGTGGTGTTCGGGCTGGGGCTGCAGGCCGCCCACCCGTGGTTGACGTGGGCGCTGCTGCTCGGCTCCTCCTGCGCCTTCACGGCCCTCATCCAAGGGATCGTGGCGTTCTTAGGCACCCCGGGGAAGATGGTGGTGCTCATTCTGCTGGTGCTGCAGCTGGTCTCCGCCGGGGGCACGTTCCCGTGGGAGACCACGCCGGAACCGCTCCATGCGGCCCATGAGGTGTTGCCGCTCGGCTTCATCGTCACCGGGATGAGGCACTTGCTGTACGGGGCGGACTTGAGCGTGCTGGGCCCGGTGGTGGCCGCCCTTGCCGCATACACCGCGCTGGGGCTAGCGCTGAGCACCCTGGCCGTGCGCCGGCACAAGTACTGGACGCTGAAGACCTTCCAACCGGAGCTGGCGGCATGAGCGCGGCACAGCACGACGGCGTCGTCCGCCGCCCCGCCCGCACCAACGCGACCCGGCTGAAGATCTTCGAGGCCTCGCTGGCACTGATCGGTCAGCGGGGCCACCACGCGGTGACGGTGGATGAGATCGCCGCGGCCGCCGGAGTCTCCAAGGGCAGCGTCTACTACAACTTCGGCTCCAAATCGGACCTCATCGGGCAGTTGCTGCGCTTCGGCACGGACATCCTGCTGGACCGCCTCCACGCGGCCGCCGGGCCGGCGTCGGACTCGGCGCGCGAGAGGATGGCGGCCATGGTGCGCGCCGCACTGCTCTTCGTCGAAGACTACCCGGCCTTCGCCCAGCTGTGGATCAGCGAGATGTGGCGGGAACCGAGCGACTGGCGCGAGGTCCTGGTGACGATGCGCGCCGACGTGCTGGGCGTGGTGCGCGAGTCGGTGGCGGCGGTGTTCGCCGAGCGCGGCGCGGTCCACGGCCCCCACATCGCGGAGACCGTGGACGTCACCGCATCCGCGATCTTTGGCTCCACGCTCCTGCTAGCTCGGGACCGGCAGGTGTTCGCGGCGGAGCACAGCGTCGAGGCGTGCGTGCGGACGATTCTGGGCAGCCTCGATGCCGCCCCTGCTAGCCGCTGACGCCCGGTGGCGCCGGGCCACGGCGCGTCATCCGGGGTGGAAGTCTGTGGCCCTCACCACGTACGGTAGAGGCACGGTCTAAAGAAAGTACTGACCACTGCGCCACTGACGTCGCCGATGACCTCGAGACGCAGCGCAGCCTTGCCAGGGCACCCGCATGCTTTCAGGGTGCGCCTGATCAGCCCTTTCTTGCCTGCTTGTTTGAGGAGCACTCTCATGACCGTTTCCGCCACCACTGAGTCGACGCAGATTACCGACCAGGAAGTTTTCGCCAGTCACGAGGGCGGCAAGCTCTCCGTTGAAACCACGATGCCGCTGGATTCCAAGCGCGCCCTGTCGATCGCCTATACGCCCGGCGTGGCCCAAGTGTCCCGGGCCATCGCCGACGATCCCGGCAAGCACGCCACCCACACGTGGGCCTCCCGCCTCGTCGCCGTCGTCTCTGACGGCACCGCGGTGCTGGGCCTCGGCAACATTGGGGCCGCCGCCTCGCTCCCCGTCATGGAGGGGAAGTCCGCGCTATTCCGCGAGTTCGGTGGGCTGAACTCCATCCCGCTGGTCCTCGACACGACGGACGTGGATGAGATCGTCGAGACGCTGGTGCGCCTGCGCCCCAGCTTCGGCGCCGTGAACCTAGAGGACATCGCGGCACCGCGCTGCTTCGAGCTGGAGCAGAAGGTCATCGAGGCGCTGGACTGCCCGGTGATGCACGACGACCAGCACGGCACCGCCGTCGTCGTCCTAGCCGCCCTCACCAACGCGGCCACGCTGACCGGGCGTCAGTTTAAGGACATGCGGGTGGTGGTGGCCGGCGCGGGCTCGGCCGGCATCGCGATCGCCGACATCCTGCTCGCGCGCGGGATCGGTGACGTCATCCTGACGGATTCGCGCGGCATCATTCACCGCGACCGCACGGACCTCACGCCGATCAAGGCGGAGTACGCGGCGAAGACCAATACCACCCACGTGGTGGGCGGCATTGCCGACGCGCTGGAGGATGCGGACGCGCTCGTCGGGGTCTCGTCCTCGAAAATCTGCGAGGAGGACGTGGCGCGGATGAAGGAGGAGGCCATCATCTTCGCGCTGTCCAACCCGGACCCCGAGGTGATGCCGGACGTCGCGGCGCGGCACGCCGCCGTGGTGGCCACCGGGCGTTCCGACTTCCCGAACCAGATCAACAATGTGCTGGCGTTCCCGGGCATCTTCCGCGGGGCGCTCGACGCCGGTGCGCGCCGGATCACCGCGGAGATGAAGCTGGCCGCGGCCGAGGCCATCGCCGAGCTGGCCCAAGACAAGTTGAGCCCGGACTACATTGTGCCGTCCCCGCTGGACCCGCGCGTCGGCCCGGCGGTGGCCCACGCCGTGGCGCTCGCCTCCCAGCCGGCGCAGGGCTAGCAGGACGACGCCGGCCGGCCCGCCGGCGTCGTCATGGATCGCCCGCCGTCTTTCCGGATGGCGGGCGATCCGCGCGTGCGCGGCGAAACCAATGACGAATATGGCCGAAAATAGAGCGCACGAGCCGTGGGCCGATAGGCTGGGGGCATGTCCTTGCGTAATCGTCGCGCGGCAGCGTTGCCCGCTAAGTTGTCCCGCTCTTGGTTGCTGGTGAACGCGGCCAAACCCGAGCAGTTCGCGCCGGCCCTCGCGTCCGAGGCGGACTCCGTGATCTTCGATATGGAAGCTGCGGTGCCGGACGATGCGAAGGACGCCGCGCGCGAGCACGTGGTGGACGCCCTCAACAACGGCATGACGGCCTGGGTGCGCGTCAACGCCATCTACACCGACTTCTGGGCCGAGGACCTCGCGGCCCTGTCCAAGACCAAGGGCCTGCGCGGCGTCATGCTGGCCATGAGCGAGAAGCCGGAGCAGGTCGCCTACACCGCCATGCGCTTGCAGGCGGGCACGCCGGTGCTCGCGCTGATCGAGTCCGCCGTGGGCATCGAAAACGCGACGGCGATCGCCTCCGCCCCGGGCACCTTCCGCCTGGCGTTTGGCACCAACGACTTCCGCAAGGACACCGGCGTCTCCGATGACCCGATGGGCCTGGCCTACGCCCGCGGCAAGCTGGTGGTCGCGTCCCGCGTGGGCCGGCTGCCCGGCCCCATCGATGGCCCCTCCGCGGCGACGGCCGGCCCGGAGCAGGTGCACGCCGACGGCGAAATCACGGCCAAGATGGGCATGACGGGCAAGCTGGCGCTCACCGCCACGCAGGTGGAGGACGTGAACAAGGCCCTCTCGCCGAGCGAGGACGAGCTCCACTGGGCCAAGGACCTGCTGGACGCCCACGCGGCCGGCGGCGCCATCGGCGACGGCTCCTACCTGCCCCGCCTGGCCCGTGCCCAGAAAATTGCCGACCTCGCGGAGTCCTACGGCCTCTGGAACGCCTAGCCGTGCCCGCACGGGCCGCCGGTCCGGGGCTGCTCGCGGCCTTAATCGGCTCCGTGGGCATCGGCACGCTGCTCATTTATGGGCTGAGCGCCACCAGCGACCTGGTGATGTCCGACCTCGGGCTGACCGAGGCGCAGTTCGGCCTGCTGGCCACCACGTGTTTTGGGTGCGCCACCCTCGGTAACGCGCTGCTGGGGCGGTTCGCGGACCGGCAGCCTGACCGCACGCTGATGCTCGCGATCTTTGGGCTCGCCGCGGCGGCCCTCGCGGTCGCGTCGCTCGCACAAGGATTGACGGCTTTGCTGATCGCCGCAGGCCTGACCGGGTTTGCCCAGTCCTTTCCGAACGGCGTCACGAACCGGATCCTGATCGAGCGTGTCCCCGCCCGCCAGCGCATCGGCTGGACCGGCATCAAGCAGTCCGGGGTGCAGGCGGCCCAGCTCATCGCCTCGCTGGCCTTTCCCGCCGTCGCGGTGTTGTGGGGCTGGCGCGGTGCCTCCGCGCTGGGCGTGGGCCTCGCCGTCGTCCTCGCCGCACTGGCCGTGCGGAGCCTCGGCCGCACCGCCATCCTGGCGCCGGCGCCGGCGCCGGCGCCGGAGCTGGCCCCCGCCCCAGCCGCGACGCCCGCCGCTGCGGGCACGACGCCGTCGGCCGGGTTTGTGGTGTGGGCGCTCGCGGCGTTCGGGTTCCTCAACGGGCTCGTCGTCCAGGCCACCAACGTCTACGTGCCCCTGTTCGCGGTGCGGGAGCTGGGCTTCTCCCTGGTGGCCGGTGGCGCCACGGCCGCGGTGGCCGGGGCGATCGGCGTGACCGCGCGCATCGGCTGGGGCCGCGTCATGGGGCGTGGGGTGGCGGCCCCGGCGCTGTTGCTCGTCTTGGCGCTGACGGCGCTGGCCGGTGCCGGAGCGTTCTTCGCCGCGCACGTGACGGGCGCGGCGGCCCTCTTGTGGCTCGCCGTGGCACTGCACGGTGCGAGCGCCTTGGGCGTCTCGGTGGTGTTGATGGCGGCGCTGCTGCGGAGCATCCCGGCCGGGTCCATGGCCTCGGCGAGCGGGCGCGTCTCCGCGGGGATGTTCGCCGGGTTCACTTTGGGCCCGCTGATCATGGGCGCCCTGCTGGGCTCGCCCGGCGGATTCGCGGCCGGTTGGATTGCCGTCGCCGTGGCCTACGCGGCCTGTGCCGGGTTGGCGGGCTACTTGCTGGTGCGCCGGCGGCGCCGCCTCAACGGCTAGCGCGGGCCCGGCGAACCAGCGGTGCGGCGCCCGAGCGGGCGCCGCACCGAAGGGGTTCTCGACCGAAGGGGTCCTAGGAGGCGAAGACCTCCACCAGCGGGGTGGAGCCGTCTCGGTAGTTGATGGTGCGGCCGATCGTGGAGTCGTTGAGCAGCGCCTGCACAATGGTCAGGGCCACGTTCCCGCGCGAGGTGTCGGTGTTCTCGCCCGGCTCGTCCAGCACCTCGATCTCCCCGCTCGGCTCCTCCAGCGTGAGGCGGCCGGGGCCCAGAATGGTCCAGTCCAGATTCGACTCCCGCAGGTGGCGGTCCGCGGCGATCTTGGAGGCCATGTACGGGTAGAACGAATCGTCCTCGGGGACCAAGTACTTCTCATCCGCAGTCGCGAAGGACACCATGACGTAGCGCTTCACGCCCGCCTGCTCCGCCGCGTCCATGGTGCGGATGGCGGCGTCGCGGTCCACCGCGTACGTGCGCTCGGCGGACCCGCCGCCGGCGCCCGCGGAGAACACCACGGCGTCGTGTCCCTCGAAGGCGTCCGCCAGCTCCTGCTGGCTCGCCGAGGCGATGTCCAGCACGACGGCGGTGGCACCCGTGGCGTTCACGTCTCCCGTGTGCTCCGGGTTGCGGTAGAAGGACGTCACCTGATGTCCGCGGTTGACCAGCTCCGGTGCGGCCCGCAGGGCCACCTTGCCGTGTCCTCCGATGAGGGCGATCTTCATATGCTGCTCCTTCGGTGGTAGTCGCGCTTACCTTTCGGACAACGCGTGCCCTTGCAGCATTGTTCCCGGCACGGCGCCGCGGCCGGGCCCCGAGGGGCGGATCAGTCCGCGTCCGTGTCCTGGTGCTCCACGCTGGTCACGGCCCAGGAGGCGACGCCGGCGGTGATCGAGCCCAGCAGGGCGATCCCGCTGAGCATGAGGACGACGGCGATGGCACGCCCGGCGCCGGTGACGGGGTAGAAGTCGCCGTAACCCACGGTCGCGCTGGTGACAATCGCCCACCAGAGTGCGTCGCCGAACTCGGTGATGTTGGCGCCGGGCGCGCTCTGTTCGGCGTCGAGGACGGCGAGGGCGCCCAAGAAAATGCACACGAGCGCGGTGGAGGCGACGTAGATGCTGGTCCGGTTGACCAGCCCAACGGAGCTGAGCAGGCGGAAGACCCGCAGCAGGCGCAGGGGCCGGAAGATCGGGATGGCAATCATGGCCACGTCGTACCAGTGCCTGCCGATGTAGCGCAGCCGCCGCCGAGCGAGCAGCACGCGGAGGAGGAAGTCGAGGGCGAAGACGCCCCACACCACCTGATTCACCGTGCGCAACAGCACCTGCGTTCCGCGCGGCAGCTCGGGGTCCAGCACCGGCCAGGCGTAGGCGATGAGGAAGGCGAGCGAGAGCACGATCAGGGGCGCCTCGGTGGCCCGCTCCCAGCGGGCGACCCGCGAGACGGTGGCAGGTGTAGCGGCGTTCGTGGCGTCCATCGGCTCCAGCCTAGCGACTCGCGGGCGCACAGAGCGGGGCGCGGGGCCGGATTGTGGCCCGGCGCCCCGCCGCGCCCGGAGGGTGCCGCTGCCCGGTTAGGTCAGCTCAGCGCTGGGCGTTGGCCTCCGATCGCGGCGCCACGGCGCCCACGCCAGCACGCCGTCGACGACGACGAATGCCGCCAAGCTCAGCCCGAACAGGGGCAGGAAAACGCCGATGCCGGCCGCGGCGCCGAGGACGAGGACGAGCCCCCACCACGGTGCCCGCGTGAGCGCTCCAGCCCGCGGCGCGCGCCCCGGACCGGAGGCGCCCCGCTTGATCCAGAGGGCGTACCCCAGGATGACGAGCGCCACGAAGGACAGGGCCAGGCCGGCCAGCACCACCTCATTGGCGAGGCCGAACAGGGTGCCCATGTGCAGGTCCACGCCCCACCGGGCCAGCTTGGCCGGGACGGAGTAGTCCGCGAAGTCCACCTGATCCACGACCTCGAGGGTGCGCGGATCGACCGCTACCGAGTCCACCTTCGTCGGATAGTGCCGCTGGATTTCCGTGACCGTCCACGCGCTCCCCGCCTCGGCGGCGGGCTTGATCTCCACGAGGTCCGTGTCGATGTTGACGTCCCGGCCCGCGGCCCACACGGCGTCGAACGTGTCCGCCGTCGTGAGTGCTTCGCCTCCGGAGTCGACGGACCCGCCGCTTGAGGGGTCGGCTGCCTCCGCGGCGGGCAGGCCGGTGGAGACCGACGGCGTCGTCCACCCCAGCGCCGCCCGCAGGTCCGTGACGTTGGCCCCGGCGTGAGCGGACCACGTCAGCCCGGTGGCGGAGAGGAACAACGCGCCGAGGAGGGCCCACACGCCGAGTGAGGCGTGCAGGCGGGACGCGCGGTGGCCCCGCGGGCGCGACGCCCGCTTCTTCCTCCGACTGGCGCGGCCCAGAATCCACAGGGCGAGGCCGCCGAGGGCCACGATCCACAGCCAGCTGGCGGCGAGCTCGCTATACAGGCGCCCGGGTTCGCCGAGCCCCAAGTGCCGGTGGAACTGGGAGATCGCGGTGCGGGCGGGCAGGGCGCCGCTGGTGCCGTAGACCGTTTCCTGACCGCGCACCTCTAGGGAGACCGGGTCGACGAACACGGCGTGGGATTCGCTGGCCTCCAGATCCGGGTGGCTGTACATGATCCGCGTGGTGGTGCCGAGCTCAGGGGCCGGCCGCACCGCCGCGAGGGCGTACCCCTCGCGGCCCGCCATCACCTCGTCGGCGACGCCGATCTGCTGGGACAGCGGCTGCACCGTCCCCGCCTCCTGGTATGCGGGGGCGGAGAGCTCTGTGGTGTACAGGGCCTTCTCCACCGTGGGCATGACCGCGTACGTGGCGCCGGTCAGTGCGGCGATGAGGATGAAGGGGCCGATGAAGAGCCCCGCGTAGAAGTGCAGGCGCCGCGCCAGCGGGCCGATCCAGGACCTCACCGCCCGGACCCGCGCTGCTGGCGCCGCAGCGCCACCGTGGCGAGGGCGACGCCGAGGACGCCGACCACGAGCCCGCCCGTGGCAATCATCCGGGCCTGCTTATCCGCGCTGGAGGTTTCCGCCGCGCTGGCCTCGCCACCGTGGTCGGCGTGCTCGCCGCCCTCCTCGGCGCCGGCCGCGTCGCCGTCAGCGTTCTCCGTGGTGCCGTGGCTGCCGTGCGAGCCGCCCTCCTCGGCGGCGGTCAGGGTCAGCTGCGGTGCCGGGTACTCCGGCTCCGCGCCGTCCTCGCTGGTTTCATTCCAGAGGTTCTCGCCCTCGGTGCAGGTCTGCGTGACGTCGAAGGTCAGCACGTCTCCGGCCTCGCCGTCCAGCGGCAGCAGCGCCGCCACGGAGACGGTGTCCCGCAGCTCGTCCGGCAGCGGCTCGTCGGCCGTGTAGGTGACGCTGTGCCGCTCGCCCTCCGTGGCGACCTCCACGTCCCAGCCGGGCTTGGCCGTCGGCTTGACGCTGCCGATCTCCTCCGGGAAATCGATGGTCACGGACTCCGTGGGGGAGCCCTCGCAGCCGTGGCCGATGGCGAAGGTCAGGGTGGGGTAGGCGCCGGCCGCCGTCGTGGTGGCCTCGAGTTCTACGTGCGCGCTCGCCGCGGGGGCCGCCACCAGGGCGGCGCTGGCGGCCAGAACGACGGCGGCAGCGCCTGAGCGTGCGGCGCGGGCGGGGCGGCGGTGGGCCGGCTGAGAAAAGATGGTGCTCATGGTTCTCCTTGGAAGAATCTCAGGGGTGTTTTGGGCGCGCCGGAGTGCCCGGGAATCGAGCGGTCGGTGTCAGGGCGCGCCAAGGAGCCGGAGCGGTGGCGCGGCGGCTCGGTGGGTGGGGTGAGTTTAGGAGAACGCGGGCGGGCCGCGGCGGATGACGGGGGCGCTCAGGACGAGCCGGTTGAGGTGCTCGGCGGTGGTGCCGTGGGCGGCGCGGCGATGGGCCAGCGAGCCGGAGTGCAGGGCATTGGCAGCGGCCCGCAGCCCGGCGGCGTGGCTGCCGGTGAGCAGGGCCTCGCAGCAGCGGGCGAGGAGCACGCGTGCGGCCGAGACCGCTCGGCGCACGGCATGCCAGCTCGTGCTCAGGCGCACCCCGGCGCCAATGATCAAGGCGTCCAGAATGCGCCGCTGCGTGTGCTCCGTGGCGCGCAGCCACGCGAACGTGCCGGCGCCGGCGACGAGGTGCATGAACAGCATGAGGTGCCCGTGCGCGTGAATCGCTTGGGCGGCCTGCAGGGAGTAGATGACGTGCTGCACGATCTCCGCGGCGGTGACGGCCATGGCCACGGTGAGGCCGGTGGCGCGGCGCCCGCCGAGGGCCCAGCACAGCGGGATGGCTAGGGCGAAGGACGCGGCCAGCAACCAGACGTGGGGGAACTCGCCGCCGCCCAATTGGTGGGCGCACGCGGTGGCCACCGTGCTGAGCGCGGCCGCGGCGACGGCGCGGTGCCAGCGGGCCCGCCGTTGCCTCATGCTGCCTCCGTTATGCCGTAAACCTGTGCCGTGAATCCGCGTCGCCGTCATTCTACTGCCGGTAGAAGTCGGAGTCGAAGCCCGGGGCTACAACGCGGAGAGCTCGGCGCCGAGTTCCTTCACCGACGGATAGGTGAGGTCCGGGCGGAACGGGAACGCGGCGACGTCGTTCTGCTGCGTGATCCCGGAGTGCACCAGGACGGTGAGCAGTCCGGCCTCCATGCCGGCGATGATGTCCGTGTCCATGCGGTCGCCGATCATCGCCGTGGTCTCCGAATGCGCGTCGATCCGGTTCAGGGCCGAGCGGAACATCATGGGGTTCGGCTTGCCCACCACGTAGGGCTGCTTGTTGGTGGCCGAGGTGATGAGGGCGGCGATCGCGCCGGTCGCGGGCAGCAGGCCCTCGGCGGAGGGGCCGGTCGCGTCCGGGTTGGTGGAGATAAAGCGCGCCCCCGACTCGATCAGCCGGATGGCGCGGGTGATCGCCTCAAAGGAGTAGGTGCGGGTCTCGCCCAGCACCACAAAGTCCGGGTCCCGGTCCGTCATGATGAAGCCCGCGTCGTGCAGCGCCGTGGTCAGGCCCGCCTCGCCGATGACGTAGGCCCGCCCGCCCGGAGACTGCCGGCGCAGGAACTCCGCCGTGGCCAGAGCCGACGTCCAGATGTTCTCCTCCGGGATATCGAGGCCGGAAGAGGCCAGCCGGGCGCGCAGATCCCGCGGCGTGTAGATCGAATTGTTGGTCAGCACCAAGAAGCGCTGGCCGCGGCTGCGCCAGCCGTCGATCAGCTCGGCCGCGCCGTCGATCGCCTGATTCTCGTGGACCAGGACGCCGTCCATGTCGGTCAGCCAGCAGTCGATGTTGCCGACGGAGCGCTCGGTCCAATCCGGGGTCTTCGCGGTCATGGCGGGTCCTCTCGCGAGTCATGGTTTCCTGCCGCCGTTCCGGCCGCGGGCCGGGGCGGTGGCGTAGCAGTCTCTGGGGCCTCACAGTACCCTGCGCTAGTGGTGGGGCGCGGGTGCGCGGAGCTTTAGGTGAAGACGTTGCGCTGGGTGCCGAGGCCCTCGATCT
Source organism: Zhihengliuella flava (assembly GCF_015751895.1). Taxonomy (NCBI): domain Bacteria; kingdom Bacillati; phylum Actinomycetota; class Actinomycetes; order Micrococcales; family Micrococcaceae; genus Zhihengliuella; species Zhihengliuella flava. The sequence continues at coordinate 1,397,254 of NZ_JADOTZ010000001.1, read as the reverse complement.
CCGTTTCCAGCACGTCGCCGGCCGCCAGCCAGGGGCGGCGACCGGTCTCCGGGTCCTTACGGCCCAGCGCGACGCCGGCCGGGGTGCCCGTGAGGATCAAGTCGCCCGGGCGGAGCGTGACGAGCGTGGAGCAGTAGGCCACGAGCTCCTCCGGGGTGAAGATGAGGTCTCCCGTTGAGTCCTGCTGAACCACCTCGCCGTTGACCCGAGTGCGCAAGGAGCCGCCGGGCGTGAACGCGTCCGCGGTGACCAGGTAGGGTCCCAGCGGGGTGGAGGCCTCCCAGCACTTTCCCTGCGTCCACTCCGAGGTCCGGCCCTGCCAGCCGCGCATCGACACGTCGTTGGCCACCGCGTACCCGGCGATCGCGGCCGCGGCGTCGGAGGCCGGGATCCGGCGCCCGCCCTCGCCGATGACGACGGCCAGCTCGCCTTCCCAGTCGATCCGGTGTTCCTCGGCCGGAATCTCGATCGAGTCACCGGCGCCGCAGAGGGTGTCGGCAAACTTGGTGAAGAGGGTGGGGTACTGCGGGAGCTCGTTGCCCGTTTCCGCCGCGTGATTGCGGTAGTTGAGGCCGACGCAGAAGATCTTGGACGGGTGCGGGATGACGGGGGCGAAGTCGCCCGGTGCGGCCGGGGCCGGCTTCGCCTCCAGCGCCGCACCGCACGCCAAACGGCGCGTCTCGGCGTCGGCGGCGAGCAGGCCCGCCACGTCGTCGTACCCCTGAACTTCGTGGGCGCCGTCGTCGGTGATGACCGCGGCGAAGGTGGCGGACGAGCCCGGCCGGCGCAGGGTGGCAAATTTCATGGCACCATCTCAACACACCCGGCGGTCTCAGGGGGAGGGCGGCGGCGTGTACCCCGAGTACAGGTACGGGGCGTTGAACGGGTGCGGGTAGCCGAAGGGCGGATCGTCGAACCGCGCGCCCTCGGCCACGGAGGGCATGATCGTGAAGATCAGCACGGCGATCGAGCCGCCGGGGATCAGGTTGAGCAGGTACCACCAACCGGAGAATCCGGCGTCGTGCAGCCGGCGAACGCATACGGCTATCGACGGGATGAGCAGCGCGAGTCCGATGGCGAGCAGGCCAACGTACAGGAGGACGACGACGCCGGCCGTGGCCCCGCCGATGAGGGTTCCGGCGGCCGTGCCCTCGTCCGGGTAGGCGCCCAGCGCGCTGGAGGTGAGGCCCACCCCGGCCCCGACGCCGAGCGCGACCACGGTGAAGACCACGGACAGGGCGAGTCCGAGGAGCGCGGAGGCGAGCTGGACCCACCAGTATTCGCTGCGGCTCGCGCGGCCGGAGAAGACGGCGTACTTGGTGAAGAACCGGGCCACGGCTTGCGTCAGCGAGGCGCCGTAGAGGGGCAGGTGCTTCGGCGGCTCCTGCCGCGAGGCCGAAGTAAAGGGTGGGTAGCTCATGCTCTGAGCCTAGGCCGGAGGGTGCCCCGCTGGGGAGTGCTGCGGGCCGTGTGCGACGCCGTGTTGGATCTCACCCAACTTTGCACTTGTGCAATCTTGCATGAGTGCAATAAATTATTGGTTGTGCAAAGCAACGAATCTGAGCCGACGCGTCGCGAACTGAATCGCCGCCAGACGGAGCGGGCGATCCACGACGCGGCCCACGGGATGGCCGCCGAGCACGGCCCGGCCGCCGTGACCGTGGAGGCCGTCGCCGAGGCGGCGGGGATCTCCCGGCGCACCTTTTTCAACTACTTCGCCTCGAAAGAGGACGCGATCCTGGGCATGCGGGTGCCCGAGGTGACGGAGGAAGCCATCGCCCATTTCCGCACGTCCACTGAGGACTTGTTGACCCGGACGGTACGGCTATTGGCCACCTCGCTCGCCGCCTCGGCGATCAGCGGGACGTTCGCCCGGCGCCGCGCCATCATTCAGGCGCACCCGGCGCTGCGCGAGCGGATGATCCAGCACGTCTCCGGAGTGGAGCGCAGCGTCGCCGATGAGCTGGTGCGCGTCGACGGGGCGGCCTCGGCGGATCACTCCGTCGCCGCGGTGGGCCGGCACGACGACGAGGGCCCGCCGGTCACCGAAACTTCCCGGGCACTGCTGCTCTTGGCCGGGGCCATCACGCGCTTTGCCATCGCCAGCTTCCAAGACAGCGCGTCCGACGTGAACGACGTCCAGGAGCTCGAAGCGCACCTGCAGCACGCCATGACACTTTTCCGCGGCCTCGCCGCCACCGAACCGGAGTTGAGAGTATGACCACCACCGCAGAGCCGCAGACCCACGGCGGCAAAAAACACCTCGGCATGATCTTCGCCGCGCTCGTCGTCGCCATGCTCTTGGCCTCGCTGAACCAGACGGTGCTCGCCACGGCGCTGCCCACCATGGTGGGCGAGCTCAACGGCGTCGAGCACATGGCCTGGGTGATCACGGCCTTCATCCTGGCCTCCACCGTGATGATGCCGATCTACGGCAAGCTCGGCGATATGTACGGGCGCAAGCACCTGCTGATCGGAGCGATCGCGGTGTTCGTGGGAGGTTCCGTCATGGGCGCGCTCGCGCAGGACATGAACCTGCTGATTGCCGCCCGCGCCGTGCAGGGCATCGGAGGCGGCGGGCTGATCATTCTCTCCCAGGCCATCATCGCCGACGTGGTCCCTGCCCGCGAGCGCGGCAAGTACATGGGCATCATGGGCGGCGTGTTTGCGGTGTCCTCCGTGGCCGGTCCGCTCCTCGGCGGGTGGCTCACGGAAGGCCCCGGATGGCGGTGGGCCTTCTGGATCAATGTGCCCATCGGCCTCGTGGCGATCGTCGCCGCCGCCGTGCTCATTCACCTGCCGAAGCCTCCGGCGGAGGGGCGCGGCCGGATTGACTACGCGGGTATGGCGCTGCTGGCGGCGGCCACCACGGCCATCGTCCTCATCGCGACCTGGGGCGGCGGCACGTACGCGTGGAGCGATCCCGTGATCCTCTGGCTGATCGGCATCGCCGTGGTGAGCGTGGCCCTGTTCATCTGGGTGGAGTCCCGTGCGGCGGAACCGGTCATCCCGCTCATGCTGTTCCGCAACCGCAACTTCAACCTCGTCACCGTGGCGGGCCTCGCCGTGGGCATCATGATGTTTGGCGCGCTGGGCTACATGCCCACCTACCTGCAGATGGTCACGGGATTTGGCGCCGCGGAGGCGGGCCTGCTGATGATCCCGATGATGGGCGTGATGCTCTGCACCTCCATCATCGTTGGCCGCCGGGTCTCGGCCACGGGACGTTACAAGCGCTACATGGTGGTCGGGTCCCTCGTCATCGGCGCCGGACTGGCCGGCCTGTCCACGGTGCACGCCGACACTCCCATCGTCATGGTCTGCCTCTTCCTCGGCGTCATGGGCCTGGGCCTCGGCTCCACGATGCAGAACCTGACGCTCGTGGCGCAGAACTCCTTCGCGCTGCGGTTCGTGGGCACCGCCACCGCGTCGGTGAACTACTTCCGCCAGGTGGGCGCCACCCTCGGCTCGGCGATTGTTGGCTCCCTCTTCGCGAGCCGGCTGACGTCGGAGCTAGCCAGCAAGCTGCCACCGGAGGCCGCGTCCGCCGGCGCCACGGGCAGTTCCCTGACCCCGGAGCTGGTGACGAGCCTGCCGGAGCCGCTGCACACGCTGATCGTCGAGGCCTATAACCACGCGCTCATGCCGCTGTTCATGTGGATTGCTCCGCTGTCCATCGTGGCCTTCGTTCTCCTGTGCTTCCTGCAGGAGAAGGAGCTGGCCACCAAGCTGGAGCGCTAACCGCACAGGAGGCGGCGCTAGACTCGGCCGGAGTCCGCTCTTTGGAGGTCACGATGCCGCAGCTGCCGCGCCGCCTCGTGCTCTTGGCGTGCCTTGTGGCCGCCGTGCTCATCGCTTGCCTGCCGCACGCGAGCGGCGAATCGCTGCCTGCTGGCTCCCACGATGCCGGCCGCTCCGCAGTCGGCGCTCACGCGGGCGTCGGGCAGCAGGGTGCAGCCCAGCACCTCGCCGCCCCGCCCCAGGGGGAGGCGGCGCGGGCGCACGACGGCGTCGTGGCCACTGCCGCTCAGGGCTGCGCCGAGCGCTGCGCGGACCAAACCGCCGCGGCCGCGATCGCTTGCGTGATGGCTGCCGTCGCCACCCTCGGCGCGCTTTCCCTGCTGCGCCGCAGGCCAGTGCTCTCCCCGCCGCTGCGCAGCCTCCGGGCGGGAGCCGTCCGGGTGCTCACTCCCGCCCCGCCGCGTCCGCCCTCGCTCGTGGCCTTGGGGATCAGTCGAACGTAGAAGCGTGTCCCTTCGCCCCGCACCGCCCCGCCGTTCTATGCGCCGCGGTCAGCGGGCGCTTTCGCACGCCACCTCGACTTCAAGGAGTACCACCATGCCTTCATTGACCCTGCCATCACTGTCCCGTTCCACCCGCGCCGTGCTTCCCGCCGCGCTCTCTGCCCTGTTGCTGTCCTCGTGCGCCGCCGGGAGCCCCGGCGCGGGCCAGGCCGCCACCAGCGCGCCCGCCACCTCCGCGTCGGTCCAGCCGGCCCCGCCGAGCCAGTCCGAGGCGGACAGCACCCACGGCCCCGCCGACGTCGGGCACATCCACGGCATCCACCCGGACGGGGATCGCCTGCTGATCGCCACCCATCACGGCCTCTTCGTCGCGGGCCTGGAGGGAATGAGGTCGGATGGGACGCTGCCCGGCGGGGGCGGCCCCACCCCGCGCGGCCCGCAGATCGACCTCATGGGCTTCGCCGCCAGCGATGAGGCGCTCTACGCGTCCGGTCACCCGGGCGCCGGGAGTGAGTTGCCGAACCCGGTGGGCCTCATGAGGTCCACGGACGACGGCGCGACGTGGGAGCCGCTCTCCCGTGCCGGCGAATCCGATTTTCACGCCCTGACCACCACGGATGGCGCCGTCGTGGGGTTTGACGGGAACTTGGCCCGCACCCAAGACGGCGTCGAGTGGGAGGCGGTGGACGGCCCAGATGCCTTCGCGCTGGCCGGGCACCCGGCCGGGCCGACCGTGCTGGCCACGACGCCGGATGGGCTGTGGGTCTCCGAGGACGCTGGCCAGACGTGGGCCGCGGCCGCCAGCCAGCCGGATGAGGTGCTGCAGTTCGTGACCTTCGCCGACGCGGACACGGCCGTGGGAATCGCGCCCGACGGCTCCGTCCACGTCAGTGAGGACGCCGGGGCCAGCTGGGAGGAGCGCGGCTTGGCCGGATCCGCCCCGTCCGCCGTCGCTGCCCAGGTGCGCGAGGGCCAACTGCATGTGTGGGCTGCCGTGGGCACCGCCGTCGTGCACTCTGACGACGGCGGTGCGAGATTCAGCTAATCGCGGCGTGACGGGCCAGCTCAGGCCATCGTCAGCCCACCGCTGACCGAGAGCGTCTGGCCCGTCACGTACCCGGCCTCCGGCGAGGCAAAGTAGGCGACGGCGCCGGCTAGGTCCTCCGGTTGGGCCAAGCGGCGCAGGGGGATCGCCTTGATGAGCGCCTCCCGGAGCTTGGGGCTGTCCGCGCTGATCGAGTCGAACAGGGGCGTGTCCGCCGGCCCCGGGCAGACGCAGTTCGCGGTGATCTGGTGGCGGGCCACCTCCCGGGCGAGCGTCTTGGTAAAGGCAATCACCCCGCCTTTCGCCGCCGAGTACACCGCCTCACCGGTGGATCCCACGCGCCCGGCGTCCGAGGCGACGTTCACGATCCGGCCGCTGAAGTGCGGCTCCTCTTCCCGCTGGCCGATCATGACGGGGGTCACCGCGTGGCAGAGGTTCAGCGTCCCGTACAGGCTGATCCCGATGATCCGCTCCCACAGGTCCGGGTCCGTGTCGAGGAACGGGCCGACCTTGTCCCAGCCGGCGTTGTTGACCAGCACGTCGATGCGCCCGTAGTCCTTGAGGATGGCATCGACGGCGGCGTCCACGGACGTCTGGTCCGCCACGTCGGTGGCGTGGGCCGTGTGCCGGGCCGCGCCGACGCGCGGCAGGTGCGCGGCGGCGTCGTACCCGGCCTGTTCATTGATGTCGAGAACGACGACGCTGGCGCCGGTGCGGGCGAGGGCCTCGGCGACGCCGCGGCCGATCCCGCTGCCGGCCCCCGTGACGATGGCGACGCGGCTGGTGGGTTCTGAGTGGCTCATGTGCGGTCCTCTCTGCGGTGGTGGGGCGAGGGGTGGATGATGCGGGCGGGCCTAGGGGGCGAACTCGCGGCCCACCCGGTGCCGGGCGATGATCATCTTCATGATCTGCGCGGTGCCGTCGCCGATTTGCAGGCCGAGCACGTCCCGCAGCCGCTGCTCAAACGGCAGCGTGCGGGTGTAGCCCAGCTGGCCGTGGAGCAGGAGGCAATCGTTGATCGCCTCATACGCCGTCTTGGGGGCCAGCCACTTGCACATGGCGGCCTCGGCCGTGTGCGGCTGGCCCTGGTCCTTGAGCCAGAGCGTGCGCAAGCAGAGCAGCCGGGCGGCCTCGATGGTGGTTTCCGCCTCCGCGATGGGGAACGCGACTCCCTCGAAGGAGGAGAGCGGCTGGTCGAAGGCCAAGCGGCCGCGCGTGTACTGCCACGTCTCCGCGACGGAGGCCGAGGCGGGGGCCAGGCACTGCAGGCCGATGAGCGCGCGGGAGAAGTCGAACCCCTGCATGACCTGGATGAACCCCTGACCCTCGGCGCCGACGACGGCGTCCTCGGGGACCCAGGCGTTCTTTAGGTGGACCAGGCCGCGGCCCACGGCGCGCGTGCCCAGATCATCAATACGCTCGCGCCGCGCGGTGCCCGCCTCCTCCAGCTCCGCGAGGTCCAGCAGGAAGGCCGTGATGCCGCGCCCGCGCCCGGCGTCCGGGTCCGTTCGGGCGAAGACGACGGCGGCCGCCGCGTCCAGCGCAAAGGACATGGACTTGGTGCCGGTGAGCACCCAGCCGCCACGCTCGCGGTGCGCGCACAGGGCGGGATTACCGGCGTCGGAACCCGCGGTGGGCTCGGAGAGGCCGATGCCCACCCGGGCCGTGCCGGCGGTGATGGCGGGCACCCAGCGGCGGGCGGCGGCGTCGTGCGCGTGACGGGAGAGGATGTGCCCGGCGAGGGAGCCGATGATCTGGAGGTAGGCCACGTTGAAGTCGCCGCGGGCGATTTCCTCGGTGACCAGGCCCGAGGTGAGGTGACCGGCGTCCTGGCCGCCGAGCTCGGTGGGCAGCTCCGGGGCGATCAGCCCGCGCGCGCCGATTTCTGCGGCCAACTCGGGATCGATCCGCCCGTCGCGCTCGCGGGCGGCGTAGTCCGGGGCGATGAGCGCGGCGACCTCGCGGGCCGACGCCGCGAACCGTTCCTGATCCGCCGTGAGTGCGAAGTCCATGTCCCTCCCGTGCCCGGCCGTGGTGGGGCCGCGCGGTCTGCCAGCGGGCGGGATGGCCGCTCACGCCGGTGTGATGCAGGTTACAGTCAAACGTTAGCACTCATTAACGTCAGTGTGGTGCCCCCGCGGCCCTTCGCCGCTGGGCGTGCGTGTGCCATGCTGGGCATCACCCGCCGCTGCGAAGGAGCCCTACTCATGAGCGATGTCCACCCGCCGTCCGCTGAGCGGCTCGCAGAGCACTACCGCACCGCCGACCCCGGGATCCTCGAGGAGCTGGCCGGGGCCCACCGCGCCGCCAGCTTCTTCACGGCCCGCGTGAACGAGCTGCGGGACTCGCAGCTGGCCGGCGACTCGCTGTTGCCAGGGTGGACGCGGGCGCACGTGGTGGCGCACGTCGGCTACAACGCCTACGCGCTGGCTCGGCTGGCCACGTGGGCGGAGACCGGCGTGGAGACGCCCATGTACGCGTCCGCCGAGGCGCGGGACGCGGAGATCGAGGCGGGCTCCGCGATGGAGCCGGGCTCGCTCCACTTCCTGAACGAGGACGCCCAGCGCCAGCTCGAGGAGCACTGGCAGCGCCTCGACGACGCCGCGTGGAACGCCTCGGTCCGCACTCGCCACGGCGCCGAGATCACGGCCCGCACCACCCTCTGGATGCGTGCCCGCGAACTCTGGCTCCATGCCGTGGACCTGAACAACGGGACCGGGGCCGGGGATCTGCCAGAGCCGGTCCTCGAGCGCCTGCTCGCCAACGTCCAGGCTGCGTGGGCGGACCGTGAGGAGTCGCGGGCCCTGCGCCTGCTGCCCGCGTCGGCTGGGCCCGATGGCTCCGCCACACGAGGCGCAGCGGACGCGTTTGCGGCCGCGAGCGATGTCACCGTGGTGACGGGGCCGCTGCCCGAGCTGACGGCCTGGGCCACCGGGCGCTCGCCGAGCACGCAGGCGCTGACGTTCGACGGTGCTGGCTGGAACGCCGGCTCGGCCGGGCCGGCCCCGCGCTGGCTGTGAGGCCGCCGAGGGTGGTGGCGCACCTCTAGGTGCCGGCGCTCAGTTCCTTCCAGGTGCGGACCAGCTGGCTGAACTCCGTGACCTGAACCAGCACGTGGTCCCGCGCCGCGTTCTCCGCGGATTCGGCGTCCCCGGCGCGGATCGCGTCGGCGATCTGGCGGTGCTCGGCGAGGGAGCGGCGCATGCGGTCCGGCACCCGCAGCTGGAGTCGCCGATAGGGCTGCAGGGCGCGCTTAAGTGCGTGGGCCTGGGTGCCCAGATATTCGTTCCCGCTGGAATCGTAGATGATCCCGTGGAAGCGGGCATTGGCGTAGTAGTACTCGTCCGCGTCCCCGGTGGCCACGTGGTCCTCGCACTCGCGCAGCGCGGCGTCGAGCCCGGACAGCCCCGCGGCGTCGATCCGCCGCGCGCACAGCCGGGCGGCCATGCCCTCCAGCTCGGCCATCACCTCAAACCGCTCCGCGAGCTCCGGCAGCCCCAGCTCGGTGACGTACGTGCCCTGCTTAGGGCGAATCCGCACCAGCCCGGAACGCTCGAGCGCCTGTAGGGCCTCCCGGACCGGGGTCCGCGAGCACCCAAATTCCTGCTCAATCTGGGCGGGGTCGAGGCGATCGCCGGGCCGGTGTCGCCCGTCGACGATCGCGTTCTCAAGGGCATCCCGCACGCGCTGGGATTCCGGGACTCTGCTCACGTGGTACCTCCGGGAATCAGGATAGCCGCACCACAGGACTGTGGTGTGGGTCACGTTTCTGCTGTACGGTGTCCCTTATATATATCAGCGAACATGATGTGTATCACGTTGACGACGAGGGAGAACGGCATGGTGCAGCACCCCCACGGCCCGCTTGAGCGGCTGCTCGCGGACTGTCAGGACCTGATGTCGGGCAGTGGCGAGGCCGCGCTGGCCCCCGTGGCTGCTCGCGCGCTCGAGGCCTACGCCGAGCTCGACGACGCCGCTCGGCTCACCTTCTTCACGGCCCTCGTGGAGCACTACGACGTCGACCCGGACCGGGTGCGCGAGGCCTACCAGCGCTGGGAGACGGCCTCGGCGGACGGCACGGCGGCGGAGGAGACCTCGCGGCTGTTCGACGTCGTCGAGCCGGCCCGGCAGCAATTGCTGCGCCGGATGAACTACGCCCCGCTGGGCACGCTGGGGCTGGTGCGGATGCGCGCCGACGTGCGGACCCTGCTGCGGCGCCACCCGCAGCTGCGGCCGCTGGATCACGACCTGCACCACCTGCTCTCCTCGTGGTTCAACCGCGGATTCCTGCGCATGGTGGAGGTGGAGACGGGCTCCCCGGAGCAGGTCCAGGCCCACCTGCTGCACTACGAGCGCGTGCATCCCATGGTCAGCCGCGAGGAGCTGCGCCGCCGGATCGACCCGGCGGACCGCCGCGTTTACGCGTTCTTCCACCCCGCCACCGGGGATGTCCCGCTGGTGTTTGTGGAGGTGGCGCTGGTGGCCGGCGCCCCGGACCGGATCGAGCCCCTGCTCGCAGCCGCCGATGGCGGAACGGCCCGCACGGCGGTCCTCGACCCGGCCGCGGCGGACACCGCTGCGCTCTACTCCATTAACAACGCGCTCGACGGCCTCGCGGGGGTCCACTTCGGCGCCCACCTCATCAAGCAGGTCGTGGAGCAGATCTCCAGCGAGCTGCCGCACGTGCGCCACTTCGTGACCCTCTCGCCGATCCCCGGCTTCCGCCGGTGGCTCGAGGATCAGGCGGGCCGTGACCACGAGCTGGCCACGCTCTGGGAGGCGGTGCGCGAGGCCGCGAGACCCGCGGCGCTCGACGGCGACGTCCGCCCGGCGCTGCTGGCCGCCGTCGAACGCTATCTCACCGTCGAGGTGAACGACGCCGGGCGCCCGGTGGATCCCGTGGCGCGCTTCCATTTGGGCAACGGCGCCACCGCCTGGCGGCTGAACTGGGCCGCCAACCACTCGTCCGCGGCGTGGGAGCAGTCCTTCGGCGTGATGATCAACTACCGCTACCCGGGCGTCAGCGCCCCGCAACACGACGCTTTAGAGAGAGGAAACTCCACCATGAACCAAGACTTCACGAGCATTTACGAGGCGTTCGTTCAGCACGCCAGCCAGGACCCGGAGCGCGTGCTCTTCCACCTCGAGGACGGCTCCACGCGCAGCTACGGGGACACCCTGTCCACGGCGCGGCGGATCGCCAGCCAGCTGGCCGCGGATGGCGTCCTGCGCGGGGACCGCGTGGCGGTGCAGGTGGAGAAGTCGCCGGAGGCCGTGGCGCTGTACCTCGCCACGCTGCAGCTCGGCGCGGTGTTCCTGCCGCTGAACACGGCCTACACGGGCAGCGAGATCGACTACTTCGTCGGCGACGCCGAGCCGCGGGTGTTCGTCTGCTCGCCGGGCGCGGCGGACGATCACGCCCATCGCGCCTCGGAGGCCTTGACCCTAGAGACGCTGTCCGCCGACGGCGCCGGCTCGCTACTCGACGCTGCCGAGGAGCGGACCGAAACCGCCACCGTGGGCCCCGACGACCTGGCCTCCATCCTCTACACCTCCGGCACCACGGGGCGGTCCAAGGGCGCCATGCTCACGCACGGCAACCTCGCCTCCAACTGCGCCGCGCTGCTGGACGAATGGCGCTACACCAGCGCAGACCGGCTCATTCACGCGCTGCCGATCTTCCACATCCACGGCCTGTTCGTGGCGGCGAACATGACGCTGGTGGCCGGCGCTTCGATGGACTTTCTCACCAAGTTCGACGCGGAGAAGATCCTGAACCGCTTCGAGCACGCCACCGTCTTGATGGGCGTGCCGACCTTCTACACCCGTCTACTGGCCAACGAGCGGCTCACGGCTGAGGCGTGCTCCTCGATGCGCCTCTTCGTCTCCGGATCGGCGCCGCTGCTGGCCAGTGATCACGAGGCGTTTGCGGAACGCACCGGACACGCCATCCTGGAGCGCTACGGCATGACGGAGACGGGAATGAACGCGTCCAATCCGTACTCGGGGGACCGCAAGCCGGGCACCGTCGGCCTGCCGCTGCCCGGCGTCGAGCTGCGCGTGACGGACCGGGAGACGGGGCAGACGTTGCCGGACGGCGAGGTGGGCCTGCTGGAGGTCCGTGGCCCCAACGTTTTCGCCGGGTACTGGCGCATGCCGGAGAAGACGGCCGCGGAGTTCCGCGAGGACGGGTTCTTCATCACCGGGGACATGGCCCGGATCGACTCCTCCGGCTACGTGAGCATCGTGGGCCGAGACAAGGACCTCATCATTTCCGGCGGATTCAACGTCTATCCCAAGGAGATCGAGGTGCTTTTGGACGCGTGCGACGGCGTCCTGGAGTCCGCCGTCGTCGGCGTGCCCCACCCGGATTTTGGGGAGACGGTGGTGGCGGTGCTGGTGCCGCAGCCCGGGCAGGAGCTGGACGGCGAGGCCATCGTGGCCAGCATCTCCGGTGACCTGGCCCGGTTCAAGCAACCGCGGGCCGTGCGCGTGGTGGACGCGCTGCCGCGCAACGTCATGGGCAAGGTGCAAAAGGCCCAGCTCCGCGCCACGTACGCCGAACTCTTCACGGGCGTTTCCGCCTAGTCCCGGCGTTCCAGACAGGAGAAGTCATGGTTCTTTATGGTGTGGCCGCGCTCGCGGCCAGTCTGTTGGCCGGCAAGCTCGTCGGCGATCTCTTGGGTGTGGCGCTGGGCGTCGAATCCAACGTCGGCGGCGTGGGGTTCGCGATGATCATGCTGATCATCGTCACGGACCGCCTGCGGAAAAAGGGGCACTTCCCCGAGGCCTCGGAGCAGGGCGTCTTGTTCTGGAGCGCCATGTACATCCCCATCGTGGTGGCCATGGCCTCCACGCAGAACGTCGCCGGGGCGGTGAGCAGCGGCCCCATGGCCATCATCGCCGGGCTGGCCGCGCTCGTGGCTGGCGCTGTCCTGGTCCCGGTCCTGTCCCGCATCGGGGCGCCCGCCGAACCGCTGCCGCCGGTCGATGAAGAAGAGAAGCAGGTGGTCTAGGCGATGGAACTGGTGCTGGAACTCTTCGAGAAGAATGGCCTGCTTGTGGCCTTTGCCCTAGTCGGGGCGCTGACGCTCTTCGCCGGCTGGCTGTCCAAGACGCTGACCAACGGCCGGCTGCACGGATCCGCCATCGCGATTCTGCTGGGGCTGGTGCTCTCCTACGTCGGCGGCGTGACCACCGGAGGCGAAGACGGCCTCGCCGACGTGGCCCTGTTCTCCGGCCTCGCCGTCATGGGCGGGTCCATGCTGCGCGACTTCGCGATCGTCGCGACCGCCTACGGTGTGAATTTGGACGAGATTCGGCGGGCCGGGCTGGCGGGCGGGTTGTCCGTGGTGGTGGGTGTGGTGGCCTCCTTCGTGGTGGGCGCCGCCGTCGCCATGCTGTTTGGCTACACCGACGCGGTGTCCGTGACGACGATCGGGGCCGGCGCCGCCACCTACATCGTGGGGCCCGTGACGGGCACGGCGGTGGGCGCGACCTCCGAGGTGATTGCGCTCTCCGTCGCTGCTGGCCTGGTCAAAGCCGTGGTGGTCATGATCGGCACGCCCTTCATGGCCAAGGCGATCGGGCTCAACAATCCCAAGTCGGCGATGGTCTTTGGCGGCGTCATGGGCACCACCTCCGGCGTGGCCGGCGGCTTGGCGGCGACCGACAAGCGGCTGGTGCCCTACGGCGCCATGACGGCGACGTTCTACACGGGCGTGGGCTGCCTGCTCTGCCCGTCCGTGCTGTTCTTCGCCGTCCGCGCCATCACGGGCGGCTGACGCGCAACTCCCAGCGAGCTCCCAACGTTCTTGGGAGTTGGGCGCTCGCGGGTACCTCCTAGTCAGGAAAGCTTTCCGAGGATCTTCGGGCCTCTCAACCTATTGTGTGGGCGGCTCGGCGTAGCGTAAATGCTGCAACCGCTTCCCGGTTGCGCTGCGGCCCACCGCCGGTTCGTTGGGGGATCCTCACCGGTCACGCGGACGCAGCGGGAAGCCCGGACTCTTGTGGCTGGGCTTCCCATCTCACAGCCGCTGGCGGGCTGGGGCATCGTGCGTGCCATGCCTTCGTCCCAGCCCGTCAGCACCTGCCGCAGTGAGCACCCCGGGGACGCCGCTACGCAACGCATTTGGCAAACGCGGGTGTTTTGGTTGAAGATACAAGCACTGGATTTGGCGCGTGGCGTCGATCACATCTGGCGGGGAGCGAAGTGCTTGGGGGCGTTCTCCGCCAGAGCCGTCTCTAGGCCGCGTAGCCGTTCGGGTTGGCAGACTGCCAGCGCCAGTGGTCCGCGCACATCGTCTCGATGGTCCGGGAGGCCTGCCAGCCCAGCTCCTCCTTGGCCTTGGATGCGTCCGCCCAGAACGCGGGCAGGTCGCCAGCGCGGCGCGGGGCAAACTCGTACGGCAGGGTCTTCCCACAGGCCGCCTCGAACGCCCGCAGCATCTCCAGCACAGACGTACCGGCGCCGCCGCCGAGGTTCCAGCGGTGCACGCCGGGATGTTCGGTGACGTACTCCAGCGCGGCGAGGTGCCCCTCGGCGAGATCCACCACGTGAATGTAGTCCCGCAAGCACGTGCCGTCCTGGGTGTCATAGTCGTCGCCGAAAATCTGCAGCTTCTCCCGCCGGCCCACGGCCACCTGGGCGATGAACGGCATGAGGTTATTCGGGATCCCCTGCGGATCCTCGCCGATGCGCCCCGACTCGTGCGCGCCCACCGGGTTGAAGTAGCGCAGCAGGCCAATCCGCCAGGCATCGTCGGCGGCGCCGATGTCCGTGAGGATGTCCTCGATCTGCTCCTTGGTGCGGCCATACGGGTTCATGGCGCCGATCTCCATGTCCTCCGTGTATGGGTATGGGTTGCGGTCCCCATACACCGTCGCCGAGGAGGAGAACACCATGGACTTCACGCCAAAGCGCGCCATGACGCGCAACAGCGCGACGGTGCCAGCGGTGTTGTTGTAGTAGTAATCCAGCGGGATGCGGGCGGACTCTCCCACGGCTTTCAGGCCCCCGAAGTGGATGACCGCCTCCGGGCGGTGCTCGCTGAACGTGTCCTCCAGCCCTGCCTCATCGGTCAGGTCCACGCGCTCCAACACGGCCCGGCGGCCCGCCAGCTCGCTCACGCGGTGGAGCGACTCCGCCGAGGCGTTCGCCAGGTTGTCGACGACCACCACCTCGTGGCCCGCCTCGAGCAGGGCCAGGGTGGTGTGGGAGCCGATGTAACCGGCGCCGCCGGTGACGAGAATGCGCATGTCAGATACCTCTCAAAGGGTGGATAGGACGGGCGGGAGGGACTGGTGTGTGGGGGAGGGCGCGGGAGCACCCTCCGGTTCTAACCTACGTGGGGAGTCGACGGCTCGGGTGCAATCACCACGGAGACGTCCTGACCTTCCAACTCGGCGCGGGCGGCAGCCGGGAGCGCCGCATCCGTCACGACGGTGTCCACGCGGTTCAGCTCCGCGATGCTGTGGAGGCCGGTGAGGCCCCATTTGGTGTGGTCCGCGACGACGACGGTGCGGGCGGCCGCGGCGAGCAGGGCGCGGGAGAGTTGGGCCTCGAGGCCATTGGGCGTGGTAAGCCCGCGCTCGGCGCTGATGCCGTGGGCGCCAAGGAAAAAGGCATCCACGTTGAGCCCACGGACCGATTCCAGCGCGATCGGCCCCACCAAGGCGTCCGACGGCGTGCGCTCACCCCCGGTGAGGATCACCGTACGGCCGGGGGAATCGGCGGCCCAGAACACCTCGGCGATGCGCGGGGAATTGGTGAGGACAGTCAGGTTCTCGACGGCGGTGAGGTGGTGGGCGAGCGCGAAGGTGGTGGTGCCCGCGGAGAGGGCCACCGAGGATCCGGGCGTGATCAGCGCGGCTGCGGCCGCGGCGATGGCGTCCTTTTCCTCCGTTTGCAGGGCCGACTTGGTGGTGAATCCGGGCTCGGCGCTCGTCGGCGCGCCGCGGCGCATGGCCCCGCCGTGGACCTTGACCAGCACGCCGAGGTGTTCAAGGTAGGTCAGGTCCCGCCGGACGGTCATTTCCGAGACGTCGAGCTCGGCAGCCAGCTCCGCCACCCGGGCCTGCCCATACTGTTCGATGGTGTGCTCTATCAGCTTGCGCCGCTGCTGCGGCAAGATCTCCGTCATGGAGCCTCCTTGCGGTGCCTCGTCGTCGCGATGGTGGGCCGCATTCGCTGAGTCAACTCTTGTGCGGTCGCGCTCGATGTGTCAACCTTAGCCGTGTAAGTTTTTGATTGAAAGTGTTCGGCTGTGATTATTTCAGCCGGCGCCGCCCGTGAGCGTGACCCACCAGCACCAGGAGTTCTGATGTGCCCTTCCGGTTATCAGCCCGCCGAGGCCACCATGGCCGACGGCCGCGAGCTGCTCTATTTCTTTGACGGCGGCGCCACGGGCCCCGTCCCCGCCGTCGATGAGCGGGAGCTGCCGGAGCGCCCGCCGTCCTCCGAGCTGCGCTTCGACCCGTTGTTGGGCGAGTGGATTGCTTTCGCCGCGCACCGCCAGAGCCGCACGCACCTGCCCCCGGCTGACCAGTGCCCGCTCTGCCCCACGTCGGAGGAGAACCCGTCCGAGATCCCGGCCGAACAATACGACGTCGTGGTCTTTGAAAACCGCTTCCCGTCCTTCGGCCCGGACCAGCAGGCGCAGCAGCTCGGCACCCACCTCGGCAGCGTGGACCCGGCCCACGGGCGCTGTGAGGTGGTGACGTTCGGCGCGGACCACACCAGTTCCCTCTCCGGCATGAGCACCGAGCGTGTGCGCACCGTCGTCGAAGCCTGGGCGCACCGCACCGCCGCACTCACAGCGATGGATGGGATCGTGCAGGTCTTCCCGTTCGAGAACCGCGGCGCGGACATCGGTGTCACCCTGCATCACCCCCACGGGCAGATCTACGCCTACCCCTACGTGCCGGCGCGCGTGGCCGCCCAACTGCGGCGCCTGCGCACCCATCGGGAGCAGACCGGGCGCAACCTGTTTGAGGACATTCTGGAGTTTGAGCGGGCGGGCGAGCGCGTGGTGCATCAGGGCGAACACTTCACCCTGTTTGTGCCCTTCGCCGCGCGGATGCCCGTGGAAGTGCACTTGGTCCCGCACCGGCACGTCGCTGATTTTACGGAGCTGACGGAGCCGGAACGCGCCGAGCTCGCGGAGATCTATCACCGCCTGCTGCGGGGGATGGACAACCTCTACACCACGGACACGCCCTACATTGCCGCGTGGTATCAGGCGCCGGCTGGCGCGGACGACGACGGCCGCGCCGACTACCGCCTGCACCTGCAGCTGACCAGCCCGCGCCGGGCGGAGCACAAGCTCAAGTACCTCGCCGGGTCCGAGGCCGCCATGGGGGCCTTCATCGGAGACGTCATGCCGGAGGCCGCGGCGCACGCGCTGCGCGAGGCCATGGGCATCGAGATCGCCGCCGCCGGCGATGAAAGCTATTCGGAGGCCTAGATGAATCACGAGTCAACCGCCGCCCTGACGAACGCGTTCCGCGAGGCCTTTGGTGCGGACCCGGATGGCCTCTGGGCCGCCCCCGGGCGGGCCAATCTGATCGGCGAACACACGGACTACAACGACGGCTTCGTCTTGCCGTTCGCGATCGCCCACAGCGCCCGCGTGGCCGTGCGGCGCACCCGCACCGCCGCGCTGCGGATTGCTGGGCGGCAGGAGGTGGCCGGCGTCCGCGCCGTGGAGATTGACCCGGCCCGGTTGAGCCCCGCGCACGCGGGCGAGGTGCCCGGCTGGTCCCGCTACGTGGCCGGTGCCGTCTGGGCGCTGAACGCGTGGGCCGAGTCGGCTGGTCACGCCTCGCTCTTGGCCGCCGGCGAGGGGTACGACGTCGTGCTGGATTCGGACGTGCCCATCGGCGCTGGGCTCTCCTCCTCGGCGGCGATCGAATGCGCCGTCGTCACGGCGCTCGCCGAGCTCGCCGGGCTCGAGGTCTCCCGAGAGACGCTGGTGCTCATCGCCCAGCGCGCCGAGAATGAGTACGTCGGCGCGCCCACCGGCATCCTGGACCAGTCCGCTTCCCTGTTGGGGCAGAGCGGTGCGGCGTTGTTCCTGGATTGCCGCAGCCGCGCCTCGCGGCCGGTTCCCTTGGCGCTGGAGGAGGCAGGCCTAGAGATCCTGGCCATCGACACCAAGGTCAGCCATGCGCATGAATCGGGCGGCTACGGACAACTGCGTGCGGCCTGCGAGGCCGGGGCGGCCGGGTTGGGGGTTCAGGCCCTGCGCGATGTCTCCGTGGGCGAGCTGGAGGCCGCGCAGGGGCGCCTGGCCCCGGAGGTTTTTGCGCGCGTGAAGCACATTGTCACGGAAAATCAGCGGGTCCTCGACACGGTCGCCGAGCTCGAGGCCGAGCGCGTGGAGTGGGCGGAGGTCGGGCGGCTGCTGACCGCCAGCCACGCCTCCATGCGGGATGACTTCGGCAATTCCTGCCCCGAGATGGATGTGGCCGTGGCCTCGGCGGTGCGCGCGGGCGCTCACGGCGCACGCATGACGGGCGGCGGGTTCGGCGGGACCGCCATCGCGCTGGTGCCGGCCGGGGCGTGCGCAGAGGTGACCGCCGCCGTCGAGCAGGCCTTCGCCCAGCGGGGCTTCACCGCGCCCTCGATCTTCCCGATCCGCCCCTCGGTCGGTGCGCGGAGGCTCGCGGGCTAGGGGGACGCCGTGCAGCGGACTCCGGTTGAGCGCTCAGTTCGCGCTCAGCCGCCGTCGTTAGTGTCGTGAGTCGAACTGCAGTCTGTGGAAGGTAGAGAGCATGCCCAAGATGAAGAAGGCCCTCGCGGCGATCGCGCTCGCCGGATCGGTGTCCCTCGTGGCCGCCTGTGGCGGCGAGGCAGATCAGGGCGCGGCGTCGTCGAGCTCCGCGGCCGAGAGCCAAGGGCAGCAGGCAGCCGCACCGTCGGCGGATCTCAGCGGGATCCCGGACGTCGTGGCCACCGTCAACGGTGAGGAAATCACCAAGGACGAGTTCACCCAGGTGTACGAGATCCAGTTCCAGCAGGCCGCCATGCAGTCCCAGATGTCCGGCCAAGACCCGGACCAGGACCAGCTGAAGAAGGACGTGGCCGAGTCGCTGGTGGGAACGGAGCTGCTGGTGCAGCGGGCCGCCGAACTGGACCTCGTGGCCACACAGGAGCAGATTGACGAAGCGCTCACGGCCGCGGCGGAGTCCAATCAGATGGGCGAGGATGAGTTCCTGAAGGCCCTCGAGGAGCAGGGCACGGACCGCGAGTCGGTGGATGCTCAGCTCAAGCAGCAGGTGGAGGTGGAAGCCGTGATCGAGCAGGAAGTCGGCGAGATCAGCGCCTCCGACGAGGAACTGCAGGAGGCGTACGAACAGCAGAAGGCCATGCAGGAGCAGATGACCGAGCAGTCGGGCGAGTCCGCCGCAGCCGTGCCCGAGTTCGAGGAGGTCAAGGACCAGCTCGAGCAGCAGGTAGTCCAGCAGAAGGAGAACGAGGCCACGCAGCAGCTCGTTGACCAGCTGCGCTCCGACGGCGAGGTCGAGGTCAAGCTCTAGCCGCGGCAGCCCCGGCGGTCACCGAAGAGGTGAGAAACTGGGCGGGTGGAAGCACGTGAACCCAGCCAGCCCGCCGAGTTGATGCAGCAGATTGTCCTGCTGGTGGACAAGGAGTCCCCGGCCCTTGAGGCCGAGGGGCTCGCCGCCGTCGCGCTGGCGAGCGTCAACGCCTACCTCGCCGCACCGGATTTGCCGGAATGGCGGGCGTGGGCCGCCGGGCACTTCGGCAAGTCGGTCCGCCGGGCCGACGCGCGGACCTACCCCAAGATCCTCGCCGCTTTCGCCGACGAGCTCGGCGGCGTGGAGGGCGAGTGCGGGAAGGGGCGCGCGGTGGCCTTCGCCCCGCTGCCCCAGGGTACCGCCCCCAAGAAGCTCGCCAAGCTGCAGGTTTCCGGCACGGCCCTGCCTCGGACGCCGGCCGAGCGCGCCGAATGGCTGGCCGCGCGGGGCCCCGGCGAGGCCGAGCTGGAGGCGGCCGAAGCTCAGCCCGATGCCCAGCGGGGCGACGCCGATGGCGAGGTGCCGGGTGACGCCGTCGTCCTGATCGTCAACGACGATCTAGGGATGTCCACGGGCAAGGCCGCGGCCCAATCGGCCCACGCGCTGTTCGCGTGGCTCCTCCGGGCGATCCCCAAGGACATCGAACGCGTCGATGCGTGGCTCGCCGCCGAGCAGCCCACCTACGTCCGGTTCGCGGCGGCCGACGAGTTCACGCGGTTGTCCCGCCAGGCCACCGGACCGCTGATCCGGGACGCCGGCCGCACGGAAATCACCCCCGGCTCCACCACGGCCTTCGTCCTCTAGGCCGAGCTGGACGGCAGGCGACGAGCGACGGGTCACTTTCCGCCTCATTTGCTTGAAGCTTCAACTAAATGAGGCTATGTTGGGGTCATGAACAACAATTCTTCTCCGGACGCTACAGCCGCTGCGCCGTCGGATCAGGCCCCGCCCGTGCTGTTTCTGTCCCACGGCGCCCCGCCGCTGGCCGACGACGCGCAGTGGACGGGGGAGCTCGCGGACTGGTCCTCCCGCCTCGCGAAGCCGCGGGACATTCTGATGATCTCGGCGCACTGGGAGAACGCGCCGGTGACACTGAGCGCCACGCGGACCCAGCAGGAGCTGTACTACGACTTCTGGGGCTTTCCAGAGCACTACTACGACGTCCGCTACGAGGCCCCCCTGGCGCCGGACTTGGCGGATGAGGTGGAGCGGCTGGCCACCCAGCACGGCCACCACGTGGCTCGCGAGGAGCGAGGCCTCGATCACGGTGCCTACGTGCCGCTCAAAGAAATGTTCCCGGACGCGGACATTCCCGTGCTGCAGATGTCCATGCCGACGCTGGACCCGGAGGGGCTGTTCCGGCTGGGGCAGTCGCTGGCACCGCTGCGGGATCGCGGCACCCTCATCGTCGGTTCCGGATTCACCACGCACAACCTGCGGTGGTTCAATCCCGCTGCCGGCCCGAGTCAGGCGCCGCCGGCCGCGTCGGCGGAATTCGACGCGTGGGCGGCGGAGGCCATGGCCAGCGGGGACGTCGACGCCATCCTCGACTTCATGAACAAGGCCCCCGCAGCCGCCGAGGCGCACCCCAGAACAGAGCACTGGGCGCCGCTCTACATTGCCCTCGGCGCCGCGGCTGAGGCCTCGGGGATCAACACCACCAGCGAAATCGACGGCTTCTGGTTCGGCATGTCCAAACGCAGCTGGACGCTCACCGCGCCGTAGGGAATGATCCGGCGCATCGCTCGCGGGGTCCCTGAGAACACGGCCGTCGCGCCGGGGGTGACCGTGGCGGCAGCGGGTTGCTGGCCGCGGCGACGTCGTCCGGCTCCTGTTCGGGTGCCGGTAACCGATAGCCTGAACGGGCGGGGAGTGCGCTTCCTGATTCGAGACGACCACTGCGAGCGAAAGAAGGAATGACCGTGAGCGAGCCCATCATCGTCGGCAAGGTGGAGGACATCCCGGAGGGCGAGGCCGAGGTCGTTGACTCGGAGGACGCCGGGACCGAGGACGACATCGCCGTGTTCCACGCCGAAGACGGAAATTTCTACGCGCTCGACGACACGTGCACGCATGAGACGGCGCCACTGTCCGACGGCTGGATCGAGGGCACCGAAGTCGAGTGCCCCGTCCATTCGGCGAAGTTCTGCCTCAAGTCGGGCGAGGCCCTGTGCCTGCCCGCCACCGTGGCCGCCCGCACCCACAAAGTGGAAGTGGTCGACGGCGAAGTCCTGCTCTACCCCGCGGCCGGCTGAGCCCGCCGCGCAGCAGCGAGGAGAACAGCATGAGCCTGACGTCCGTCACGATCGTCGGCGGCGGTCTGTCCGGGTTCACGGTCGCCCAGGAGCTGCGCGCCCGGGGCTTCGAAGGGTCCGTGAGCATCGTCGACACGGACGGCTTACCCTACGATCGCCCGCCCTTAAGCAAGCGCTACCTGCTCGGCGAGGCCTCCGCCGAGGACCTTCGCTTCGCCGCGCCCGCGTGGTTCGCCGAGCACCAGGTCGACGTCGTCACGGCCAGCGCCGCGAGGATCCAGCCGGACGCCGGCACCGTGGTGCTCTCCGACGGCCGGCATCTCTCCGCTGACGCCGTGGTGCTGGCAACCGGCGGTGCGGCCCGGCGCCTCCCGATCCCCGGCGGAGATCTGGAATCGGTCTGGCAGCTGCGCACGCGGCAGGACGCGGACCGCCTCCGCGCCGCCCTGCACCAACGCGAGGGGGCCCGCCTCGCCATCATCGGCGCGGGCCTCATCGGCGCCGAAGTGGCTTCCTCCGCGCTCGCGCTGGGGGCTCAGGTGAGCCTGATCGATCCGATCGAGACCCCGCTGGCCCCCGCCGTCGGCCCCGACCTCGCCCGCCGCCTCCACGCCATGCACGCCGAACGCGGCGTCACCACCCTCACCGGCGTGCCCACCGCCATCACGGCCCACGCGGCCGGGCACCGCATCGACCTGGGCGAGGCGGGCAGTCTCGACGCCGACGTCGTCCTCGTGGGCATCGGGATCGTCCCGCGGACCGAACTCGCCGAGGCCGCCGGGCTCGACGTCGACGACGGCGTCCTGGTGAATGCCGCGCAGCGCACCAGTCACCCGCGGGTCTACGCGGTGGGCGACGTCGCCCGCACCCGCACGGCGGACGGCCGCCTGCTGCGCCGCGCGGAGCACTGGGAGCACGCCATGCACGCCGGAACCACCGCGGCCGCGGCACTGCTTGGGCAGGAGCCGCCGCGGCACGGGGCCAGCTGGTTCTGGTCCGACCGCTACGGGGTTCACCTCGAGGCCGTGGGGGACCTGTCCGGTCCCGGCTCAACCGTGTTGCGGCGCGACGCCGACGGCGCGGTGGCGGCCGCGTTCCGGTTGGCCCCGGACGGCGGCATGGCGGGCGCGGCGGCGATCGACGGCGGCCTCACGATTCGCGCCGCACGCCGCATCATCGACCGTGGGATCCCCGTGGACCCGGATCTCCTGGCGGACCCCGAGGTACCCGTCAAAAGGCTGGCCCGCTAGGCGGCGCCGCGGCGATCCCTACGCGCTGACGGCGCCGCCGGTCTCCGTGGGCGCCGGCCGCGCGTCGATGATGGCGAGCGTGCACCGGGAGACGCAGATCAGCTTCCCCTCCGCATTCGTGATGCGAATATCCCACACCTGGCTGCGGCGCCCCCGCGCCAGCGGCGTCGCCACCCCATAGACCTCCTCGCCCGCCGGAGCCGGCCGCACGTGGTTGGCGTTGATTTCCTGCCCCACCACGTGGAACTGTTCCCGGTCCACGGTGAGGTAGCCGCCCCAGGAGGCCAAGGACTCGGCGAAGGCCACGGACGCCCCGCCGTGCAGCACGCCCGCCGGCTGGGTGGTCCGCCGATCCACTGGCATGCGCCCGCTGATCGCGGTGTCCGTCAGCTCCAGAATCTCGATGCCCAGCTGTTCGTTGAGCGTGCCCGCGTGCATCCGGTTCAGCTCGGCGGGGGTGGGCGGGTCATGCCAGATACTCACGGGTGCCTCCGGGGGAGTCGTTGGTGGTGGACACGGCGCGCGGTGGCGGCCAAGCGCCCTGGGGCGCCCGTCGCGCGCTGAGGGCGAGCCTACCGGAGGCCTTCGCCGCCCGGGTAGAGCATTGAGGCCAGCCCGTGCTGGTCTGCGGTGCCGAGGTGCGGCACAGTGGGGCTATGGAACGACGACGCGCCGCCCTGACCGCCACCGCCCTGCTCGCGGCGGGAAGTCTCACGGGCTGCGCCGGTGAGCCGGCCTGGTTCACCGCCTCGGTGTTGCGGGACGCCGGCGTGGAGCTGGTGCTCCTGGAGTCCACGGGCGCGCAGAATGTCGGTTTCACGGACATGGCCCGCTACGGGACCTTGCTCTATGACGGGCGGTGCTGGCGGCTTCGTGCCGACGACGGCGCCGAGCCCGCCGGCGTGTACGCCGTCGGGTGGGCGGACTCGACCCTCGGCGTGTCCGCGGACCCGGCCACCCTCACGCCCCGGCCGGACCTCGACGTGGATCCCGTGGCAGCGGGGGACTACGTCCTCTACGGGGGCGGGCAGATCCCCGTGGAGCGAGTCGACGGATACCCCGAGGAGTGTCAGCAGGGAACGGACGGGATCGTCATGATCAACGACGCGCGGATCCCGCCCGCCTAGACGCCGCGGCGGGACCAGCGGCTACGCCCGGGCGGTCAGGACCGCGAAGATGCCGAGCAGGCCGAGGAGGCCGACGGCCGCCGTCGTGCTCGCCACCGCGGCGACGTCGGCGCGGAGCGCCTCCTGACGCACCCCGCCGGACTGCCGGTGGTAACGGTGCCGCTGCGTCAGGTAGATCCAGAGGGCGACGACGGCGCTGCCGCCCGCGAGGGCGACCATCCACCCGCCGTAGTGCGGCAGCCAGCGCAGGAAGACGGCGCCGACGACGGCGATGGAGAGCATGGTGCGGCCCCAGGCCAGCGCGGTGCGTTCCGGCTGCAGGCCCGGGTCTCCGTGGTAGGCGGGTTCGCGGCGAGGCGTCCGGGCCACGGCTATTCCATGGCCAGGATGACGAGGACGAAAACGGTGGCGCAGGAGGCCCCGAGCCCCAGCAGCGGGACGATCAGCGGCAAGGGGAGCGGGCGTCGCTGACGCATCCGTTGTTCCACGCGCAGCCACCGGAAGCCGGCGCCCACGGCAATGAGCAGGCCGATCGAGATGATGAACGCGGCCAGCCCGCGGCGGAGGGTGTCCGCAAACAGGTCCGCGGCGAAGGCCTCCAGCGCCACGCCGCCCGCGAGGAAGGCGAGGGACGTGCGGATCCAGGCCAGGAAGGTGCGCTCGTTCGCCAGGGTGAACCGGGGGTCCGGCTCGGTGCCGCCGGGCAGGAGCCGCCGGGCGAGCCAGCCGCGCTCGTTCTCGTCGGAGTCCATGCGGTCCTTCCCGTGGCGGTTGGCGGTACGCCCCCATTAAAGCGCACCGCCGGCGCCGCCCGCTGGTGCGGGGGCGCCGGCGACTTGATGCTCAGCGCTTAGCTGGCCTGCTCCGCGAGGTAGGCATCGAGGCGCTCCAGGAACGCCGCCATCTCACCACGCGTGGTGGACTTGCTGGCCCGGAACGTCTCATCACCGAAACCACCGGTGATGCCCGTGGACTCCAGCCACGTAATCGGCCCATAGAACGCACCGCCGGCAGCGACATCCGCAAACGGCGACTCGGCCGGGGCCTGGAAATCCATCCCCACCCCGTACACGTTCTGTGCATAGGACTGCAGGAACGCCGCCATCTGGCCGCGGGTAATCATCTCCTGAGACCCGAACCGGCCATCGGTGTACCCGGAGGTGATCCCGTTCGCCTTGGCCCAACCGACTTCCTCAGCCCAGCTATGCCCGGCCGGAATATCCGTAAAGACGTCCCCGGAACCGGCCTCAAACTCCTCACCCGCATACCGGTACAAGAAGCCCGCCATTTCCAACCGCTTCACATACTGCTGCGGACGGAACGTCCCATCGGTATAACCCGCCGTGACCCCCGAGCCATACAACCACTGAATCGACTCCTCAAACGAGGTCCCCTCCACATCCGTGAACGGGACGTCGACGGGCTCCTCGACCGACGCGACGGCTGCGCGGCCCAGCGGGGCCGGGGCGACGTCGTCGTGCGCGGCGAAGAAGTTCACGGTGGCGTCGATGTCCACCTGACCGGAGTCGGCGACGTCGGTGCCCTCAAGGAACGTGGCGAAGTTGTCCCCGCCGGCGGCGAGGAAGGAGTTGGTCACCACGCGGTAGGTGGCGGCCGGGTCCACTTCCTCGCCGTTGAATTCGAGGTAGGTGATGTGCTCGCCGGTGGCGGCCTCCGGATCGTATTCGTAGGAAAAGCCCTCGGAGATGCCGAGGTGCAGCTTGGCGCGGGAGGAGCCCTCCGGCTGCCACTGCTTCTCGAGCAGGTTCTTCAGGTCCGCACCGGTGAGGTCCATGGTCACCAGCGTGTTAGCAAACGGCTGCACGTCCGCGGCTTCCTTGAACGTGACGACGCCGTCGCCCTCGCCATCGCTGTCCGCGTAGGTGAGGTCGGCGCGAAGGCCGCCCGGGTTCATGAAGGCGATCTCCGCGGGGACTCCGGCATAGGAGTCGTTGGAAGTGGCCCACAGCTGGATGTCCGCGACGAGGTTGCCGAGGGTGGACTCGACGCCGCGGTCGCTGCCCGGCTCGGCGCCACCGCGCAGGATGTCATCGGTGATGGTGCCGAGCGGCTCGGACCCCACGACGTCGGCTTCGGCGACCGCCGCGTCGACGATGTTCTGCACGTCGGGATCCTGCGCGTAGATCGCCTTGCCCTCGTCATCGGTGAGCGTCATGAGGGCCTGGTGGGAGTCGACGATCTGGCCCTCGGCGTCCACCTCGAAGCTCACCTTGGCGAAGGCGGTGCCGTACTGGTGGCCCTGGACCACGGGGCGGCCGTTGAGCTCGCAGGCGTAGCCGAGGTGGGTGTGGCCGGAGAAGATGGCGTCCACGTCCGCGGAGGCATTGTTCACCAAGTTCGCGTAGCCCGAGCCTTCGGAGGCGATCGCGGAACACTCCGTGGTCTCCGAACCGTCGTGGGCCAAGACCACCACGACGTCGGCCTCGCCGTTGTCCGCGTTGCCGTCGGAGAGCTGAGCCGAGACGCGGTTGACGGCCTCGACCTGATTGCCGAAGGTCAGGCCCGCGATGCCATCGGGGGAGACGAGCGTGGAGGTCTTCTCCGTCACGGTGCCGACGAAGCCGACCGTCACGCCGCCCATGTCCCGGAGGGCGTACTCCTTCAGCGCGGGGTTACCTTCTGCGTCGTACACGTTGGCGCCGAGCGCCAAGTCGGCGCCCTCCTCACCGGTGGCATCCGCCCAGCGGGGGATGACGCGGTCCGTCAGGTCCGTCATGCCGCGGTCAAATTCGTGGTTGCCCACCGCGGAGACACTCAGGCCCGCGAGGCCCAGCGCGTCGATGGTGGGGTTGTCCTGCTGGGACATCGACTCGAAGGTGGAGGCGCCGATGTTGTCTCCAGCCGAGACGAAGAGCGAGTTCTCATTCTCGGCCTGCAGGGCCGCGAAGGCGGAGGCCATGGAGGCGACGCCTACGGAGCCGTTGTACAGATCCTCGGAAATGCGGCCGTGAAAATCGTTGATCCCGTAGAGGTCGATCGTGGTGGTGCCCGGCTCCGCGGGCTCCGCAAAGGCGGCCGGAGCAAGCAGCGAGGTGCCGAGGACGGTCACCGCGGCGGCGCACGCTGTGCGGGTGATGGGCGAGCGCGGCGAGCGCGCTCGGGCGGACTGAGACATGGTTTTCCCCCGTCGAATGGTTGAAACGGCAAGCTCTATCCAAGCGCGCCAACATTGCGGGCGGGTTAATGCAACGTGAGCGATTGTACTTGGTGTTGCGAGTGAGCCTAGCCGTTGCCCGCGGCGATGTGAATGGTTTCTTTCAGAAACGGCGGCCCGCTGGCGGGTCGGCGCCCGGCGCGCCGTCCGTGAGTGCGGTCTCGGTGCCGAGTCGCGGGCGATCTCCCGGGTGGGCGGCAAAGTGCTCGAGCGTGCTGAGCAGCTGGTTGGGATCGCACGTGAGGTACTGCACCAGAATGACCATCCGCTCCGGTGGGCCGGCGGCATCGCCCGCGCGGTGACGGACGACGATCCGGCTGGGCCCGCGCTCGCCGAGGGGCTGACGCTGGCCGAGGTAGCGGTGCCGCGGCGGGTCCTCGGCGTCGACGCTCACCACGTCCTTCCAAAACACCTCCTGCGTCGCCTGCTGGCCCACGGTGACGATCCGGCTGCGGGTCAGGTACACGCCCGGTGGCTGGTCCACGGCGAGCTTGAGCATCCGCACCCCCTCCACCAGGACGGAGACGCCGACCGCCAGCAGGAGGACCGCCGCGATGAGCGGGAGGGAATCCGCGGCGCCGTCGAACTCGGTGGCGGTGTCCGCGCCCAAGGCGAGGGCGCAAATGAGCGTAACGACGGCGACGCCCACCGTGAGTCCGGCGGTGGCGGCGGAGGCGCGGGAGGTGGGGAAGCGGGTCGCCGCGCGCGCCCCGGTGGTGGTGTCGACGGCGGCAGGATGGGGTGGGGCGTCCGCGGCACCGCGGCGGTACTCGCGCAGGATGGAGAAGGCCACGCCGAGGCCGAGGGCCGTGAGCGGAACGGCGAGCAGGAATTCGGCGAGGGCGGCGGACCACGCGGCCCCGCCGAGGAGGACTCCGACGAGGACGAACGCGGGCAGCAGGTGATGGGCCAGCTTCCACCCACGGTGGCGCGGCGCCCAGCGTGCCACGGGAGTGCCCGGAGTGCTCATGCGCTTACGGTACCGCGCGCGTGCGGCTGACGAGGGCGCGCCGTGCCTAGTTGCTGATCCGCGCGATGAAGCGGAACCGGTCCCCGCGGAAGAAGCCGCGGGTCCATTCCGCGACGGCTCCCTCCGGGTCGTAGGCCGTGCGCTGGACCTGGAGCAGCGGGTGCCCGGTTTCGACGCCGAGGACCTTCGCGTCGTGCGCCCCTGCGAGCGCTGTCTCCACCTGGTCCTCCGCGGCGGCGAGGTGGATCCTGTAGGCATCCCGCAGCGTCGCGTACAACGAGCCCCGGCGGGCTAATTCGCTCTCGAGTCCCGGCATCTCGCCCGGCAGGTGGGCCGTCTCGATCGCCAGCGGCTCGCCCTCCTGGCGCCGCAGCCGCTGCAGCACCGTGACGGTGGTTCCCGGCTCCACCTTCAGGTGCGCGGCGACGTCGTCCGGGGCGGGGAGGCGCTCGAGGTGCAAGATGACGCTGTCCGTCTTATAACCCGTCATGTCCTCACTGAAGGAGGTCATCTGGCGGACGTGGATTTTCTTGGGGGCGGCGACGAAGGTCCCGCGCCCTTGCGTCCGAGCCAGGCGGCCCTCGACGACGAGCTCGGCGATGGCCGTGCGAATGGTGGTGCGTGAGGTGGCGAAGCGCTCGGCCAACTCCCGCTCGGTGGGGATCATGGCGCCGACGGGCAGCTGCGCGATGATCTCGAGGATGCGCAATTTCTGCTCGTAGTACTTCGGAAGACTCATGGTGATCCCTCGGGTGGTGGACGGAGCGCTCTTGACACAGCATATTGGTCTATGCCAATTTATTTCCAGTGCGGATCAACCTGTGTGGCGCGGATCGAGCCGCGCACCAAGGTCAACCTGACGGCGCCCTGACGGGACCGCCCCCATCGAAAGGATGCTGCCGTGGGCAGAGCCGGTGACACCGGAGAGTCTGGAGCGAGCAGCGCCTTGCCCGCCGAACGCGTGGTCGTCGGGCTCGACGTCGGTGGATCCAAGACTCACGCCATCCTGTCCGTGGACGGCCGCGAGGTGGCGGAGGTCAAGGCCGGCAGCGCCAATCTGGCCTCCGTGGGGGTCGACGCCGCGGACCTGCAGTTGCGCGCCATCTTTAGCGAACTCGCCGGGGCGCACTCGAGCCCCGCGCGCGTCTGCGCCGGGGTCGCCGGGGCGGACACGGAGCAGGCTCGCGCCCGGTTCGCCGCCCTGCTGGCCGCCCACGTTCCCCACGCCCGCATCGACGTCGTCCATGACACCGAGCTGCTGCTGGCCGCGGCCGGGGTGGAGCAAGGCATCGCGCTCATCGCCGGCACCGGGTCCGTGGCCTGGGGTCGACGAGACTCCCCGGCCGGCGCAGGCACGAGCGCGCCCAGCCGCGAAGCGCGGGCCGGAGGCTGGGGGTACCTGCTGGGGGATGAAGGCAGCGGCTACTGGGTGGTCCGTGCCGCCGTGCGCCATGCCCTCGACCTCGTCGATCAGGGCCGGGCACCGGACGCCCTGGCCCAAGCGCTCGCCGCGGCCTGCGGGGTCGGCGGCCCCGAGGAACTCTTGGGCCACTTCTACGTCCGCCAGGAACGGCGCTATTGGGCGCACCACTCGCACCTCGTCTTCGAGCTGGCCGAGTCCGGGGACGCGGCCGCCCATCAGATCGTCACGGACACCGCCGCGGCCCTGACCGAGCTGGTGGCCCGCGTCGCCTCCCGCCTGACGCTGCCCGACGACGCCGCACCTGCCCCGGCGCTGCCGGTGGTCGCCGCCGGCGGCCTCGTGGTGCATCAGCCGTTACTGCAGCGGCTGATCGCCTCCGGGTTGGCCGCCCACGGGTTGCGGGACGTCCGGGTGCTGGAGAACGAGCCGGTGCACGGGGCGGTGCGGCTCGCCCAGCGGCTGGAGATGCCCACCGACCTCGCCGAAGAACGTCGCAAGGAGAACACGTGCAAGTAGTCATCCTGCCCTCGGCCGCCGAGGTGGGGCGTACCGCCGCAGCCAAAATCGCTCAGGTCATCGAGCGCCGCCCGGATGCCGTCCTCGGCTTGGCCACCGGGTCCTCGCCGCTGGCAATCTACGCAGACCTCGCCGAGCGGGTGCGGCAGGGACGGCTGCGCGTGGGCGCGGTGCGCGCCTTCGCCCTCGATGAGTACGTGGGCCTCGCGCCGAGCCATCCGCAGAGCTACCACCACGTCATTCGCCGCACGGTGACCGAGCCGCTCGGGCTCAGCCCGGAACTGGTCCACGTCCCGGATGGCGCCGCCGCGGATCTCGAGGCCGCCGCGGCGGACTACGAGGCGCAGATCCGGGCCGCGTCCGGCGTGGACGTGCAAATCCTCGGGATCGGCGCCAACGGGCACATCGGCTTCAACGAGCCCACGTCGTCGTTCGCCTCCCGGACCCGGATCAAGACGCTGGCCCCGCGCACCCGCGCGGACAACGCCCGCTTTTTCGACGCCGCGGAGGACGTCCCGACCCACTGCCTGACGCAAGGGCTCGGCACCATCCTCGACGCGCGCGAGCTGGTGCTCGTGGCCACGGGTGAGGCCAAGGCGGAGGCGGTGCACGCGATGATCGAGGGGCCGCTGAGCAGCATGTGCCCCGCGTCCGCCCTGCAACTGCACCCCCACGCGCTTGTGGTGTTGGACGAGGCCGCCGCCGCGCGACTGGAACTGGCCGACTACTACCGCTACACCTACGAAAACCTGCCTGCGTGGCAGCGGTTCGCTCCAGGAGAGCACCCGTGAGCGCCACGTGTGTGCGGGCCGCCGCCCGCGTGGTGACCGCTACGGCCGTGCACGAGCCGGGCTGGGTGGAGACGGCGCAGGGGCGCGTTGTCGCCGTCGGCTCCGGGCGGCACCCACGCGTGGACGTCGACTACGGGGAGGCGACGATCGTCCCCGGATTTGTGGACATCCACGTCCACGGCGGCGGCGGGGGCTCCTACATTGACCTGAACCCGGCCTCCATCCGGCAGGCTCGCCAGACCCACCTGCGTCAGGGCACCACCACGACGATGGCCAGCCTGGTGACGCTGCCGATGGACCGGCTGGTGGCCTCCGTGGAGTGCCTCGCCGACCTCGTGGAGGCGTCCGTGGTGCGGGGTATCCACCTCGAGGGCCCGTGGCTGAGCGCCCAGCGCTGTGGGGCGCACGACCCGGAACACCTGTGCGCGCCCACGGCCGACGACGTCGAACGCGTCCTGCGGGCCGGGCGCGGGCACATTCGCCTGGTCACTATCGCCCCTGAGCTGCCAGGCGCGCTGGACGCCATCCGCCAGGTGGTGGCCGCCGGAGCGGTGGCCGCCGTCGGCCACACCGACGCGGACTGGGAGACCACCCGCGCTGCCATCGCGGCAGGCGCTACCGTGGGCACGCACCTCTTCAATGCCATGCCGCCGCTGCACCACCGCGAGCCCGGCGCCGTGGCGGCACTGCTCGAGGATCCGCGCGTGGTGGTTGAGCTGATCGCGGACGGGGTCCACGTGCACCCGAGCCTCATGCGCCACATTCGTGCCATGGCCGGGGACGAGCGCCTGGCCCTCATCACCGATGCGATGGCTGCGGCCCAGCTGGGCGACGGCGATTTCGACTTGGGGTCCATGCGGGTGGAAGTCCGCAACTCGGTGGCGCGGATTGCCTCCGGCGGTTCGATCGCCGGCAGCACCGCCACGATGGACGCGCTCTTCCGCGGCGCGCTGGCCCGGGCGGGCGGACGCGACGCGGACTCTGGGGAGGAGCCCGACGCCGCCGCGTGGCTGGCCGCCGTCCGGCAGACCTCCACCACCCCGGCGCGCGCGGTGGGCTGGGACGACGTCGGGGATCTGGCGCCGGGCCTGCGGGCCGACGCCGTGGTGCTGGACGCGGACCTGCGCGTGGTGGACGTGGTCCTGGCCGGGGCAACCGGGCGCTGACGCGGCCGAAAATCTTGCGCGGAACCGGTGCGATTCACGTCACAACCTGCTAAGTTCAGCGGTACGGGCGAGCCGCCAGACGGCGCTGTCGTGCCGCCGACGTCCTGCCCGGACTGAGGAGGTTTTGACATGTCATCCGCACCTTCCGGGGCCACGTCCCACGCCGCGCCCCGGGCCAAAATTCTCAAGCCGGTCTTTTGGCCGGCCTCGATCGTGATCTTCGCCCTGCTCGGCGGAACGGTGATCTTCAGCCAGGCCGCTGGCGACGCGCTGGAGGAGGCCACCAGCCAGCTCAACACAGCGATTTCCGACGGCGTCGGCTGGTGGTACGTCATCGCCGTCAACATCTTCTTGGCTTTCGCCATCTACTTCGCCGTCTCCAAAATCGGCCGCATCCGCCTCGGGCGGGATGACGAGCAGCCCGAGTTCGGCATGGCGTCATGGTTCATGATGCTCTTTAGCGCTGGCATGGGCATCGGCCTCGTCTTCTTCAGCGTCGCTGAGCCGCTCAGCCACTACATCACGCCCCCGTACGGCATCGAGTCAGAATCTGACGCGGCCATCAACGGGTCCATGGGCGTGGTCATGCTGCACTGGGGCCTGCATCCGTGGGCCATCTACTCCATCGTTGGCTTGGGACTGGCCTACATGACCTTCCGCCGCGGCCGACCGCTGGCCGTCCGGTGGCTCCTCGAGCCGTTGCTCGGGCGTCAGCGCGTCGAGGGGTGGATGGGGCACGCGATCGACACGGTGGCGATCGTAGGCACCCTGTTCGGCGTGGCGACGTCGTTCGGGTTTGGCGTCAGCCAAATCCTCGGCGGCCTCGAATTCCTCGGCTGGGCCGAGACGTCCAATTGGCTGATCATCACGATTGTCGCCGCCATCACGCTGGTGGCCACTTTCTCCGTGGTCTCCGGCGTGCACAAGGGCCTGAAGTGGTTGTCCAACTTCAACATGTCCGTCGCCGCGCTGCTGGCACTGGTGATCTTCCTGCTGGGGCCCACCCTGTTTCTGCTCAAGGCCTTCCCGGAGAATCTAGGCAACTACCTGACCATCCTGCCGGAAACCATGTTCCACTCTGGCCCGTTCTCCACCGACGGGTGGGAGGCAGCGTGGACCATCTTCTACTGGGGCTGGTGGATTAGCTGGGCACCCTTCGTTGGCATGTTTATTGCCCGCATTTCCCGCGGCCGCACCATCCGCGAGTTCATCGTCGGCGTGCTGCTGGCCCCGACCCTGGTCAGCTTGGTCTGGTTCACGATCTTTGGCGACACCGCCATCCTGTTCCAACGGGAAGGCACCGCCAACATGGTGACCGACGGCGCGGTCAG
Organism: Zhihengliuella flava; assembly: GCF_015751895.1. Taxonomy (NCBI): domain Bacteria; kingdom Bacillati; phylum Actinomycetota; class Actinomycetes; order Micrococcales; family Micrococcaceae; genus Zhihengliuella; species Zhihengliuella flava. Next base: position 1,364,422 of record NZ_JADOTZ010000001.1, on the reverse strand, counting down.
CAGCACCACCGCGCTATTCCAATTCTTCGAATCCTTCCCGCTCACCACGCTCCTGAGCGTGATCGCCATGGTGGTGGTGGTGTTCTTCTTCGTCACCTCCTCGGACTCGGGGTCCCTGGTGATCGACATGCTGGCCAGCGGCGGCAGCACGCACACCTCCACCGGCACGCGCATCTACTGGGCGGTGTTGGAGGGCGCCGCGGCCGCCATCCTGCTGGTCGTCGGGGGCAGCGTGGCGCTGACCGCGCTGCAGACGTTGTCCATATCCACGGCGGCCCCCTTCTCGATCGTGCTGGTGCTCGCCTGCATCTCCTTGACGCGGGCGTTCCGGCACGACGTCGCCTCGATGCCGAACTTCATCGAGGTCACCACGCCGCCTGGCACGGACGCGGCGGAGGTGGCCCCGGCCCTCGGGCGGCGCTTCTTCCGCGGGTTTGGTGGCACCACCACGTCCCTGTCTGGCCTGACCGAAGATCAAGGCGCGGGGCCGAACGACGGGCCGTCAACGCAGGTCATCAGCTACCGGTACGTGGACCCGGAGGTCACCAGCGTGGACCCGGCGACGGGGGCCATCCACATCGTCGGCGAGTCGAAGGACCCGCTGGCCGGAGAGACCTTCGATACGCCGGAGTTCGAGTCCTCGCAGGAATACATCAATCAGGGCGGAGACCCGCCCACGGAGGCGACGGACGAGGAGGCCGAACCGGGCCGGAGCTGACGCCGTCGTGCACTAACAACTGCGGCCTACCCGCGCGATGTTCACGCGCTGGTAGGCCGCAGGTCTCCCACCCGTCGCTTGGTCTTGGCAGGGTGGCGAGCATGTCAGGACTGTTCGTCGCGATCGGGGATTCGTTCACGGAGGGCGTGGGGGACTGGGACCCGCGTCTGCCGAATGGCGTGCGGGGGTGGGCGGACCGCGTCGCCAAACAACTGTCTAAGGCGGACCCGGGCTGGCGGTATGCGAACCTCGCGATCCGCAGCCGCCGACTGGGGTCCATCATGCACGAGCAGATTGAGCCCGCGCTGGCCATGGAGCCCACCGTGGTGAGTTTCTACGCCGGCGGCAACGACCTCCTCGAGCTCCGCAAGGACATGGGCCGGCTACTGCAGGACTACACGCGTGCCGTGGAGCGGCTCGCCGAATCCGGCGCTCGCATCCTCCTGTTCACGGGCTTTGACGTGCCCCTGCATCCGCTCTTGGAGCCATTCAAACGCCGCAACTGGGTCTTCAATGAGCACGTCCGCGCCCTCGCGCGCCAGCACCCGGACAGCATCAGCCTGGTGGACTACTGGACCTGGGAGGCCTACTACGACCGGCGGATGTGGGATACCGACAAGCTGCACATGAACCGGGCCGGCCACCGCTTCATGGCCATCCAAATCCTCAACCTGCTCGGGGTGCGGCACCAGCTGGAGTTCGAACCGTTCGGCCCGCGCGAGCGCCTCGGACCGGTCCAGTTGGTGGGCCGCGAGGCCGAGTGGATGCGCCAGTGGGTGTTGCCGATGTTCGGGCGGCGCCTGCGCGGGATTACCCTCGGTGACGCGTTGGAACCCCGGTGGCCCGAACCCATTTACCCGGCGGACGGCATGAAGAAGCTCTACCGCAAGCGGCGCAAACAGGAGCGGGCCAACTCGGCGATGCCCGCGGCGTGAGCGGAGCGGCCTACGCTTAAGGTGACATGAGCACGCCGCCGCATACCCCCGCCCCCACCGATCCGCCCCGTGGCGCCGCACCGGACGCCTCGCCGCGGGCAGCAGGCTCCGCCGCGCTCGCCGAGCCAACGGTGCCGGTGCGCGCCCGGTGGATTGCCGGCGTCGTCCTTGTGAACCTCGGGATCAATGCGGTGCTCTACGCGCCGATCAACGTGCTGCTCGGACTGCAGGCGGAAGCCGTGGACCCGGGGGCCAAGGAAGGCATCCTCTCCTTCATCACGGCGTGCGGTGCGGCGGTCGCCCTGGTGGCCAATCCGCTGACGGGAGCGCTGAGTGACCGCACGACCTCGAGGTTTGGCCGGCGCGTGCCGTGGGTCGCCTGGGGCGCCGTCGTCGCGGCTGTTTCCCTCGGTGGGCTGGCGGCCGTCTCCCTCGGCGTGGCCGAGGGAGTGCTGGGCGGAACCGCCGCCATCCTCGCCCTGGCACTGGGCTGGTGCCTTGTGCAAGCCGGGGTGAACGGGGCCTATTCGACCATCGCGGCCGCCGTTCCGGACGTGACGCCTGTGGGCCAGCGCGCGTCCGTCGGTGGCCTGGGTGCCATGGGGCAAACCGCGGGGATTTTGTGCGGTGCCGCGATCGGGTTCGTGGTCGGCGCGAACCTGGGGCTCGGGTACGCGCTGTGCGCGGGCCTGTTCGTCGTGTGCGTGATCCCATACCTGCTACGTTCGCAGGACAGGGTGCTTCCGCGCGGGGCCTTGGAGCCGTTCCGGGTGGGTGAGTTTCTGCGCGGATTTTGGGTGAGCCCGCGCCGGCATCCGGACTTCGCGTGGGCGTGGTTCACGCGGTTCCTCATGTTCGTGGGCAACCAATTGACGATCGTGTACCTGCTGTTCTTCCTGCAGGACGAGATCCGGCACCCCAACCCGGCCGGGGGAGTGCTGGTGTTGACCGGCCTGTATTCGGTCATGGTGCTCATCGCTGCCGTGGTGGCGGGGCGGATCAGTGACGCCGCGGGCGGGCGGCGGAAGGTCTTCGTGGCCGGGTCCTCCGCGGTGATTGCGCTGGCCGCGCTGGTGCTCGCGTTCTTCCCGACGTGGGCCGGGGCGCTGCTCGGAGCCGCGCTGCTGGGGATCGGATTCGGCGCCTACCTAGCGGTGGACTTTGCGCTCATCACGCAGGTGTTGCCGTCCGCGGCCGCGCGCGGCAAGGACCTCGGCGTCGTCAACATTGCGGCGACGCTGCCGCAGATCGTGGCGCCCTCGCTCGCATTCATCGCGGTGACTCAGCTGGGCGGGTACCCGGCGCTGTTCGTCCTCGCCGCGGTGATCGGCCTCATGGCGGCGGCGCTGGTCTACCGGATCAAGTCGGTCCCGTAGCGTCGGGGCGTCGTCCGAGTCATCGCACACATCATTTCGCCCCGTTCTCGCCCGCTGTGGTCCTGCAATTGCGCGGTTCGGCGGGCCGCTGTGGGGCTAGAACGGGGCCATCTGCATCCAGAGTGGCCCCGCGGCACACAAAAACGCCGGTGGGGTGCCTGCGCGTGCTTCACTTCGCGCGGGCACCCCACCGGCGCCGACAACCGCGGCCGAAGCCGGCCCGCAAGGAGAATGCCGGGCCCGCTTCGGCGGGTGCGTGGTTGAACTAGTTGGCCAAGGCCTCGGCCGTGGGCAGGTACGGCAGGTTGAACTCCTCCGCCACCGATCCGAAGGTGACCTGACCAGCGTGGACGTTGAGGCCGTTCGCGAGGCCAGCGTCGTCGCGCAGCGCCTGCTTCCAGCCCTTGTTCGCGATGCGCAAGGCGTACGGCAGGGTGGCGTTGGTCAGCGCGGCGGTGGAGGTCTGCGGGACGGCGCCCGGCATGTTCGCCACGCAGTAGTACACGGCGTCGTGGACGGTGAAGGTTGGATCAGCGTGCGTGGTCGGGACAGATCCCTCGAAGCAGCCGCCCTGATCAATGGCGATGTCCACCAACACGGAGCCTGGGCGCATGTTGGCCACCATGTCCTTGGTGACCAGCTTCGGAGCCGCGGCGCCCGGGATGAGCACCGAGCCAATGACCAGATCCGCGTCCGCGACCTGCTCGGCGATGGTCAGCTTGTTGGAGGCCAAGGTCTTGATGCGGCCGCCGAACGCCTCATCGATCTCCTTCAGGCGGGGCAGGTTGATGTCGATGATGGTGACATCTGCGCCCATGCCGGAGGCGATGCGGGCGGCGTGGGTACCGGCGACGCCGCCACCGATGACCACAACCTTGGCGGGGCGGGTGCCCGGGACGCCGCCCATGAGCACGCCGGAGCCGCCGTTGGGCTGCTGCAGCTGGACGGAGCCGATCTGTGCGGCCAGGCGGCCAGCGACCTCGGACATCGGAGCCAGCAGGGGCAGGGTGCGGCCGGCCGTCACCGTCTCGTAGGCGATGGCGGTGGTGCCGGCGTTGACGATCGCGTCCGTGCACTCGCGGGATGCGGCGAGGTGCAGGTACGTGAACAGGAGCTGGCCCTCGCGCATGCGGTGGTATTCCGCGGCGATGGGCTCCTTGACCTTCATGATCATGTCCGCCTCGGCCCACACGGCGTCGGCGTCCGCGCCAATGCGGGCGCCGGCAGCCACGTAGTCGGCGTCGGCGTTGCCTGAGCCGACGCCGGCCGTGGTTTCGACAACGACGTCGTGGCCAGCGGCGATGAACTCTGAGACGCCGGCCGGGGTCATGGCGACGCGGAACTCGTTGTTCTTGATTTCCTTGGGGACTCCGATGATCACGGTAGGCCTCCTGCTCGTTCTGATGACTTCTTGCCACCAGATTAGGGATCAATTCGGTGAGAACAAGAGTTGATCGAACAGAATTCGCTATGATTCGGGAAAGTGGCCGAAAATCACAGTTCTGGAGGGTGTAGTGGGGTCGACGGCGAATGATGTTCGAAGCGAGCCGGTGGAGCTCGATGAGATCGACAAGAAGCTGCTGCGAATGCTGGCGGAAAACGCGCGCCGCACCAATAATTCGATGGCGGCCGAGCTGGCCATCGCGCCCTCGACGTGCCTCGCGCGCGTGAACCGGTTGCGGGAGACGGGCGTCATCCGGCGCTACACGGTGGATGTCAATCCGGAGCGTATCGGCCGGGCGCTGCAGGCCCTGATCTTCGTCCGGATTCGGCCTGGAGCGCGGCACACGATGTCCACCTTTAGTTCGGAGATTCGTGGGCTGCGCGGTGTCACGCAGTTGTTCTTCCTCGGCGGTACGGATGACTTCGTGATCCACCTGGCGGTCCGCGATTCCCACGACGTCCGGCAGTTCGTCCTTGACCACCTCTCCGCCAATCCTGCCGTGGCATCCACGCAGACCTCGCTGGTCTTTGACCACCTCCCGGGCGGCCCCTGGGTGTAAGTATTGATTGATGCGTCAATTTTTACTCTAAAATTTGCAACCATCTGACGCCCAATGAAATAGTCGACACTTCATGCAGTGCCGCACGTGGAAGAGTTGAGGGGCATTGTGAAAAGTAGGGTGGGAATTCGAGCGACACTGGCGGGCCTAGTTTCTTTGGGCCTCATCATGGGGGTCGCTGGGCCTTCAGTGGCGAGTCCGCCTTCGGAGACGCAGGAAGTTGGCCCGCCTGCGCATTCTCAGAGCGCGCACGTGGCGAGCAGGGTTTCACATTCCAACGTCAACGAAGTTGAAACCCTCGTCGCTGATACGTTCGTAGCCTCCATGAGTCTCCCGGGGGAGCGAACGAGCGAATCGGTCAATAAAAGCACAGTTCCGCTTGAGGTGCTTGAGTCGAGCGATGATCCCCTAGTTAGTACTGAGTACGGTGAGTCGATTATTAGTTCTTATGCTACGGCTGCCGGTAATCAGACTTTGATTGAAATCCCCAGCGCCAGTGCAGCCCGTAGCTACGAGTTCGATCTCGAGTTACCAGATGGTGCTTCTGCTTCGCTTGACTCTGATGGATCGGTCATCATAGTGGATGCAGCGGACAGAGAAGTTGGGCGCTATTTCGCTCCTTGGGCGTTTGACGCTCACGGCGACGAGGTCGAAACATGGTTCGAGGTTGTCGGCGACAAGCTGATTCAGCATGTAAAATTCGCGGAAAATTCGGCCTTTCCGATCGTTGCAGACCCCAGTAGTGCTTGGGGGTGGACGGTGTGTGTTGCGACAGTGACGGCTGAAGTTGCCGGAAATGCCTTTGTGGCCGCCAAGCTATATAAGGTCATCCAGCGATTCGGGAGTATTAGGCGAACAATGCAAATAATGGTTCGCGCGTGGAATTCCTCAACCAATACTGCGGGTAAATGGGCTGCGGTTCGCAACGCCGTTGGCGGAACGGCGGCAGAAATTATAGGAATTGACGCCGTTAAAAATGCGTGTTTTGACTAAAGTGATGGATGAGGAGATACGTATGAAGCCTGAACGTCGTGGAGGAGTGCCAGTCACATTGATTCTCCTGGTGGTTCTAGCGGTGGTGCTGTTTTTGACTGCGGCACCTCACCAGGAGATTTGGTGGAACATCGTCGCGGCGTTGGCTGTGGTGGGATGCTCTTGGGGAGCGATCGCGGATAGCTCGGCGAAAGCTAAGAAGCTCCGGCAGGCCAAGGGCCCAAAGTAGTCGCACTCCAGAAGTGGGGTGCCCGCATCGGAGTGATGCGGGCGCTACGGCACTAATCTTCGTTCGGAACTGACCCGGAGCGAGTTATGCGGTGCTCCTCTTTAGTTCGGAAGTCCGTGGGCCGGACCCGGCGGCCGGTCCGCTGCAGCCCGGCCGCCGGGCCGCCTCGCCGCTGCGCCGGTCCAATTACGTGCAGAAATCAGCACTAAAAGATTCGGCAACCCGGGCGTACGGTGGAGAGATACCGGGCTTTTGAGTGCGGGATCGGCCCGCTGAGGCCCGGTGCTACGGGGGTAGTTCCATGACTGTCACGGCCCCGGTTGCCGACTGCTCGGTGACCTCTTGCTCCTATAACGACCACTCCAACTGTCACGCCGCGGGCATCACGATTGGTGGCGGTGCCGATCATGCCGAATGCGCCACGTTCGTCGACATCGGCGAGCACGGCGGCCTGCCCAAGATGGTGGCCTCAATCGGCGCCTGCCAGCGCTCCGAATGTACCCACAACAATGACTTGCTCTGCACGGCGGAGGCCGTGCGCGTGGGGCCGGGAGCGGATAACGCCGACTGCCTGACCTACGAGCACGCTTAACGAGCGACGCCGTCCGGGCGGGCCTCGAGGCGCCGCGGGCGGCACCCGTCTGCCGGTGCCGCCCGCGGCGGATGAGTCATGCTGCTAGGAAACGGCGGCCTGCAACTGCGCCCGCCCGGTCAGCTCGGTGGCCTGGTTCTGCGCGATGATGGCCAACTCGATCGCCTTGAACGCATGCTCCTGCGTCATGGCGTGCTCCGTCCGGTTGAGGCAATCGAGGATCAGCCGGCCGAAGTAGGGGTAACCCACCTGCCCGGTGACCTGAAAGTGCCGCTCCCCGCCCTTGTTGGCCAATAACAGGTGGCCCCCGCCGTCGTCGGCCCCCAGGTTCATGTACTTGCGCTGCTCAATGAACCCCTCGGTGCCGAGGATGAACGTCCGCCCGTCGCCCCACGTCTGCAGGCCATCCGGGGTGAACCAGTCGCAGCGCACGTAGCCGGACGCGCCGGTGTTGGTCACGAAGCTGGCCTCGCCGAAGTCGTCCAGCCCCGGGTGCTCCGGATTGGCGTAGTTGGCGATGGCGCTGCTGGTCACGGTGGCGTCCGTGGCGCCGGTGTAGTGCAGGATCTGGTCCACGTTGTGGCTACCGATGTCCGTCAGGATGCCGCCGTACTGTTCCTTGGTCCAGAACCAGTCCGGCCGGTTGGCTGCGTTGAGGCGGTGCGGGCCGAAGCCCACCACCTGCACCACGCGGCCGATCGCACCCTGCTCAATGAGCTGCTCGGCGAACACGGCCGTCTCCACGTGCACGCGTTCCGAGTAGTACACCGCGTACTTGCGGCCGGTCCGTACGACGGCGTCGCGCGCCTCGGCGAGCTGGTCCAGTGTGGTCAGGGGCGCCTTGTCCGCAAAGTAGTCCTTGCCCGCTTCCATGGCGCGGATGCCGATCGCGCAGCGATCCGAGGTGATGGCCGCGCTGGCCACCAGATGCACGGCCGGGTCCTCGAGGATCTGCTCCTCGGAGGACGCCACGCTGACCTGCGGGAACTTTCGGGTGAAGGCGTCCACCAGGGCCGCGTCGGCGTCGTACACCCACTTCAGGGTGGCGCCCGCGTTGATGAGCTCTTCACACATCCCGTAGATGTGAGGGTGGTTCAGGCCCACGGCGGCGATCACGAACTCGCCGTCAGCGACCACGGGTTCCGGCCGGGGCGCCGGTGTGAAATCGACGTGTGTGTGGTTCATCGCGCAGCACCTGCCTTCTCCGCGTCCGCGGTCTGCGTGGCGGGGGCCTCGGCGAAATCCTGCACGGAGGCGCTCTTGGCGTAGAAGCGCGGGGCGCGCTCCAGCAGCGTCCCGTCCTGAGTGAACGGGTTCTCGGCGGCCAGCGGGAGGTCGACGGCGCGGCGCTCGATGCCGGCCTCGTAAATGGCCGTGATGACCTCGATCGTCAGGCGGCCATCATGGCCGTCAATCGCGGGGCGGGTGCCGGTTTCTAGCGCGGTGAGGAAGTCGTCGATTTGGCCCGTGTGGCCCGTGTACTTCAGCGGCGGCAGGTCCGCGGTGAACGCACGGATTTGCTCCACGCGCTCCGGGTCCCCCTCGGGAACACGGAAGCCGTTGGGCAGGGACAGGTCCGCCACGACCTCCCCGGCCAAGGACGCGCTGGCGTGGCGCCCCTGGACGGTGATGCCGGCCGGCTCGCCGTGGTCCACGACGGAGCTCGTGACGGTCGCGAGGGCGCGCTGGTACTGCAGCACCGCCACGGAGAGGTCCTCGACCTCCGCGTTCTCGTGCGCCACGTTGGCCAGCACGGCGGTGACGGCCTCGGGGCGGCCGAGCATCCACAGCAGCAGGTCAATGTGGTGCACCGCGTGGTTGAGCGTGCAGCCGCCGCCCTCCTTCTCCCACGTGCCGCGCCACCACAAGTCGTAGTAGGGCAGCCCGCGCCACCACGAGGAGTCCACCACCACGCGGGAGACGTCCCCGAGCAGCCCGGATTCGACGGTGGCGCGCAGCTGCGCGACGTCGTCTCGGTAACGGTTCTGCGCCACGGACGCGAAGATGGCGCCGCTGGCCTGTTCGGCCCGCAGAATCGCATCGCACGCGGCGAGGGACGGCGCCATCGGCTTCTCGCACAAGACGTTCACGCCCGCGTTGAGGCAGGTCACGGACAGCGCCTCGTGCGTGGAGGGCGGGGTGCAGATGCTGACCAGGTCAATGGTTTCGGCGGCCAGCATCTCCTCCACGGTGGGGTAGATGCGGGCCTCGGTGAGGCCGAACTCGTCCCGCCGGGCCTCGGCGTGGTGGGCGGAGATGTCCACGAACGCCACCACCTCGCAGCGCTCGGCAAAACGGGTGTAGGCCTCGAGGTGTAGGGCGGAAATGCTTCCGGATCCGATGATGGCAACTTTAAGCACGCGATCCTCCTGTGCTGGTGCGTGATGGTGTGTGGGCGGCCGTGTGGGCCGGTGGTCAGGGCGTGGGGTCGCCGTCGGGGACCTGATCCCCGGTCCAGGTCTGGAGGCGGCCGCACATGCCCCACAGCTTGGGGCCGGGCCGGGGGTTCCCGCGGATGACGGTGGCCTGCCCCAGGTGGGAGCCGTTGCCGCGGGCGAGGGCGTCGAGCTGGGTGCGGGTGCGGGCGACGGATTCTTCGACGTTGGCGGCGAAGATGCGCTCCCAGTCGCTGGTCTTGGGCCGGACCAAGTCGACGGCGCGGGCGTAGACGCGCTCCAGCGCGGACGGCCCGTGGGCCTCGACGGCGGCGAGCAGCTCGCCGTAGCCCACGATGGCTAGGTCACGACGGCGGCGTGCGGCCTCGGCGCGGGCGGTTTCCTCGCCGGGGAGGGTGGCCGCGCGGCGGTAGGCCTCCGGATCGGCGAGGATTTCGTCCGGGAACAGCATGACGGCGTCGCCCGCCTCCGGCAGGCCGGCGTTGCTCATGATGACGTTCAACTGCAGGTCCCCGTGATTGACCAGGCGGTGCACCGTGCCGGGCGTGAACCAAAGCAGGGTGCCGGCCTCGAGTGGGTCCTGCCGCGGGCCCTCGGCGCTGATGGTGTGCACCTCGCCGGAACCGCCGGTGACCACGTAGGCCTCGGTGGAGACGGTGTGCAGGTGCGGTGTGCCGCCGGCGCAGCCGTCCGCGGCGTCCCAGTCGTAGACGGAGAGGTGGGAGAGGGAGGTGCCTCCGGGGAAGGCGGGCAGGGAACGGTTCGGCGGTGGCGGGTGCGCGGGGGAATCCATGAAGGCAGCTCCTGCTGGTCCGCCGGCCGGGTGAGATCGCGGGGGATGCGTCCGGGCGGCGGGGTCGATGTGCGGGGTTTAGAGATCACGGTTTGTGATCGATCACTTTTTGCGTGAAAGTGGTGCGCCCTCTTTCGCGGCGATGGAATGTGATCGATCACTAAACGTGATGTAATGCACAGTAGGCGCTGGCCTTGACCCGTGTCAACAGGTTGATCCAAAGTCGCTCGCCGCGCGTCGGCGGCGTCAGCTAGGGTCGCTTTCAACGCAGCGAGGAGTCACGAATGCCCAGTCACCACCCCCAGGCGCCACGGCCAGCGGGGCGCCGCCCCACGGTGCGCCAAGTCGCCGAGCGCGCGGGCGTCTCCCACCAAACGGTCTCCCGATTCCTCCGCGGGGACCCGGGCATGAAGCCGGCCACGGTGGAGCGCCTGCAGGAGGCGGTCAAGGCGCTGGACTACCGCCCCGACCTCGCGGCCCGCACGCTGCGCACCGGCCGTTCGGGCGTGCTGACGGCCATCCTGCCGGGGTCCGTCACGGCCTTTCCCACGCCGACGCTGGCGGCCGCGGCCGAGGAGGCGCATGCCGCCGGGTATTACATGGAAGTCGCCGTGGTGGCCGGCACGTCCCAGGTGCGTGCCGAGCGCGCCGTGGAGTTGCTGGCCTCGGGACGCAGCGAAGGCGTCCTCTTCCTGGGTGACCTGCCCGACGGCGGCGAGCCCACCGGCCTCGGGCGCGGTGCCTTCGTCACGTTCGGGCACTTCGACGATCAGCTGCGCGGCGTCGGTCAGCTCGCGGATGCCACGCCCGTGGCGGAGGCGATCGTGCACTTGGCGCAACTGGGGCACCGCCGCTTCCTGCATCTGGCCGGCCCGTCAGACTTCTCCTCGGCGCGGGCGCGCCAGGACATGTTTGAGGCCACCCTCGCCGAGCGCGCGGCGGACTTCCCGGGGCTGGCGAGCGCCGGCGTCGTCCCCGGGGACTGGGGCGCGGCGTCGGGGTACGACGGCGTCGCCTCCCGCGAGCGGCTGGACTTCACCGCGATCATCGCGGCCAACGACGTCGTGGCCTCCGGGGCCCTGCGCGCGCTCGCCGAGCGCGGGGCGCGGGTGCCGGAGGACGTCAGCATCGTCGGATGGGATGACCGGGAGATGGGCCGGTATATGAGCCCGAGCCTCTCCACGGTGGCGGTGGACCGGCGGGCACAGGGCCGGGCGGCCATGCGCCGGCTGATCGCGCTGGTGCGCGGCGAGGAGCCCGAGTTCGCGGAGGCTCCCATTAACCGGCTGATCTGGCGGGAGAGCGCCGGACCCGCGTCTGAGAAAGCGCATTCCGAAAACTCTTGACTTGTGATTTAGCTCACCCCTAGGCTGAGCGTGCGCCCTCTTTCGTGGCGGCTAATGAATCGCCTGTGCCGTTCCGGCGCAGCTTGAGAAGTGGAGCCGTCATGACCTTTCGTTTGTTCCCAGGATCGCGCCGCCGCGGCGCGTCCAACACCAGCACGCCCCGGCGTTCGGCCCTCCGCGGTGCCGCCGTCCTCTCGGTCGCTGCCTTGGCCCTGACCGCGTGTGGCGGCAGTAGTGAGGCCGAATCCAGCGGTGGCGGCGATGGCGACGTCACGCTCCGGTTTGTGTGGTGGGGCTCGGATGCCCGTCACCAGAAGACGCAGGAGATGATCGACGTCTTCGAAGAGGCCAACCCGAACATCAACATTGAGCCGGAGTACGGCGACTGGTCCGGCTACTGGGACAAACTGGCCACGCAGACGGCGGCGGGGGACACCCCGGACATCATGCAGATGGACCTCATGTACATCCGCGAGTACGCGGAGAACGGCGTGCTGCTGGACTTGTCCGACGTCGATATGTCCGAGATCCCGGAAAACCTGCAGGACGCCGGCGCCACCGATGAGGGCATCTGGGGCATCCCGCACGGCGTGACCGCCTACTCGGTGTACGCCAACAAGACCATCTTTGATGAGGCCGGCGTGGAGCTGCCGGATGACACCACGTGGACGTGGGAGGACTTCAAGGACAAGGCGATTGAGCTGGACGAGGCCTCGGACGCGTACGGCCTGACCAACCTGCAGGCCACCATGACCTTTGAGCTGTGGCTGCGCCAGAAGGGCAAGCAGTTTGTCACGGAGGAGGGGCAGCTGGGTTGGGAGCCGGCGGACGCCGAGGAGTACTACGACTACTACAAGTCACTGCTCGACGACGGTGCGCTGCCGCAGGCCTCCGTGGTGGCGGAGGACCAGCTGCCCGCGCTGGACCAGACGTTGACCGCCCGCAATCAGACCGGCATGGCCACCTGGTGGAGCACCCAGCTCTCCGCCGTGCAGGCCGCGTCCGGGGATGACTTTGAGCTGCTGCGCATGCCGAGCATGACGGGCAACTCGGATGACGCCGAGCTTTGGTACAAGACGTCCATGTTCTTCTCCGCCTACTCCGGCACGGATCACCCGGAGGAAGCCAAGCAGTTCATCGACTTCCTCATCAACTCGCCGGAGGCCGCGGAGATCGCGGGCACGGAACGCGGCATGCTGGCCAATCAGGCCTCCGTGGAGCACATTCGCGAGCAACTGACGGACACGGAAAAGCAGGTGGCCGACTACATCTTCGACATCGAGGACGAGCTGGGGGACACGGTCCCGATCCCGCCGGAGGGCTCCTCCGACTTCCAGAACATCCACCTGCGCTATGACCAGGAAGTCCTGTTCGGCCGGCTGAGCCCGGCCCAAGCCGCGGAGCAGATGCACGCAGAAATGGAGGCCGCCATTCAGTAAACCCCCTTCACCCGGTCCGGACCGCGCCGCCCGACCGGGAGCGAGTTGAACTTTCCACGCGCACTGAGCCCCGGGTCGGTCCACACGGACGGTCCCGGGGCTCGGCGCGTCCGGCAGCGCGGTCCGTGTCAGACTGCTGGCATGGACGCAACGATCATCGCCACCGTGGTGGCCGGCCTCGCCTTGCTGGTGGCCTGCTTGGGAACGGTGTACCCCATCCTGCCGGGCAGCTGGCTGGCCCTGGGCACCCTGCTCGCTTGGGCGTGGATTCTGGGCTCGCCGGCCTCGTGGACCATGGGGGTGATCGCGATGCTGATCGTGGCCGTCGGCTGGTCCGCCTCCGCCGTCCTGACTGGGCGGAACCTCAAGCAGCAGAGGATTCCCCGCGGCTCCATCCTGACCGCCATCGTCGCCGCGGTGATCGGCATGTTCGTGATCCCCGTGGTGGGTCTGTTCATTGGGTTCGGCGTCGGATTGCTCGGCTCCGAGTACGCGCGGCGGCGGGACCTACGGCAGGCCTTCGCCGCGTCCGGTTCCGCCCTGAAGGCGGCCGGGATCGGCATTCTGATCGAGTTCGGCTGTGCGGCCTTCGCCACGTCCCTGTGGGTGATCGGCGTGATCTGGCACTTCAGCACCGCCTGAGCGGCGGTGTCGTTAGTCGGCGTCGAGCAGCCCGGTGGTGCGGTAGGGGATGAGCTGGCGCAGGAAGAGCGTGGTGGAGGTGCGGGTGATGCCGGGGCACAGGCGGATCTTTTCGCTCACCCGGTACAGGTCGTCCGTGTCCTTCGCGGCGACGCGGAGGCGCAGGTCCGTATCGCCGGCCGGAGCCAGGCATTCGAGGACCTCGTCGATCTCCTCCAGCGCGGACACGGCCTCCAGGAGGCGGGATTGCTCCACCTGCGCGTCCACGGAAGCGTGCACGGGGTAGCCGAGCGCGTCCGGCCGCACGCGGGTGCTGTTGGCGCGCAGGACGCCGGCGGCGGTGAGTTTTTCGAGGCGGGACTGCACCGTGCCGCGGGCCAGGCCCAATTGTTGGGCGAGCATCATGATGGGCACGCGCGGATCATCGTCCAAGGCGGCGATGATGCGGCGGTCCGTCGAATCGAGCTGATGGCTCGCAGAGGTCATGGTGATCCTTACGCGTGGGTATCGACTCCACGCTAGAGCCAGCGGGGGTGATCCGCCGAATGTGTTGCGTCCGCACTTGTTGTCCACACCCGGCCGGCAGAGGTGGATGATGCTGTTTGGGAGCGGTAGATTTTCTTGTATGAGATTTATGCGGCTTGATGACGTGGCGGAGGAGCTGGGCGTCACCGTCTCGCTGGTGCGGAATCTGGTGAAAACGGGGGAGCTGCCGGCGATCCAGGTGGGTGGCCGCGGCATGTGGCGCGTTGAGCGGGAGGACTTTGAGCAGTACATCCAACGCCAGCGGGAGGCCGCGCAGGCGGCCGCGGCCAAGTACCGGGAAGAGAACGACGTCGAACTGGACGCCTAACGCACGATTTGGGGCAGGCGGCGCGGCGGCGCTACTCTATCCTGCAGCGGGGCTTTAGCTCAGTTGGTAGAGCGTTTCGTTCGCAATGAAAAGGTCAGGGGTTCGATTCCCCTAAGCTCCACAATGTGATGAGTCGGGACATAGATCCCAGATGAGTCGCGACATCCGTCACGAAACCCCCGGGCCATCGGCCCGGGGGTTTCGTAGTTCAGAGGAGGTCCCGGTGGGACCGGCTCCCGGCTTGCGCCGCGGCCAGCGGCTGGCATCGCCGCGCAGGGGAGCGCGGCACACCGCAGAACGCGCCAAAGACCGCGCAAGGGGCTGCGTCCTGGCCGAAGCGAGGACGCAGCCCCTGACGCATGGGCCGGGCGGGGTTAGTTCAGTCCCTGCTCGGTGAGCCATTCGGTGGCGATCTCCTCGCTAGAGCGCTGCTCCACGGAGGACTGCACGTTCAGTTCCACCAGGTCCTCCGGCGTGAGCGCGGCGCTGACCGGGTCGATGACGTCCGCGATCTCCTCGGCCACGTCGGCCGAGACCAGCGGCACCACGTTGGAGGCGAGGAACAGCGATTCCGGATCCTCCAAGACCATCAGGTCCTCGGTGGAGATCCGCGGGTCCGCGGTGTACACGTTGGCCACATTGATGGTGCCGGCGAGCAAGTCCTCCACCGTGGTGGGGCCCGTCGCTTCGAAGCCCACCTCGATGCCGTACGTGTCCGCCAGCCCCTGCGGGCCGTACGGGCGCTCGGCCAGCTCCGGTGGGCCGCCGAGCGTCAGCTCCCCGTCCACGGTGGACAGGTCCGCGATGGAGGTCAGGTTGTTCTCCTCGGCAAACGCCGCGGTGACCGTGTAGGAATCCTGATCGGACGCCGTCGACTGCTCAAGGACGGCCAGCGATTCCGGCAGGGCCTCGCCGAGGGCGGCGTAGACGTCCTCCGGGCTGCGGGCCTCCGTGTCCGGCTCATAGTGCTGCAGGAGGTTGCCGGAGTACTCCGGGAACAGGTTGATTTCCCCGCTCTCCACGGACGGCAGGTAGGCGTCCCGCTGGCCGATGGTGAAGTTGCGCTCCACCTCGAAGTCCGCGGCCTCTAGCGCCTGGGCGTAGATCTCCGCGATGACCTCGTTCGAGTAGTAGTCCTGCGAGCCGACCACAATGGCGCCGGATTCGGCGGCCGGCGCGGAGCCCGATTCCTCCTCGAGCGGGTTGCTGGAGGAGCAGCCGGCCAGAGCCAGGGAACCGATGAGGCCGAGGGCGGCCAAGGTGCGGTGAGTGGTGCGTGGCATGATGTTGCCTTTCTGTCAGGTGCGAATCAAGGGAAGTTTTAGGTGCTCACGCGCACGCCACGCGGGACGGAGGCGCGCTGGAGCAGGGCAAAGACGGCGTCGAGCACTAGGGCAAATACGGCCACCAAGATGGCCCCGCCGAGCACCATGTCGAAGCGCCGCAGCGGCAGCCCGGTGATGATGTATTGCCCCAGCCCGCCCAAGTTGACGTAGGCGGCAATGGTGACGGTGGCGACCACCTGCAGCGTGGCCGCGCGCAGGCCCGCCACGAGCAGGGGCAGGCCCAGGGGCACCTCGATCTGCCACAGCAACTGCCACCCGGTCATGCCGGAGGCGCGGCCGGCGTCGAGCACGGTGCGGTCAATCGACTCGAACCCGGAGTAGGCGCCCGCCAAAATCGACGGGATGGCCAGCACCACGAAGGTGATGGTGGCCGCCTCCGGCCGCTGCGTCACGCCCATCACCAGGACCAGCAGCAACAGCAAACCGAAGGAGGGGACCGCGCGCGCCGCCCCGGAGATGGCGACGGCGACGTCCCGCCCGCGCCCGGTGTGCCCGATCCACCAGCCCAGCGGCACGGCCACCAGCGCGGCCACGACCAGCGCCACCACCGTGTACAGGAGGTGTTGGAGCACGGCGTCGGTGATGGTGCCAAACGCGGCGCCCGGGGCGCCGGCGAGGATCCACTGCACCGCATCGAGGATGAGGTTCATGCGGACGCCCCCTTGGCGGCCGTCAGGCGGGTCCACGGCAGCAGCAACCGCCCGGCCGTCACGAGGAGGAGGTCCACGACGACGGCGATGAGCGCCACGGCGCCGAGGCCGGCCAGAATCTCCTCCACGATCCGGCGCTGGAACCCATTGGTGAAGAGGTACCCGAGGTTAGAGACGCCGACGAGGATGCCCACCGTGGCCAGGGCAATGGTGCTCACCGAGGCGACCCGCACACCCGCGAGGATCACCGGCCCGGCCAGCGGGAAGTCCACGGCGATCAGCCGGCGCAGCGGACCGTAGCCCATGGCGTTGGCGGCCAGGCGGGTCTCCGCGTCCACCGAATCCAGCCCGTCCACCACCGCGCGCACCAGCAGCGCCAACCCGTAGAGCGTCAGCGCGATGATCAGGTTCACTTCGCTGAGCGCGCTGATGCCCAACAGCGTGGGCAGCACGAACAGCAGCGCGAGCGAGGGGATCGTGTAGAGCAGGCCGGTGCCGGAGACGATCAGCCCCCGCACCGCCGTGAACCGCCAGGCCAGCCAGCCCAGCGGCAGGGACAACACGAACGCCAACAGCAGGGGCACCACGCTGTGCCGCACGTGCACGAGGGCCAGCTCACCGATCAGCGGCAGATTATTCAGGGTCCAGCTCATGCCGAGGATGCCCCCTGTTCCTGCGGCTCGTGCAGGCGGCCCTGCGTGCGCCCCTGGCCGTCGACCACCACGGTGCCGTGCGGGGTGTCCTTCAGGTGTAGCGCGCGGCGGCCCCGCTCGGCGCCGATGAACCGGGCGACGAAGTCAGAGGCCGGGTTTTCGATGATCTCGCTGGGGCTGCCGACTTGGGCGACGCGGGCGTGCTTTTCGAGGATCACCACCTGGTCGCCGAGCAGGAACGCCTCATCGATGTCGTGGGTAACAAACACGATGGTCTTGTGGAATTCGCGCTGCAGCCGGATGATTTCTTGCTGCAGCTCCGCGCGCACAATCGGGTCCACGGCGCCGAACGGCTCATCCATCAACAAGATGTTCGGATCCGCGGCCAACCCGCGGGCCACGCCCACGCGCTGCTGCTGGCCTCCGGAGAGCTGGCTGGGGTACCGGTCCGCTAGCGCACGGTCCAGCCCGACGACGTCGAGCAGTTCTTCCGCCCGCGCCCGCGCGGCCTTCTTGGAGGTGCCGGTCAGGTGTAAGACGGTGGCGATGTTCCCGGCCACGCTGACGTGGGGGAGCAGCCCGCCGCTCTGCATGATGTACCCAATGCCGCGGCGCAGGGCCACGGGGTCCCGGCCCTGAACGTCCTCGCCGTCGATCTCCACCACCCCGTCCGTGGGGTCCACCATGCGGTTGATCATCCGCAGCAACGTGGTCTTCCCGGAGCCGGAGGAGCCCACAAAGACCGTGGTCTTCCGGGCGGGCAGGGTGAGGCTGAAGCGCTCCACGGCCGTCGTCCCGTCCGGGTACTGCTTGGCAATGTCACGGAACTCGATCACGGATCGCTCCCTTGAGTGGTGGCGGTAGGTTGAGTCGGGCCTTTGACGTGCGGTTATGGGCAGTCTACGGGTGCGCGTAGGTTTCGAGGAGCCGCAGCCAGATTTCGCTCATCGTCGGGTAGGCCGGAACCGCGTGCCACAGCCGGTCGAGGCCCACCTCGCCGACGATGGCGATCGTGGCCGCGTGGACCAGCTCGGCGACGTCCTGACCCACGAACGTCGCACCGACCACCACGCGCCGGTCCTCGTCCACCACCAACCGGGCCTGGCCCGTGTAATCATCCGCGTGCAGGCTGGCGCCCGCGACCTGCCCGAGGTCGACGTCGACGGCGCGGACGCGCAGTCCGCGCTCGCGCGCCTCGGCTGCGGTCAGTCCGACGGCGGCGACCTCCGGATCCGTAAAAATCACCCGCGGCACCGCCGTGTGGTCCGCGGTGGCCACGTGCGCGCCCCACGGCTCGTCGGCTGCCGGCGCGCCCCGCAACCGCGCGGCGATCGCCGCCCCCGCGGCGCGGGCCTGATACTTGCCCTGGTGGGTCAGCGGGGCCCGGCCATTGACGTCCCCGACGGCGTACAGCCAGTCGGTGCCGGTCACGAGCATGGAGTCCTCCACCGTGAAGTCCTCGCCGACACCGGCCGTCTCCAACCCGACGTCATCGAGCGCGGGGCGCCGCCCGGTGGCCACGAGCACCTCGTCCGCGGTGATCTCCTCGCCGCTGTCCAGCCGGGCCGTCACCGTGCCGTCCGCGGCGCGGTCGACCCGCGACGTCGTCGTTCCCGTGCGCACGTCCACTCCCTCGCCGGTCAGCCCGGCGGCCACGCGCTCGCCCGCGAACGATTCCTCCCGCTCCACCAGGCCACCGCGGGCCAGCAGCGTGACGTGAGAGCCGAGGGAGGCCCACGCGAAGGCCAGTTCACAGCCGGCCACGCCGCCGCCGATCACGATCAGGCGCGGCGGCACCGTGTCCGCCGACGTCGCCTCCCGGGTACCCCACGGGGCCGCCTCAGCCAGCCCGGCGATGGGCGGCAGGACGGGAACGGAGCCGGTGGCCAGCGCCACGGCGTGCGCCGTCAGGGTGTCCGTGCCCACCTGCACCCGGCCCCGCCCGGAGAGCCGGGCGTGCCCCCGCAGTAGCGTGATGCCTGCCGAGTCCACCCAGTCCGCCTGCCCGGAGTCGTCCCACCCGCTGGTGAAGGAGGTGCGCCGGCTCAGCACGGCGTCGGCATCGAGCTCCCCGGTGATGGCCGCGCGGGCACCACCGACCCGCCAGGCCGCGCGCACGGCATGGCCGGAGCGGAGCAGGGCCTTAGAGGGCATGCAGGCCCAGTAGGAACACTCCCCGCCCACCAGATCGGATTCGACGAGCGCCACGCGGGCGCCTCCTCGGGTGGCGTAATCGGCGATGTTCTCACCGACGGCGCCGCCGCCGATCACGATCAGGTCGAAGTCAGGTTCGTGCTGCGAGGTGGGGGTCATGCCGCCTCCTTTCGCGTTCATCCTGCTGAGGGCCGGTGGCTGAGTCGGTGGAGCGGGGCGTGGGCCCAGACTAGCGCAGCCGGCCGCCGGGGCAACGGGATGATGACCTCGCCCTCGTCCCTGCCCCATCGCCCTCGCGCGCTGGGCGCGGGCGATTAGACTGGTGCGGTGCTGAAATGGGTGCTGCTCGCCACCGCGGTGGCGGCCGAGGTCACCGCCACGCTCTGCCTGAAGGCGGCGCTCGACCAGCCGCTCTTCTACGCGGTGGTGGCGGCCGGCTATGCGGCCGCGTTTGGCCTGCTGGGCCGGGTTCTGCGCGCCGGCATGCCGCTCGGCGTGGCCTACGGGATCTGGAGTGCGGCCGGGGTGGTCCTGACCGCTGTCGCTTCTTGGCTGATCTACGGCGAGCCCATCACCCCGCTCATGGCGTGCGGCTTCGCCCTGGTCATCGGCGGGGTGCTCCTCGTGGAAATCGGCCACCAGCGCTCCCTCCCGAACGCCGGCGTGCTGCCGTACGACGATCAGGGGGCGAGCACCCGATGACGATCAGCCTGATGGCCTGGGCGGTGCTGGCGATCGCCGTGCTCGCGGAGATCGGTGGCACCCTGTCCCTGCGCGCGGCCACGGGCGGTAGCCGGTGGTGGTACGCCTCGGTCGGTGCCTGCTACGTCACCGCCTTCACCTTGCTGAGTGTGGCGCTCGCCGAGGGCATGCCGCTCGGGATCGCCTATGGCGTGTGGGCCGCATCCGGGGTGGCGCTGACCGCCGTGCTCGGCCGCTTGATCTTCAAGGAGCCGCTCTCTCCCATGATGTTGCTCGGGATCGTGATGATCTGCGGCGGCGTCCTGCTCATCGAACAGGGCGCCGCCCACTAGACCCGGCTCACGCCAAGACGGTCGCGAGCGCGGCGTGGGGCGAGGAGCCGGCACGCACCTGAGCCAGCCACGGCGTCCACTCCTCGGCGCAGAGCCGGAAAGCGAGCGGCCCGTGATTGGCCGCGGGCCAGCGTTCAAACAAGTGACGGTGCCGGCCTGGGGCGAGCTGACCGTGTTCGAACGCCTCCGCGATGACCTGGGCCAGCACATAGAACTGCAGCGGCGTGAAACCTGCCGCGCTGAGCTGCCGAGCGTTGCGCGCCCAGCTGGAGGGCACAGCACGCCCGCTCGTCGGGTCCACGCCCCGTGCGGTGGGCGTCGCGGCGCCGCAGTTCTGCGGCGACGGTGGATGCGCGCTGAAGTAGCGCACCCATAAGGGGCGCTCGGACTCCGCGATCTCTCCCCACTCGGGGCGCGCAGCGAGCGCGAGGCGTGGATCGGCGTCGGCCAAGAGGACGGTCATGGGGTGTTCCTTTCCGCAGCCCAGAACCGGCCCCCCGGGCGCAGCGCCTCTGGGGCGCGTGGCGCGCAGGAGCGCGTTTTTCTGGACGAACATCGACTTGCCCGCGGGACGTTCCGCGCGGGCCGGTTCTTCCCCTGGGGCACCCCACTCGATGGAGAGGGTTGCCGCACAGCCGGCCAGGTACCGACAGCTGTGACTCGTGAACCTGCCCCCAGATTAGCACTGCCCCCGGCGCGCCAGCTCGATAGGGTGGGCGGGTGCCTATCCCAGACTTCATCGTGAACCTCCGCCGCAGCATTGGACACGCACCGCTGTGGCTCTCCGGCGCGACCGCCGTGGTGCTCCGCGCCCCGGCCGCCCAGGGCGCCGCCGAGCAGGTCCTGCTGGTCCGCCGCGCGGACAACGGCCACTGGACGCCGATCACCGGCGTGGTGGATCCAGGGGAACACCCCGCGAGTACCGCCGTGCGGGAGACGCTGGAGGAGGCTGGCGTGGAGACCGAGGTGGAATCCTTGGCCTGGGTCAGTGTGTCGGCGCCGATGGTGCACGCCAACGGGGACCAGGCGCAGTATCTGGACCACACGTTCCGGTGCCGCTACGTAGGCGGCGAACCGCACCCGGCGGACGACGAATCCACGGCGGCCGCATTCTTTGCTCTCGACGACCTGCCGCCGATGACCGATCACATGCGCGAGCGCATCCGCACCGCCGTGGAACACACCGGGACGACCCGGCTCGACTAGGCCGCGCTAGCGGGCCAGACGCCGCTACTGCCGCGCCGGTGACTGTCCACCAAGTGCGTGTCCACGATGCCGATGGCCTCCATGAGCGCGAACATGGTGGTGGGCCCCACAAACTTGAAGCCGCGCTTCTTCAGCGCCTTCGCCAGTGCGACCGACTCGGCCGACGTCGTGGGAACGTCCGCCATCGTGCGCGGCGCAGGCGTGGACTCCGGCTGGAAGGACCACACGAACGCGCCCAAATCCCCGGCGTCGGGGTCCGCGCGGAGGTTCAGCGTGGCCTGCGCGTTGGCGATGGCCGCGAGAATCTTGGCCCGATTCCGGATGATTCCGGTGTCCTGCATGAGGCGCTCCACCTCGGCCTGGCCGAACGTGGCCACGGCCTCCGGGTCAAAGCCGGCGAAGGCCGCGCGGAATGCCTCCCGCTTACGCAGCACGGTGGCCCAGGACAGGCCGGATTGGAAGGCCTCGAGGGTCAGCCGTTCATACACGCCGGCCTCGTCCCGTACCGGCAGGCCCCACTCGCCGTCGTAATACTCACGCATGAGGGCATCGCTGGATGCCCACGCTGGCCGGGCGAGGCCGTCCTCGCCGATGATGACCCCCTGATCTGCCATGCCTACCCTCTCTCCGATGCTGGTGGTACCGCCCCGCGCCGGCGCGGCAGCGCTGTTTCTGTGCCGGTGCCGGCACGTGATGATGGCCGCAATTCTGCCGGATAGGGAATAGTCTGCACAGCATCCGGCGCTGTGGTGGTGGACAAGAACGCCGGTTTCTAGCCCTGTGAACAACCAGTGGATTGACCAAATCATGAGACATCAGCGCCCACTCTTGGCGTGGGTACGGTTCCATGGGAGAGAATAGGGCAGACGCCGTCGTCGTACTGATTTTTCAACTCCCCCTATGTATCGGGAAGGTTTGATGACCCAACACCAGGGCACGGCTGCGGCCGGTTCGACGCTCCTCGAGGGGCGTAAGCTCCTCTTCGCCGTGGTGGCGCTTGCCATGGGCGGTTTTGGCATCGGCACCACCGAGTTCACCATCATGGGGTTGCTGCAGGAGGGCGCCCTAGATCTGGGCGTGAGCCACGCAGAGATGGGCCTGCTCATTTCGGCCTACGCGCTCGGCGTGGTGGTCGGTGCGCCCATCCTCACCGCGCTAGGCGCCCGCGTGCCCAAGCGCACCATGGTGCTGGGGCTCATGGTCTTCTTCACGCTGGCCAACGCCTCCTCCTTCCTGGCCCCCACGTATGAGTCCATGTTGGTCACCCGCTTCCTCTCCGGGCTGCCCCATGGCGCGTACTTCGGGCTGGCCGCCATCCTCGCCGGCACCTTGGTGCCGCCCACCAAGCGCGGCATGGCGATCGCGTGGATCATGCTGGGGTTGGCCGTGGCCAACGTGGTCGGCGTGCCGGCCTTCACCTGGCTGGGCCAGGCGGTGGGCTGGCGGTCCATGTTCCTGGCCGTCGCCGTGATCGGCGTGCTGACGATCGTGTCCATCCTGGCCTTCGTGCCCTACGCCCCGGCCCACGCAGAGGCGAGTATCCGGCGGGAGCTCACGGCGCTGAAAAGCGCTTCGGTCTGGCTCGCACTCTTCACCGGAATCGTCGGTTTCGGCGGCTTCTTCGCCGTCTACTCCTACATCAGCCCCATCCTGACCGACGTCACGGGCCTGCCGATCGAGGTGGTCCCGCTGGTGCTGGGCCTTTATGGCCTCGGCATGGTGGTCGGCAACTTGGTGGGTGGCCGCCTGGCGGACTGGTCCGTGCTCGGCAGCATTTACATTTCCATGGTCTCTTTGATCATCACCATGGTGCTCTTCGGCCTGGTGTCCTCGGTGCCGTGGCTGACCCTGGTGTTCGTGTTCATTATGGGCGGCGTTGGATCCCTGCTGGCACCGGGGCTGCAGTCCCTCCTCATGGATTCGGCGCCGAAGGCCCAGTCCTTGGCCGCCTCGCTGAACCACTCGGCGCTGAACATCGCCAACGCCATTGGCGCGGCACTCGGCGGCGCCGTGATCTCCCTAGGCTGGGGCTACGAATCCACGGCCTACGTCGGGGCGCTCCTCGCCGTCGCCGGCCTGGTGCTCGCGCTGATCTCGGGGTTGTGGCATCGGCGTAAGGCGCGCCGCCGCGTCGCGGCGGAATTGGCCAGTACGACGCCGTCGCACCAGCCCGTCTCATGACTCACCCGCCGCGGCGGTAGATTGACGCGAGCGGGCGATGGGGTGCCGACTGCTTGAGTCGGCACCCCACCGCCCGCTCTGTTGCGCCGGCTTAGCTCGCCGTGGCGGTGATGTTGACCATCCACGCCACGCCAAACTTGTCGATCAGCTGGCCGAATTTGTCCCCCCACGGGGCCGTTTCCAGCGGCAGTACCACGGTGCCGCCGTCCTGGAGCTTCTCCCACCAGGATTCCAGCGTCGCGGCGTCTGCGGTGCTGTCCCCGCTGGAGGACAGGGATACGGTGCCGAACCCGTTCCCGTCCATCCCTTCCGGAAGGTCGGAGGCCATGAGGTGGACGCCGCGGTCCACGTAGAGGGAGCCGTGCATGATCTGGCCCCCGGCGTCGCCCGCCGCGTCGGCGCCCATGCCTTCGGCGTAGGTCATCATGCCCAGCTCGCCACCCAAGGCGGCGTGATAAAACTCCAGCGCTTCTTTGGCATTGCCGGAGAACTGTAGGTAGGGGGTAAGTCCAATCGTCATGAGGGGTGCCTTTCGCGCAGGTGGGGCGAGGGCGGGTCACCCTCGAGCTTATTGTTGCGCGCTCGCGCCCTGAGCGGAACCCTTATCGCCAGGCTCGGCCTCGACCGCGCCCTCCGGTACCCCAGCCGCGGCGGGACGAGGATCCTTTTCCAGCATGTGGGCGGGGACCTCGGCGTCGGGATTGGAGGAGATGAGCGCGTTGATCCAGCGCGCGGACGGGTCCGCGTCGATCAGCAGCGCCTTGAGCAGCAACGTCGCCGGCAGCGCCAACAGCGCACCCAGCCAGCCGAGAACCCAGTACCAGAACATGAGGGAGAGGAAGGAGATCATCGGCGTCACGCCCACGGACTGGCCGGTGAACTTCGGCTGGATGATGGCCTGAACCGTGAAGTTTAACAGGGAGTAGGTGATCAGCACCGCGATCGCCGGGCCGGGTCCGGAGTCCAGCAGCGCCAGCAGGGCCGGCGGGACGAGCCCGATCACAAATCCGATGTTGGGAATGTAGTTGGTCAGGAACGCCAGCACGCCCCACACCCACACCAGCGGCACGTCGATCAGGGTCAACGCGAAGACGTCCAGTAGGGCCACAATTAGGCCGAACACGGTAGTGACCACCCAGTAGCGCCGGACCCCCTGGGCAAAGCTGGTCAGGGCCGTGTGCATGCGGGGGCGAGCGCGCATCACCATGTCGAGGCGGCGGGGGAATCCCGCCGAATCCATCGCGAGGAAGAACACCGCCATCACCAGCGTGGCCAGTACGGAGAGGACCGCGGTGACGTTGGTGATCAGCGGGGTGAGCAGGCTGAGGATGCTCCCGGCGCCGACGCCGCGGAACTGATCCAGGATCATGGTTTGGCTGATGCCCAGCTGGGACAGCCCCGCCGAAATATCCACCCACAGCTCATTGAACTCGCGGTTGTATTCCGGCAGCTCCCGCAACAGCTCGCCCACCGCCCAGCCGGTGGATCCGAAGAAGAGGATCACCAGCGCGAGGACCGCGATCAGGGTGGCCGCGGCGGCCAAATAGCGCGGCACGCGGCGGGCCACGAGGGCGCGCTGGATGGGGAAGGCCACGATCATGAGGTTCAAGCCGAGGAAGATCGGGGCCACGATGTCCCGGGCGCCCTGGACGAAGTACATCAGCAAGGCGATGCCCGTGATAGTGACGGCGATCAGCGCGATGCGCGGCCACATGGTGCGTGCCGTGTGCTCCGCGGCATCGGGCACGACGGCGGCCCCCGGGGTGCCGCTGGCAGCGGCGCCCTCCGCGGCGGGGCTAGAAGCGGCAGAATCACCAGTCATGCTTGTCAGTCTAATGACGTGCCCCGGCACAATGGGGTCAGGTAACGCCCTGATTTTCGGCCGGGTGTTGAGTGTGCGGCCGGCTGGAGGCGCCGTCGTGGCTAGGGTCGGCCGCCGCGGATGAGCGATTAGGTGTTGCGCGCGGCCGTCCGGTATAGTCTTTATCCGGTTCACCGCTTCGCGGCGGAGAATCAACCTGCGGGGGTATGGCGCAGTTGGTAGCGCGTCTGCATGGCATGCAGAAGGTCAGGGGTTCGAATCCCCTTACCTCCACCAATGTGATGAGTCGGGACATATGTCTCAGATGAGTCGCGACATATGTCACTGGGAACCCCCGGGCCATCGGCCCGGGGGTTTTCTTGTGTTGCGCCAGTAGTTGCGGTTCGGGTCGATGGTGTTGGTGGCGAGGATTTCGCCGGTTTCGAGCGCGGTGACGGTGACGGTGGTGTCGTCGATGATGGCGAGGATTCGCGTGCCTCGGTGTTGGGCTCCGATGTGCAGGTGGTGGAGCTTGCTGGCGCGGCGGAGTGTGATGCGTCCTGCTTGATCGACTCGGTCGTAGCGGATCCGGTAGTGGTTTTGTTCCCGGGCGGTGGCTGGGAGTGCTTTGGGTGTGGCTGCGTAGGCTTTGGCGGGTGTAGTTCGGTCCAGTGAGCGGTGGGGTCGGCTGTTGTTGTAGTACTCCCGGAAGCGATCAAGAAGTTCTTGGAGGACAGCTAAGGTCGGTGGTTGCGGCTGTTTGGCGAGCCAGCGTTTGAGGGTTTGCTGGAAGCGTTCGACCTTTCCCTGCGTCTGTGGGTGCCAGGGAGATCCGTTCTTTTGGGTGACTCCGAGCGTTGGTAGGAGATATTCGAAGGCGTTGCGTCCGCCGCCGAATCGTGCGGTGTATACGCGGCCGTTGTCGGTCAGCGTGGAGGCGGGACACCCGTGCTGCTCGATGGCGGTGAGGAACGTGTTCACGACGGTATCGCCGGTGACGGGTTGGTGCGCGGTGCAGGAGATGAGGTAGCGGGAGTGGTCATCAAGCCAGGTGAGGATCTCAACGTCGGTGCCGTCGGCGAGGCGGGCATGGGTGAAGTCTGACTGCCAGGTCTCGTTTGGCTGGTCGGCTTCGAAGCGTAGGTAGGAACTTTTGGGGCGTTTACGTGGTTCCGGGGTGATCAGGCCGGCTTCGTGCAGGGTGCGACGGATCATCGAGGTGGACGGGACGTGAAGCCCCTGTTCGGCGAGATGCCATGCAATGGTCACCGGGCCAGCGTCATGTCCCTCGGCGGTGAGCTGGCGGCGTAGTTCCACGATTCGCGCGCGCAGTTTCGGTGGGGTTTGTCGTGAGTTTGAGCGCGGGCGCCTCGAGCCAGGCTCAAGCCCGTCTAGGCCTTTTTCCCGGTACCGGGCCAGAAGCCGGTGCAAGTGCCGACGTGAGTAGCCGTAGGTATCGGCCGCTGCGGTGACAGACAGCTCTCCATTAATGACTTTCAAGACCGCTACACGTGACTGAGTCATGCCACAGACTGTGACGCATGACGCGACTCACCAGAGACCTATCAACTGGGACGTATGTCGTCAACCCAGACAGTTTCTGTGCCCCTGTGATGTGCCAGTCAGATCGACGTCGCAGCCCGCAGTGCTGAGCCTGGTTGCGAGTGCCTGGCGGCTGGCCGCAGAGTTGCCCAGTCGGCTCGAATGACGACCGGCCACATCGCTGAACGGACGCACTTGTCCGACCTCGACGAGCATCGTGCGCTTTGTATCTCGGCCGAGCGGCATCCCTGCTTCGAAGAGAACATTAGGCCGAGCTTGCGCGGAAGGCTGGATCTCGACATCACCATTACCGTGGCCGTAGCGCGGTTGCAGACGTGCGACCTCGTCTGGGGTCACGAGCACGATGATGGCTGGGGCGTGCGTGAACGCAGCGTCGAGCACCTGTCCGATGTACGGCAAGCTCTCGCCTCTTAGTCCGACGGTGGTCGTTCACTGCATTGGCGACAGGTTGATACCGCGGAGGAAGTCGAATATCGCCTTGCGAAGGGCCTCGTTGCGGCCATGTACGACAAAGACGGCCCGGCTATCACTCGGACTGCCCACGGCCGCTCTCCTTTCCGCCGGTGACGTCATGACCCTTGAGGGCGAGTACAGCCTTGAGACGGTTCTCCCATCCCTCTTTGTGGATGATCCGGTCGTAGCCAGCTTCTGGATTTGAGAGAAGGTCGATTCGGCTGCGGCGGCTGAGTGTGGTCCAGTCCTCGTACATCACATACAGTGCGTTCCCGTAGTCGAGGTTTTCCAGGACGACAAGGTCCTCACGAAACTTGAATCCGAAGTAGTGAGAGAATTCTCCTACTCCTACGATGACCGCTCCCGGGTGGAACCGCTCCACAGCTTCGAATCTGTTCTGCATGGTCTTCAAGCGCGGACTTCCCGGGCTGCGCTTCAAATGCTTCAGAACCTTGATGAAGTTGGCTTCACCCCTTGGGAGAAGTTCCCATGTCACTTGTTGGTCGTCCAGCCAATCAGCGACTGAGAGCGTCGAGGAAACGATAGAAACGTGAGCGTTGAGGTTCTCCCTCAGGAGTGAGGCTGCCAGGTGAAGGCCGCGCTCATCGAGTTCCGTGCGGTCGAACACGCGATCAACGCGGAAGCCGATAGTGACCTGTCCGTTCGCAGCGCCCCCGACACGAATAAGGATAGGCAGCTGATTCGCATACCAGACCTCCCTCCGGAATACCTGACGCGTGGAGTAGTGCACATGGCTGCCGCGCTTCCTGTCTCCGAAGTTGGGGACTTCCCATCCGCCAATAACCTTCTCGACCTTAGGGAGGTCCTTGCGGACGACGAGCCTGCCGTCGGTGTTGTACCGAGACCACCTGCCGTTGGTGGCTTCGGGCACCACGGCTTCAGTGTGTTGCACAGACGTTCCGTCTGAAGTGATCCCAAGGTGCTCAAGAGCACCGGACGCCAGGTCCGAGAGCGAATAAGTCCTCGCCTTGCTCACGTAGAAGGTGTCCGTTGAGCAACGAGCAACCAAGTCGTTGATGAAGCTAGGGATCTTGGCATATCCGGGCATCTAAACCTCCTCGTGGTTCAAGTCCCCGCCACTGAGGGCGGTCGATCCTATGCACTGCTGTGCTTGCGGAATCGATGATACTAAGGTATCATACTTCAGTCAAGGGGTGATGAACCCATGATGAGTATATCGATAAGAGGGTGCGATAGCTTAGACCTGGTCGTGTTGTTCGAGGTGAGGTGGAGTGCTTGCGTGTCGTCTTCGAGGATGACGATCTTCGGCGTCTGGCCGAAGATGCGTCCTATGCGCCACGGCGCCGGGGTGCAGACATCATTAAGGCATACCGGAAGAAGATCCAGGTACTGCGCGCGGCCACTGACGAACGAGACCTATATGCGATGCGGTCCCTCCGGTTGGAGCAGCTCAAGGGTAACCGGGCCGGAACCTCATCCATCCGCCTGAATGACCAGTTCAGGCTCATCATCAAGTTCGAAACGGATGACGATGGCCGGTTGGCCATCGTCATCGAGATGGTTGATTACCACTGAAGGAGAGTGACGATCATGAGTACGCCGATGGCTGCCGAGGTGTTCCCGGCCGGGGAACACCTGGCTGACGAACTCGACGCGCGCGGCTGGACTCAGGCCGACTTTGCGGAGATTCTGGGACGACCGGCACAGTTCGTCTCCGAGATCATTTCCGGCAAGAAAGAGATCACTCGCGAGTCCGCCGCGCAGATCGCGGCTGCGCTCGGAACAAGCGCAGAGTTCTGGCTCAAGGTTCAAGACTCTTATCTCCTCTGGAAGCAAGCACAGGATTCGCGCACCAGAGAGAGCCTTGACGCCGTGAAGACCCGCGCCAGGTTGCGTGAGTTAGCGCCGGTCGCCTTGCTGAGAAAGCGTGGCTTCATCACCGCTTCTGATCCAGATGGGCAATTGAAAGAGGTCCTTCACCTCTTTGGGATGCAGAGCCTTGATGAGGAGTTGACGGTCAGATTCGCCGCTAGGCGAAGTAACACGGACGAGGCAGTGACAGTGCTCCAGCAAGCCTGGGTCGCGTGCGTCAAGGCCAGTGCGCGTGAGCTGCAGGTTCCGCCATACTCCAGTGATCGACTTCGAGAGTTGGCCGAGCAACTCTCGGAAAGGGCACGCAATCCGGAGGAGTTTGCCGCCTTCCAAGCGTCTTTCGCGGAAGTCGGAGTGAAGCTGATCTACGTTGAAGCGTTCCCCGGAGGGAAGCTCGATGGGTGCGCACTGATCGTCGATGGGACCCCCGTAATTGGCATCTCCGGCCGATGGAAGCGGCTAGACAAAGTGCTCTTCACAATCCTCCACGAAACCGCCCACGTTATGCTTGGCCACCTCACAGAGGACGGTGGGGTCATCATTGACGACCTATCTGAAGAGAGCCAAGACGAGGAAACGGAAGCCGATCAACTTGCTGGAGAACTGGCTATCTCGGGACCGCTCCCCGTAGTTCCGGAACGGCCAAGCGTGACCTGGGCGCAGACGGAGGCGGACGCCTTGGGCGTGCACCCAATCACGTTGATCGGCAGGCTCCAGAACGATCGTCTAATTTCATGGAAAACTACCCTCGTTCGCGACGCGCCCAACGTTACCGATCAGCTAGAACGATGGACGGCACCCGTCCCAGCCTAAACGACGTCACCTCGTCTTCTTCCACACCGTCATCCGGCTCGCCTCGAAACGTCGTGCGATCGATATGGTGTTCTCGCCGCTGTCGCCGGCAGTTTGAATCGCGTCTATCTGCTTGGCCGTCAGAGGTGTTCGACTCCGTCTCGTTTGTTCCGTCACCGCCTCGGCTAGCCTAGAATCAGCCGTGGAGCCCGATGAGCTTAGACCCCGCTTCGCCAGTTCCCACACGGCTTCCGGCCGCTCGACGCCCCTCCACTCATGTGGTTGGAGTCCGCCCCGGCCCACCAAAGTGACAAAGGCCCGGACTTCGGTCCGGGCCTTTGTTGTGTTCCAGCTATTTCTGGGTGGGGGAAGACGTGCCCTCTGGCCCGGCCGCGCGCTCGGCGAGGCGCCGCTGCTCCTCGCGATCCTCCTTGAGGCCCTGCTTGACCGCTGATTTCACCACGCCCCACAGGATGTAGAAGAGTACCGCGACGAAGACGGCGGTCAGGGCAATCGCACTGAAGGGGTCCATGCGGGCACCTTACCAAGCGCCGCATCGTCACCCCCTAGCCGCGGAGGGCCAAGCGCGCGATGATGGCCCCATGACTGATTCGCAGCGCATCCTCACGCCCGCCGACATTCACGAGGCCGGGTTGGCTGACTGGGCCGCCCAGGACGCCACCCTCGTCGCGCGGTTCGCCACCGGAGACTTCGCCACCGGTCTGGAGCTGGTCAACCGCATTGGCGCATCCGCCGAGGACGCCAATCATCACCCGGACCTCACGCTGACCTACCCCGAGGTCGCCGTCACGCTCACCAGCCACGACGTCGGCGGTGTGACCAGCCGCGACATCGACCTGGCGCAGCTGATCAGCGGCCACGCCGCGGACCTCGGGGTGGACGCCGCCTCCGGCGAGTGATCTGAGGGGGTCTAACAAGGCCTCCCACGCCGCTGGCGCGCGCGGTTGGATGGACGGGAGCGTTGAGTGATCCGCTTTTCGCCCGAGTTTCATCATGAGGAGTTTTCAGTGCGCGGAGTAGTTATGCACACCCCCGGAGACGTGCGCGTCGAGGACCGTGCGGATCCAGAGATCCTGGAACCGACGGACGCCATCATCAAGCTGACCGCCACCTGCATCTGCGGGTCCGATCTCTGGCCCTACCGCGGGATTGAGCCCGTGGACCACACCGCCATGGGGCACGAGTACGTCGGCGTCGTCGAGCAGGTCGGCTCCGCCGTGACCACCGTGGTCCCGGGCGACTTCGTCGTCGGATCCTTCGTGATTTCCTGTAACGAGTGCGAGATCTGCCGGGCCGGCTTCCAGTCCAAGTGCGTTCACGCCGAGTTCGTGGCCGGCGGGATCGGCACCCAGGCGGAGAAGGCCCGCATCCCCCACGCGGACGGCACCCTGGTCAAGACGCCGGGGGAGCCGGACCCGGAGATCATCCCGGCCTTGCTCGCCGCGTCCGACGTGCTGGGCACCGGCTGGTTTGCCGCCGTCGCCGCGGAAGCGGGCCCGGGCAAAACGGTCGCCGTGGTCGGCGACGGCGCCGTCGGGCTCATGGGCGTCTTGGCCGCCAAGCGGCTGGGCGCCGAACGCATCATCGCCATGTCCCGGCACCCCGAACGCCAGGAGTTGGCCCGCTACTACGGCGCCACGGACATCGTCGAGGAGCGCGGCGAGGCCGGCGTCGCCAAGATCAAGGAGCTCACCGGCGGGCTGGGCGCGCATTCGGTGATCGAGGCCGTGGGCACCCAAGAGTCCTTCATGCAGGCCGTGGGCGCCACGCGCGGTGGCGGGCACCTCGGCTACGTCGGCGTGAATCACGACGTCCAGATCCCGGGCATCCAGCTGTTCTTCGCCGGTATCCACACCTTGGGCGGCCCGGCACCGGTGCGCCGCTTCCTGCCGGAGCTCATTCAGCTGATCTGGGATCGGGAGATCGATCCGGGCAAAGTCTTTGACCTGACCCTGCCGCTGGAGCAGGCCGCCGAGGGCTACCAGGCCATGGACGAGCGCCGCGCCACCAAGGTCCTGCTCACCGTTTAGGCGGCCCCGGCGCGACGGATGGGCGAACGACGTCGCCGGGCGGGCCGGGTGCCCGTGCCCGCCCGGCGGCGACGCCACCGAAGGCCGGACTTATCCTAGGAAGCATCATGAGTACATCCGACGACGTGCGCGAGTTCCTCATCTCCCGCCGTGCCCAGCTCACGCCTGAACAGGCGGGCCTGCCCGCGGGGTACGGACAGCGGCGCGTGCCCGGATTGCGCCGGGAAGAGGTGGCCATTCTGGCCGGCGTCAGCGTGGACTACTACACCAAGCTGGAGCGGGGGAAGATCCGCAACGCGTCCCAGTCCGTCCTCGACGCGATTGCGGACGCACTGCAGCTGAACGACGTCGAACGGGCCCACCTGCACGATGTGGCTCGGGCGACGGGCCGCCCGGCGGCCGAGCGCCCGGCGCCACCCTCCACCGTCCGGCCGTCCCTGACGCGCATGCTGGAGAGCATGACCGTCCCGGCCATCGTCTACAACCGGCATCAGGACCTCGTGGCGGCCAACGTGTTGGGCCGGGCTATGTTCTGCCAGCACTTTGAAGCGGAGCGGCCCAACCTCGCCCGGTACGTCTTTCTGGATTCGCGGGCGCAAACGTTCTTCGATGATTGGGAGCTGGCCTGCAGCCTCACCGCGGCGATGCTGCGCTTCGAGGCCGGGCGCAACCCGCTCGACGCGGCGCTCACGGAGCTGGTGGGCGAGCTCTCCACCCGCAGTCCCCAGTTCCGGAACCACTGGGCGCAGCGGGACGTGCACGAGCACCGCACCGGGGAAAAGACCTTCCATCACCCGCAGGTGGGCACGCTGGTGGCCACCTACGACGTGCTGGAACTGCCCGGTGAGCCGGACCTGTCCATCACCACCTATACGGCGGAGGCCTCCAGCGCGACCACGGAGAAGTTCACGCTCTTGGCCAGCTGGGCGGCCGGCGCTGCCTCCCCGGACGCCGGCGCGTCACGCCGCGCCGAGCCGTCGGTGAGGCGGGCGCCGGCGGACTAGAACAGCTGGCGTAGGTTCGTTTTGGCGAGGTCCAGCAGCTCGTCCCCGCGCCCATTCATGACGGTCCGCAGGGCGTACAGGGTGAAGCCCTTGACCTGCTCGGCCGTGATGTTCGGCGGCATCGAGAGCTCCTGACGCTCGGTCCGCACATCCAAGAGTGCGGGCCCGTCCACGGCCAAGAACTCCTTGATGGCCTGCGGCAGCTTGCGCGAGGAGTCCACGCGCTTGCCCCAGATGCCCAAGGCGTTGGCCACGGCGGAGAAATCCGGGTTCTCCAGGTCCGTCCCGTACGTGACAAAACCGGCGGCCTTCATCTCCAGCTCCACAAAATTCAGGGAGGAGTTGTTGAAGACCACCACCTTCACCGGCAGCTGGTTCTGCACCAGCGTGATGAGCTCGCCGAACAGCATGCTCAGCCCGCCATCGCCGGAGAGGGCGATCACCTGGCGGGCCGGCTCGTTGGATTGCGCGCCAATGGCCTGCGGCAGGGCGTTGGCCATACTGCCGTGGGCAAAGGAGCCGATCAGCCGGCGCCGGCCGTTCATGCTCAGGTAGCGGGAGGCCCACACCACCGGCGAGCCCACGTCCGGGATGAAAACGGCGTCCTGTGCCGCGTGCTCATCCAGCAGCCGGGCCAGGTATTGCGGGTGGATGGCGGCCTTGCCGCGCCGGGGCACGGCCAAATCGTCGAGCCGCTCCCGCGTCTTGGCGTAGTGCTGGCGGGCGTCCTCGAGGTGCTTGCGCCCAGTGCGCTCCGTCAGCCGGGGCAGCAGCGCCTCCAGCGTGGCCCGGCTGTCCCCGACGAGCCCCAGGTCCACGGGATGCCGCCGGCCCAGTTGGGTGCCGCGCAGGTCAATCTGGAGGGTCCGCGTGTGATCGGGAAAGAACTGCGGGTACGGGAAATCGGTGCCGACCATCAGCAGGGTGTCCGCGTTCTCCATGGCCCGGTACCCGGAGGAGAACCCCAGCAGGCCGGTCATGCCGACGTCGTACGGGTTGTCATACTCGATGTGTTCCTTGCCGCGCAGTGCGTGCACCACGGGAGCGCCGAGCCGCTCGGCAATCGCGACGAGCTCGGTGTGGGCGCCGGCCACGCCGGCACCGGCCAAAATGGTGGTGTTTCCGCCGTCGTTGAGCAGTTCCGCGGCCCGGTCCAGCTCCTGCTCGGACGGGACGACGACGGGGCGGGCCCGGCTGATCTGGGTGGTGCGGGTGCTCTGGGCTTCCGCCAGCGCGACGTCGCCGGGGATGACGAGCACGGCGACCCCGCGCTGCTCGATCGCGGCGCGCAGGGCGATTTCCATCAGCCGCGGCATCTGGGAGGGGTGTGCCACGTACTCCACGTAGACGCTACATTCGCGGAAGAGTTCCTGCGGGTGCGTCTCCTGAAAGTAGGTGGTGCCGATCTCCGGGGTGGGGATGTGTGCGGCGATCGCGAGGACCGGGACGCGGGAGCGCTGCGCGTCGAACAGTCCATTGATCAGGTGCAGATTGCCGGGGCCGCAGGAGCCGGCGCAGACCGCGAGGTCCCCGGTCATTTCCGCCTCCGCAGCGGCCGCGAAGGCCGCCGCTTCCTCGTGCCGGACCTGCACCCAGTCGATGGTGCCGTCCTTGCGCAGCGCGTCCGTGAAGCCGTTCAGCGAATCGCCGGGGAGCCCGTAAACGCGCTCGACGCCGTTGGTGCGCAGCGTGGCAACCATGTTCTCTGCAACCGTGACCATGTTGAACCTTTCGGTACGAGAAAAGGGCGTGAGCCCCTGTGCCTCGCACCTTACTCCTGCCGCGCGGTGCCGTCAGCCGTCTGTGGCCGGAGGAACACTGGTGCCCGGCCAGCGCCCGCTCAGGAGACCTCGTGCTGGTCCGGGAAGAGCATCCGGTAGGTGATTCCGGCGATCGCCGCGCCGATGAGTGGGGCCACGATGAACACCCAGACTTGGCCGAGCGCATCCGGCCCGGCGAACCACGCGACGCTGAGCGAGCGCGCCGGGTTCACGGAGGTGTTGCTGATGGGAATGGAGATCAGGTGGATCAGTGTCAGGGCCAGGCCGATGGCGATGGGCGCGAACCCGGCCGGTGCGCGGCGGTCCGTGGCGCCCAGGATGACGTAGAGGAACACCGCCGTCAGGATGATTTCCGCCAACAGGACGGCCACGAGGGAGTAGCCGTCCGGGGAGCGTTCGGCGTAGCCGTTGGTGGCGAACCCGGAGGCCACCGGGTCAAAGCCCTCCTTGCCCATGGCGACGAGGAGCAGCAGGGCTCCGGCCAACGTGCCCCCGACCAGCTGGGCCACCCAATAGGGGAAGATTTCCTTGGCCTCGGCGCGGCCGGCGAGAACGGCGCCCAACGTCACCGCGGGATTGAAATGCCCGCCGGAGATGTGCCCCACGGCGTAGGCCATCACCAGCACGGTGAGGCCGAACGCGAGGGCCACGCCGACGAACCCGATGCCGAGGTTGACGCCGGCGTCCGTGTCCATCACTTGGGCGGCAAAGATGGCGCTGCCGCAGCCGCCAAAGACGAGGACGAAGGTTCCTAGGAATTCAGCAAGAAGCCGGGTGGGAAGGGCTGGCAAATTCATCGTGATCCTCACGGCCGAGCGCGTCCACGGGCGCGCACTGAGTGTTGATATGCGTCACAGTACCTCGCTCACGTGGAGCAAGGAAGAGTGGGCTGGACCACGTTCTGGCAAGCGGCTTAGCTGAACAGGCTGCCCGCCATGGTGATCATTCCGTCCCTCGGCGCGGTGTCGGTGCGCAGCAGGGCCGACGCCGGGCTCTCCTGAAGCAGCCGGAGCACGGTGAGGGCTGCGCGGACCGTGGACACGGGTTCAGGCTATCGGTGCCCTCCCACGAAATGCGCATCCGGGTGCTCATACGAGGTCAAGAAGGGGTGCGCGGATCGTGCACGTCGAGACCGAGCTCTTCCGCGACGGCCAGCATCTGTCGATCATGGCTGGCCATGGTCACGGTGGAACCGAGCAGCGAGCAGGTCGCCAGGTGGATGGCGTCGAGGGACTTGACGTGCGGCTCGATGGCGGCGGCGAACCGGAGGACGCCGTCGTCGATGCCGAAAAACGATGCGTTGCGCAGCACGTGATCCGCGGACTGTAGGGCTAGGTTCTCTCGGCGTAGAACACGGGCAGCTTCGAGTTTTAACAGCGACGAGGAAGCGAACTCGTCACCTCGTGTCAGATTGGACTTCATCCATGAGGCCGAGCGGCCAAGCGGACGCAGCACCACGTCGAGCGCCACGGAAGAGTCGAGGTACCAGCGCATCAGTGCTCGCCCTTCGCCCAATCGAGGAGAATGCCAACCTCTGCCTGCGTGTAGTCGCCCGGATTTTCGGTCGGCCACAGGACTTCGCCCGTTTTGGGCCTCGTGAGGCGGCCTTCGGTGCGCAGCCTCTCCCACAGGTCCGTTTGGCCGTCGACGGGTTCGATCCGCCAGCGCGGCCTCCCACGTTCCGTGATGAGAACGGGCTCGTTTTCCGCGGAGATCCGGTCGAGCACCTTGGCGGTCTTCTGGTTCAAGTCTCTCTTGCTGATCGACTTCATATCCCCATTGTAGTACCGATGTCTGACATTGAATTCGGGAGCCTGGATGTGGCGGGGGACGAGTGTCATCCAGTTAGGCTATGCCCGGTGTTTTGGGGGCGACAGCGTGGACCGCGTTGCTGTGGACCGACGGCGCAGTGAAACTTGCTGTGGATGGCGAGTCGGCCGTGGGTCGCACCTAGGCGAACAGGTTGCCCGCCATGGCGATCATCCCGTCCCTCGGGGAGGAGGCGTGGGCCAGCG
This sequence comes from Zhihengliuella flava, assembly GCF_015751895.1. Classification (NCBI taxonomy): domain Bacteria; kingdom Bacillati; phylum Actinomycetota; class Actinomycetes; order Micrococcales; family Micrococcaceae; genus Zhihengliuella; species Zhihengliuella flava. The sequence continues at coordinate 1,327,569 of NZ_JADOTZ010000001.1, read as the reverse complement.
TCCGCTTCGGGATGCGGCCCGCCCCGCGTGCCAGCCGGCCCGCCTCGACGGCGAGGCGCATGGCGTGAGCCATGGCGACGGCGTCGTGCGCCCGGGTCACCGCGCTGGCCAGCAGCACGGCCTCGCAACCGAGCTCCATCGCCTGCACCGCATCCGAGGCCGTGCCGATGCCCGCGTCCAGAATCACTGGCACGGAGGCCCGCGCCACGATGGTCTCGAGGTTGAAGGGGTTTAGCACGCCCTGGCCGGTGCCGATGGGCGAGCCCGCCGGCATGACGGCCGCGACGCCGACGTCCTCCAGCCGCTTGGCCGTCACCGGGTCATCGTTGGTGTAGGCGAGCACGGTGAAACCGTCATTGATGAGGATCTCCGCGGCCTCCAGCGTCTCCACGGGGTCTGGTAGCAGCGTGTCCTCGTCCGCGATGACCTCGAGCTTCACCCAGTGAGTCTCCAGGGCCTCCCGCGCCATCTGCGCGGTGAGCACGGCGTCCCGGGCCGTGTAGCACCCGGCCGTGTTGGGCAGCGGCCGCACGCCGAGGCGCTGCAGCATCGCGAAGACGCTGGAGCCCGTCTCCGCGGAGAACCGGCGCATGGCCACCGTGGTCAGCTCCGTGCCGGACGCCACGAGGGCGTCCTCTAGCGTGGACAGGCTCGTGGCCCCGCCGGTGCCCATGATGAGGCGGCTGGAAAGTTCCACGCCGTCGATGATGAGGTTCTGTTGCTGGCTCATGTCAGCCTCCCTGCGTTGCCGTGACGAGCTCGATTCGGGCGCCGCCGACGCCGGTGGTGACCCAGCGGGCCCGCGGGACGACCTCGCCGTCGACGGCGGCGGCCACACCGGTGCCCTGCCCGCCCGGCAGGCGGCCGTCGTCGCCCACCTCGCGGCCGATCTCCGCGGCGATCACCTCCCGCAGGGTGGCGCCGGGCGCGGCGGTGCGCTCGGCGCCGTTCAGGGTGAAGGTCACGTCCGTTTCCGGTGGGTGGGGGGTGCTCATGGGGTGCTCCTAGCGGTCACGGTTGCGGGAAAGCGGTCTGGTGCGACGGCGGCCAGCAGGGCCGCCACGTTCGCCTCGGCGGTCAGGGGGAGGAGGGACGGGCCCGCTGCGTCGTCGTGCCCCGTCGACGGCGGCGGGGAGCCGGCGACCAGGTCCGCGGTGAGCCGCGCCCCCAGCGGCGCCAGCAGGATCCCGTGGCGCGAGTATCCGGTGGAGACCACGAGGCCGGGATCCCGGCGGCCGATGAGGGGGACGTCATCCGGGGTGCCCGGGCGGGCCCGCGCAGTGGCCTCCTCTAGCGTGGAATCCAGCACGCCGGGCAGGATGCGGTGGGCGGAGTCGAGGAGTTCGTGGACGGACTCGGTGCGTACGCCCGCGCCGGAATCCTCGCGGCTGGAGGCGCCAAGGACAATCCCGTCCCCCCGCGGCACCGCGTAGACGGGCCGCCCGTTGACCAGCGCACGCACCGTCCGGGTGATGAGCGGGTGGTTGGACGCTGGCAGCTTCAGGCGCAGGATGTCCCCGTGAATGGGCCGCAGCGGAAGGTCGGCCAGCTCGCGCGCGGCGAGGCCGGTGGCCAGCACCACCTGGTCGGCGGCCAGGCGCCGCCCGTCGGAGAGGACGACGCCGTCCGTCGCCCGCCCGGCGTCCGTGGTGGTGCCCGTGAGGGCGGACACGCCCCGGCGGATGAGTTCGGCGCGGGGGTGGGCCTCGAGGTGCCGGAGCAGGGCCGCGGTGAGTCGGCGCGGGTCGACGTGGTGGTCCTCGGGGAGGAGGACGCCGCCGGAGATCGCGGGGGAGAGGGCGGGCTCGAGCCGGCGGAGCTGCCGGGTGGTGGCCGTTTCCACGGGCAGGCCGGCCGCGCGCTGGATGGCCGTCAGGTCCGCCAGTGCGGCCCGGTCCGCGGCGTCGGCCCCGACCACGAGGGTGCCGTTACGCACGTGACCCAGATCGGCGGCGTCGCCGTCTGCGTGGCCGAGGCGGGCCAAGAAGTCCGGGTACATCCGCCCGGAGGCGATCATGAGCGGGTACAGCGCGTTCTGTCCCCACACCATTTCCGCGGCGGGTGCCAGCATGCCCGCGGCGGCGTGGCTGGCGCCCGAGGCCGGGGCCGGGTCACACACCGTGACGGCCCACCCACGGGGTAGCAGTTCGGCGGCGGTGGCGAGGCCGATGATCCCGGCACCCGCGACGACGACGTGCGGCATTTTCCTCCCTACGGCGGCATGACCCGCATCAGGTGTGGTGGTCGGCGCCTACCTGCCTCGGCGCCCTCTCAGCCCGGTTCGGGCTCCCACGGAACGCGCCTATTGTAGACACATGGCTGAGATCGATGAGGCACTCATGACGGACGGCTTCGGCGCGACCCCGGGCGGGCTGACGCGGACGGAGCGGCTGGAGCGGTTGACCGCGGCCCGCCTGTACGTGTGCACCAACGCGCGCACCGAGCAGGCGGACCTCGAGGACTTCCTGGGTGCCGCGTACGCCGGCGGGGTGGACATCATCCAGCTGCGGGACAAGTCCATGGAGGCCGCCGCGGAGATCGAGCGCGTGAACCTCCTGGGGCGCGTGGCGCGGGAGGCGGGCGCCCTATTCTCGGTCAACGACCGCGCGGACATTGCCGTGCTGACCGGCGCCGATGTGCTGCACCTGGGGCAGGGGGACTTGTCCACCATGCAGACGCGCACGCTGGTGGGCCCGGAGGTGCTGATCGGCCGCAGCACGCACTCGCTCAATCAAATCAACGCGGCCAATCAGGACCCGGGCATCGACTACTTCTGCGTGGGGCCGGTGTGGGAGACGCCCACCAAGCCGGGCCGGGCCGCCGTCGGGCTGGACCTACTGGGTTATGCCTCCGCCGTGGCGAAGAAGCCGTGGTTCGCCATCGGCGGGATCGACGCGCAGCGTCTGCCCGAGGTGCGTGAGGCGGGGGCCGAGCGGATCGTCGTCGTGCGCGCCATCACCGAGGCGGCCGATCCGGCCGCGGCCGCCCGCGAGCTGCTCGCCGGGCTCTAGGCTCGGGTGAGCGCCCCGGCGTAGCTGATGGGTTCTACGGGACCGTGTAGCCGGCGGCGCGGACCAGCTCGTACCACTCGGGCCGGGTCAGGGGCAGTTCGGACCCTTCCGCGGCGGCCGTGATGCGCTCTGGCGTGGTGGTGCCGAGGACCACCTGCATCCCGGCCGGGTGGCGCGTGATCCACGCGGTGGCGATGGCGATCGGCGCCACCTGGTACTTCGCGGCCAGGCGGTCGATCACCGCGTTCAGCTCGGGAAAGGCCGGTGAACCGAGGAACGGCCCCGCCGCCGTGCCGGACTGGAACGGGGACCACGCCTGCACCGTGATTCCGTGCAGCCGGCAGTAATCCAGCACCCCACTGTCCCGCGAGGCGGACTGCTCGAGGTGGGCCATGTTGGCGGCCAGGCCCTGGGTCACGAGCGGCGCGTGCGCGATGGACAGCTGCAGCTGATTGACGATGATCGGCTGCCGTACGTGCTGGCGCAGCAACTCGATCTGCCCGGGCGTGTGGTTGGAGACGCCAAACGCATGGACCTTCCCGGCGGCGTGCAGGTCATCAAACGCGCGGGCCACCTCCTCCGGCTCCATGAGGGCGTCCGGGCGGTGCAGCAGCAGGATGTCCAGGTAGTCCGTGCCGAGCGCCCGCAGCGAGCCCTCGACCTGCCGGGTCAGGTGTTCGTAGGAGAAGTCGAAGTAGGGTCCCGAGCGGACAATTCCCGCCTTGGACTGCAGCGTGTACTGGTCCCGCTCGGCGGCGCTGAGCTGCATGGCTTCGGCAAACCGGCGCTCGCAGCCGTGGGTGTCCACGCCGTAGATGTCGGCATGATCGAAGAACGTGATCCCGGCCTCGCGGGCCGCGCGCACCAGTTCGCGCACCTGATCGTCGGACTTGTCCTGAATGCGCATCAGGCCCTGAATGAGGTTGGGCGCCGGCAGGGTGACGCCGGGCAGTGACGTGGTCTTCATTTCTCTCCTGAGGTGGTGGCGCTGAGGCGGTTCATCTGATCCTCCGTGAGCTGCAGGTGCGCGGCCTGGGCCGAGTCCTGAATGCTGGCGGCGCGTGAGGCGCCGGGGATGGGAACGACGACGGGTGCGAGCGCCAGCTCCCACGCCAGCGTCACCTGATACACGCTGACCTCCAGCTCGGCCGCAACCTCCGCGAAGGCCGCGTGGTCGCGGGCCAGCTCTCCAGCCCGGGCGATGCCGCCCAGCGGGCTCCACGGCAGGAACGCGATGGACTTGGCCGCGCAGTGACGCAACTCCTCCTCGGAGGAGCGGAAGCGCGGGCTGAACTGGTTTTGGACCGAGGCCAGCCGGCCGCCGAGGATCGCGTCGGCCGTCTCGATCTGCTCGATGTTCGCGTTGGAGATCCCCGCCAGAGCGATCACGCCCTCGTCCAGCAGCTCGCGGATCGCGCCGATCGAATCCTCGTAGGGAACCTCCGGGTCCGGCCGGTGGAACTGGTAGAGGCCGATCGCCTCGACGCCGAGCCGCTGCGCCGAGGCCTTGGCGGCTTCCTTGAGGTACTCGGGGCGGCCGTTCTTGGTCCACGAGCCGTCGCCCGGGCGCAGGTGACCGCCCTTGGTGGCGACCAAGACGTCGTCGGCCCCGGGGCCGTACTCGCGCAAGGCGCGGGCGATGAGCTCCTCGTTGTGCCCGACCTCGCGAGTGTCCCGGTGGTACGCGTCCGCGGTGTCGATCAAGGTGACCCCGGCGTCCAGCGCGGCGTGGATGGTCGCTACGGACTGCGCGGTGTCCGGGCGGCCCTCGATGGACAGGGGCATGCCGCCGAGGCCGAGGGCCGAGACGGTGCGGTCTCCGATCCGGCGGGTGGGCAGTGTCCTGTGGTGCACGGGTACTCCTCGCGTGGTGGGTTCTAGTGCCGTGTGTCACTCTAGAAAGCAGGCATTTAGAAGTCCAACAGTTTTGATGGATAACACTGAGCAGTAGGAGCGATCAATGGATCTGCGGCAGATGGAGTACCTCGTGGCGCTCGCCGAGGAGCGGAACTTCACGCGCGCGGCCGAGCTCACGCGGATCTCCCAGTCCGGTTTCTCGGCGGCCATCCGCACGCTCGAGGAGGAGATGGGCGCGCAGCTCTTCCGCCGGACGACGCGGCGGGTGGAGGCCACCGAGGCGGGGCTGGCGCTCTTGCCGCACGCGCGGGCCATGCTGCAGCAAGCGGCGTCGGCGCGCGACGCCGTCGTGCAGGCCAGCCAGGCCGTCGCCGGCACGCTGCGGATCGGGTCCGAACAGTGCCTCGGCGTCGTGGACATCAACCCGCTGCTCGAGCGGTTTCATCGGCGGCACCCGGCCGTGGAGACGCACTTTGCGCAGCGGGGATCGCAGGAGCTGATGTCCATGGTGCGCGACGGCGAGCTGGACGTGGCGCTGGTGGCCACCCGCGGGCACTTTGGGTCCCTGACCCACCGCGAGCTCGGGCGGGAGCCGCTGGTCTTCCTGGCTCACGAGGGGCACGAGCTGCTGTCCGGGCGGCGGCCGGTACCGGCGGGCCCGGCCCAAGGGGTCGGTGCGCGGGAGGCGCAGGCCGTGCAATGGGCGGATCTGGCGGACCGGGAGTTTGTCGATTTCGGCCCGTCGTGGGGGATTCGTGAGTTGACCGACGCGGCGTTCGAGTTCAACGGGGTGCACCGGCGGGTGCGGTGCACGGTCAACGACGTGCACACGCTGCTGGATTTGGTGGCCCGGCGCCTCGGGGTGGCCGTGGTGCCGCGCCACGTGGCCATGAAGCCGCAGGCCCAAGGGCTCATGATGCTGGCGCTGCCGCGGTCCGGGACGCCCGAGTGGACGGTCTCGGTGGTCACGGCCGGGCCGGAGCGCGCGGAGGCGCCGGCTCGGCACCTGCTGGGGCTGCTGGAGGGCGCCCCGGCGTGTAGTGCCGAACCCGCGCCGCTCACGGGCGCAGCGGGGTGAGGGGTGCGCCGCGCCTTCGCTGGTGCGGCGGCCGAACGTCAAGACCGGCGCAACCGGGCGGCCCGTGGACCTGCCCGGAGGTGTCCGGTCCGCTGCCGCTAGGCTGTGGGAATGAGTGCGACGCCGGGCCTTGAGTCACACCGTGTGCAGCCGGCGCATCAGGCTGCGCGGGGTCGCTGGGCGGCGGCGATGGCGACGCTGCTTTCCCACGTGTTCTCTCCGGCGCTCCTCGGCACGCTGGTTCTGGTCAGCATCCCCCTGCGCCATCCTGAGACGGCGTGGCCTGCCACCCTGGTGGCCGTCGCGTTCACGATGGCCATCCCGTGGCTGGCGCTCGTAGCGATGCGCTGGTCCGGCCGGGTGAGCGACATGCATGTCACCCGGCGCGAGCAGCGCTGGCCGCTACTGCTGATCGCCTTCGGGTCCATCCTGACCGGGCTCGGGGTCTTGACCGCGACGGCGGCGCCCGCCGTCGTCGTCGCCGAGGTGGGCCTCTTCCTGCTCGGCCTGCTGATCGTCGGCACGGTCAATCTGTTCTGGAAGCTTTCCATTCACGCGGCCGTCGCCTCATTCGCCGCGCTGTACTGCGTGTTGCTGCTGCCGCTGGGGGCGCACCTCGCGGTGATCGTGGTCGCGCTCGTCGGATGGAGCCGCGTGCGCATCGGCCATCACACGCCAGGCCAGGTCTTGGCCGGAACGGTGGTGGGCGTGGTGGTCAGCCTCGGTGGGCTACTGCCACTGTTCCCGGCCTGACGCCGCGCTCCGGCGCGGCGCACGCCTCAGGGTTTAGCGCCCGAGCAGGCGCGCGAGGAACCCCTTCTTCTGCGCGGTAGGGTGGCCGGCGCACCACTGGCTGGCGGGGACGCCGGACTTGACGGAATCCACGTGTTGACCGCAGCCGGCCCACGTCGTTTTTCCGCATTCTGTGCACGTGACTCCTCGGCACATGAGGCCTCCTCAGGTTTGATGACTGTCCGTCGTCGAGTGGCGGATAACTGCTCACCATAATACCCCACGGGGTATCTTGGTCGTTCTGGTGAGAGGAGGCGGGTGCCGGAGGGCTCGCGCTGAGGGCGCCGCCGCGCGGTGGGAAGGACCACGCGACGACGCCACATGGATTGAGCGGCTGCGCTACTGCGCGGCCCAGACCTTAAAGTCCTCACCCGAGAAGTCGAAGGTGGACCCGACGCGCACCTGCGCGCCCTCCGTGGCCTCCGCCGGGACGTCGAAGCAGGCCTGATAGCTGGAGGAGCCGCCGGCCGAGAGGTTCGGCTGGTCGATCGCACTGTTCTCCAGCACCGCCACGCACGTGGTGGTCGAATAGATGCGCGCGTCCGAGCCGACCAGCTCGAGGTTGAGGTCAAGCCAGGGCGTGCCTTCCTCGTCCCCGGTGTAGGTGACGCTGAGGTCGGTGAGCACGTATTGCCCCTCGGCGGGGCTGTTGAACTCATTGGCCGCAGCGACGTCCTCCGTGGCGTCGAGGTTCACCGCGTCCACGGTGACCTCGTAGTCGCCCACCGCGGCGGTGGCGCCTGGCGTCAGCGCCTCTTGAGTAACGTCCGCCTGGTCAGTGGCGGCTTCCGCGGTATCGCCGTCGGCGGCCGCCGAGGCACCCGCGGCGACCTCCGCTGGGTCCGCATCCCGCACGCCGGTCTCCGCCTCCTCCATGGACTCGTTGAAGGAGCGTTCCACCTCATCGAGCGCGGCCGTGTAGAAGGCCTGCGTGGCAAAAACCACCACGATGGCCACCACGGCGATGATGCTGGAGGCGATGCCGAAGCCCTTGCCGCCGTTCTTCTTGGCGGCCACGACGAGGGAGGTGATGCCGAGGATCAGGGCGATGAAACCCAGTACGGCGGCCGCGTTGTTGATGATCGGGACCGCGGAGAGCAGCAACGCGATGATGGCGATGACCAGAGCGGCGATCCCCAGGCCCTTGCCGGCCGAGGACTTGACAGGTGCCGGCGGCGTGGGCGCCGGCGCGGTGTATTGACTCATGAGTTCCCCCAAGGATTCAGTGATGATGACCGCGCGAAAGCCTCGCGCGGTACGGAATCATCCTTGCGGGGCACCCCCACACAATAGGAACGGGACGGCGCCGGCGTCGTCGTACCCAGACAAAAAACTGAGCCCCGTTCCGCAGAACGGGGCTCAGTATGGTGCGGCGGTGATCAGGCCAGCTGGGCCAGCGCGTTGTTGCGGCGGCCGAACAGGGCGGCGTCGAGCGAGACCTTGCCCGGCCCTGCCAGCGCCAAGGCCAGGGCGGCGGCGCCGAGCGCCAGGACGAGCTCAAACCCGCCGTTCTCCACGAACACCCCCGAGCCCAGGTGGACCATGAAGAGCGCTCCCGCCATGATGGCGGCTAGGGCGAACGCGGCGGGTCGGGTCAGGAATCCGATGATGAGGAGAATTCCGCCGACGAGTTCGATGCTGGCTACGATCGGCGCTGCCACCTCGGCGGCAGGAATGCCCATCTGAGCAAAGGCGCCGGCGGTTCCGGCGAGCGTGTACTCGTTGAACTTCTGCAGGCCGTGCGCCACGAAGAGGGCGCCGATGGCGAGGCGAAGGAGCAGGCGGGCGGCAGACGTAGCGGGTGTCGCGGTGTTCATGGGGATAGCCCATCACAGTTATATTGAAGCTTCAACTAAATGTGACCTCACGCTGCCTCTGCCGACGCCCCCGGCGGCTAGGCCGTGCGGACCACCATTTTGCCCGTGTTGGCGCCCCGCATGAGTCCCAGGAACGCGTCGACGGCGTTCTCGATCCCGTCCACCACCGTCTCGTCGTAGCGAATCTCACCGTCGGCAAACCACTGGCTCATCCGCTGGTTGTACTCGCCCGCCTTGTCGAGGTGGTTCCCCAGCGTGAAGCCGCGCATGGACAGGCTGGACTTGATGAAGGAGACCAGGTTGTCCGGGCCCTGCGGCGCCTGCTGCGCGTTGTACTGGGAAATCGCCCCGCACAGGGCCAGGCGGCCGTGATCGTTCATCACGTCGATGGCGGCCTCGAGGTGGTCCCCACCCACGTTGTCGAAGAACACGTCCACCCCGCCCGGCACCAGGGCCGGCAGCTGCTCCCGGACAGGGGCGTCCTTATAGTTCAGGGCCGCGTCGAACCCGTACTTGTCCGTGAGCAGTGCAACCTTCTCCGCCGAGCCGGCCGAGCCCACCACGCGGGCCGCGCCGAGCAGGCGCGCGATCTGCCCGGCGGCGGTGCCCACGGCGCCGGCCGCGCCGGAGATGAACACGGTCTCCCCGGGCTGGACGGGGGCAATCTCGGTCAGGCCGACGTAGGCCGTCAGGCCGGTCATGCCTAGGATTCCGAGGTAGAGCGAGGAGGGGGCGTCCGGGAGTTCGGGGACCGCGCGGAACGCGTCCGCGTCGGCCTGAGCGACGTCCCGCCAGCCGAGCTGGTGCAACACTAGGGTGCCCTCCGGGAGCGATGCGGCGCGGGAGGCCACCACGCGGCCCACGGCGCCGCCCGTCATGACCTCGCCCAGCTCGAACGGGGCGACGTAGCTCTTGGCCGCGGACATCCGGCCGCGCATATAGGGGTCCACGGAGACGAACTCGTTGGCCACCCGCACCTGCCCCTCGGCGAGGTCCGGGAGGTCGACGGTGACGGTGCGGAAATTCTCCGCCGTCGGCCAGCCCTCGGGGCGGGAAGCCAGCTGAATCTGGGTGCTCTGTGCGTGGGTGGTCTCAGGCATGGGGCCTCGACTTTCTGTGGTGGGTGTTACAGGAGAGCTAGGAGCAGCACGACGACGGCGGCCGCCGGGAGGATCCCCTGCCGCGCCGCCGCCCCGCGCTTGTCCGGTGAACTCAGCGCGAGCACCGCCGCGGCCGCGGCCATGGACCCCAGGCCCGCGAAGGCGAGCGTGAGGCCCACGGTGGTGGCGCCGGCTGCCGTGGCGATGACGCCTGCTCCGGCGAGGATCGCGAGGAACAGGTTGTAGAAGCCCTGATTGAAGGCCAGTTCACGCGTGGCGCGCGCCGATTCCTCGGTGGTGCCGAAGATGGCGCGAGCGCGCGGGGATGTCCAGGCGAGGGATTCAAGGTAGAAGATCACCACGTGGAGCCCCGCGGCGAGGGCGGCAAGGGTGAGGCCGGCGATGATCATAGGGATCCTTGGCTCGGGAAACGAATTATTGAACTGACCATTCCAATATATACTGGAACGAACGGTACGCAAAGAGCGATGGTGGGAGGCCCGCGTGGGGCGAGTGCAGACCTTTGACACGGACGTGGCGGCCCGCGCCGCCCGCGAGGTGTTTTGGCGCCGGGGGTATGAGGCGGCGGCGATTCCCGAGCTGGAGGCCGCCACGGGCTTGCGCCGGTCCAGCCTGTACAACACGTTCGGCAGCAAGCGGGGCCTGTTCGACGCCGCCGTGCGCAGCTACCTGCAGGAAGTCATCGCCCCGCGGTTGCGGCCCATGACCGGCGACAACGTGGACGGCGAGGCCGTCGTCGACTACCTGCGCGGGGTGAAGTCGGCGCTCGCGGACCCGGACGCGGCCGCGGGGCGGTACGGGTGCTTGTTGATGAATACGGCCGGGGCGCCGGTGGCCATGGAGCCCGCGGTGGGCGAGGCCGTGGCGGCCTACCGGGAAGAGCTGCGCGCCGCACTGTACGCCGGGGTGAGCGCGCGTCATCCGCGCGCCGAGCCGGAGCAGTGGGCGCGTGTGGCGGAGGCGGTGACCGCGCTGGTGACCTCCGCCTTTGCGCTCACCCGCGTCGATCACGCGGTGGCGCTGCGGAGCCTCGAGACGGCGCTGGAGCTGGTGGATTAGCGGGCGCGGCGCTCAGGCTGATAGGAGGCCTGCGCCCCGGCGCGGGTGACGGAGCGGGCCGCGAACTCGTTCCCTGCCGCCGCCGCGTGGCGGAGCGAATCGCCCGCCGCCAGCCGGGCGGCGAGGGCCCCGACGAAGGCGTCTCCCGCGCCGGTGCTGTCCACCGGCGTGGCCGGGACGGCGTCGATCCGCTCGCACCGCACGGCGAGTTCGGCCGGCTCGTCGGACGAGCCGGGGCTACCGGGTTCGGCGACGAGGCACCCGGCCGCGCCGAGCGTGATGACCGCGCTGCGCACCCCGAGCCCCACGAGGGCCCGGGCCGCGCCCTCGGGCGTGGACGCCCGCTCGCCGCCGCGGCCCACTAGCGCGCGTGCTTCCTGCTCGTTGACCACCAGCGGGTCGGCGGTCAGGAGCGTGGATTCTGCGACGCGGACCACCGGCGCGAGGTTTAGGACCAAGCGGGCCGGCGCGCCGCCGTCGTGCTCCGTGGCCCGGACGGCTGCCGCTGCGGTGTCTAGGGCCTCCGGCGGAATTTCTCCTTGGAGGACGACGACGCCGCCCAGGCGGCCGAGTCCGCGGACCCGTTCCACGCCGACGAGCGCATTGGCACCGGGCACCACAGCGATGGAGTTTTCCCCATCCGCGTCAATCTGGATCAGGGCGGTTCCGGTGGGCCCGTCCACCGTGGCCACGCCCGTCAGGTCCACACCGGCCCCGCGCAGCAGTTCGAGGGCCACGCTGGCGTGTTGGTCCCGGCCCACGGCGCCGATCAGCGCGGTCTCCGCGCCGCTGAGCGCCGCCGCGAGGGCCTGGTTGGCGCCCTTGCCGCCCGGGGAGACGGCGAGGGTGTTCGCCAGGACCGTCTGACCGGGGGCGGGCAGGCGCTGCATGGTCACGGCGAGGTCCACGTTGAGGGAACCGATCACGGTGACGCGCGGGACGGGCGGGGCGGGCATGGCGGGTTAGCCGACGGCGAGGGTCATGAAGAAGGGCATCATGAACAGCGGGATGAGGAACATCAGCCCGAAGACGATCCAGAACCCCAGGTGCACGTAGCCGATGATGAGCCCGGCGATCGCCAGCCCGTCCCCGGCCTCGCCCGTTTCCCGGATCTGCTTGCGGGCCAGGTGGCCAAAGACGATGCCCACGACCGCGATGAAGAAGCTGGAGACCAGGGAGATGATGGCGAAAGTGTTGGTGGGCCGCATGCCCGCCGGGTACCCCGCTCCCGGATGCCCGTAGGGGCCGGCTGGAGCGGCGCCGGCCTGCGGGTACTGCGGGCCGGGCTGATGCTGCGGGTAGCCGTATTGGTGGTAGCCGGGCTGCTGCGTACCGGGCTGTTGGCCTGGTTGCTGCGCCCCCGGCTGGTGCTGGTGCGGCTGCTGCGGGTCCGATGCCCCGGATTGTGGCGTGCTCATGCGGTCTCCTTCTCCTGCGGTCGGCATCCTGCGCGGCGCGGTGGCGCCTCACGCTGCACGGCGTTGACGTCAGCCTACCGGCGCGGGGTGCTCGTCGGCCCGCGGTCGGCCCCTGCTGTGGACAACGAGCGTGGCCAGCCGGGGCGCCAGCTGACTAGGACGCCCACGCCGGGAGGAACTCGTCCAGCGGGTTCTCAGTCTCCCAATACCGGGCCACCGTCCAGGTGCCATCTGCGTTCGGCTCGAGCAACACGGCCGTATCCCGCGTCGAATCGTCCGCTCCGCTGGAGATGTGGGACCGCAGGGCGTTGATGATGACGGCGCCGTCGTAGATCACGGCCCCGCCGACGCAGGGCGTCCCGGCCACCACCATGGCGCAGTCCGGGTAGCCGGGCGTCTCCCAGAGCTCGAAGACGGCGATCATCGGATCCGGCGGCGCGAGGACCGTGCCGACCAGCTCGTGGTCCGCCTCGCCTCCCACCTCGCCGCCGTCCCACTCGGTGGACCCGCCGCTTTCGACCGGGTCGTCTTCGCTGCCCGGCAGCGGGCCGATCTGCTCCGGGGCCTCGGGAAAGGGCGCGTAGCCGGGCGCCTCGTCGTCGGCGTCGTCCGCCCACACCCCGCCGGCCGCGTCGTCATCGCTGGTCTCGTTGCCCCAGTCCTCGTCGGCGGCATCGGTCGAAGCGGCCGCAGCGTCGGCCGGATCAGCGGCCGCGGCCGAGGTGTCCTGCGGCGTGCCGGAGGCCGAGTCGCCCGCGGACATCCACCCTTCCTCGTCGGCTCCGGCGCCGGTCAGGATGAGCAATCGCACCACATGTGCGGCGTCAGCCCCGGTGGTGTCCTTGGCGAGAGCCGGGCGATGAATCTGGCCATCCCGGTAGTCGGTCCAGCCCACCCAGTAGTGTTCGCCGTCAATCACAGCACCGGCTCCGCGCGCCTCGTCGACGGTCATCATCACCCCGGCGACCTCCTCGACGTAGGTGTCCTCGTCCGAGTCCGCGTCAAAGTCGGCCACGCGGGCGGCAAAGTCCTCCTCGGTGAACGTGTCGCTGAAGCCCACGCTGATGCCGATGCGCGCGTACGTGCCCTCCTCGGCGTCGGCAAAGGTGCGCTGATACAGGCACAATTCCGGCAACTCCTCATCCTCGGTCTCCACCACCGTTTGCTCGGCCGAGTTCAACTCGGTCACGAAGTAGTCGGCGATGGTGTCCCCGGTGAGTGGGCAGTCGCCCGACGAGGAGGAGCAGGCGGCGAGGGTGCTCGCAGTGAGAACCAACGCGCCGGCGACGGCGAGGCAGCGGCAGGGGTGGGGCGTCATGACGGGACCTCGGTGATGGGTGGGTGAATCGGTGATTGACGTTCGCGCCATCGGCGGTGGAGCCGCCACGCGCTGAAGCCGCCCCAGAGCAGCACGACGCCGGTGACCCAGCCCAGTGCCCACAGGGAGTCGGTCGGCAGGACCTGACCGGTGAAGCCCGTCGGCGCCTGCGCGCTCAGCCCCAGATAGGTGCCGGTGGTGGCGGGCTCGGCCAGGTCCGCTCCGGCGGCAATGCCGGCGACGGCGACCGCCAGCCCCAGGGCGAGAACGGTGAGGAGGGCGCGGGTGGTGGTCCAGCCGAGCCGACCGAACCGGCTGCTCGCCCGGCGCGCGGGCCGGGTCAGCAGCAGGAAGACGACGAGCGCGAGGGCGGCCAGCAGCGCGAAGATAACCCACGGGGCACCCGAGTCGTCGGGAGTTCGGGCGACCCAGGACGCGGGGAGGGTTTGGGCCGCGCTCCGCAACAGGCCCGGTGCCGCCATCCACCACGTGGAGACAATCATGACGGCGCCGAGCAGGCCGGCCGCGATGATCAGCAGGCACAGGGCCACGGCCGTGTTGCGGAGACCGATGGCCCACAACCGGCCGTCCGTGGCGATGTTCAGCGGGTTCACGCCCGGCGCAGCGACGGTGTGCGGGTTGTAGTTGAGGTAGCCGCGGCCTCCGCAGGTAGGGCAGGAGAGGGTGGCCTGCAGCCCACGGTCCGTGCAGGGACAAGCCCATTCGCCGAGCGCCGTTTGCCGTGCCATGCGGGCCCCCATCCGCCAGGTCCCGAGGGTGCCCGCTCGCCGGGCGCGCTCCCCGAGGTTGGGTTCAGGATAGACCCGCAGGCGCCCCGTGGGTAGGGGAGTGGTCGGGTCATGGCCCGCGCCAAGGGCCCCGGGCATGAGTCGGGCCCCAGCCGGAGGGGGGATGGCTGGGGCCCGTGTTCATCACTCGCACCTTGAGAGGAAGGTGTCTACGACATTACTGACCGAGCCTGTATGGACGCTGTGTTGCGCTCGGGAAATGCCTGCTAGTTCTGGTCCGTCTCCGCCTGGACGGCCGTGAGGAAGTCCCGGACCAGGGGGCCGGCCGTGCGCGATCCGCCGTCCCCGGTTTCGACGAACGCCGCGACCGCCAGATCGCCCTGGATCGCGATCGTCCACGCGTGCGCGTTCTGCTCGTCGTCGTACTCCGCCGTGCCGGATTTACCGATCACGGGCTCGCCGGGAACGTCCTGCAGCAGCGTCAGGGTGCCGTGGTCCACCACCCCGCCCATCATCTGCGCCAACGCTTCCGCTTCCTCCGCGGCCAGGGTGGAGGACGACGGCGCCGCGTCGGCCTCGGCGGTGGGCGAGGCGTCCGCGGTCCCGGACTCTGCAGCCGCGCCCGAGGCGTCCGCCTCGTCGTCGCTGTCCGCGGCGTCGAGCACCAGGGCCGGCTGCACGGTCTGCCCGGCGGCGACGGATGCCGCCACGGTGGCCATGCCCAGCGGCGAGGCGAGCACGACGCCTTGGCCGATCATGTTGGCGGCCAGCTCCGTCCCCTCCGAATCCGCCGGCACGGACCCGCGGAACGCGCCGGTGCCGGTGGTGTCCTCCCCGGTGAGCCCCAGCGCGGCGGCCGCATCCGCCACCGCGGCCGCCCCGACGTCGGCTCCGGCGTTGACGAACACGGTGTTGCAGGACTGGGCCAGCGCCTCGGAGAGCGGGATGGGGCCCAGCGCGGCGCTCGGATAGGCGTCAAAGTTCTTGAAGGTCTTCCCATTGACGGTGGTGGTCTCCGTGCACTCGAAGCTCGAGTCCGCGGTGGCTCCGCCGCGCAGCATGGCCAACGCGCTGACCACCTTGAACGTGGAGCCCGGGGCGTACTGGCCCAGCAGTGCGGTGTTGTAGCCGCCGCTGCCGGGGCCGGACGCGGCGGCGAGGACCGCGGAGTCCGACGGGCGGATGGCCACCAGCGCGGACGGGACGTCCTCGAGCTCCGCGGCGCCGTTCAGCACGGTCTCCGCCGCGGTCTGCAAGTCCGCATCGAGGGTGGTCTGTACGTCCGCTCCGTCCTGCGGGGCGGTGGCGAAGAGCTCCTCCGCCTTCTCACCGTCCTCCGTGTAGCGGGCGATGCTCAGGCCCGCGGTGCCGGCCAGCTGTTCGTCGTACCTGGCCTGCAACCCGGAGCGCCCGGTGACATCCCCGGCGGCGATCCGCCCCTCGGAGGCCTCGACGATTTCCGCGGTGGCCGGCCCCACCGTGCCCAGCACGGGCCGGGCGAACTCCCGCGTGGGTGCTAGTGGCAGCGTGCCCTGCTGCACCAGGACGCCGTCGATCGCGGCGAGCTGCGCGTCCGTGACGTCCCGATCGTTGGCGCGCAGGGTGATGGCCTGCACCCACGCGCTCTGCCCCGCCGCGGCCACCTGATCCACGTACGCGTCCGCGTCGATCCCGACGAGCTCGGCCAGCTCCCGCGCGGCCGCCGGCTGCGCCTCGGTACTGAGGTTCGCCTTGTCGATCCCGATGTTCAGCACGTCCCGCTCCGTGACGAGGGTTTGTCCGCCCTCGCCGAGGATGTCTCCGCGCGCCGCGGGGGTGCGCGAATCCGCGAGGTAGCCGCCAGCGGTCAGCCCGGGGGCCAGCACCTCCGGGCCAAAGAGGGCCTCCCAGCGCTCGGCCTCCGCGTCGTAGGTGAGCTCCGCGGTGGTGGTGTAGGTGAAGTCGTCCTCCGTGGCCGGCACGTCCCAGGTGGTCTCGATCCGCGCCGTCGCCGCCGGCTCCTCCGCCGCGTCCGTCTCTTCCGGAACGTCGACGCCGAGCAGCTGGTGTGTTCGTTCCAGCCCGGCCAGCGGCTCGAAAGCCTGCACGACGGCGTCGCCTGCCGCCGCTGCGTCCGTGCCGTTCAGCGGCACCGAGCTGAAGTCCCCGGTGGTGAGCGCGGCCACGAGCGCCTCCGCGGTGGCGTCCGGCGCGGGCCGCTGCTCTCCACACGCGCTGAGCGAGGCGACCAGGAGGGAAGCGGTGGTGAGGGCCGCTACGTTTCGAGACACGGGGCGCATGGGTCGATAGTATCCATCCTGCAGGTGGTGGTGAAGGCCGAACAGGCGCGGCCTACAGGGTGTAGTAACCGATGAACTGAGAGATCCAGCGAATGTCCACGGAGCTGGTGAACTCGAGCCGCACCTTGCCGAGGCCGCTGAACCAGAGGTCCAGCTCCGCGTCGAGGTCAAACGTCCCGGCCGTCTCCACGGAGAAGGACTGGATCTTGTTGTAGGGCAGGGAGGTGAAGTCCTTCTTCTTGCCGGTGATGCCCTGCACGTTCACCACGATCAGGCGCTTGTCCGTGAATGCCACGTAGTCCCGCATGCCGCGGAAGGCCGCGGCGACGCGCTCTCCCTCGATGAGCAGGCCGGCCAGCTCCTGCGCCGTGGCCTCTGCGTCGGCGGGGGCGAGCTTGACGAAGGACGAGTTGTTGAAATCGATCATGAGCCCACGGTAGACCGCGGGACCCACAGGTTGGCCCCGCGTGCCCGATAGTCTGGCCGTATGACTTCCGCCGCCCCGAAGCCCCCGCGCCTGCCCGCCTTTGCCGACGTCGATCCGGGCGAGACCGGCGACCTCGCGGCGCTGGATCTGGACGGCCGCGCGGAGGACCTCGGGTTCGCGGATCAGGACGCCGCGGGCGTGGACCTGGAGGACACCGTGTATACGGGCTGCACGTTCCGCCGGGTGCGCCTGGCCGGGGCAGCCCTGACGCGGGCGGCCTTCACGGACTGCCGCATCGCGGAACTGCAGGCCCCCACGCTGGAGGCCCCCGACTCGGCGTGGACCAACACGGCGCTGACGGGCGCCCGCATCGGCTCGGCGGATTTGGCCGGGGCCAGCCTCCGAGCCACCGTGTTCGACGGCGGCAAGCTGGACTTCGTTAACCTCCGCCACGCGCGCCTGCGGGACGTGGAGCTGCGCGGCCTCGTGCTCGGGGACCTCGACCTCTCCGGGGCGCGGCTGGAGCGGGTGCGGTTCAGCGATTGCCGCATCGACACGCTGACCGTGGACCAGGCGCGGATGACGGACGTGGACCTGCGCGGTGCCGAGCTGCGGGCGATCTCCGGGCTCTCCGGGTTGGCCGGAGCCACCATCGACGAGTTCCAGCTGCAGGACCTGGCCCCGGCCCTCGCCGCCCAGCTGGGCCTGCGGGTCGGCTAACGCGCCCCCGTCCTAGATCCGGACGCGGACCGCCACCTCCTGCAGGTTCTGCTCCACCCGCGCGTAGGCGTCCGTGGCCACCGCCTTCCACAAGGCCAGCGCCAGGGACGGCTCGTTCCGCTCGATGCGTTCGATCGCCTCTGTGGTCAGTAGCCGCAGCCGCACGGGCCCCTTGGCCCGGACCCGGACGGGCGCGCCGCCGCCGAGGGCGATCTCCCCGAACGTCATGCCCGGGCCTAGCGTCGCGTAGCGGACCCGGTGCCCGTCGTGCAGGGTGCTGGAGGCCACCACACCGGAGGTGATGAAGTAGATCCCGCCGAACTTCTGGCCGGAACGCCGGATCAGGTCGCCGTCGTCGTACTCCACATCCTCCATGTGCGCATCCAGCGCGCTGACCTCCTCCTCCGTCAGCGGCGCCAGCGCCGCGAACTCGGCCAAGGTGGCCGTGCGCGGGATGAGGCCGCGCCGGCCATAGGCGCGGATCAGCCGCTCCTCTGCCCACTCGATGGCCTCCGTGCTGCCCGGGAACACGGGGGTGGGGCCGTCCTCGAGCACCTCGGCGAGCCGCCCGCCCGAATCAATCACCGCCAGCTGCCGTCCGTCCGCCTCGAACCGGTCCCGCAGCTGCTCCATGATGCGCAGCGCCACCTTGTTGACCTCGTCCACCCGGCGCACGTCCAGCAGGAGGATCTCCACCTCCTCGTCGAGCGCGCTGATGTGCCGGGCCGCCGACTCCGCGCCGGCGAAGAGGAGGTCACCGTGCAACTGCACCAGCTGGGCCCGGTGCCCGTGCTGGGCCAGCACGTCCGTAGCCTCCTGGTTCCGGCGCACCCCGGACGGGGACTCCGTGATCGGGTAATGCTCCCGGATGACGGAACGGCCGATCCGGGCCGCCTGAACGAAGTGCAGACTCATTTCCGAGGCGATCCGCCGGGTGGCCGCGATCCCGCGCACCGAGGACCCGTGCTCATCCAGCGGCGGCGAATACACGGAGATGGCCAGCTGCCCCGGCAGCACGGCCATGAGGCCGCCGCCCACCCCGGATTTGGCGGGGAGGCCGACGGCGCTGGTCCACGCGCCGGCGTCGTCGTACATGCCGCACGTGAGCATGACGGAGAGCATCCGCTGGACCGTGTCCATCTCCACCACCTGTTCGCCCGTGACCGGCTGCCGCCCGCCGTTGGCGAGGGTGGCGCCCATGAGCGCGAGGTCCCGGGCGTTGACCCGGATGGAGCACTGGCGGAAGTAGTTCTCCACCGGGTGGGCCGGATCATCCTCGATGATGTCGAAGCTGCGCAACAGGTCCGCCAGCGCTCGGTTCCGGTATCCCGTGGCGGCCTCCGAGGCGTAGACGCGCTCCGAGACGCTCAACTGCCGGCCCGCGAACCGGGCGTGCAGGTCGAGGATGCGGGCGAAGCCGTCCCGGCCGCCCGAGCCCTTGATGAGGGACGTGGCGGCGATGGCTCCGGCGTTGATCATGGGGTTGGCGGGGCGGCCCGTGTCCCGGGCTAGGGAGATCTCATTGAACGCGTCGCCGGAGGGCTCGACGTCGATCTTCTGATCCACCGCGCCCTGCCCGTGATCCTCGAGCGCCAGCCCGTAGGTGAAGGGCTTGGAGATGGACTGGATGGTGAATTCTTCCCGCGAGTCGCCCACCTCGTACACGTGCCCGTCCACGGTGGCGAGGCAGATGGCGAACGCGTCCGGATTGGCTTCGGCCATGGCCGGGATGTTCTGGAACGGCCGCCCGTCCGTCAGCTCCGTCAGCTCGTCGTGGAGCGCCTGCAGGTAGTCCTCAATGGGTGAGCGCATGTGCCGAGCCTACTGCCCGGCGCGGCCGTGCGCGGGCCAGCACAGCGGGATTGGTTACGCTCACTCTGTGATGACTCAGATTTCGCGGTGGTGGGATGCCATCCTGGACGGCTTTACCCGGGCCGAGCCGCTGACGCTGGAACCGCTTGTGGTGCTGTTGGTGCTCGCCGCCGCCGTCGCGGTTTCCATCCCGCGCCTCACCTGGCGCTTCTTTGGGCTCTACGTGACGTACGTGCACGAGCTCGGCCACGCCGTCGCCGCCCTGACCACCGGGCGGCTGGTCCGCGGGATCCGCCTGCGGCTGGACCATTCCGGGGAGATGATCAGCGCCGGCCGGGGCCGGGCCTCGCAGATCTGGGCGGGGTTCTGGGGGTACCCCGCCCCGGCGATCGCGGGCGCGGCGATGGTATGGGCCGCCGCGGCCGGGTGGGCGTCCGCGGCCCTGTCCATCGGGGCGCTCGTGCTGCTGGTCTCCCTCGTGTTTATCCGCAACCTCACCGGCGCGGTGGTGGCCGTGGCGTGCGCCGCCGCGGCCCAGGCCCTCGTGGTGTGGGGCGCGGCGTGGATCGTCTCCCTGGCGGTGTTGGTGCTCGGGATCGGGCTGTGCGTGGGCTCGGTGCGGGATTGGTTCAAGGTGGTCTCCGTCCACGTGCGCGGCCGGTACCGCGCCACCTCGGACGCCTACCTGCTCCGCGCGGCCAGCGGGGTGCCCTCCGTTGTATGGCTTGCCGGGTTCGCCCTGGTGATCTGGGGCGGCGCGTTCTGGGCGGGTCATAGCCTGTTGCGGATTGCCGGGCTTACCTGACGTTGGGCGGGCGTCGCCGGCCTGAGGCGGGCCGCGGCCGGCCCTAGACTGGCAGCATGGATGAGCCGAAGCACAGCTGCTGCACTCCGTCCCGCGACGCCGCGTCCGCCGCTGGCACGCCGGAGCCCGGCCCGGACGCACCCGGGACCCAGGGCGCTGCGGTGCACGACGACGTCGCGCTCGCTGGGGGGCGTTTCCTCATGGGGGACCCGTTCGGTGAGGGGTACGCCAGCGATGGCGAGACGCCGGTGCACCCGGTCGAAGTGGACGCCTTCCGGATGGATGCCACCGCGGTGACGAACGCGATGTTTGCGCGGTTCGTGACGGAGACCGGCTTCCGCACCGACGCGGAGCGCTACGGTTCCTCGGCCGTGTTCCACCTCCTCTCCACGGCGGACGCGGCGGCCGTGGCCGGTTCAGCCGCGGGGGCGCCGTGGTGGCTCAACGTCCTCGGCGCGGATTGGGCGCACCCCACCGGCCCGGACTCCTCGTGGGAGCAGATCCCGGATCACCCGGTGGTGCACGTGTCCTACGACGACGCGTTGGCCTACTGCCGCTGGGCCGGCCGCCGGCTGCCCACGGAGGCCGAATGGGAGTACGCCGCCCGCGGCGGCCTCGAGCAGGCGCGCTTCGCGTGGGGCGACGAGCTGACGCCCGGCGGCCAGCACCGCTGCAATATTTTCCAAGGCGAGTTTCCCACCCGCAACACCGCGGGGGATGGGTTTGCGGGCACCGCGCCCGTGCGGTCCTTCCCGGCCAACGGCTACGGGCTCTATGAGGTGGCGGGCAACGTCTGGGAATGGTGCGCCGACTGGTTCATGCCCAAGTACTACAAGATTTCCCCGGTCCAGAACCCGCCGGGGCCCTCCTTCGGGACGGGGCGCGTTATGCGCGGCGGCTCCTACCTGTGCCACGACTCGTACTGCCACCGGTACCGGGTGGCGGCGCGCTCGGCGAATACGGCGGAGTCCTCCTCGGGGAACTGCGGGTTCCGCACCGTGGCGCTCTAGCCGGGGCCGCCGACCGCCTCTGGGCTGCGCCCCCGTCCGCGCTCAGGCGTCGTCGCGGGGGCGCAGGAGCGCCTGCAGGGACTCGATGAGCTCGTCGATCATCTGCCAGGAACGTTCCTCATCCGGGTCGGAAAAGTGCTGGATGCTGATGCCGTCAATGCCGGCCACGGCGAAGCGGGCGGCCACCGTGGTGTCCGTGGCGGGGGTGATGCCCGAGTGCCGGGCGCCGGCGTCGAAAATGGAGGCGGTGGAGCTAATCCACGCGTCATACATCTGCCGATTGACGGCCAGGGCGGCCTCCCGCTCCTTCTCGTCCGTAATGCGCTGACCGCGCAGCAGCAGCTCAAACGTGGTGATCTGCTCGTGCGGGGAGGCGAGCATGCGCTTCCAGATGCGGCGCATGTGCAGGCTGACGGCCTCGTGCAATCCGGCCTCGGCGGGGAGCGGATCCAACTGGCGGACGTAGTCCCGGCTGAGGTGGTGGTACACCTCCAGCAGCAGGTCATCCTTGCTGCGGAAGCAGTAGTGCAGGGCGGCGAGGGGAGCGTCCGCCTCCTGCGCGATGCGCCGTGTGGTGGCAGCCGTGACGCCCTCGCGGGCGATGACCCGCGCGGCGGCTTCGACGAACTGTTGGCTGCGGTCGGCAGCGGAAACCCTACCCACAACTCTCTCCTTCTCTTCGGCCACCCAATCCTATGCGTCCGCGTATTTCGGGCCGCATCGGTGCGCGCCTACCCCGGTATGACGGGGATTTCACGGTGTGAGCTTAAAAATCTTCTCACAAAAGCTGGTCAAGTGACTTAGTCATGCGACATACTCAAGAGTGTGGTGGCAGTCACACCACTCGTCAAGGAGGAGAAGCGCATGCACGTTGCTACGCCAGAGCTCATCATCACCGGCGGTCACGTCCCGGTGCTCCCGGTGCCCGCAGCGGCCGGCGGCTATGGGGCCGTGACGGAAGCAGGTGATGCCCCGGAGGCCAGCACGGTGGCCGTCGCCGGGGACCGCATCGTCGCCGTCGGTGGCGCGGAGGTCCTAGCGCTCGCTGGCGACGCCACCGAGATCATCGATGCCCGCGGCGGGGCCATCCTGCCCGGCCTGAACGACGGCCACCTGCACTTCGTCGCCAGCGCCGTCGCCCGCTACGGCCTCGCGCCGCTCGGTACGGCCACCACGTGGGCCGGCGTCGTCGAGCTCCTGAACACGTATGAGCCGGGCGACGACGGCTGGATCCGCGCCCACGGCTGGGACGCGGCCGTCTTGGGCGACGGGGGAGCGGAGTTCTTCGCGACCGCCCGCCCGGACGTGCCCGTGGCCGCCTACGATCAAACCGGCCACCAGCTGCTGCTCAACGGGGCGGCCATGGAACAGCTGGACTTGTATACGACGCCGGACGTGGTGGGCGGCACCGTCTCCCGCGACGACGCGGGGCGCGCCAACGGCCACTTCGCGGACGCGGCCATGTCGCTGGCCGGGGACGCCCTGCCGCCCCTGCCGCGGGCCCTGGTCAAGGACGCGGTGCTGCGGCATCAAGCGGACCTGCACGCCATGGGCATCACCTCCCTCACCGAGCCCGGGCTGGGCCCGGCCGGCTCCAGCCTGCTCAGCGGGGCGTGCACGGACGCCTCGCTCGAGCTGCTCGCGGACCTCGCCGAGGCGGGCGAGCTGACGCTGCGCATCACCGCCTTGCTGCTGTTCAGCGGCACCGGCGGCGCCTCCGCGGAGGCCACCCGGGAGGGACTGGCCTCGGGCTTGCCCCGGTTGCTGGACGGGCGGAACATCGACCCGCTGCAGCTGCGCATCGGCGGCGTCAAGGTGTTCGCGGACGGCACCCCGCGCTCCGGCAGCGCCTGGATGAGCGACACCTACCAAACCCCCTGCGGGCATCAGCACGGCCAGCTGGTGATTCAGGGTGACGACGACGACGCGCGCGTGGCCGAGCTGAACGGGATCATTTCCGCCGTGCACTCCGCCGGCCTCCAAGTCGGCGTGCACGCCACCGGGGACGCGGCCACCGCCGCCGTCGTCGACGCGATCGTGGCCGCCCAGGCCGCCGATCCGCGCGACGGCCGGCACTACGTGATCCACGGGGCGTTCACGGACGACGCCGCTATGGCCCGCCTCGGCGAGCACGGGATCGGCTACAGCACCAACCCGGCCATCCGCGCCGCCGCCGGCGCCCTCATGCTCGGCGTGCTCGGCGAGGACCGCTTCACCCGGCACCAACCTCTGGCCAGCGCGCTGGAGGCGGGCCTGCCAGCCAACATCGCCTCCGACGCGCCGGTCACCTCACCCGATTGGCGCCACAGCGTCATCGCGGCCGCCACCCGGGACACCACCGCCGGCCCGGGAGCCGAGGACGCCGAGCGCATCCCGCTGCGCACCGCGCTGGCCCTCATGACCGGCACGCCGGCCTGGCAAGACCACGCGGAGGCGGACAAGGGCCAGGTCGCCGTCGGCCAGCTCGCCGACCTCTGCGTCCTGACCCGGCCGTTGCCCGAGGACCCGCGGGACCTCTTGGACAATCCCACGGCCCTCACCGTCTCCGGTGGACGCATCGTCTACCGGCACTCAACCACCCATCACACGCACGATTGACCCATTGGAGAAGAACATGAACAAGCGCATTGTGGCCCTCGGTTCAGTCCTCGCCCTCGGCGCAGCACTGACGGCCTGCGGAGCGGACGAGCCAGCCGCTGAGGGAGAAATGACCACGCTGAGTGTCGGCACCATTGGTATTGGCTCCGATGCGGCGATTGCCCTCGGCGTCGAGCAGGGGTACTTCGAGGAAGAAGGACTCCAGATCGAAACCAGCGTGGTGGCCAACCCGCCCGCCGGCATCGCCGCCGCCCAGAGCGGCCAAATGGACATCACCTACACCCCGTCCATCCCGCTGCTCAACGGGCTCTCCCAGAGCGTGGACCTGCAGATCCTCGCCGCCGCGGACGGCTACCCGGCTGACGCGGCGGACATGGAGGACAAGAGCCAGGTGGATGACACGGGGCTCTACGCGGCGGCGGACAGCGGGATCGAATCCGCGGCGGATCTGGAAGGCAAGTCCGTCGCGGTCCCGGCCCGCAACGCCCAGCTGGAGGTGACCATCGCCAACTCCATCCAGAACGCCGGCGGGGACCCCTCCACCGTGAACTGGATGGTCCTGGACTTCTCCTCGGCCCTGCAGTCGCTGGAGCAGGGGCGCATCGACGCCGCCGGCCTGGTCTCCCCGTTCACCAGCAACGCCGCCGAGTCCGGCCACCAGCTCATCGCGTCCCCCGGCGTCGAGTTCTTCGGCCCCGGCGCCGTCGGCCTGTGGGTCGCGTCCGGCTCCTTCGCCGAGGACAACCCGGAGGCCGCCGCCGGATTCGTCCGGGCCATCAACAAGTCCAACGAGTACGCCAACAACAACTTTGAAGAGGCCCTGGACAAGGCCGCCGAGCTGACCAAGGTGGACCGCGCGGTGATCGAGGCCGGCGCGGACACCTACTGGCCCACCGAGGTGACCGAGGAGAGCATCTCCGCCGTCAACACCTCGCTCGTGGAGCTGGGCTACCTGGAGTCGGAGGTGGAGTTGGATGACAACCTCATCTACGACGCACCGTAACGCGCCGGCCCGGAGGATCGACGTCGAGACCCCGGCCGCGCAGGCCGTCCTCGGCGCCGCCGGGGCCCTGATCCTCCTGGGCGCGTGGCAGCTCGCCGCCGCCTCCGGGGCCTTCGGCACCGGGCTGCCCACGGTCACGGACACGCTCGGCGCGCTGGTGAGCCTGTTCGGCACCGAGGAGTTCTGGGTCCAGACCGGGATCACCGTGGCCAGCGCCGCGGCGGGCCTCGCGCTCGCCGTCGTCGGCGGGGTGATCTTGGGCGTGCTGATCGGCATGTTTGAGCCCGTGTGGGCGGCGACGCTGGCGATCACCGAGTTCCTCAAGCCGATCCCGCCGATCGTCATCCTGCCGCTGGCGGTCATGGTGTTCGGCCCCACCTCGCAGATGGCCCTCTTCCTCGTGGTCGCCGGGTGCCTGCTCACCGTGTCCATCCAGGCGATCGCCGGTGTGCGGGACGCGGACCCGGTGGCCCTGGCCACCGCCCGCTCCTACGGAATGGGCGGCCCGGAGACGCTGTGGCGGGTTGTGCTGCCCAGTGCGACGGCGTTCATCGGCACCGCGGTGCGCGTCTCCGCTCCCGCCTCGCTCATCATCGTGGTGGTCGCCGGCCTGCTCGGCGGCGCCCCCGGGCTCGGCCGCAGCATCTATCAGGCTCAGGCTGGCGGGCTCTACCCGACGCTGTACGCGCTGGTGCTGGTCCTCGGCATCCTCGGCGTGGCCTCCCAGTGGGCCAGCTCCGCCGTCGAACGCCGCGTCCTGCATTGGCACCCCTCCTTCCGGAAGGAGACCCCGTGAACCGCCGCACGCTGAACCTCATCCTCGGCATCGGAACGCCGGTGGCCGTGATCGCCCTCTGGTGGGGGATGTCCGCGAATTCGACCAACGCGTTCTTCCCGCCGCTGTCCACCATCCTGGAGCGCTTCCAGGAGCTGTGGCTGTTCGACCGGTTCGCCTCCGACGTGCTGCCCAGCCTGCAGAACCTGCTGACCGGTTACCTGATCGCCGTCGTGCTCGGGGTCCTCCTCGGGTTCGTGATCGCCACGGTGCCGGTGCTGCGGGCCATGTTCGAGCCGGCCCTGCACTTCATCCGCGGCATCCCGCCGGTGGCGCTGATCCCCATCCTCATCACGCTGATCGGGTTCGGTCAGGAGATGCGCGTGACCTCCATTGTTCTGGCGGCCACGTTCCCCACCATGATCTCCACGATCGACGGGATCCGCGCGGTGGATACGGGCCTCAAGGACGTCTGCTCCGTCTACCGGCTGACCCGGGGCGAGCGCCTGCTGCGGGTCTACCTGCCCTCGGCCGGGCCGCAGATCGCCGCCGGCATGCAGGTCAGCCTGCAGGTGGGCTTCATCGTCATGATCGCCTCGGAAATGCTGGGTTCCTCCCAGGGCATCGGGGCCATGACCCTGCTGGCGCAGCAGAGCTTTCTCTCCGCGGACATGTGGGCCGGCATCCTGCTGCTCGGCTTCCTCGGGTTCGCCGCCAACCTCGTCTTCGAGGCCGTGCGCTCGCGGGCGCTGGCCTGGTACATCGGATCAAAACGTCAGGAGCATGCAGCATGAGCACTGTCACGGCCGCCACCGCTGGCTCCGTCCAGAGCACCAACACCTCGTCCCTCCGGGAGGACACCATGACTCAGTCAGAACCGCGCCTGCGCGTGGAACACCTCGCCAAGTCCTACGGGCGCGGCGAGCAGGAGAAGCAGATCATCGGGGACCTCACGTTCTCCGTG
This sequence comes from Zhihengliuella flava, assembly GCF_015751895.1. Taxonomy (NCBI): domain Bacteria; kingdom Bacillati; phylum Actinomycetota; class Actinomycetes; order Micrococcales; family Micrococcaceae; genus Zhihengliuella; species Zhihengliuella flava. The sequence goes on along the minus strand of NZ_JADOTZ010000001.1, from coordinate 1,300,956 downwards.
GACCAGGGGGAGGTGGCCTGCATCGTGGGCCCCTCCGGCGTGGGCAAGACGACGCTGCTGAAGTGCCTGGCCGGGCTGCATCCGGCCACCGGCGGCGCCATGTACATCGACGGCAAGCCCGTGGACGGCCCGCCCGCGGAGATGGCCCTGGTGTTCCAGGACTATTCCCGCTCCCTCATGCCGTGGCTGACCGTGGAGAAGAACGTGCAGCTGCCGCTGCGTCACATGCGCCTGCCGAAGGCGGAGGTGGCCCACCGGATCGAGGACGCGCTGGCGGCCGTGGGCCTGTCCCACGCGGCCAAGCAGTACCCGTGGCAGCTCTCCGGCGGCATGCAGCAGCGCGTGGCGATCGCCCGCGCGTTGGCCTACCAGCCGGAGGTGCTAGTGATGGACGAGCCGTTTGCCTCCGTGGATGCCCAAACCCGCTTTGAGCTGGAGGACCTGTGCCTGTCCATCCGGGACAAGCTCGGCATGACCATCGTGGTGGTCACGCACGATATCGACGAGGCCGTCTATCTCTCGGACCGCATTGTGGCGATCGGCGGCAAACCCGCCGGCGTGCTGGAGGTGATCGACGTCGATCTGCCCGGGCAGCGGGACCAGATCGCCACCCGCTCGCTGCCGGAGTTCGCGGAGCTGCGTTCCCGGACGCTGTCCCTGATCCGCAAGGCGCAGCAGTGAGCCGCCCCGGCGGCGCTGACGGACCCGGGGGCACGGACCGGCCCAACGTCCTGTTCATCATCGCCGATCAGCTGCGGGCCGATCACCTGGGCTTCGGCGGGGACCGCCACGTCAGCACGCCACACCTCGACGCGCTGGCCGCCCGCGGGCGCGTCTTCGACGAGGCCCACGTCACCAGCCCCACGTGCATGCCGAACCGGGCCAGCCTGCTGACGGGCCGCTGGCCGTCGGCCCACGGCACCCGGTGCAACGGGATCCCGTTGGATCCGGACGCCAGCACGGTGGTGCGCCAGCTGGCCCGGGACGGGTACGGGACGGCGGCGGTGGGCAAGCTGCACCACCAGAACATGGGATGGGAGTTCGAGCCGGATCAGCTGGAGCAGATCCGCGCCACCTCCCCGCTGCTGGCGGATGCGGCCGCGCCGGACGCCGTCGTCCGCGAACGCCAGCCCGGCTGGGACCTGCAGGAGGACCGGGCCCGGCACGACGCCGCCCCCCTGCCGCTGCCGGCGGACTACTACGGGTACCAGGACGTGGACCTCGTGGTGGGCCACGGCGACGCCCCGGGCGGCCATTGGCGGCACTGGGCGCGCGAGCGCGGGGTGGACCCGGGCCACGGCGGGCCGGGCGCGAGCAGCCGGGTCTCCTCCGCGTGGGAGCAGGTTTACACCTCGGCGATCCCGGCGTCGGAGCACCCCACCGCGTACGTGGGGGAGCGGGCCGAGGCGCGCATTCGGGCGGCGGCGGAGCAGGAGGACCCGTTCTTCTTGTTCGTGTCCTTCCCGGACCCGCACCACCCGTTCGCGCCGCCGGCGGAGTATGCCCAACGCCACCGCCCGGAGGACGTGCCCCTGCCGGAGAGCTTCCACCAGGATCACGCGCGCTCGCCGGAGCACGTGCGGCTCATGGCGGAGCGCCGCGGGACCCCGGATCCGGACCCCACCATGTCCTTCGCCGCGGACGAGGCGCAGTACCGGCAGGCCATGGCCGCACAGTACGGGCAGATCGAGTTCGTGGATGATCAGGTGGGGCGCGTGCTGGCCGCCCTCGAGGAGACGGGCCAGGCGGAGAACACGGTGGTGGTGTTCACCGCGGATCACGGGGACGTGTTCGGCGATCACGGCCTGATGCTCAAGCACTTTGTGCACTACCGGGCGGTGACGCGGGTGCCGCTGGTGATCGCCGGCCCGGGCGTCGCGGCCGGGCGCCGCGGCGAGCTGGTCTCCACGGCGGACTTGGCGCCGACGCTGCTGGAGATCACGGGGGCGCAGCCGTTCCGCGGGATTCAGGGCCGCAGCCTAGTGCCGCTGTTAGCGGACGACGGCGCAGCGGCCGGAGCGGAGGCTGACGCCTCAGCCGCGTGGCGGCGTGAGCTGCTCATCGAGGAGGAGCAGCCGTTCACCCCGGAGGGGCTTCCGGCGCCGATCACCATCCGCACGGTGCTCACGCCGCGCGGGCGGATGACGCGCTACTTCGGCTCGGCCGAGGTGGAGGTTTATGACCACCTCACGGACCCGCAGGAGATGCACAACCTCGCCGAGGACCCCGCCGCGGCCGAGCTGCGCTGCGAGCTGCAGGTGGCGCTGCTGGAGGCGATGGCCTCCGTGGCGGACACAGGCGTGGCCCCGACGTCGTCCGCGTAGGCGCACGCGCGACGAGGCCGTGGGAACCCGCCACCGGGCGGGACCCCACGGCCTCCGTGTTGTGCAGGGGGCGCCGCGGTGCTGCGTCCCGCGGTGCGGTGCCCCGGGATGTAGTGATCCGCGATGCCAGTGGCCCGGGGCTGGGCACGCGGGCCCCGGCCGCCTGGCCTAGAGCCCGGTCTGGTCCACTCCGTAGACGGCCTGCTCCTGGGTGAATCCCTCAAAAATCAGCTGGTCGATCAGCCCCTGCCGGGAGAAGCCCGTGAAGTCCAGGTAGTCCTGTGCCGACTGCGCAGCTTGTTCCATCCAATCGACGTCGACCCGGTCCACGGCCCACGTGGCGTCCTCGGCGGAGTAGTCCTCAAAGATCAACTGATCGATGAGGCCCGTGCGGGAGAACGCCGTGAAGTCCAGGTAGCTGTTGGCGCTGCGCAGTGCGTTCTGCTGGCTGACGGTCCCGGCCTCCTCCTCGGCTTGGCGGGAGGCCTCGGCGGCCGCGGCAGCGGACTCGGCAGCCTCTCGCGACGCCTCAGCTTCGGCCTCCGCAGCGGCCTCTTCTTCCGCCTGCCGGGAGGCCTCGGCCTCGGCGGCGGCGCGGGAGGATTCGGCGGCCGCGCTGGCGGACTCCTCCGCGGCACGGGAGGACTCGGCAGCGGCGCTCGAGGACGCGGCGGCTTCTTCTGCAGCGGCGGATTCGGACGCGGCTGCGGCGTCGATGGACGCGGAGGCGATGGCGGCGCCGTCGTCCTCCGTGGAGCCGGACCCGCACGCCGCGATGGCGAACAGCAGGCCGGCGGAAGCGAAGAGCGCGGTGAGCGCCCGCCGGGCGGAGGCCCGCGGCCTCCGCGTGGTGATGGTGGTGTTCATGAGGTCCCCCAACGGTGGTGATGATCCCGCCTGGGAAGTGGCGGAAACCGGTGTGTGGCCGGTCAGGGAAGGCTATGTGGCCGGCCTCACAGAATGGGTTGGGTGCGGGACGTCGAGCGTCAGATGTGCGGGGCGGATCGAGCTGGTGACGAACAATCTTCTTCACCCACGGGGGAGTGAGGCCGAACCACGCCGCGATTTTCTCCCCTGGCTTGCCTTCAACGTGGAGCCGGAGAATCGCCTCATCGCGCGTGATGTGCTTGGGCACGCTCGCAATCTGCAGCTCCTCCCGTAGAGCATCCCAGCACTCGTCCGAGCAGATCGGGTCAGCACTGGGGGAGCGGCGCCCACCACTCTCATTGGGGGCACCTGAGCACCGCATATCACGCACGTAATCGGAGCGCGCGGGAGGACAAGAGCCCGCTGCTTTGGCGGCTCCGATAGTGGCTGATTCATTAGGTCTAGGTCCATGCAGCTGATTCTAAGACTCGCTTGGGCCGTGGCCAGGGGGCACCGGTCAGATTTCCACAGCACGTCAAAAGCGTCGTACCCGGTGCGCGCAGCTGCGCACTCCGGCATCATCCCAGGCACACGCTCTAGCTGAGAGATATGCAGCCATGTGCTGTTGTTCTCGAACGCATTCAGCGTACGAGCCGGGAAATCTACGAGGACTTGCTCATCCTTCCAGCGAGCAGCGCGACCGAACCGGAACGTGCCGCCGTCGGGGACGAGGACGAAAGGCCGGCCTTCTGCCGGCCATGACCGAATGTCCATGTCGTCAGGCTCGAACACGTGCAGAACCCTTGGAATCCAGGAAGCGGCGCTGGTGGCCATGAACCCTTGTTTTACAGCCGGAACAGTTACCTGTTCCCTTTGGCGCGGTTATGCGTGATGCACAGCATCTCGCAGTTTTCGGCGGTGGTGGCCCCACCCTTTGACCACGCGTGAACATGATCGGCGTCCATCTCCTTCTGCGCCCAAATCTTAGTCTTGTTGGCATTGTTGCCAACCGCGCACAAGGGACAGTTAGAGATCCCCTGGGACTTCGCGTCCGCCGTCTGACGCTTGTAGGCAGCCTTAATCGTGGAGGGCTCAAAGAACCGCACATTGAGCAGGCGAGTGTCCTCTTCGCCGCCGAGCACGAAGGGGTAAATACCCTTTCGGTCCCGCACAGCTTCGCTCTCGCGCAGCTCTTGAACCCGGGCCTCGAGAGCGCCCGGATCATAGGCCGTGTTCTTGTACTCTTCGTACCACTTACCCCACGGAAGCCCGCGCATCTCCGGGTCAGGGCTCCGCGTGAACACGCCCCCTACCCAGTCGATGACCGTGGTGAAGTACGTCTTTAGTTCCGTGATGGCTGAATCGTGTCGGTGATCGGCCATGTACCGCTCGATTGACTGGCCCTTCGAGTCAGAGACCCACTCCAGAGCCGTTTCAAGCACCTCCTGGCGCTTGGGATCACCCTTTACATACGCGCCCCACTTCTGCTGCAAGGCGTTGCCTGAGTTAGAGAACTCTGCCTTGGCCGCTGTGACGAACGGTCCCGAGTAGACGGCGTTCAATAGTTCCTGTTCGTTGAGCGGGACACCGGAGATGTTGATCGTCTTGAACCACTCCTTGATCTCACCTTCCGTGCCCTCACACACGTACACGAGCAGCTGGCTGTCCATGATGAGTGCCTGATCTTCGGCGGGCAGAGACGAGAACGTCTGTTCACGGTCACCGCGTTTGATGGCGAACTTGCCAGTGACAAACCGGCCGATGGAGGTAATGCGTTGCTGGCCGTCCAGCACTTCGAAGTGGTCCTTGCCGTCGCTGAACGCTGCGCTGGCGTCGTTGAAGTAGATCAGGCCGAGCGGGTAGCCCTTAAGCAGCGATTCGATGACGGCAACGTCCTTCTTACCGTCGCCGTAGATGTAGTTGCGTTGATACTCAGGCTGGATAACGAGAGAACCTGAGAGGCCATAGAGGCCCTTAGCTTCAAGTTCGTTGTAGACGAATCCCTTGGTGACCGCGGCAACTGTGTGTTGCTTCAATGTGGTCTTCATTCCGCGCTCCCCCCTTCGGCAACCAGCCGAGTGTTGCCCTGTTCGTCCGTGACCTTGCGAACGTTAACCGTGCTATTAGGCGACTCGACTTCGACGTCCTGAAGTCCTGTGCCTTCGCCGAACACAACACGGAGATTGCCGTTGGCCTCATTGCGGTGACGGATGAGGATGCGCTTGTACACGGCGCGGACTGGGTAGCCAACATCGAAGTAGGTGCCCTTACCGAATTCAGATTCGCGGATGACTCCACTCATTGTTCCTGTGTTCGACTTCTGGGGGACCCCGTTCACGACACGCTTCTTCTTCGCATACTTCTTCGTGGCAGGGTAGTCGCCCTCAGTAGTGCCGAGGATCTCGAACTGATCAGGGTTGTACTTATCGAGAAAGGTGATGGGAACACCCATGATGCCCTGGTGATCACTGGGGATGGCATCTACGTACGGAACCTCGATCGCCTCAAAATTGTCATACGTTGCATAGTTGGAGTCGCGTACGTCCTTGTGTCGGCTGAACTTAGCGTTATCGGCTGTTGTCATCAGCTGCAGAGGCTCATGCCGTCGCCCATGCTCAATATTTGTGAACCAGCACGAGTTTCCGAGGCGCGTGAAGTCGTACTCATCATTGGAGGCGTACCCCATCCGTTCGGCTTTCTGTCTGTCTGCTTCCTTGACCGCAGTGCCCTTAGGGACGCCGAACACCATGTCCGTGGAATTTGCTGTGGCACCCTTCCAGAGCTTGTTCCCCTTGATCAAGGGGAACACTTCTCGGTACGTAATGGCATTGCTGTTGCCGACTATGGAGAACCGCACGTCTCCCTCGACAAGCCAACCCAGGAAATCACGGAAGAGTGAAAACGGTGGGTTAGTGATCACGAAGTCAGCTTCGTCGCGCAGCTCCGTCACTTCTGGACTGCGGAAGTCGCCATCGCCTTCTAGGTACTCCCAGGTGAGGTCGTCGATGTCTACTCGCCCGTCGCCGTTGAGATCGTTTGCATCGAGAACGAACTTCTTCCCATTCTCGCGTGTCTTCGTCTCATCGAACTTTGGGTCGTCAAACTCAAACAGCGTTGGTGCGTACACGTCCTTCACGTTCGGGTTGCTGTTCGGGGCATAGCTGGTGGAGATGAGCTTCTTCAGTCCGTAGTCCGAGAAATGCAGCGCGAAGAACTTGGCGAAGTTACTCCATTCAGGATCATCGCAAGGCAGTAGGACAGTCTTTCCGCGGAATACATCAGGGTCGTATTCGAGATAGGCGTTCATCTCGCGCTCAATGTCCGCCCACTGCGTGTAGAACTCATCGTTCTTTGCCTTCTTCGCAGCCGTGAGGCTCGAGTTCCTACTCTTCTCTGCCACTGAGTACCCCTTCTGCGACACCATTCCCCCGGTGGCGCGATGTGCTCTTGCCTAGCTCGCGTACACGAGACGCAAGAGCGCAGTGCTGTTGCCGAGTCATTTGAACTGCGACGTTTCTGCCGATCCTATCTGGACGTAGAGCGAGGTCGGTCACGGGACCTCACCGAGAGTTAGGCCGGTCTCCTCGCTAGCTCGGAGATCGGCTATGGGGCGTCCGCTACGCGGCCGGCTGTGAACCTGGCTTGAACCGTCCTGGGTTCAGTTCTAGCTCTGGGTCGAAGGGGTTAGGTGGCCAGGTGGTGTAGATGCACGTCACTTAGAACGGTTGCTGAGTGACACTCGTGAGGTCCCAACTTCGCGTGCTCGGATGCCAGAGGAGCTTACAGCTGTAAGTTTCACGAACCATGGCACCAAAACCATTCTGCGCGTCAACATCAACCAATATTCTGTAGTCATTTGCGTTCGTGCTATGTGTTTGCACTCGGTGGCTGTATGAAGCCGTTGACGGCGCTCTCAAGGCGCCCGAAATGGATTCTTCGCACATACGCTCAGCTTCTCTGGTATTAGGGGACGGTGTTGATCCACCTTCGTCACATGAACTAAAGAGGAAAGCGCCCAAAACAATGACGGCGAGAATACCAAGGCATCCTAGTGCAGGATTATTGTGGCCCTTTCCAGGGGCTTGCTTGTCGTGGGATTGTCCTGCAAGAGTATCGGGAGTATCCAATTTCTGTTCGACCTGTAGTGGTTCGAACTTTCCTCGGGGTTCTTGGCCGTTCTTCGCGCGAATGAAACCGTCGATCCACTGGCCGTAGGCCGTACTGTAGAAGCTTATTTCGTAAGATGCCCCTGCGTGGCCAATCACTGTGTGGACGACGTCTTGACTCTGTGTGGCGTTCAGCGTTGTGCGGACAATGGGAAGAGATATGACGTTTGAGGTCGTAATGAAGAGTCGTGTATCTGTTACGACCGCAACTGCATGCGAGTTGAAAATACCAACGAGCGCAACGGCGTAAACCGTCTCTCCGTCCCTAAGGTAATTCTCAACGCCGTGTATGTTAGAGGCACCCCGGCCGGTAGCGGTTTCCAAGTGTGAAGTCGCCGTGGCGAGGTCCTGACGCATGTTGCCCCCCAAGTTGGAAATCTTCTCGCTCGTGCGAGTTGTCTTCGAATGCTACCAAATTCCTAGAACAAGCATGGATGTCCAGCCGTTCGTCTCGAATCAGTCGTGGTTACTCGGCTGGTGAGGAATATGTTAGATGCTCCGATATTTTGCGAGGCTTTTAGGTGAACTGTGTGGTCTTCTCTTTCAAGCGGTGGTTTGAAGTTATGCGTGGAGTGTACTGTGTCGACCGATTGACGGCTGGGTGTCATGAGTGCAAATTTGGGCCACTAATAGATAGTGAACACTGAGGCATGGCAAGATACGTTGCTGCGCGGTTTTAATGGAATATTGCTGAACGTGATTTCGCGCGGCTATGGAAGGGGCGGCGCGTATTTCTATGCCTGTTCAGTGAGTCTAGGGAGAGAATTCCCGTTGACCATTTCACACGGCACCAGCGTGTTCGGCAACGGCGAATCCGGCGCGGTGATGCGGTCGATCACCGCGTCCGTGCCGAGCCTTCCGAGTTCCTCGGCCGGGGCACGCATGAACGCGAGTTCTGGGTCTGACATCGAGGCCACCGTGTCCGACGAGACGAGGGATAACACCGCGAGATCCTCCGGCACCTGGGTCCCCGCCTGACGCAGGCCCGTCATGAAGCCCGGGCTCGCCAGCTCGTTCATAATCAGCACCGCCGTCACGTCCGGGTAGCGCTCGCGGAAGGTTTCACCGACCTCGCGTCCCGCCCGCGGATTCTCCCGGCAGTCCACGGTCACCCCGCTTAATCCGGACTGCGCGATGGTGTCCCGGAACGTGCGGCTGGCCCGGGCGATGGCGCCGTAGGCGTGCAGGGTGGTGGGCCCGGAGTGGTCATAGATGAACGCGATGCTGGTGTGCCCGCGCGCCACCAGCTCCTCAAGGCCGGAGATGACAGTCTGCTCAAAGTCGATGTCCACAAACGGCAGGCCAGTCGGGTCCTGCGTGCGGCCGATGAGCGCGAACGGCGTCGTCCCCCGGCGCAGTGCCTCCACGCGCTCGTCCTCCAGCTGCACCTCCATGAGCAGCACCCCGTCGATCAGCCCGCTCTTGGTCAGCGCATCGATCTCCTGCGCCTCGTTGGCCGCCGGCCACATGACCAGGCTGAACCCCCGCTCCTGCGCCCGCTCCGCCGCGCTGGTGAAGAACCGCGTCGCCGTCGCGTGCAGCTGCCGCTGCAGTGCGGGATACAGCAGCGCGATGATGTCCGTGCGTCCGCGCGCCAACGCGCTGCCGGCCGGGTTGCGCCGGTAGCCCAGCTCGGCCATGGCGGACTCGACGCGCCGCTTGGTCGGCTCGGACACCGCCTTGGTCCCGTTCAGCACAAAGGACACGGTGGCAATAGATACGCCAGCGTGCTGCGCAACGTCCTGCATGGTGGCCATGAACGCCTCCTCTCCGGCTCCACAGTATCCGCCCTCTTGACAGTGTGACGTGAGCCACTCCATACTCTTCAATCAACAGGTTAAGCGCTTAACCGCTCAGCAGGAAATCCCACCGAGCCAGAGACACCAGAACAGGAGGAGCCGTGGAACAGGCCGTCACCCCGCCGGAGAATCAATCACCGGCCGCATCCGCCCAGCGCCCGCCCCTACGCATCGGCCTCGCGGGCCACTCGTTCATGGGCAGCATCCACACGCAGGCGTGGCAGAGCGCGCCGAAGTTCTTCGACCTGCCGCTGCGCCCCGAGGTCACAGCGGTCTGCGGGCGGGACGCCACCCGTGCCGGTGAGTTCGCCGAGCGCTTCGGCATTGCCCGCGTGGAGACCGACTGGCGGCGGCTCATCGAATCCGACGACGTCGACGTGATCGACATCTGCGTCCCTGGCGACCTGCACGCCCCCATCGCGATCGCCGCGCTGCAGGCCGGCAAGCACGTGCTCTGCGAGAAGCCGCTGGCCAACACCATCGCCGAGGCCGAGTCCATGGTGGCGGCGGCCCGCGAGTCCGCCGGCCGCGGAGTCCACGCCATGGTGGGCTACAGCTACCGCGGCACGCCCGCGATCGCCTACGCCCAGCAGCTCGTCGTAGCCGGCCGGCTCGGCACCATCCGCCACATCCGGGCCCGCTACCTGCAGGACTGGATCGTGGACCCGGACTTTCCGCTGGTCTGGCGCCTGCAGAAGGATCGCGCCGGTTCCGGCGCCCTCGGGGACATCGGCGCCCACCTGATCGACCTGGCCGCGTTCGTCACCGGCCAGCGCCTGGCCGAGGTCAGCGCCCTGACGGAAACCTTCGTCACCGAGCGCCCCCTGCCGAGCGCCTCCGGCGGGCTCTCCGCCACCGCCGCCGGCGAGGAACGGGGCCAGGTCACGGTCGACGACGCCGCGCTGTTCATCGGCCGCACCGGATCCGGCGCCCTGGCCAGCTTCGAGGCCACCCGGTTCGCCACCGGCCGCAAGAACGCCATCCAGCTGGAGATCAACGGCTCCGCCGGCTCCGTGTACTTCGACTTCGAGAACCTCAACGAGCTCTGGTTTCACGACCACACCCTCCCCGCCGCCGAGGCCGGCTTCCGCCGCATCCACGTCACCGAGGCGGACCACCCGTTCGCCGGCGCCTGGTGGCCGCCCGGCCACGGGCTTGGCTACGAGCAGACCTTCATCCACCAGGCCGTGGGCCTCACCCGCGCCCTCGCCGCGGGCCGGGCGCCCGAGCCCACGTTCGACGACGGCGCCTACGTCCAGCAGGTCCTCGCCGCCGTCGAGGCCAGCGCCGCCGACGGTTCCCGCGCCACGCCCGTGCCGCACTAGAGACCCGCCCCAGCCCTTACCGACTCACGCACCGCTCGATCACCATCGCTGGCCCGCCCCGGCGGGCCGCCACCTCAGAAGGAGAGAACCATGACCCAGAAGCCCACCCAGCGCAGCACTCACCGGCGACTGCTGTCCCTGGCCGCCACGGCCGCCGTCGTCCCCCTGGCCCTGACCGCGTGCGGCGGCGGGGGAGACGCCGCCAGCGGCGGGGACGTCGAGACCCTCACCGTGCTGGACTACTACAACAACGAACCGGAGAAGACCCTCTGGCAGGACGCCATCGAGGCCTGCGGCACCGAGATCGGGGTGACGATCCAGCGTGAGGCCATGCCCGGCGCGGACCTCATCCAGAAGGTCCTGCAGCGCGCCTCCTCCAACACCCTGCCGGACGTGCTGATGCTGGATAACCCGGACGTGCAGGAGATCGCCCAGACCGGCGGGCTCACCCCGCTGAGCCAGTACGGCGTGGACACCTCCGGGTTCGCCGACGGCATCCTGGAGGCCGCCACCTACGAGGGCGAGGTCTACGGGCTGGGCCCCGTGGTCAACACCCTGGGCCTCTTCTACAACGTCGAGATGCTGGAGGAGGCCGGCATCGAGCCGCCCACCACGTGGGAAGAGCTCAAGGAGGCCGCCGCGCAGCTGACCGAGGGGGACCGCTACGGGATCGGCTTCTCCGCCGTCGCCACCTATGAGGGCGCGTGGCAGTTCCTGCCCTTCATGTGGACCAACGGTGCGGACGAGACGGACCTGACCAGCCCGGAGGCCGCCGAGGCCCTAGAGCTCTGGGTGGACCTGGTGGACTCCGGCTCCGCCTCCGAATCCGTGGTCAACTGGTCCCAGGCGGACGTGAAGGACCAGTTCGTCGCCGGCAACATGGCCATGATGGTCAACGGGCCGTGGCAGATCCCGTCCCTCGAGGAATCGGACGTGGAATACGCCTCCGTGCAGGTGCCCGTGAACGAGGAGGGCGCCACCCCGATCGCCCCGCTGGGCGGCGAGGTGTGGACCGTGCCGAACACCGAGGACGAGGCCAAGCAGGCCAAGGCCGCCGAGTTCGTCGAGTGCATCTCCAATGACGAAAACCAGATGGCCATCGCCAACGCCACCTACAAGGTGCCCACCCGCACGGACCTGATCGACGGCTACGTCGAGGACGTCCCCTCCATGGAGGCCTTCGCCGAGCAGGTCCGCAACGCCCGCTCCCGCACCGGCCAGCTCGGCACCGAGTGGCCGGCCACCGCCACGGACATCTACACCGGCATCCAGCTGGCCCTGACCGGGCAGGCCGAGCCGGAGGAGGCGTTCGAGCAGGCAGGCCAGGGCTAAACCATGGCCGTCATGCACCAACACGCAGTTGACGACGGCGCCGCGCCGTCCGCCGCGGCAGCCCCGGCTGCCGCGGCGGGCACCGCGCCCACCCCGGTAAAGCGCCCGCCGCGGGCGCGGCGGATCCGCCGGGACGACGTCGTCAAGTTCCTCTTCATTGCGCCGGCGGCCGTCTACGTGGTGGCGTTCTTCGGCTACCCCGTGGTGAAGAACCTCATCATGGGGTTCCAGGACTACACCACCCAGACGTTCTTCACGGGCGAGGCCCCGTGGGTGGGGTTCGGCAACTACGTCACCGCCATGAGCAGCCAGCTGTTCGTGCCCGCCCTGTGGAACACGGCCGTGTTCACGGTGGGATCCATCGCCGGGCAGTTCGCGATCGGCATGGCCCTGGCCGTGTTCTTCCACCGCAAGTTCCCGCTCAGCGGGTTCCTGCGGGCCATCCTGCTGCTGCCGTGGCTGCTGCCGCTGATCGTCGCCAGCGCCACGTGGCGCTCCATCATGGACCTGGACGGCGGGGTGCTCAACCGCGGGTTGGAGGCCGTGGGCCTGAGCGCCATCCCGTGGCTGACCAGCCCGGACTACGCGCTGCTGGCCGTGATCCTGGTGAACATCTGGGTGGGCATCCCGTTCAACGTCACCATCCTCTACGGGGGCCTGCAGGAGATCCCGGAGGAGCAGTATGAGGCGGCGGCGCTGGACGGCGCCACCGGGTGGAAGGCGTTCTGGCACATCACCCTGCCGAACCTCAAGGGCGTCATCTCCGTGGTGCTGGTCCTCGGCGTGGTCTACACGCTGAAGGTCATCGACATCATCTTGGGCCTGACCAACGGCGGGCCCGCCAACTCCACCCAGACCATCGCCATTCGCTCCTACCAGTCCTCCTTTGTGGACTTCGAGTTCGGCGTCGGCGCCGCGTTTAGCAACGTGCTGATCCTCATCTCCCTGGTGTTCGCGCTGATCTACCTGCGCTCCACGCGCCGGCAGGCCAACTAGAGACGGAGAACTCTCATGACCAGTCCATCACTTGATGCCGGGACCGCCCCGGCGCTGCCCGTGGCGCAGCGGCCCGACTTCCGGCCGACCTCCACCCGTTCCAGGACCAACCTGCTCTACACCGCCCTCGGCGTGCTGTTCGTGGGCCTGATGCTGTTCCCCGTCTACTGGATGATCAACGCCTCCCTGCAGCCGGCGGGCAACACCCTCAACGCCGGGCTCATCCCCTGGAACCCGAGCTTCGAGGGCTACCGCACCGCCATCGCGGACCAAGGCGGCAACCTGGTGACCTCGATCGTGATCTCGCTCGGCGCCGTCGTGGTGTCCCTGGCGATCGCGACGCCGGCCGCCTACGCGCTGGCCCAGTTCCGCTACCGCTGGATCGACGCGGCGCTGCTGATCATCCTGATCGCCCAGATGATTCCGGGCATCGTGATCGCCAACGCCCTCTACGCGGCCTATAACTCCGTGGGCCTGCTGAACTCCACGGTGGGGCTGATCTTGGCGGACGCCTCCCACTCCATCCCGTTCGCCATCCTCATCCTGCGCGCGTTCATGCAGGGGCTGCCGCCATCGATCCTCGAGGCGGCGCGGGTGGACGGCGCCGGGCACGTGCGGGCGTTCGTGGCGATCGCCCTGCCCGTTTCCCGCAACGCCGTCGTCACCGCCGGGTTGTTCGCGTTCCTCTTCGCGTGGAGCGACTTCCTGTTCGCGCTGACCCTGACCACTACGGACGAGCTGCGGCCGGTGACCCTGGGCATCTACCAGTACCTGGGCACCCAGGTGTCCAACTGGAGCGCGGTCATGGCTACCGCGGTGCTCTCCTCCCTGCCCGCCATCGTCCTGCTACTCATCGCCCAAAAATTCATCGCCGCTGGGGCCACCGGCGGCGCGGTCAAGTGACCGCTTCAACCACCACCTGACTTAAGGAGCCCACCGTGCACGGCACCACCACGCCCGACTACCCCATCAACGTTGTTGTCTGGGGAGAGAACCGCCACGAGCAAGTCCAACAGAAGGTCCGGGACCTCTACCCGGACGGCATGCACACCACCATCAAGGAAGGGATCGAGGAAAACCTCGGCGAGCGGGCGAGGGTCCAGACCGTCACGCTCGACGACCCGGAGCACGGGCTCACCGAGGAGCTGCTCGCCGGCACCGATGTGCTGGTGTGGTGGGGGCACGCCGCCCACGCCGAGGTCGACGACGAGGTGGTCGCCCGCGTGCACCGCCACGTCCTAGACGGCATGGGCCTGCTGGTGCTGCACTCCGGGCACTGGTCCAAGATCTTCACCAAGCTCATGGGCACCACGTGCACCCTGCGCTGGCGTTCCAAGGACGACCGGGAGCTGGTGTGGACCGTGGATCCCACCCACCCGATCGCCCGCGGGATCCCGCACCCGTTCATCATCCCGGCGCAGGAGATGTACGGCGAGCAGTTTGATGTGCCCGCCCCGGACGAGCTGGTGTTCCTCTCCACGTTCACCGGCGGTGAGGTGTTCCGCTCCGGCATGACCTACCGCCGCGGCCACGGGCGGATCTTCTACTTTAGCCCGGGCGATCAGGACTACCCCGTGTACCACCAGAAGGAGGTCCGCCGCGTGATTTCCAACGGGGTGGAGTGGGCCAAGAGCCTCCGCCCGGAACGCCAGACCCCCACGCTGCTGCGGTATGACCGCGAGGACTTCTACAACGGCCACGGGTACGAGGGGGCGATGGAGAATTGAGCGGACTCGCAACTCCGCGCCTGCCGGCCGACCGGCCGCTGCGCCTCGTCCAAGTCGGTGCCGGCGGCATGGGCCGCAACTGGCTGCGCACCATCGCCGCTAGCGAGGCGGCGGAACTGGTGGGCGTCGTCGATCTCAACCTGGACACGGCCCGCGCGGCGCTCGCCGACCTCACCGCGGGTGGGGCGGACGACGTCGTGCTGGGCACCTCGGTGGCCGAGGTCGCCGCGCGGGCCGGGGCCGACGCCGTCGTCAACGTGACCGTGCCGGCCGCCCACCGGGTGGTCAACGAGGAGGCGTTGTTCGCGGGGCTGCCGGTGTTGTGCGAAAAGCCGGCCGCGCCCACCGTGGCCGAGGCGCTGCGCCAAGCGGCGGCCGCCCGCGCGGCCGGGCAGTTGCTGATGATCAGCCAGTCCCGCCGCTACTTCGCCGCGCTGGACGCGCTGGTGGGGCAGGTGGGCCAGCTGGGGGAGATCGGCGCCGTGGACTGCGGCTTCTTCAAGGCCCCGCATTTCGGCGGGTTCCGGGAAGAGATGGACCACGTGCTGTTGGTGGACATGGCGGTGCACCACTTCGACGCCGCGCGCCGCGTGATCGGCGCGGACCCGGTGTCGGTGTACTGCGAGGAGCACAACCCCGGCTGGTCCTGGTACCGCGGGGCGGCCAACGCGCAGGCGGTATTTGAGTTCGACGGCGGCGCCCGGCTGACCTATTCCGGCAGCTGGTGCGCACCCGGGCTGGAAACCAGCTGGAACGGGCAGTGGCGGATCAGCGCCGAGCGCGGCACCGCGCTCTGGGACGGGGACAACGCGCCCACGGTGCACGTGCCCGGCGCAGGCGAGGGTGTGGCCGGCGCGGGCAGCACCGCTGCTGGAGCGGGCGAGCCCCGCCAGGCCGAGGTGGTGCCGCGGGAGCAGGAGATCGCCGGGGCGCTCGCCGAGTTCATCGACTGCCTGCGCACGGGCCGGAGCCCGGAGACGGAGGCCGCGGAGAACCTGCGCAGCCTGGCCATGGTGGAGGCCGCCGTCGCCTCCGCCGAATCGGGAGAGCGCGTGCGCATTGACGACGTGTTGATCGCCTCCCTGCGCGAGGCCCTCGCCGCCGAGGACCGGCCCGAGGTGCGGGCGCACGTGGAAGGGCTGGTGACGCTACCCGTCGGGTAGGCCGCCCGGCCGATGCGGACCGGGGAGCGGGTTGTCTGTGGACACGTCTGCATGTCCACAGGCAGCCCGCTCCTCGTCAGCGGTGGGGGATGGAGGAGCGTGGTCGCGGCGCCAGCAGTAGAGTTCGTTCAACGCACCACTTTCCGAGGCGGGAGCAGAACATGACAACAGAGCCGTTCGAAAACAAGACGCGGGGCGCGCAGAACAGTGACATCGAGAAGCTGAAGAACGTCCTCAAGTACCAAGAGCTCAAGACGCGCGAGCATCTGCTGGGGCGCATCCAAGACGAACCGGACCCGGCGCGGGCCCGGGCCATGGCTGAGTCCTACGCGCTCATTACCGGCACCTTCGGCGGCCGCACGTAGCGGGCCCCTCTTCGGCTCCTCGCTAAGCGCCGTGGATCAGGTGGTTGATGGCCCCGATGATCTCGGTGTCCGTCCCGGCCGAGCGGAGCCCGGCGAACGCTGCGCCGGAGATCACGGCGCCTTCCAGCAGGGCAATGATGGAGTGCGCCTTGGCGTCCCGGGCGTCGTGGCTGAGCTCCGGCCGGGCTCGCTCCACAACGCGCCGCACGTGCTTCGCGTAGCTCGCGTAGAAGCCCCGCAGCTCGGTGGCAATGGACTCATCGGAAGCGGCCATCGCCCAGATCTCCACGTACAGCCGCGCCGTCGTCGGCTCGCATTGCGCCTCGAGCAACGCCGTGGCGATGCGCTGGGTGTCAGCGCTGGTGAGCGGGGCGTCGTCCTCCTGTTCCAGATCGATGCCCGTCGCCTGACGCATGGAGGCCAAGGAGCGGCGCATGAACCGCTCGAGGACCGCTTGCATGAGGTCCGAGCGGGTCGGGAAATAGTGCTGTAGGTGGCCCATCCGCACGTCGGCGGCAGCGGCGAAGCTGCGCATGGACGCATTGGCGTTGCCTGCGGTGACCAGCACATGTTCGGCGGTGTCCAGCAGGGATTCGCGGCGCAATTCTCCTTTAGTGGCCATCAGGCGGGCACCACCGAGACGTGGTGCGCGGCCAGCGTCGCGAGCGCGCCGGCAAGATCCCGCCGGGATTCGGGAAAAGCCACGCCAGCGCTCGTCGATGCGTCCAAGGCCTGCTGGAGTGCCAAATACCCGCCCAGTGCCGTCAGGTGCGCCTGGCCCGCGGGGTCCGTGATGATCACCGAACGGCGCTCTCCGGCACGTTGGGCATCGAGACGGATCATGGCGCTCCCGCCCGGCCCGGGGGAGTAGAGCAGGGATCGACGCAGGCCGGTCCACCGCTCGCCGCGGCCCCAGCGGAAAAGCCCCATTTTCTTCGCCGCGAGGAGCGCGGAGGTGGCGGCGCGGGAGCTGAAGCCGATGCGGGTGGTGACCTCCCCGATGCCCAGCGTGATGGGCAACGTGATCTGTTCGGGCGTATCCAGGCGGGCCACCCGGGTGCGATGCCCGCCAATGTCCACCCAACCGGCGTCGGACAGCGGGCTGACCGTGGTCAGCGTTCCGTCCCGCCGGACCTCAAAGTCCTGCCCTAGGCGGTCCATGAAGTCGACTGAATCCACGCCCGCCTGATCCTTGACGTCATACCGAATGGCGACGTCCACGCGGTCTGCGCCGCCGAGTTCCTCGCTCAGGGAGGCCGCCACCAGGTTGACGACGCCGCCCATCCAGCCGGAGGACAGTACGACGGGCGCGCTCGGGTCCAAGTGGGCGGCGGTGGTGGCCGCTTTCATCATGCGGCTGGTCCAGCGGGTGACGTCCACGTAGGGGATGCCCGCAGTGGCTGCGGCGCGCAGAACCCGGTCATCGGGGTCATTGACCGTGCTGACGATGGCTCGCGGTGCTGCCGTGAATGGTTCTGGATCTTTTAGATCCCAGCGGCGGAGGGTGGTTCCCAGTTCCTCCGCGAGCGCCTGGCCCTTGGATAGATTGCGGCCAGTGATCAGTAGCGGCCACGCGGGGGCGCTCATGCGTGCGAGGGCGCTGCCCACGGTGCCGTAGCCGCCGACGATGAGCACAGGGCCCGTGGGTGAATGCTGCAAAAAGTCAGTCATAGCCACAACTTAGGTCAAATGACCTATTAAGTCGAGGTGGGGGGCGTCGGTGTGGCTGCGGTGACGGTCCGGCAGTCAGGTGGAGGCGTTTACCCGAAGGCCGGCGCGTACGTCAGCTCCCCGTGGGGAGCGGCCGAGCCGTCCAGAGTGAGGTGTTGGATGTACTCGGGGGGCAGGCCCTGGTAGGTCAGCGCGCCGCTGGCAAAGCCGAACCGGCTGTAGAGCGCCGGGTCGCCCAGGAGGGCGCAGCCGGCGGCACCGCGCTCGCGGAGGGCGGCCAGCCCGGCCTCGATCAAGGCGCGGCCGATGCCCTCGCCCTGGCGGTGGGGTGCGACCGAGACCGGGCCAAGGCCGAACCAGCCCGTCATCGCCCGCCCGGCGCTGACGGGGGAGAAGGCGATGTGGCCGACGATCGTGCCGCCGTCGTCCGCTACCAAAGACAGCGTGAGGTCCCCGTCACGGCGCAACTGATCCACAATGCGAGGTTCACTGCCGTCGCTGTGCTCCACGGGCACGAACGCTTCCTCGATCAACGCTCGAATCGCGTCGGTGTCCTGCGCCCGCTCGAGTCGAATCTGCATGGGGATGCCTCCTGAAGGCAGAGTGCTTAATGCGAGTGCCAGCAGGCTAGCACCAGGGCGTCCCGCGGTCGGCGTCGAGGCCATGCGGCGCGGGTCCGCTGCTGGTCGCTAATCGGATGCTTCGTCAGGCGAGGCAACCGGCGGGCGTAAACCTTGGGGTGGGTGCATGCCCTCGCACGTCCTGACAGTGGTTGTTTGTGCGCCTGCAAGTATTTGTTTAATGATTCCATTGAGCTGACGGGAAGAGTTTGCCATGATTGCCTGTTTCGTTCGGAGGAGATCGGCGTCCTTGAATGGCGGAGTGGCACCTTCTCGTAGCAACTGCCGATTCTTGGCCAAGTAATCCTGGAAAAAGAGCTCGTCCCAGTCGTGCTCATCAAGTTCGCTGAGAATTTCTTCGGGGGCACACTTGAAGCCCTCGAGGAATTCCGAAGTGGGGACGATGTGCGGGTCACGGCTGAGCAGCGCCTCGACGGCATCGTGCGCCGCTTCCTGCCAAGTCAGGGTGAGGGGCCGAAAATCGTACCGTTCTCGCGTGGAAAGCTGTGGCTTCGGATCCCGCAGCGGTTCGGGCGCACGCATTGATGTCATTAGAATTCCCCAACTCTTTCCTGAGCAAGCCGGTTGCCGGCTCATCGATGAATTTCACTCTAGCTCCTGGAAGGCACACGTTAGGAAAGCTGGAATGTGAATTCCACACTTATCTAGAAGGCGAGTGGTGTCGTGCGGGTATTCTTCGGTACAAGGACCATGGGAAATTCGAGGAGGCGCATTGATGAGCGTGCAGGGAACAGTGGAAAGAGCCGGCCAGCTCCAACAACTACAACAGGATGCGCGCAACGACTTTGTGGAGCATTTTGAGCTGTTGCTCTCAACGACGCCCCTACCCGGCTTGTGGTGGCAAATCAGCCGCTCGTGGAATGAATCGGGATGGCATGAGGTGGAATCGGCGCACCAACTCGAAGGCCTGGTGCTGAGGCTGGTGGGGCAACAAGCAAACCTCGCCGTCGAGGACTACAACGGCACTAAATACGTGCAGATCACCGAGGTCGGCCAGGACGAATTCGTTCTAGAGATCGGGTATCTGGGCCAGCACACACATGAGTACGGCTGGGGTACGTATAACTGGCGGGTCGGGCCAACCGTGGCCTCTGAGGATGCCCCCAATCAGCCTGACCGCTTTGAACCGGAACATTTCCTCACGTCTAAGCAGGCCATCGAGGTGCTGCAGTGTTGGGCTGCTGGCACGGGAATTCCACTCGGTTATGGGGCGAGCCTGCACGTGTACTGATCGCTGCAGCTGCGGCCGGCACTGCGCACTTCGAGGCCCAGCTGATCCTGCCGGCACCCGCCGTCGTACTCCGCCTGCGCCGCCACCCGCGTGAGGCGGGCTGACATGTGACGGCTCCGATAGACCCCGCGCGTGCCACCGGCGTAGAGTCACGGGAAGTGAGCACCGTAACTGGCGCGCCCGGCTGGCGCATGTGGACCATCTGGTGCGTGGCGGTGGCCGGCTACGTGCTGGCGATCGTCAACCGCACCTCGCTCTCCGCAGTCGGGGTGGACGCGGCCGAGCGGTTCGCCGCCGACGCCTCCATGCTCTCCCTCCTCGCCGTACTGCAGCTGGTGGTCTACGCCTCCATGCAGATCCCCGTGGGCCTGCTGCTGGATCGCTTCGGCGCCCGCCCCATCATGGTGATCGGCATGGTGCTCATGGCCCTCGGCCAGCTGGCCATTGCCTTTGCCCCCACCCTCGGCATCGCCGTCTTCGCGCGCATGCTGGTGGGCGCCGGCGACGCCGCCGTCTTCCCCTCAGTGCTCCGCCTCATCGCCACGTGGTTCCCCGCCCAGCGCAACCCGCTGATGGTCCAGCTCACCGGCATTATCGGCCAGCTGGGCCAGATCGTGGCCATCATCCCCCTCGCCGCCTTCCTGCACGCCACCAGCTGGACGCTGGCCTTCGGCTCCGTGGCGGGACTCGGCGTGCTGTTCGCCGTGCTCACACTCCTGCTGGTGCGCAACCATCCGCAGCAGTACGACGCCGACGTGTCCGTGGACACCAACACCGGCGCCATTGAGGTGGTCACCTCGGCCATGGATACGCGCGTGGGCATCCGTGCCGCGTGGGCGCACCCGGGCACGCGCTTAGCCTTCTGGTCCCACTTTTCGACGCCGTTCGCGGCCACCGCGTTTGTGGTGCTGTGGGGCTTCCCCTTCATGACGGAGGGCGAGGGGCTCAGCGCCGGCGAGGCGCAGGCCGTGTCCTCCACGCTGGTGCTGGTGGGCATCATCAGCGGCCCCGTGCTGGGGCTGCTCTCGGCCCGGATCCCCACCCGGCGGACGTTCGCCCTGGTGGTTCCCGCCGTCGTCATCCAAATGGTGGCGTGGGGCGCGGTGCTGCTGTGGCCGGGGCAGGCGCCGCTGTGGCTGATGTTCGCCGTGGCCGTCTCCATGGGCATCGGCGGGCCGGCGTCCATGATTGCCTTCGATCAAGCCCGAGCCCACAACCCCAAGAACCGGCTCTCCACCGCCACCGGCATCACCAACGTGGGTGGCTTCCTCGCCGCACTCCTGGCCGTGCTGTTCATCGGCATGGCCCTCGACCTCATGGGGGCCTCCCGCCCGGAGGACTACACGCTAGACGCCTTCCGGTGGGCCTTCGCCACCATGATGCCGCTCTGGCTGCTGGGGCTCATCATGCTCATCATCGAGCGCAAGCGCACCCGCAAGCTGATGGGGCTGGTCTAGGGCGCAGTTAGCCCTGCAGATCCACCTCGATGTCCGCGAAGGGCACAAAGATCGACGGCGGCTGCCCGGCCTCGGAGCCGGTGGGATCGATCATCATGAACATCGCGAGGGAAATGAGCCAAGCCGCCACCGGGATGAGCCCGACGACGAGGCCCGCGGTGCGCAAGAGGGCCGCCGCCGTCGCCTCATTCGGTGAGTTATAGAGGGCGCGGCTGGCGAGGACGATCGCCGTGAGCGCCATCAACAGGTAGACCCACCCGCTGGGCTCCATGGTCACCGCGACGCAGTCGGTCAACGCCTGCCCCGTGCCCTCCCCGTCGGCCGGGGCCACCGTGGAGCACCCGGTGACGCTGGCCCGCGTGGCCACGCCGTAGATGATTCCGCCGCCGGTGCCCGCCATGATCAGGCGCAGCATCCGGTCTAGGATCTGCCCGCCGGGCAGCGCGATCTTCTGTTGTGCCGCGGAACGGCTGGTCAGCAACGCCGACATCTCAACCCCCTCGATTGGTGCATCCAGTGTTCCACGAAGCGATGCGCGTCACTAGAGGGGCTGGGCCGCGCCGCGCTCGGCGCAGGACCCGGCGTGCACTCCGTGCTAAGAAGTGTGCTCTAGATCACTAGGGGGAGCGGTGCGGTCACGGAAAACTGGCGGGTAACCAGCCAATGGCGACAGGAGAGAGTCATGAGCACGAAGAACGTGATTGTTGTGGGGGCCGGATCCGCCGGTTCAGTGGTAGCCCGCCGCTTGGTGGACGCCGGGGCGAACGTGACGTTGCTGGAGGCCGGCGGTGAGGACACCAACCCGGCGATTCACGACGTCGGACGCCTCGGCGAGCTGTGGCACAGCCCGGACGACTGGGACTACTACACGGTCCCCATGGCCGGTACGGCCAATAACCCGATGCACCTGCCGCGCGGCAAGGTCATGGGCGGCTCCCACGCGCTGAACGCCACCATTTGGGTGCGCTGCGCGCCGCAGGACTTCGACGGCTGGGCCGAAACCTGCGGGCAGGACTGGGCGTGGAGCAACGTCCTGCCGGTCTACAAAGCCATGGAGGACTTCTCCGGCGGCGCCTCTGACCTGCACGGCACCGGCGGCCCGATCCCGGTGGACAACGATTACGAGCTCAACGAGATCCACAGCTCCATCGTCGACGCCGCCGTCGAAGCAGGCATCCCCTTCAACCCGGACTACAACGGCGAGTCCCAGGAGGGCGTTTCTAAGGAACAGGTCAACATCAAGGACGGCATCCGCATCAACACGTGGAAGGCCTACCTCAAGCCGGTCCGGGACCGGCTGACCATCGTCACCGGCGCGGAGGTCCACTCCGTGATCGTCGAGGACGGCGCCGCGGTGGGCTTGCGCTACCGGGTGGGCAACGACGCCGGCGCGCAGCTCACCGAACTGCGCGCGGATCACGTGGTCCTCGCCGCGGGCGCCCTCGGCAGCCCGCAGATCCTGCTGCGCTCCGGCATCGGCCCGGCGAGCGAGCTCGAGGAGGTCGGCGTCGACGTCGTCCTGAACTCCCCGCAGGTGGGCAAGAACCTGCACGATCACCTCCTGGCGCCGGTCATCGGCCAGACCACCACGCGGGACGTGCCCGCCCCGGTGCCCGGGGTGTCCGTGTCCCAGACCCACCTGTTCGCCAAGTCCAGCCCGGAGAAGCCGGTCCCGGACACGCAACCCATCTTCTTTGCCGTGCCCATGTATTCACCGGGCATGGAGCCGGTGGAGGGCACCGCGTTCACGCTGCACTCCGGGATCGTGTCCCCGAAGAGCCGCGGCGAAATCCGCCTGTCCGGCCCGGGCCTGGACGACGCGGTGAGCATCGACCTCGGCGCCCTCAGCGAGCGGGAGGACATGGACTCCTTCCTCTTCTCCCTGAAGCAGTGCCGCGAGATCATGGCGCAGCCGGCGCTCGCCGAGGGATGGGGCGCCCAGGAGGTGTACCCGGGGCCGGAGGTGCAGAGTGACGCCGAGCTGGAGGAGTACATCCGCGCCAACGTGGTGACCTACCACCACCAGGTAGGCACGTGCCGCATGGGCACGGACGACGACGCCGTGGTGGACCCGCGCTTGAACCTCAAGGGGATCGCGGGGCTCAGCGTGATCGACGCGTCCATCATGCCCAAGATCACCACGGGTAACACCAACGCGCCGTCCATCCTCATCGGAGAAAAGGGCGCCGGGTTCCTCCTCGAGGACCTGGGGCTGGAGTCCGTGGCCGTGGAGGAGCAGGCCGCTCACGCCTAAGCGGCGGCTAGGTGAGAGAGGCACCAGGCAGCTAGGCACCGGGGCACGGGCGTGGGAGACTCCCGCGCTGGTGCCCCGGTGCCTGCGCGCAGCCGGTCGCCGGTCTCGGGAGCGCTCAATCCACCGGTCTACTCGGGGGACGCCCAACGGCGTTGGGTCGTCAAGAACTGCGGTTCGCTGACGTTGGGTCGTGAAGAACTGCGGTTCGCTGACGTTGGGTCGTCAAAAGTTGTCCCAGATGGGTGATTCCGGAGCATTTCTTGACGACCCAACCCGGAGCAACAGCAATGAGTGACGACCCAATGGGTCGCGGCAGCGGTTCGTGACTACCCACGCTGACGGTTCGCTCCGCGGCTCGGCTCGCGAAGTCCCGTGAGCCAGTGTTCCACCTCGCGGCGCGAGCGCAGGCGCACCACGGTGAGGTGCGGGTGGTCGGCGTCGGCCTGAGGGACTCGCGTGCGGTACTTGGTGCGGGTTGAGATGGCCCAGCGGATGATGTGCTCGCGGTCCGTGAACAAGGTGTGGAGCGGGCCCTCATGATTCCCGTTCCACAGCTCCTCGCGCCGCAGCCGTCGTCGCACCGTCCGGCGTATCACGCGGGGGAGCGTCACCGTGGCGAAGGGCAGGTCCAGCCACACCATCAGCTCCGCTCGCTCGGTGAGGAGGGGCCGCGCCGTGGAGTATTGCCACTCCGTCACCCAGGCCGGTTGCGCCACCAGCGCGCGGACGTCGTCCAGAAATTCGGTTCGCGGTACCCAGTCCGGGCCGTGGTACAGGGCGTCGATCTCGGTGTGCGGGACGTCGAGGCAGCGCGCGATCCGGCCAGCCAACGTCGTCTTCCCCACCCCGGAAACGCCTGCGACGACGACGCGTTGCGGGCGAAACGGAAGCGGATCGCGGGCACTGAGCACGAGCCAGACGCTACCAGCCGTCGGCAGGCGGGCGGTGCGCGACGGCGTCGCACCGTGCTGGTTTGGTAGCGACGAGAAGCGCCCGGCCGGGGCGCGTTAGCGCCAGCCGAGCTCCGGCGCCACGTACTTGAGGATGGATTCGATGACGTGGGCGTTGTAGTCCACGCCCAGCTGGTTGGGGACGGTGAGTAGGAGCGTGTCCGCCGCGGCGATGGCCTCGTCCTCGGCGAGCTTGGCCACGAGCTCGTCCGGGGCGCCCGCGTAGGAGCGGCCGAACACCGCGCGCGTCTTCTCGTCGATATGGCCCACCTGGTCCGAGCTGTAGCGGTCCCGGCCGAAGTAGGACCAGTCCCTCTCATCCACTAGGGCGAAGATGCTGCGGCTGACGGAGACGCGCGGCTCGCGCTCGTGGCCCGCCTCCTTCCACGCCTGCCGGTACACCTCGATCTGCTCGGCCTGCTGGACGTGGAAGGGCTTGCCGTTCTCATCGTCCTTCAGGGTGGAGGACTGCAGGTTCATCCCGAGCCGCGCGGCCCACTGCGCGGTCGCCGTCGACCCGGAGCCCCACCAAATGCGATCCCGCAGGCCGGGCGCGTGCGGCTCCACGCGGAGTAGGCCCGGCGGATTCGGGAACATGGGGCGGGGGTTCGGCTCGGCGAAGCCCTCGCCGGTGAGCACCTCCAGCAGGCGCTCGGTGTGCGCGCGGCCCATGTCCGCGTCGGTCTGCCCCGGGGCCGGCTCGAAGCCGAAGTGCCGCCAGCCGTCGATCACCTGTTCGGGCGAGCCGCGGCTGATGCCCAGCTGCAGGCGGCCGCGGGAGATGAGGTCCGCCGCGCCCGCGTCTTCGGCCATGTAGAGCGGGTTCTCGTAGCGCATGTCGATCACGCCCGTGCCGATCTCAATGCGTTCGGTGCGCGCGCCGATGGCGGCCAACAGCGGGAACGGGGAGGCGTACTGCTGGGCGAAGTGGTGGACGCGGAAGTAGGCGCCGTCCGCGCCGAGCTCCTCCGCGGCCACCGCCAGGTCGATCGCCTGGTGCAGCGCGTCGGAGGCGCTGCGCGTGCCCGACTGCGGGTGGTCCGTCCAGTGGCCAAAGGAGAGGAATCCGATGTTTTTCACACCCCCTTCAACCGGGGCGCGCTGGCAGGTATTCCTCCCGGCGGGCGGGGTGATCCGTTTGTAGGTAGACAGATCTACCTACTACGGTGATGGGGTACGACGACGGCAGGGCGCAGCAAGGAGGCCAGCATGGGTGC
Organism: Zhihengliuella flava; assembly: GCF_015751895.1. NCBI lineage: Bacteria > Bacillati > Actinomycetota > Actinomycetes > Micrococcales > Micrococcaceae > Zhihengliuella > Zhihengliuella flava. The sequence goes on along the minus strand of NZ_JADOTZ010000001.1, from coordinate 1,275,471 downwards.
AGCGCGGGATCGGCTGCTCAGCGCGGCGGCGCACCGCTTCTATCGCGACGGCGTGCACGCCACGGGGATCGACACCCTCACCGCGGAGGCGCAGGTGGCCAAGAAGAGCCTCTACAACAACTTCTCCTCCAAGGCGGAGCTGGTGAGCGCCTACATCGAGGCCCGCCACGCCGAGTGGCTAGCCCTGTACCGGGCACGGGCCGCTCAAGCCCACACCGCGCAGGAACGCGCCCTCGCCGTGTTCGACGCCTATCTAGACCACGCGCACCCCACCGCCGGGGGTGCATTCCGTGGGTGCGGCCTGCTCAACGTGGCCGCCGAGTTTCCCGCCGGGTCGCCGGAGCGCGCCGCCGTCCGCGCCCACAAGGAAGAGGTAGAGCAGCTCCTGGCCGACGCCGTGGCGGACCTGGCCGGCCCGGATCGGGCCGCCGGGCTCGCCGAACACCTCAGCTTCCTGCTCGAGGGCGCTGTTGCCCGGGCGGGCCTCGAAGCCTCCCCCGACCGGCTGGAACACGCGCGCGCTCTCGCCGCCGGCCTGCTGGCGCGCCCGTGAGGAACGGCGCGCTCGCCGGCGTCGTCGCCGTCCTCATCACCGCCGTGCTGTGGGGCACCACGGGCACCGCGGCCACGTTGGCCCCGGGCGTCGGCCCCCTCGCCATGGGGGCCGCGGCCCTCGGCGTGGGCGGGATCCTGCAGGGGTTGATCGCCCTGCCCGCCCTGCGGCGCGAGCGCGCCCGCTTGGCCGCGGCGCGGCCGGTGGTGATCGCCGGGGCCCTCGGCGTGGCCATCTATCCCTTGGCCTTCTATAGCTCCATGCACCTGGCCGGAGTCGCCATCGGGACCGTGGTCTCGCTGGGCTCGGCCCCCATCGCCTCCGGCCTGCTCGAACGGATTCTCGAACGACGCCGGCTCGGCCCCGCGTGGCAGGCCGCCGCGGTCCTCGGCATCGCCGGCGCCGCGGTCCTCTGCGCGGCCAAGCTGGGCCAGGCGCCGGAGGAGCTCGGCGCTACCGCGGCCGGCGTGGGACTCGGCCTCGTCGCCGGGGTGACCTACGCGCTCTACTCCTGGGGCGCGCACCGCCTCATGGGGCAGGGCATCGGCCGGGCCGCTGCGATGGGCTCCATCTTCGGCCTCGGGGGAGCCGCCCTGTTGCCCGTGCTGGTGCTCACGGGCGCCCCGCTGCTCGCCACGCCCCAAGCCTTCGCCGTCGGCGCCTATATGGCGTTGGTGCCCATGTTCCTCGGCTACGTCCTCTTCGGGTTTGGCCTAACCCGGATCGCCCCGAGCACCGCCACCACCCTCACCCTCGCCGAGCCGGCCGTGGCCGCGGTGCTGGCCGTCGCCGTCGTCGGAGAGCGCCTCCCGGCGCTGGGTTGGGCGGGCCTGGCCGCAATCTGCGCCTCGATCCTCGTCGTCGGACTCTCCTCCGGGCGGTCCGCCGCGGACGTGCCGACGCCGTCGGAGGCGCCCATCGGCGCCCGCTGAGCCGGATTTCTCGCCGGATTCCAAAAACTTTTGCGCCCCACCAACGCGGCTACTTCCCTGCAATGGCGCGGATCTTGACCCTCCGAAGGGGCCTGGCCCGGGGCGGGCAGCAAACTTTTTTGAGATTTCTCCAATCCGGATTCCCCACCGCTCCGAATTGTTGATGTGACCGCGCAACGGCGGTGACAACACAACACAAGGAGCGAGAGATGACTACTTCCGCAGCTCAGAGGACGCAACGTCCGGCGGTTGCCTTGGCGGCCCGTACGGTCGGCGCAGTCTTCCTCTTGGTGGGCATCCTAGGCTTCGTCCCCGGCATCACCACGAACGTCGGCGACCTGTCTTTCGCCTCTCACCATTCGGAGGCCATGCTCTTGGGCCTCTTCCAAGTTTCCATCCTGCACAACGCCGTGCACCTGTTGTTCGGCGTCGTCGGCCTCATGGCGGGCCGCAGCGGCAAGATGGCCGTCCGCTACCTGGTATGGGGCGGCGTGATCTACCTGGTCCTCGGCGTCTACGGCGTCTTGGTTCCCCACGGTAGCCCCGCCAACTTCGTACCGGTCAACGGTGCAGACAACATCCTGCACTTCGGCCTCGGTATCGGGATGATCGCCCTCGGCCTCATCCTGGGCCGCCGCAGCCCAGCCCACACGGCCACGGCTTAACCACAGACCAACCAGTAGTACCCACGTTTCACCTCACTGAATAGGAGAACACCATGTACAAGAACAAGATGCTTCCCGTTTTCGGCGTCCTCGCCACCGCAGCCTTCGCCCTCTCGGCCTGCTCCAGCGGCAGCATGGAGGAGGAGCCCATGGAGTCCTCGGCGACGTCCGAGGCCCCGATGAGCTCGGAGGCTCCCATGACGGAGGAGAGCGAAGAGTCGGAGATGATGGATCCGGCCGCCAACCTGGTCGGCCCGGGCTGCTCCGCCTACGCTGAGGAGGTCCCGGACGGGGCCGGCTCGGTTGAGGGCATGGCCCAGGATCCCGTGGCCGTGGCAGCGTCCAACAACCCGCTGCTGACCACGCTGACCTCCGCCGTCTCCGGTGAGCTGAACCCGGACGTCAACCTGGTGGACACGCTGAACAGCGACGAGTTCACGGTCTTCGCCCCGGTCGATGACGCCTTCGCCGCCATCCCCGAAGAGGACCTGAACGCTGTGGTGAGCGACGCCGACATGCTGACCAACGTGCTGACCTACCACGTCGTCCCCGGCCAGATCACCCCGGATGAGATCGCCGGCGAGCAGACCACCGTCCAGGGCGGCACCGTTGAGGTTGCCGGCGAGGGCGATGAGCTGACGGTCAACGGCGCCAACGTCATCTGCGGCGGTGTCCAGACGGCCAACGCCACCGTGTACCTGGTGGATGAGGTCCTGATGCCGGCCTCGGACGATATGTAATTCGCCGGCCACACGGCAACGGGGGCTCCGGCGCAGTAGCGTACGGAGCCCCTGGCGTCGGACCCCGCGGACCCGCTGGGTGGCCACCCGCGAATCCTCGCCGGGATCGACACGGGAGATAGCTAAGGAAGTGAGAGGCATGGGCGCCGTGTATGGAACTATGGGAGTGATGAAACTTCCAGGTACAGAGCGGACCACGCCCGAGCGCGCCTCCCTCGACGCACTGTTGGCCCGCGTGGCCCTCGGCGATGAGGACGCTTTCGAAGCGCTCTACGACGAGTCCGCGGGGCTGGTCTTCGGCCTCATCAAGCGAGTGGTCCGGGATCCCGGGCTCAGCGAAGAAGTCCTCCAAGAAGTCTTCGTTGAGGTGTGGCAGCACGCCACACGCTACGACGCCCAGCGGGGCTCCGCCAGATCGTGGATCTGCACGGTGGCTCACCGGCGGGCCGTGGACCGGGTCCGGGCCGCTCAGGCCAGTACCGAGCGGGACCTGACCCAGGGGATCAAGGAGTTCCAGGAATCCACCGATGACGTCGCAGACATTGCGGTGCTGAAGGCGGATATGGAACGGGTCCTGAAGGCGCTCGAGACGCTGACCCAGATGCAGCGGGACGCGATCAGGTTGGCCTACTTCGGGGGTTACACCCATCAGGAAGTGGCGAAACTGCTGCAAGTTCCCATGGGGACAGTGAAAACACGTATTCGTGACGGAATGATCATTTTGAGAGACAGGTTGGGGGTGGCGTGATGAGTGACCACAAGCATTCGATGACCGGTGCGTGGGCGCTGAACGCCCTCGAGGAAACCGAACGCGCCGAGCTGGAGGCCTACCTGGGTGAGAACCCGGAGGCCGCCGAGGAAGCGCGCAGCCTGTCGGAGACCGCGGCGCACCTGGCGGTTGCCGCTGGGGAACAGGCCCCACCGCCGCGGGCCAAGCAGAACATCATGGTCGCCATTCGGCAGACCCGGCAGCTCCCCCCGCAGGAGGCCGCCGAGTCCGCCCCGGCAGCGCCCGGCGTCGCCGCCTCCCCGGCGGCGGAGTCCACCAGCCCGGCCCAGCCCGTCCCGGCACCGGAAACGGTGGCGGAGGAGGAGGCTGAGGCCGAGGTGGTGTCCCTCGCCGACTACCGGCGCAAGCAGCACACCATGCGTCTGCTGTCCGCAGCAGCCACCGTCCTGTTGCTCTCCACCGGCGTCCTCACCGGTGTTGTCATGGTCCAGCAGAACGAGCTGGACTCCACCCAAGCCCAACTCGCCGAGTCCCTCCACTATCAGGAGATGGCCGGCCAAATTTTGACCGCATCAGACGCCAAGATCGCCAATCTTCCCTCCGCGGAGGGTGGAGAAGTTCACCTGAGCTACTCCGCCGCCGAGGGCAAGATGATCCTCAGCGCGTCAGCCCTACCCGAACTCCCCGAGGATCGCGCCTACGAGCTTTGGCTCATTTCCGACGAGGGCGCGGCGCCGGCGGGCATGCTCAGCGCAGCCCAGGCCGCCGGGCGCGAGCCCAAGATGCTCGAGGGGTCCATGGAGGGCGTTACCCACATCGGCATTACGGTCGAGCCCGCTACCGGATCAGAACAACCCACCACCGATCCGATCGTGCTCAGCGAACTCTAGTCCGCACCGGTGCCGGCCCACGTACTTCACGAAAGGGTCACTGACATGGCACAGTTCTTCCGCTCCGGATGGCGGTTCATGCTCGCTGGCATCGCCGCAGCACTGATACTCCTCGGGCTCGCCCAGGCACTCTCCAACTTCTTCGCGGCGCCCTCGGCCCCGCTGGTCTCCATCGGTGGCGCGTTCATCGACATCATCCCCCCGTGGGTGAAGGACGCGGCCATCGCCCTCTTCGGCGTCTATGACAAGATCGCGCTCTTCGCGACCATGTTCCTCGTCGTCCTCCTCCTCGCCGCGGGCCTCGGCCTGCTGGCGAAAAAGCACCGGACGGCCGCGCAGCTCGCCGTGGCGGTGCTGGGACTCGGCGCCAGCGCCGTCGTCATCTCCCGTGCGGCCACCACGCTGTTCGACGCCGTCCCCACCCTGGCTGGCACCCTCGCCGGCGTGCTGGTGCTGGGCTGGTTGACCACGTGGGCCCGCGCTGCGGCCGACGCTCCGGCCGAGGCCCGCGCCACGGACGGGAACGACGACGCCGGCGCCCCGGCCGCGTCCACCGATCGGCGCCGCTTCATGCTGGGCGCCGCTGGCAGTGCCGTGTTGGGGGCGGCACTGCTGATCGGCGGCCGCGCGGCCTCGGGCATCCGCGGCGGCGTGGACACGATCCGCAAGGCCATCCGCCTGCCCGCCCCGGCCACCCCGGCCCCCGCCCTGCCCGACGGCGTCTCCAGCCCGGTGCCGGGCATGCCGAAGTTCGTCACGGACAACGCCAATTTCTACCGGATCGATACCGCGCTCTCCGTCCCGCGCGTCGACCCCTCCACGTGGCGGCTGCGGGTGTACGGGCTGGTGGATCAGGAACTGGACCTGAGCTTTGACGACCTGCTGGCCGAGGACCTGGTGGAGGCGGACGTGACCCTGACGTGCGTGTCCAACCCCGTGGGCGGCGATCTGGCGGGCAATGCCCGGTGGCTGGGCCTGCCGGTGCGCCGGTTGCTGGAACGCGCCGGCGTCGATCCCTCCGCGGACATGGTGCTTTCCCGCAGCGTGGACGGCTTCACCGCCGGCACGCCGATCGAGGCGCTGACCGATGACCGCAACTCCCTGATCGCGGTGGGCATGAACGGCGAGCCGCTGCCCGCGGAGCACGGGTTCCCCGTCCGCATGGTGGTCCCGGGGCTCTATGGGTACGTCTCCGCCACCAAGTGGCTCTCCGAGCTGAAGGTGACCCGCTATGCGGATGACCGAGCGTACTGGACGGACCGCGGGTGGTCGGAGAAGGGGCCCATCAAGCTCGCTTCCCGGGTGGACGTGCCGCGCTCGTTCGCGTCCGTCCCGGCCGGGGAGGTCATGATCGGCGGCACCGCTTGGGCCCAGCAGCGCGGGATCTCCGCTGTGGAGGTCAAGCTCGACGACGGCCCGTGGCAGCAGGCGGACTTGGCGGCCGACGGCGGCATCGACCTGTGGCGGCAGTGGTCCTTCACGTGGTCCGACGCGACGCCGGGCCGGCACGCCGTGACCGTGCGCGCCACTGACGGCGACGGCAACGTCCAGACCTCCGACCGCGCGGACCCGGTGCCTAACGGCGCCTCCGGGTGGCACCGGATCGACTTTACGGTGACGGAGGACTAACCGGCGGGGAGAGCTGCCGCCACGAAACACATTTGGCCACTAATTCCGGACAGCACTGGGCAGAAAGTGCGCTCGATCCTCCATTGTGATGTGCGTCATGTGGGCATAGCCTGAGGGTGACTCAGCAGGGATATCGAAAGGAATGCCCATGTCAGGAAACAAAGCTGTTGCCTACAAGGAGCCGGGTGTCGTCGAGGTCATCGACACCGACTACCCGACCTTCGAGCTCAAGGATGGGCCGGGGGTGAACCCCGCCAATGTGGGCCGAAAGGTTCCACACGGAGTCATCCTCCGCACAGTCGCCACCAATATTTGCGGTTCGGACCAGCACATGGTCCGCGGCCGTACTACTGCCCCCGAGGGACTGATTCTTGGCCATGAGATCACCGGAGAGGTGGTTGAGGTCGGCCGAGACGTGGAGTTCCTGAAGGTCGGGGACATCGTCTCCGTTCCGTTCAACATTTCCTGCGGCCGTTGCCGCAACTGCAAGGAACGCAAGACCGGGATTTGCCTTAACGTGAATCCGGATCGCCCCGGCAGCGCCTACGGCTACGTCGACATGGGCGGATGGGTCGGCGGCCAGGCTGAGTACGTCTTGGTGCCGTATGCAGATTGGAACGCCCTGAAGTTCCCGGACCGGGACCAAGCGCTCGAGAAGATCATGGACTTGACCATGCTCTCCGACATCTTCCCGACCGGCTTTCACGGTGCGGTCACTGCCGGCGTCGAGGTCGGCTCCACCGTGTACGTCGCCGGCGCTGGCCCCGTGGGGTTGGCGGCGGCCATGGGGGCCCAGCTGCTGGGTGCCGCCGTCGTGATTGTCGGCGATATGAACGAGGGCCGTCTGGCCCAGGCCCGCTCCTTCGGATGCGAGACGGTGGACGTGTCCAAGGGAGACCCCAAGGATCAGATTGAGCAGATTCTGGGCGTTCCGGAGGTCGATTGCGGTATCGACGCCGTGGGTTTCGAGGCGCGAGGCCACGGCGACGACGCCTCCCACGAGGCCCCGGCGACTGTCCTGAACTCCCTCATGGAGATCACCGCAGCCGGCGGCGCGCTCGGCATTCCGGGGCTGTATGTCACGGGCGACCCGGGCGGTATCGACGAAGCCGCGCAGAAGGGCGCCCTGTCCCTCTCGCTCGGCACGGGCTGGGCCAAGTCGCTGTCCTTCACCACCGGCCAGTGCCCGGTCATGAAGTACAACCGGCAGCTCATGATGGCGATCTTGCATGACAAGGCGCCCATCTCTAAGGCCGTCAACGCCAAGGCCATCACGCTCGACGACGCCCCGCGCGGGTACGCGGAGTTCGACGCCGGGGCCGCGACGAAGTACGTTCTCGACCCTCATGGATTCCTCGGCGCCTAGGGCGGAGCGCTTGCTCGTGGCCGACGGGTGTGGTGAACACTCGCCGGCCGCGGCGCGCGGCTAGGCGCGGATGCGGGTGGCCCACTGGGCGAGGAACTCGGCCCCCGCCTCGTCGTGGATGGCTTCCGTGGCGGAGGTCAGGACCTCGTAAGCAGACTCCGGGATGCCGTCCGCCGGGCGCACGTCCACGTGGGCCACGTTGAGGCCGCGCTCGTGCAGCCAATCCGCCATCGCGTAGTCCGTGCGGGAATCGCCCATGGTGAACCAGCCGCGGGCCTCGATGCCGCGTTCCGCCAGCAGGTCGATGGTCCGGGCGGCTCCCAGATCCTTGCCGAGCCGCTCGTGCTCGATGTCGGTGGAGATAATGGTGGGGTCAATGCGCACCTGATCCAGGCCGTGCGCGGCGAGGAGCTCCGGGATGGCCGCGTCAAAATCCCGCTGCGCCGCCCGGTACTCGTCCGCGTCGGCGCCCACCGTCATCTCCACGGAGACCATGGCCCGCTTCGTCTCATCGAAAAACATCAGCGCGCTAAACCGCTCCGCGACCAAGGCGCGGACGTCGTCGGACAGCCCGCGGGGGAGCGTCAGCTCCCGGTCCACCTTGATCTCGCCGAGCCCGCCCGGGGTCACGGCGGCCCAGACGGCGCCCTTCTCCGCGATCGTGAACACGGGGGCGCCCGGCAGTAGGCCGGAGGCGCGCAGGACGGGCACTACCTGCTCCGCGATGAAGGCGTCCGAGCGGCCGGTGTTGAAGATGACGGGCACGCCGGCGTTGGCCATCGCGGTCAGGTCCCGACCGATCGATTCGATAGCGACAGTCCGGGTCACCGGGGACGCGATGGGCCCGTCCACGTCGAGGAGCAGGCCAAACTCTGGCGTGGACTCGAAACGGGCGGTGGGCGTCGGTGCGGTTGGGGTAGTCACCCACCCATTATGACCCTTATGGCAAACGGCGCCCTCGCGGACGGTGCCGACGGCGCGTCAGCGCAGCGACTGCATGGGGCACTCGAACGGGTCGCGTGCCGAGAGGCCCACCCGATTCAGGTAGGCGATGACCTGCCGGTAGGACTCGCCGAGGGAGACCTCCGTGTAGGAAATGCCCTTCTCAGCGCAGAACGCCGAGACGATGCGCTGCGTCTTCGCCAGGTGCGGGCGCGGCATCGACGGGAAGAGGTGGTGCTCGATCTGGTAGTTCAGGCCGCCCATAAGGGAGGTGTTAAACCAGCTGCCGCGGATATTACGCGAGGTGAGGACCTGGCGCTTAAGGAAGTTCAGGGTGCCCTTCTCCGTCAGCATCGGCATGCCCTTGTGGTTCGGGGCGAACGAGGCACCCATGTACACGCCGAACACCGCCAGCTGCACGCCCCACGCGGCCGCGGCGATGCCCGGCGGCAGGAACACGAACAGCAGGGCCGGAACGATGAGCAGGCGCACGGCGAGCGTGACGATTTCCAGCGGGCGGCGCTTGACGCTGCCGCGGCCGAACACAGTCTGCAGGGCGTCGCGGTGCAGGTTCAGGCCCTCCAGCAACAGCAGCGGGAAGAACAGGTAGCCTTGGCGCTCCGCGATCCACTTCAGGACGCCGCGGCGCTCGGCCATCGCAGCCGGGGTAAACGCGACGACGGGGTCCTCAATGTCCGGGTCCGAACCGATGGTGTTCGGGTTGGCGTGGTGCCGGTTGTGCTTGTTGTTCCACCAGGAGAAGGACAGGCCCACAAAGAGATTGGACAGGACCAATCCCACCCACTCGTTGGTCTTGTGGCTGTTGAACACCTGCCGGTGCGCGGCCTCGTGACCGACGAACGCGATCTGGGTCAGGAGGATGCCGACTCCGGCGGCGACCAGCAACTGGAACCAGGAATGCCCGATCAGCACGGACGTCACGCCGCAGGCGACCAGCGCCGTGAAGAGGCCGCCGAGCAGCCAGAGGTAGAAGCCGCGGGTCTTGTTCAGGAGACCGGCGTTGCGCACCTGCTTGAGCAGCTGCGAGTAATCGCTCGTGGCGCGGGTACGGGTCCGTTGCTTGGGTGCGGGGCCGTCGGAGACGGCGGTATTCGTCATGCGGTACTGCGTCCTTGGTGGTGAGAAAACCGAAGGCGCATCCGACGCAGACGATCTTGAATGTAACGGCCCGCCGCGCCGGTAGACATAAAGCGCGGCTGAAAGGCCAAGGTCCTTCTACTCTACGGTAGGAAACAGCCGCTGCACAGAGCATTTCGCCCAGAATGGGCTGTCAGTCCGCTGGTAATCCGGGACACGCGCGAGCCGGCGGGTCAGCTGACGATCGCCCGCAGGGCCGAGGCCAGATCCCGGTGCTGGAAGGCGAACCCGGCGTCGTCGAGCACCCGGGAAGTGACGTGCCGCCCCGTGAGGGCCAGCTCCGGATCGGTCCGCAGGACTACTGCGCCGAGGCGCAACAGCGGCGCCGGCGTGCTCACGGCCACCGACTTCACGGGGGCCAGGGCGGCGCGCAGCGTCCGCATCAGCTCGTCATTGCGGACCGGCTCCGGGGCGGCCGCGTGAACGATGCCGGAGGGCACCACCGTCTCCTCGAGACCCAGCATGCCGCGGACGATCGCCAGCCAGTCGGCCAAGTGGATCCAGGAGAACCACTGCTGGCCGGACCCCACGCGCCCGCCGAGGCCCCTGCGCGCGAGCCCGGCCAGCCGGTCATACGCGGGGCATTCCTGCTCCAACACAATCGACGTGCGCAGCACATGCAGCCGCTCAGTGTTCGCGCCAGCCGCCGCCCGTTCCCACGGCTCCGCGACGCCGGTCATCTGCGGCAGCGCACCCGCGGTGGTGGGCAGCGGGGAATCCTCGGTCAATCGGGCGTCTCCCGCGTCGGAGAAAATCGCGGTGGTGCTGGACTGCACCCACGCCTCGACCGGGCGCGGCAGCTGCTGGCTCGCCTCAACGAGCGCCCGCGTGGAGTCCACGCGGGAATCCCGCAGCGCCTCAACGTTGAGCGGGGTGGGCCGCACGTCCACCAGCTTGCCGGCCAGGTTGACGACGGCGACGCGCTGCCCGGACGCCGCTTCTAGTTCACCGGCCCACTCGGCCACCGTCCGCCCGTCCCACACCGCCTGTCGGAACGGAAGCGCCGGGTTCGGGTTGCGCGTCAGCAGCACCACGTCATGTCCGCGGGTCATCAGGTCCGCGGCCAGGTGCCGCCCCAGGAAGCCGGTGCCGCCCGGGATCACCACCTTCAGGCTGGTGCAGGCGGCTGATGTGGATTCTGTTGCGGCGGGAGTTACTGGCGGGGAGTGTGCAGCAGAGGACGACGGCGCCGCGGCCGCACGCTTGCTGCGCCGTCCGCGCTTCGGGGTCGCCCCAGACGGGTTCGCGGACTCGGCGGCCTCGGCGGGCGTGGCGCTACCCGTGTGCTCGGCAGTGATCAGCGCGTAAAGCCGCGCGCAGTTTTCGGCGAAGTGGGAGGCCAGCGGTCTGGCGGCCAGCTCCGCGAACAGGGGGGAGAGGGCGCCGTCCACCGAGATGCGCTGCCGCAGCAGTGTTCCCGGCAGGTCGGTGGGTTCGCCGTCGTTCGTCCGTGTGCGCACCGTGTGCGGGATGACTTCCCAACGGGCCAACAAGCCGCCGCCAGGCTGCTGCTGGCGCCACGCCATGCTGCCTGCGCTGGAAGTGGCCGCGCCGCCGTCGTGCTGTCTTTGATCCCGTGGTGCCCTATGTCGAGGTGTTGAGTCCGGCCGCGGCGGCGTCAGTTCGGTGACGACGGCGTCCGGCGCCGTGCGTGTGTGGACCGCGCCGATGAGTGGCGGGTTGGGAATGTAGGCGAGGCGGGTGCCCCGGGAGATGGCCTCGTCAGCGGACTCCGCGGCCGGTTGCGCGCCGTTCGACGCGAGGGAACCCGACGGCCGCAGTGAAGCGACCGCCGGGTTCCATTCGGGCAGCCTGGCCGGGTTGCCGACGATCGCCCAGACGGACGAGGCCGGTAGCGCCAGGAAGTGCTCTTGGGTTCGGATCCACGCCATAACGCCACAGTAGCGTTAGCGGCGTGGGGTCCGCAGCGCTATGACGCCGTCTAGGCGCGCTTCTTGCTAATGAAGCCCCAAATCACGAGCACGATCAGCGAACCGATGATGGCCCAGATCCACGTGGCGAGGTCGAAGAAGCCATCATTGGTGGACGCGCCGAAGAGGGCGCTACCAATCCAGCCGCCGAGCAGAGCGCCGACGATCCCGAGGAGCAGGGTGGCGATCCAGCCGCCGCCTTGCTTGCCCGGAAGGATCGCCTTGGCGATGGCGCCCGCGATCAGACCAATCAGAATCCAACTCAAGAAGCCCATGATGTACCTCTTTTCTGTTCGGCCCCGACGGGTTGTCAGGACTCCTAGGGGTGAGCGTAGCGAATCATGGCTGATCTGGGCAGATATGGTGCAAAGAAATTGAGTTCACGCTTGCGCCGCGTTCCTTAGGCGGCCGCGAGCCTAGCCGCCGAGGGCTGTGCCACGCCGGCGCCGCGGCGGAGCATGAACACGTCGAAAACCGTGCCGTGCAGCATGGCGCGGGCGCCGGTGACGTGATCGCGCACCCAGGCGACGCCCATGGATTGGGCGATCGCCTCGATGTGGCCCGCGTAGAGAACCTCGCCGAAGCGGCGTACCTCGACGAGGTCCCCGAGGACGAGGGTGGTGACGTCGCTGATCCGGATAGCCGATTCGTTCATGATGTGCTCCTGGTGTGGGACGGGGCGGAGTGGCCGCTCGCGCGGCGAGGACCGTGTCATCCCAGATAACCGGCACTGTGTTTCGGGTCCGTTTCCGCCCGGTGAGGGGCGGGTAAGACGACGGCGGGCCGCCCGTGATTCGCATCACGAGCGGCCCGCCGCTGAGGAGATTGCTCGGCGCCGCGGTGGCGCCAGTGGAGCGGAACGTTAGTTCTTGATCTGCTCCATCTCGCTGGTCATGGTCTCGAACTCCTGGAAGATCTCCTTGTTCTTCTGCGGGGAGATCGAGGAAACGATCACCGCAACCAAGGTGGCCAGAATGAAGCCCGGCACGATCTCGTAGAGATCGAAGATGCCGCCCTCGAGGTAGCTGCCCCACACGAAGGAGACCACAGCGCCGACGATCATGCCGGCGAGGGCGCCCGTGGCGGTCAGCTTGTTCCAGAACAGGGCCAGCAGGATGATCGGGCCGAAGGCGGCGCCGAAGCCCGCCCAGGCGAAGCCGACCAGGTCCAGGATGTTGCTCTCCGTGTCGAGGGCAATGAGGCCCGCGATCAGGGCGATGATCAGCACGCCGAGGCGGCCGTAGATGATCTGCTGCTTCGGGGTCAGCTCCTTGCCCGTCATGAGGAACAGGTCCTCCACAAGGGCGGAGGAGGAGACCACCAGCTGCGAGGAGATCGTGGACATGATGGCGGCCAAGACGGCGGCCAGCACGAAGCCGGCGATCAGCGGGTGGAACACGATCTGGGACATGTCCAGGAAGACCGTCTCCGGGTTATCCAGCGGGGTGCCCTGGTTGGTGAAGTAGGCCAGGCCGATGAAGGCCACGGAGACGGCGCCCAGCGCGGTCAGGATCATCCAGCTGATGCCGATGCGGCGGCCCACCTTGGCATCCTTGGCGGAGCGCAGGGCCATGAAGCGCACGATGATGTGCGGCTGGCCGAAGTAGCCGAGGCCCCACGCCAGCGAGGAGATGATGCCGATGGCCGTGATGCCGCCGACCATGGAGAAGCGGTTGACGCCGGCCTCCGCGTTGGCCGCCTCGATGCCTGCGGCCAGGCCGTCGCCGCCCATCATGAAGAAGGCAATGATCGGCACTAGGATGAGGGAGATCAGCATCAGCAGGCCCTGCGCGACGTCGGTCAGCGTAGCGCCCAAGAAGCCGCCGAACAGGGTGTAGCTCAGCGTCACCACGGCGACCAGCAGCATGCCCCAGATGTAGGGCAGACCGAAGGAGGCCTCGAAGAAGGTGCCGCCGGCGACCATGCCGGAGGAAACGTAGAACGTGAAGAAGACCAGCACGATGGCGCCGGCAATGATGCGCAGCAGGCGGGACTTGTCACGGAAGCGGTTCTCCAAGAAGGAGGGGACCGTAATGGAGTTGTTGGAAATCTCGGTGTAGGAACGCAGACGCGGCGCGACGAACTTCCAGTTCAGCCACGCGCCGATGGTCAGGCCGACAGCAATCCACGCCTCCACGAGGCCTCCAGCGTAGATAGCACCCGGCAGGCCCATGAGGAGCCAGCCGGACATGTCGGACGCGCCAGCGGAAAGTGCGGCAGTTCCCGGCTTCAGACGGCGTCCGCCCAACATGTAGTCGTCAAGGTTGGACGTCTGCCGATAGGCATACACACCGATTGCGATCATCGCGGCGAAATACACGATGATCGCAATGGTCTGGAACGTTGTATCAGTCATTATGTCCTCAGTTGGCGGAATGAACAGCTTCTGAGTATGACACCCTGCCGCGTAGCCTGTATCACATCGTGATAAAACCGTTACATGTTTGAGATGATGTCCGCCTCGGCGGCGAGGAGTGTCGCTTCCTCCTCCAGCGCGGCCCGGACGGCCGCCACCGCCGGGTTCGACGCCGTCGAATCACGGATCGCTGTGAAGACCTCCCGGCGGGGCCATTCGGGCAGCTCGATCATGCGCGCGCCGGGCTCGCGCTGGGTCCAAATCAGGTCCGGCAAGAGGGCGACGGCGTTGCCCGATTCCACCAGTTGGACGTGCGCCTGCAGGTCCGCCGTTTCATAGCGCACGTCGGGCTCGAATCCGGCCAGTCGGCACACCTGCGTGGCCCAGTGCCGCAGGGCCGATCCGGCCGGCTCCATGACCCACGGCAGCGGGGCCGCATCCTCCAGCTTGTCCACCCGGAAAAAACCCTCCGGGGTGTCCGGGTGATGGGGCACCGCCAGCCGGATGGCATCCCGTAGCAGGGGCTGCCGGTCCAGGCCGGGAAAATGTGGTGCGGAATGCCCGGGATACTGCTCCGCAACGACCAAATCGAACTCCCGCACCCACGTCTCCCGCAGGGCCGTTTCCGGCTCGTGCTGGTACATCTGCACGCGCACGTCTGGGTGCTCCTCGCGCAGGCGGCGGAGCGTGTTGGGCATCAGGGCCAGAGCGGCCGTTTGGAACACGGCAACCTTGACGGTTCCGGTGATCTCCGTTTGACTCGCAGCAAGGGCGGCTTCGGTCCGCTCCAGCGAGGCCAGCAACTCCTCGGCGTGGGCCACCAAAACCTGCGCCTGCGGGGTGAGCTGGACCTGGCGTCCGGCGCGGCGCAACAGTTCCACTCCGGCCTCTTTTTCCAGCGCTGACAACTGCTGCGAGACGCTCGACGGGGAGTAGTTCAGCTCCGCCGCAACCTCCACGATGGTGCCCCGAATACTGAGTTCGCGAAGCAGCCTGAGCCGCCGAATATCGAGCACGAATATCCCCCGTTCGCATCGTTCGGTTTTCCTTAACTGTACTCGTCGGAATTCTTCGTTTTTGCGGCGCGTTACTCTCGCCCATAATCATCTGCATGACATTGCACTCCACTCCTGAGGCGGGCGCACAGCAGGTGCGCCCGCGGGACCTGGCCGATGACGCCATCGCCCTCGTCCGCCGCTGGCTGAGCGAAGCCGCGGAAGTGCCCGCAGATCCGGCCGCGCAGCGGCTGGCGGGCGTTCTCAAGGACCCGAACGGTCTGGCCTTCACGGTCGGGTTCGTTGACGGCGTCGTGCGCCCGGAGGACAACTCCGTGGCCGCACGCAAACTGGCGGAACTGGCGCCCATGGTGCCCAGCTTCCTGCCGTGGTATATGAAGTCAGCCATGCAACTGGGCGGCAAACTCGCGCCCGTGCTGCCTGACGTCGTCGTACCGATTGCGCAAAAGGTGCTTCGTCAGATGGTCTCGCATCTCATCGTGGATGCGACGGACCGCAAGTTGGGGCCCTCCATCCGCAAGATCACCCGCGAGAACACGCACCTGAACATCAACCTCCTCGGCGAGGCGATCCTGGGCGAGCGTGAGGCGGAGCGCCGCGTCGCCGGCACCGCCAAGCTGCTGGCGCGCGACGACGTCGACTACGTCTCCATCAAGGTCTCCTCCACGGTGGCCCCGCACAACCACTGGGCGTTCGACGACGCCGTCGAGCACATCGTCGAGAAGCTCGCTCCGCTGTACCGGCAGGCCGCCTCCTACTCCCCGCAGAAGTTCATCAACTTGGACATGGAGGAATACAAGGATCTCGAGCTCACCATGGCTGTGTTTGGCCGGTTGCTGGACCGTGAGGAGTTCAAGAACGTCCCCGCAGGCATTGTGCTGCAGGCCTACCTCCCGGACGCCCTCGGCGCGATGATCCGCCTGCAGGACTGGGCCGCCGAGCGCGTGGCCTCCGGCGGCGCCCCCATCAAGGTGCGCCTCGTTAAGGGCGCCAACCTGCCCATGGAAACCATGGACGCGGACCTGCACGAGTGGCCGGTGGCCACCTGGGGCTCCAAGCAGGATTCTGACACCAGCTACAAGGCGGTGCTGGACTACGCGCTGACGCCGGAACGGGTGAAGAACGTGCGCCTCGGCGTGGCCGGGCACAACCTGTTCGACATCGCGCTGGCGCACCTGCTCGCCGAGGTCCGCGGGGTTGAGTCCGCGCCGCGCCGCCCCGGCAGCATCCCGGAGCTCGAGTTCGAGATGCTCCTCGGCATGGCCACGGGACAGGCCGAGGCCGTCAAGCGCGAGGTGGGCTCCCTGCTGCTCTACACACCGGTGGTGCACCCGAACGAGTTCGACGTCGCCATCGCGTACCTCATTCGCCGCCTCGAAGAGGGCGCCAGCGAGGAAAACTTCATGTCCGCGGTGTTCGAGCTGGACAAGCACGAGCACCTCTTCCAGCGGGAAAAGGACCGCTTCCTCGCCTCCCTCGACGAGCTCGATTCGGAGCGGTTCGCCAACGGCGCCGTTCCGCCGCCGCACCGCGTCCAGGACCGCTCCACGGAGCTTGAAACGTACGACGACGCCGCGGCCGCGCGTTTCGAGGCCGGCTTCCGCAACACGCCGGACACGGACCCGGACCTGCCGGGCAACCGCGAGTGGGGCAAGGAGATCTTGGCGCGGGTGCCGGACTCCCAGCTCGGTGACGACCTGATCCGCGAGCACACGCTGGATTCGGCCGAGCAGGTGGAGCAGACCGTGCAAACGGCCCTGTCCGCCGCCGAGCAGTGGGCGGCGCTCTCCGGGGCCGAGCGCGCCAAGGTCATGGACCGCGTGGGCGTGAAGCTGGCGAACCACCGCGCCGAGTTCCTGGAAGTCATGGCCAGCGAATGCGGCAAGACCCTCGATCAGGGGGACCCGGAGGTCTCCGAGGCCATCGACTTCGCCCACTACTACGGGCATCTGGCGCGTGAGCTGGACACGGTGGAGGGCGCCGAGTACCACCCGAGCAAGCTCATCGTGGTGACCCCGCCGTGGAACTTCCCGCTGGCCATCCCGTGCGGCGGCGTGCTCTCCGCGCTGGCCTCCGGCGCGTCCGTCATCATCAAGCCGGCCAAGCAGGCCGCCCGCACCGGGTCCGTCATGGTCCACGCCGTGTGGGAGGCGCTCGACGAGGCCGGGATTGGTCGCGACGTGCTGCAGCTGGTTCAGCTCTCCGAGCGCGAGCTCGGCACCCAGCTGGTGAGCCACCCCGCCGTGGATCGGTTGATCCTCACGGGCGGGTATGAAACGGCTGAGCTGTTCCGTTCCTTCCGCAAGGATCTGCCGCTGCTCGCGGAGACCAGCGGCAAGAACGCCATCATCGTCACCCCGAGTGCGGACCTCGACCTCGCGGCCAAGGACGTGGCGTACTCCGCGTTCGGCCATGCCGGGCAGAAGTGCTCGGCCGCCTCCCTCGTGGTGCTGGTGGGCACGATCGGCCAGAGCCGGCGCTTCCGCGACCAGCTGCTGGACGCCATCCAATCCATGAAGGTGGGCTACCCCTCGGACCCGAACACCCAGATGGGGCCCATCATCGAGCCGGCGCAGGGCAAGCTGCTGCGCGGGCTCACGCAGCTGGGCGAGGGCGAGCGCTGGATTTTCCAGCCGAAGCAGTTGGACGATTCCGGCAAGCTGTGGACCCCCGGATTGCGCATCGGCGTGCAGCCGGGCAGCGAGTACCACCTCACGGAGTACTTCGGCCCCATCTTGGGTGTGATGACCGCGGAGACCCTCGAGGAGGCCGTTGAATACGTCAACGCCACCGACTACGGCCTGACCTCCGGGTTGCACTCCCAGGATCCGGCCGAGCTCGAGTACTGGATCGAGCACGTGGACGCCGGCAACCTGTACGTCAATCGGGGCATCACGGGCGCCATCGTGCAGCGCCAAGCCTTCGGCGGGTGGAAGAAGTCCGCCGTGGGCGCGACGACCAAGGCCGGCGGACCGAACTACCTGGTGGGCCTCGGTAACTGGACGGATCAGCCGCTCGAGTCCATGGGCGCCGCCGTGGCGGGCGCCCCGGCCGCGCTGCTGGACGCCGCGCGTGGCCTCCTCGGCGAGGAGCACAGCCGGTGGTTGGCCGCGGCGCTGGCCGACGACGTCGTGCAGTATGAGCGCGAGTTCGGCGCCACCCGGGACCCGTCCGGCCTGCAGGCCGAGCGGAACCTGTTCCGCTACCGCCCCGTCCCGGTGACCATCCGCCTCGGCGGGGAGCCCAACGAGCGCCGCGTCGCGGAGCTGTTCCGCGTGGTCGGCGCGGGCCTGACCGTGTGGCAGGGCCACGGGCACACCGCCCCGGGCGGGCGCGTGACCGTGTCCGTGGAGGACGTCTCCGACGACGTGCTCACCACGCTGCAGAACGCCGGCGTGCGGGTGGTCGAGGAGAACAACGAGGACTGGGAGCTGCGCTTGGCTCAGCTCGGCGCGGCCGAAGGCCCGCACGCCTCCAGCCGCATCCGGCTCATCGCCGAGGACCTCGAGGCCGCGACGACGGCGGCCTATGAGGCCGCGGAGGGCGCGCCGATCGTGGCGATCTACTCGCAGCCGGTGACGTCCGCCGGGCGCGTGGAGATGCTGCCGTTCGTGCACGAGCAGGCCGTGTCCATCACGGCGCACCGCTTCGGAACGCCGGACCACCTGAGCGACGACGTCATCCAGGTGACCGCCTGAGCTGCCGTGGTTAGGTAGAACGAGAACAACACCGCGCCCCGGACCGACTCTGGTCCGGGGCGCTTTGTTGTGTGCCCGGCCGATTCAGCGGGCCGAGCCGCGCTGCCCGAGCGGCACCGCCCGCGGCCGGAGTGATTTGAGGACTTTCATGGGGAAGCGTGAATTAACGCGCTGGATGCCCTCGGTGTCCATGATCGTGGAGGTCAGGAAGGTCTCGAACTCGTCGAGGTCCGCGACGGCGACGCGGACGGAGTAGTCGGGCGAGCCGAACATGCGGTGCAGCTCCAAGACTTCCGGGCGGGCCAGCATCATCGACTCAAAACGGTCCACAATCTGCGTGGAGTTGGTCAGGTCCACATCCACGAGGACTTCAAAAGCCTGGCCCACCGCGGCCGGATTGATGTGCGCCTGATATCCGGCGATGACGCCGTCCGCCTCCAACCGGTGGACCCGCCGCAGGCAGGGGCCGGGCGTGAGATGCACCCGCTCGGCGAGGTCGACGTTGGAAAGCCGCCCATTTTCTTGGAGGGCCTTGATAATGGCTTGATCCGTTTGATCCATGATCAAATATTGCGCCTCCTGCTTTCTTGAGTGCAATCTTTGCTATCGCGTGCCCGGGAGATTGCGAAATATTTGAGTGGTGAGAAACGATCAACGTGAACTACTGCCGGCGGCCCACCTGCCGCCGGCCTCCGCGGACCACTCGCGTCCGCGCGGCGAGATCCGCGAGGGCATTCGGGCGTCCTTCGCGGCGGGCCTCGGCATGGTCCCCATCGGCGTCGCCTTTGGGATCTTGGTGGTCCAAGCGGGCCTGCCATGGTGGCTGGCCCCGGGGCTCTCCCTTGCCGCCTTTGCCGGATCGCTCGAACTCATCGTGGTGGGGTTGCTGGCCGCTGCCGCCCCGCTCGCGACAATCGCCGTCACGGCCGTGCTGGTGAACTTCCGGCATGTCTTCTATGCGTTCACCTTTCCCCTGTACGTCGTCCGCAGCAGGGTGGGCCGTCTGTACTCGGTCTACGCGCTGATCGACGAAGCCTACGCTGTCACGGCCACCCGGCAGGCTGACTGGACCGGGCGCCGGCTGCTGGCCATGCAAGTTGCGTTCCACACCTACTGGGTGGGCGGAGGGCTGCTGGGCGTCTTCCTGGCCCACTTCATTCCTGGCACCATCAGGGGGCTGGGGTTCGCCCTGTGCGCGCTGTTCATCACGCTGACCCTCGACGCCTGCAGGTCGGCGCGGCACGGGGTGACGCTGGTTCTCGCGGCCGCAAGCTTTGCGATCGCGGTGCTGCTGACGCCGGATTCTGCCCTGGTCGTGGCGCTGTTGTTGTTTACCGGGTCCTTGGTGTTCAGGTTTGCTCTGGTCCGGTGGTTCCGTGGCTGATCATGGGTACTTCATCGCGGTGCTCGCCACCGTCTTCGTCATCACCTTCGCGCTGCGCGCCGTGCCCTTTGCGATGCTCAAGCCCCTGCGACGCTCGCGCCTCGTCCAGGCCTTGGGCCTGTGGCTACCCGCTGGGATTCTGGCGATCCTCGCCGCCAGTACGCTCCTCGAGGCGGCTGCGGGCGAGGCGGAGGATCACCTCTGGTGGCAGGCCGCCTGTGCTGCGGCCGTCACCGCGGTGGTTCACCTCGCCTCGGGCCGGCGAACGCTGCTGAGCGTTAGCGCCGGCACCGTAGTGTTCGTGGTGCTCGCGAACACCACATGAGCGGGGCCGCGAGCGCTTAAACGCGCCAGCCCCCGGCTCGGCGACTGGGCCGGTCCAGGGGCTGGCGGGGGTGTTCTACTCGGCGTCGTGATCCGTCTCGAGGATCTTCACCAGAGTCTCCAGAGCCGCGTCGGCGCCCTCACCCTCGGCACGCAGGACCACGGTGGTGCCGTGCTCGGCGCCGAGGCCCATGAGGGACAGGATGCTGGAGGCGTCCAGCGCCTCCTCCGGGGCCTCGCCCTCGAGGGCGATCGTGACCTCGACGGGCTGTTCGGCGGCCGCCTCGGCGAAGATCGAGGCGGGGCGGGCGTGCAGGCCCACGCGGCTGGCGATGGTGGCGGTACGTTCTGCCATGACGTTCTCCTTGGGTGTGCGGTTGGTTCTGAGGGGGATGAGCTGAGGTGGTGCTGACTCTAGAGGCCGAACCGGTCCAGGTCCGGCAGCTCGGCGCGGACGGCGGCCTTGGCCTCGGTGGCTGAACCGGCCGCGAGGGCCAGGTCCGCCAGGCGCCGCGCGGTGGCGGCATCCACGGTCCGCAGGATCGCCGCCACGGCGGGCAGCGCCCGCCGATTCATCGACAGCGTCGCGACCCCGAGGCCCACGAGGACGACGGCGAGGGCCGGGTCCGCGGCGGCCTCGCCGCAGACGCCCACCGGCTTGGGTGCCGGGCGACCGGAGGCCGCCGCACCGCCGTCGCACGTGGTCCGAATGAGGTGCAGCACGGCGGGCTGCCACGGATCGTTGAGCTCGGCGAGGGCGCCCAATTGACGGTCGGCCGCCATGGTGTATTGCGTCAGGTCATTGGTCCCGATGGAAGCGAACTCGACGCGTTGCAGCAGTTGCGGGGCGAGCACCGCCGCGGACGGAACCTCCACCATGACGCCCGGGGTCTTCAGGCCCGCCTCGGCGCACAGCGCCGCGAACCGCTCCGCCTCGGCCGGGGTGGAGATCATGGGCGCCATGGTCCACACGTCCGCTGCGGTGGCCTCGGCGGCGTCGGCAATGGCGGCGAGCTGGCGGGAGAGCACGCCCGGCGTGGCCAGGTCCGTGCGGTAGCCGCGCACGCCGAGAGCGGGGTTCGGTTCCGAATCGTCGGTGAGGAACGGCAGCGGCTTATCGGCGCCGGCATCCAGAGTACGGACGACGACCTTGCGCCCGGGGAACTGCTCAAATACGGCGCGGTAGGCCGCCACCTGCTCCTCGTGGTCCGGCTCGGTGTCCTTGCCCAGAAAGCAGAATTCGGTGCGCAGCAGCCCGACGCCTTGGGCGTTCGCCGCCGCGGCCGCCACGGCGTCCTCCCCGCTGCCCACGTTGGACAACAGCGGCACCTCGGTGCCGTCGGCCAGCCGCCCGGCGCCGTCGAACGCGGGCAGCTCGGCCCGGTTGGCGTACGCCTCGGCGAGCTGTTCCTCCGCGGACCCCGGGTTGCGGACAATCGCACCATCGATGCCGTCGACAAAGACGAGGTCCCCGTCGGCCAGCGCCTCCGTGCCAGTGGCGGCCACGACGGCAGGCAGCCCGAGCGCGCGGGCGATGATCGCGGTGTGGGACTGCGGCCCGCCGTCGGAGGTGACGAGCGCGCGCACCTTGGTCGGGTCGAGGGTGGCGGTGTCCGCGGGGGCGAGGTCAACCGCCCAGAGGACAAACGGCTCGTCCGCGTCGGGAATCCCCGGGGCGGGGACGCCGCGCAGCTCCGCGACGATCCGGGCGCGCACATCCAGCACGTCCGTGGCGCGCTCGGCCATGTACCCGCCGAGGGCGGTGAGCTGCGTGGCGACGGCGTCGGCCGCCTCCCAGATGGCCGATTCGGCGCTGGTGCCGGAAGCCACCAGGCGGGTGGCGGACTTCAGCAGGGTGCGGTCCGCGGCCATGAGCGCGGTGGCCTTCAGGACGGCCGCGGCGTCGCCGGTGGCGTGCGCGGCCCGCTCCTTGAGGTTTGCGGCCACGGCCTGGGTGGCGGCCGTGAGGCGCTCCGACTCGGCCTCGGCGCTGGCGCCGTCGGGCAGGGGCGCACCATCGGCGGGGGGAGCCAGCGGCTCCGGCATGCGGCGGACCGGCCCAATCACGCGCCCGGCGCTGACGCCGACGCCCGCGAAGGCGGTGGGTTCGGTGGTGGTACTCATGCTGCAACCTTTGCTGCCGGCTCAGTGGGGGCGGAGGAGCGGGCGAACTTCTTCAGCGCCAGCACCGCGGCCGCCGAGATGACGGTGCCGATGACGGTGGCGACGATGAACAGGGGCCAGGTGCCGTCCATCGCGAAGAAGACGAAGATGCCGCCGTGCGGGGCCTGGCTGACCACATCGAAGCTCATGATGAGTGCGCCCGTCGTGGCGGCGCCGAGCATCGACGCGGGGATTACGCGCAGCGGGTCCGCCGCGGCGAACGGGATCGCGCCCTCGGAAATGAAGGCGGCGCCCAGCAGCCAGGCCGCCTTGCCGTTCTCCCGCTCGGCGAGGGAGAACTGCTGCGGGGCGATGGCGGTGGCCAGAGCCATGGCCAGCGGCGGGACCATGCCCGCGGCCATGACGGCCGCCATGATCATCAGCGGGGCCGGGTTCTCGGTGAGGGAACCGGCGCTCAGGCCGGCGACGGCGAAGGAGTAGGCTACCTTGTTGACCGGGCCGCCCAGATCGAACGCCATCATGAGGCCCAGGATGAGGCCGAGCACCGCCGCTGCGGTGCCCGTCATGCCGGACAGCCAGGCGTTCAGCGCCTCAGTCAGGGAGGCGATCGGGCCGCCGAGGAACAGGAACATCAGGCCGGAGGCGATGATGGAGGCCAGCAGCGGGACGATGACCACCGGCATCAGGCCGCGCAGCCAGCGCGGGACGGACCAGGACGTGATCCACTTGGCGGCCACACCGGCGATCAGGCCGCCGACGATGCCGCCGAGGAAGCCGGCGCCCATGAAGCCCGCCACGGCGCCCGCGGTGAAGCCGGGCGCGATGCCCGGGCGGTCCGCGAACGCGTAGGCGATGTAACCGGCCAGGGCGGGGACGAGGAAGCCCATGGAGAGGCCGCCGATCTTGAAGGCCACCGCCCCGAGGTAGGCGGCGAGCCCGCCCTCCGGCAGGTCAAAGAGCGTGTTTTCGGTGAGGATGGTGTCCGCGACGTCCGTGATGTCATACCCGCCGAGCAGGAAGCCGAGGGCAATCAGGAGGCCGCCGCCGGCGACGAACGGGATCATGTAGCTGACGCCGGTGAGCAGGGCGCGCTTCAGGGCAGCGCCAACGCTCTCGCGGCCTTCACCGGTGGACTGCCCCTCGCTGGAGGCAGAGCCCGAGGCCGCCGGAACGCGGGCGGCCTGCGGGTCGTCCGCCGCGGCCACGGCGCGGGCCACCAGCTCCGCCGGCTCATCGATGCCGCGCTTGACGGGGACCTGAATCACGGGCTTGCCCGCGAACCGGGCGCGGTCCCGCACGTCCACGTCCACGGCGAAGATCACGGCGTCGGCGGCCTCGATGACCTTGGCGTCCAGCGGCGTGGAGCCGGAGGAGCCTTGGGTCTCCACGGCGATCTCCACGCCGGCCTCCTCGGCCGCCTGGGCAATCGAATCCGCCGCCATGTACGTGTGGGCGATGCCGGTGGGGCACGCGGTCACCGCCACGAGGCGCTTGGCGCGGGTCGCTGCGCCCCCGGCCGGGGCAGGCTCGGGCGACGTCGCCGCGGCGGGCGCCGTCGTCGTCGTGCCCGCGTCCGTGGCGGCCGGTGCGGGGGCGACGACGCCGAGCACCAGGTCCACGACCTCCTGCTCCGTGGCGGCGGCGCGCAGGGCCGCGGTGAAGTCCTTCTTGACCAGCGCGCGGGCGAGCTTGGAGAGCAGCTTCAGGTGATCCTGGTCGGCACCGGCCGGGGCCGCGATGAAGAACACCAGATCCGCCGGGCCGTCCTTGGCACCGAAGTCGACGGGCGGGGTCAGCCGGGCCATGCCGAGGGTCGGCACGGTCACCGCGGCCGAACGGCAGTGGGGGATGGCGATGCCGCCGGGCACGCCCGTGGCGGTCTTCGCCTCGCGGGCCTGCGCGTCGGCGGCCAGCGCGGCGGCGTCCTGCGCACGGCCGGTGTCGGCGACGGTGGCCGCGAGCGCGTCGATGACGGCGGCGGAATCGGCGCCCAAGTCAGCGTCGAGGCGCACGAGCTCCGCGGTGATCAGATCCTGTGGGCCGGTGGCTGCGGTCCCTGGTGCATCGGTCATGGTCAATCCTTGGTGGTCAGGTCCGTGACGCTCACGGCGTCCTCGGTGGTGTGAGTGGGTGAGGGGATGGTGGAGCCGGGCAGCGAGACCGCCGCGGCTCCGTAGGCGACCGCCCGGCGCAGGCAGTCGGGGTGCGCGGCCCCGGCCGCGTGGGCCAGGAGGAATCCGGCGAGGGAGGAGTCCCCGGCGCCGACCGTGCTGCGGGCGGTGACGGGCGCGTGGGTGGCGTGCCACGCACCGTCCGCGGTGATCAACAGGGCCCCGGCCGCACCGAGCGTGGCGAGCACCGCCTCGGCACCCGCCTCGATCAGGCGGGCCGCCGCCGCGGCCGCGCGCGCCGGGTCCGCTTCCAGCTCCGCCTCGGAGGTGCCCGGGACGATCTCCGCGAGCTCCTCGGCGTTCGGCTTGAGCAGGGAGGGGACGACGGCGGGGCCGTCGGTCTCGGCGAGCCGAAGCACGGCCGTGAGCGGAGCGCCTGAGGTATCGAGCGCGATGCGCGGGCACCGTGCACCGAGCCGGGTGCGCAGGGCCGCCGTCAGGCGCGCGTAGAACTCCGCGCCCACCCCGGGCGGCAGGGAACCGGCGAGCACCAGCCAGCTGGCGCCGTCGGACGCGGTGGTGACGAGGCGCGTGAGCGCCTCCTGCGCCTCGGCGTCGAGGTGCGGGCCGGGCTCGTTGATTTTGGTGGTGGTGCCATCCGGCTCGGTGAGCGTGATGTTGCTGCGCAGCCCCGCGCCGATGGGCAGCGCCCGGTGGGGCAACCCGTCCGCGGTCAGGGCGGTGATCAGCGGATCGCGGGCGTCGCCGGGGAGCACGGCGAGCGTGTCCGCGCCCGCGGTGGCAATGGCGCGGGAAACATTGACGCCCTTGCCGGCGGCCTGCGCGGAGGTGGAGACGGCGCGTTGCACGCCGCCGCGGCTGAGCGGTGCGTCCAGTTCAATGGTGCGGTCCAGGCTGGGATTGGCCGTGAGGGTGACGATCATGCCAGCACCACCTCCACCTCGGCGGCCTCAAGGGCCGTGGCGAGTTCACCGCCGGGCGCGGCGTCCGTGATGACGGTGTCCACGGCGTCCAGCGCGGCGAAGCGGACCAACGCCTCGGCGCCGAACTTGCTGGAGTCGGCGAGCACGACGACGCGGCGCGCGGAATCGACGATCGCCGTCTTGACCGCCGCCTCGAGGTCATCCGGGGTGCTCAGGCCGAACCCGGCGGAGAGGCCGTTGGTGCCCACGAAGGCGATGTCCGGGCGGAGCGCCGCGTAGTGCTCCACGACGCGAGGGCCGATGGCGGCGCTGGTCAGGCCCCGGACCCGGCCGCCGACGATCTCCAGCTGAAACTCCTCGGCCGCGCCCAGCCGGGCGGCGACGGGCAGCGCGTGCGTGATGGCCAGCAGCTCACCCGCGCGGTTGCTGGCCGTATGAGCCAGAGCGGAGGCGAAGAGCTCGGTGGTGGTGCCGGCGTCGAGCACCACGGAGACGTCCCCGGACGGGAGCACGTCCAGCGCGGCGTCGGCGATCCGCTGCTTCGCGTCGGCGTGCAGCGTGGTGCGGGTGACGTGGCTCTGTTCCGTGGTGCTGGCGGAGGTGCTGGCGACGGCGCCGCCGTGGACGCGGCGCAGGGTGCCGGTGCGCTCGAGTTGCGCTAGGTCGCGGCGCACGGTCTCCCGGGTGATGGAGAAGCGGGCGGCCAGATCAGCGACCGTCACTTTTCCGTGTTCGGCGACCAGCGCGGCAATCAGCTGGTGGCGTTCTTCGGCGAACATGCGCCTCCTGCCTGTGCGGGGTGAGCCCGGTGCGGCCAGCGGCGTGATGGCGTAACGGGCGTCACATGAATCTGTGTTTCGATGACTTTATGCCCGAATGTGTGGCAACGTCAAGGGGGTGGGTGCCCATTCCCACATAAACAGACAAATGGGTAGGTGGGGCTTGGCTCAAGATGGCCTCAGGGCGAGCGGCACCCGCGGCGGTGTTCGCTGCATCACCCGGCCCCGTTCCCTGCGCGCAACACGTCGGTTACACCCCCGTCATTCCGGGGGTGAGCCGGCGCCGCAACGGGGCGTGGCGGGCCTTGCATCAGCGCCGCCGGTGCGGTTGTCTGGTGCAATGGCATCACCCATCGAGGACTACGCCCTGTTGTCAGACCTGCACACCGGAGCCTTGGTCTCCCTCCACGGATCCGTGGACTGGTTGTGCTTCCCCCGCTTCGATTCGGGCGCGCAATTCACCGCGCTGTTGGGCGACCCGACGCACGGCCGATGGCTCCTGGCCCCGGCAGGGGCGCCGGACAATGGCAGTTCCGCCGCGGGCGTCGACGCGAACGATGAGGACACCCCGGTGGTGGTGGAGCGCAGCTACCTCAACTCCACCTTCGTGCTGCGCACCCTGTGGCAGACGTCCACCGGCCACGCCCTCGTCACGGACTTCATGCCCATTGGCGCGCACCGCGCCAGCCTGATCCGCCGCGTCGAGGGCCTCGCCGGCAGCGTCCGCATGCATCAGGAGATTTCCTTCCGGTTGGACTACGGCGACGTCGTTCCCTGGGTGCGGCGGCACGGCATCGCCAGCCGCGGCGGCAAGTCGATCGTCGCCGTCGGCGGCCCGGACGCGCTCGTCCTCCACGGCGACCGCCTGCCGCGCGCCAACGGGCTGCAGCACGAGGGCGACTTCCTGATTTCCGCCGGCGAGGTCGTGGACTTCGAGCTCTCCTGGTACCCGTCCCACCGGCAGGTGCCGGATCGGATCGACGTCGGCGCCGCCCTGCAGGACACCGCGTCCTACTGGCGTTCGTGGGCGCGGGACGTGCCCGAACATCACGATTACGGCCAGATGGTCCAACGCTCCCTGCTGGTGCTGCGCGCCCTAACGCACGAGACGACGGGCGGCATCGTGGCCGCGCCCACCACCTCGCTGCCCGAGTCCTTCGGTGGCGAGCGCAATTGGGACTACCGCTTCTGCTGGCTGAGGGATGCCGCGCTGACGCTGGAGGCGATGATGACGCACTCCTACCAGCAGGAGGCCGTGCAGTGGCGCAACTGGTTGCTCCGGGCCATCGCGGGCAACCCCGAGGACCTGCAGATCATGTATGGGCTCTCCGGCGAGCGCCGCCTGCCGGAGCGCGAGCTCACCCACTTGCCCGGGTATGAGGGCGCCGTCCCCGTCCGCGAGGGCAATGGGGCCGTGGACCAGTACCAGGGCGACGTGGTGGGCGAGGTCATGGTGGCGCTGGAGAAGCTGCGCAACATGGGCGGGCTCGAGGACCACTTCTCCTGGCCGCTGCAGAAGGCCCTGCTCTCCTACGTGGAGCTGAACTATGACCGCACGGACCACGGCATCTGGGAGATGCGCGGCGAAAAGAAGCACTTCACCCACTCGCGCGTCATGATGTGGGCCGCCTTTGACCGCGGCGTCCGCGCGGTGCGCGAGCACGGGCTCGACGGCGACGCGGAGCTGTGGGAGAAGCGGCGGGATGATCTGGCCGCGGAGATCATGAAGCAGGGCTTCAACCGGGAGATCAATTCCTTCACGCAGACCTACGGCGGCACGGAGGTGGACGCCTCCCTCTTGGTCCTGCCCCAGGTGGGCTTCACGGCCTACGATTCGCCGGAGATGCTTGGCACCGTGGAGCGCCTGGAGCGAGACCTGGTGGACGAGGAGGGGCTCATCCTCCGCTACCGCACGGATTCAGGGCTCGACGGACTGCCCCCGGGCGAGCATCCGTTCTTGGCGTGCTGCTTCTGGCTGGTGGAGCAGTACGCCCGCACGGACCGGCTCGAGGAGGCCCGCGCGTTGATGGACAAGCTCATCGGCTACGCCAACCCGTTGGGCCTCATGGCGGAGGAGTATGACACGGGGAACCGGCGCATGGCCGGTAACTTCCCGCAAGCCTTCTCCCACCTCGGCCTGATCCGCGCCGCAGACGCGATCAACGCCGCCGCCGGCGCCTAGCGCGCGCGGAGCGGGTGCGCGAGCTCATCCTCGTGCATCCGCCCCGCCAGCCAGGCGACGAGTCCCGCCACGGGGGAGACGCATCCGGCGACGACGAAGATGATCCAGAGGTCGATCACCTCGCCGAGCGGTCCGGCGATCGCCATGGACACGGGCATGAGGGCCAGTGAGACGAAGAAGTCCAGGCTGGAGATGCGCCCGAGCATCCGCGGCGGGACGCGGCGCTGTAGCAGCGTGCCCCAGATGACGTTGCCCACCGCCCCGGTCACGCCGACCACGAACAGGGCGGCCAGCAGCATCCAGACCTCGGTGACGAATCCGGTGATGACCAGCGGCAGGGTGCCCAACGCCCAGACGCCCACCATGACCGTGAGGTAGCGCCGCGGCATGGGTAACGAGACGGTCAGCATGGACCCCACGGCGGAGCCGATCCCGAAGGCGGCGAGCACGAATCCGAAGGTCTGCGCGTCTCCGCCGAGCTGATCGCTCACCACAAACGGCAGCAGCACCTCAATGGGCCCGATGAAGCTGACGACGGAGACCACGGCGAAAATCAGGGTCCACAGCAGCCAGGGCGTGCCGAGGGTGTAGGTGAAGCCCTCCTTGAGGTCCGCCAGCACGCTGCTGGCCCGCGCTGGCGCGTCTTCGGGTTTGGGTTGAGGCTCGTCCGGCGGCGCCGCGGTGGTCGGCCCGGAGTCGTGGAGCGGGGAGAGCGGCGTCGACGTGGCGGGGTCCACGACGGGGATGATGCCGGTGATGGGCCCGGTCGCCGGTGCCGGGTCGGGTTGCGGTGTGGTGGCCGGCATCGCGTCGGGCGGCACCGGCTCGGCGGCATCCCGGTGCCGGTCATACGCCGGGTTGCGGCTGATGAGGTTCAGCCCTCCGAGTGCCACGAGGTGGCATGCGGCAATGCCCGCGATCGCGTACGGCGGGCTCAGGGAGGCAACGATCATGCCGGCGATCGCCGGCCCGGCGGCGGTCTGGAGGACGGGCCGCACGGTGCCCTCGATCCCGTTGGCGGCCAGTAGGTCCTCCGCTGGCAGCATGCGCGGTAGCAGTGCCGAATAGGCCGGGAAGAAGAAGGCGGCCCCCGCCCCGATGAACAGGCCCGCCACGGCCACGTGCCACAGGCGCAGGGCGCCCGTCAGGGCGAGCACCGCCGTCGTACTCATGAGCACGAGGGAGAGGCACTCGACCGCGATGATGATCTTCCGGCAGGAGTAGCGGTCCGCGACGATGCCGCCGGCGAGGACCAGTCCCACCAGGCCCAAGCTCGTGGCGGTGGCCACCACGGAGAGCTGCGCCGGGCCGCCGCCGAGCGCGCGCACCTGATAGACCATGGCGACCGCCCACATGCCGTGGGCGAAGACGGAGGCCACCATGGCGGAGACCAGGATGGAGTAGTCGCGGTGCGCGAAGGGGCGCAGGGCTCGGGGCAGAGTGCGGCGCGGAGGGGACTGCGGTGGCATAGGGAGATTCTCCGGCCTCTGATTGAGTTCTGTCAATCAGTCTTGCGGGCGAGCGTGTTGCGCCGCGCGGACCAGACTCTTTCCGTCAAGGTTACTGGCGAGTAATGTGGCGGTATGCACATGATCTTCCGGTTGACTCTGCTCATGCTTACCTGGCGCCGGCGCTCGCGTCTGGGGCTCTACGACGTCGGGAGCATGCCCATGCGCGCCACGCTGACGGATATCGACTACGCCGGGCACATCAACAACGGCATGTACTTCTCCATCTTCGACTTAGGGCGGTTTGACCTGCTCCTGCGCGCTGGCGTGTGGAACAAGATCTGGAAGCGGCGCTGGCTGCCCGTGGTGCAGGCAGAGACCATCCGGTTCCGCAAGTCCGTCACGCTCGGCACCAAGTTTGCTGTGGAAACCAAAATCGTGGGGTACGACGAACGGCACGCGTTCCTCGAGCAGCGCGTCGTGGTGGACGGGGAGGTCTACGTCACCGGGATGATCGCGGCCCGCTTCAAGGGGCCGAAGGGGCCGGTGCCCATGGAACAGGTGATCGCCACGCTTGGCGTCGAGCCGCCCGCAGATTTGCAGGCGCCCGCGTGGGTGGAGGGGTGGCTCGAGGACACGCGGCTGCCGAGCGCGCGCCGGGCGGCCCCAAGCCGCTGGTGACCCCGGCGCTCAGGCGGTGACGGCCGGGCGCGCGCAAACTGCCCCGTTTTTCGGTCTGCCGCCCGCGGATTGGCGGGCCTTGCTGGCCTGGGCGGCATGAAGAACGGGGCCGTGTGATGCAGGCTAGGCCGAGCCGGCCCGCGCGAGCCGGACATCCGCTCCGAGTCGGTGAGCGTGCAAACTGCCCCGCTGTTCTGTTGACCTGCCGCTGGGAAGCGGCCGGGCGCGCGCAAACTGCCCCGTTCTTCGGTCTGCCGCCCGCGGATTGGCGGGCCTTGCCGGACTGGGCGGCGTGAAGAACGGGGCCGTGTGATGTGGGCTAGGCCGAGCCGGCCCGCGCGAGGCGGACGTCCGCGGCGATCAAGTCCGCGTTCAAGGCCGCGCCCGCCGTAGTACCCGCTGCGGCCACGTGGGCCACGCTGCCCGCCGGATCCGCCACGTTGCCCGCGGCCCAGACGCCGGGAATGGCCGTGGCCTGGCGCTGGTCGGTCTCGATGAACGTCCCCATCGGGTTCTCGCTGACCGTCCCGCCCAATTGCGTGAACACCTCTGCACGCGCGGCAAGTCGGGACTGCACGGTCAGCGCGCCATACTCCCGGTGCTCGCCGGAGGCCAGCCGCACGCCCGTCAGCCCGGTGCCGTCCGCGGTCACCTCCGCCACCGGACTCTCGACGAGGCTCACGCCCGCGGCGGCGAGGTCCGCGCGCTGGTCCGCGGTGAGGTGGGCGGCCGCGTCCTCGCCGTGCAGGATGAAATCCACCTGCCCTAGTTGGCTAAAGAGCAGGGCCTGGTGGGAGGCCATCGGATGCGTGGCAATCACGCCGATCCGTTGCCCGCGCACCTCCCAGCCGTGGCAATACGGGCAGTGCAGCACCTGCGTGCCCCAGTGCTCGGCCAGCCCCGGGATCTGCGGCAGCTGGTCCACCGTACCGGTGGCGATCAGCAGGCGGCGCGCCGTGAGGCGTTCTCCGGTGGTGAGGGTGACGCCGAAGGCCTCGCCGGGGGCGTCACGGCACCCCTCCGCTGAGGCCACCTCGGCGGTGCGCAGTTCGACGCCGTATTTTCCCGCGTCGCGCCGAGCGGCCGCAATCAGGTCCGCGGGGGCGGCGCCGTCCTGCGCGAGCACATTGTGCGCCCCCGGGGAGGGCGCGTTGCGTGGGGTGCTCGCATCGAGGACGACGACGCGCCGCAGCGAGCGGCCGAGCGCGACGGCGGCGGCGAGGCCCGCGAAGGATCCGCCCAGAATGGCGACGTCATAGGTGGTGTCCATGGTGACTCCTTGGTCGTAATAATTGAGAAGGCTTCTCACTAATTCTGAACCCACAGGAGTTCTCGCGGCAAGAGGGTTTGCCGTTATGGCAAAATGGGGCCCATGAGTGAGTGCCAGAATCCGGATCATGACCGCCAAGCGCTCGACGCTGTGGCCTCCCGCCTGCGCCTCATGCGGCAGGGCCGCGGGCTGACGCTCGCCGAGGTGGCTGAGTCCACGGGCATCTCCGTCAGCACGTTGTCGAGGTTAGAATCCGGCGGCCGCAAACCCACCTTGGAGCTGCTGTTGCCGCTGGCCCGCCACTATCGGGTCCCGCTGGACGACCTCGTCGGTGCCCCGCCCATCGGTGATCCCCGCGTGCACATCCGCCCGGTCCGCGCCGGGGAGACCACCATCCTGCCGCTCAGCCACGGCGTCGTGGGCGGCGCCGCCGGGGAGGGGCCCGGCATGCGGGTGTACAAGCAGATCCTGCCGGGGCGCTCCGGCGCCTGTGCCCCGCGTCCCCAGAGCCACCCGGGGCACGAGTGGATGTACGTGATCGCCGGCGAGCTCCGGCTGGTCCTCGGCGTGGGGCAGGACGCTCGCGAATTCCGGCTGCAGCCCGGCGAGGCCGCGGAGTTTGATACGCGCACCCCTCATTGGTTCGACGCCGCCTCGCCGCAGGCCGTGGAACTGCTCGCCCTCTTCAGTGAGGCTGGCGAGCGCACCCACGTGAGTCAGCTGTAGGCCCGCCCAGTAGGATCGGCGCATGGCCAATTCGAGCTCGGGGGAGAAGCTGCTGGACCGCTTGGTGCGCGTCCTCGAGGCGTTTGCGCCTGACCGTCCGGAGCTAACGGTCGCCCAGATCGCTGAGCGCGCGGACTTGCCGCGCACCACCGCCTACCGGTTGGTGCAGGACTGCCTCGCCGTCGGCTTCCTGACGCGGCAACACGGCACGCTGCGCCTCGGCGTGCGGCTGTGGGAGCTGGCGAATCGGGCCTCCGCCACCCGGGACCTCCGCCAGGTCGCCATGCCGTTCCTCGAGGACCTCAATCAGCTGCTGCGCCAGCATGTGCAGCTCTCCGTCCTGCATGAGGACGAGGTGTTGATCCTCGAGCGTCATTCACGGCCTGGCGCCGCGATCAACAACGCCTCGGTGGCCTCCCGGTTGCCCGTGCACCGCACGTCCATGGGGATGGTTTTGTTGGCCTTCGCGCCGGCGCCGGTTCAGGCCGGCTACATCGGCCGGCATGAGGGCCTCCTCGCGGCCCGTCACGGCGACGTCCGCCGCGAGCTCGCCGAGATTCGGCGGCGCGGCTACGCCACCTTTGACGGGTTGATTGACCCGACGACGACGGGGGCGGCCGCACCCGTGCTGGGGCCCGACGGCGCCGCGGTGGCGGCGATCGGCGTGGTCATCCCGCGGGATTCGGACTCTCTGCAGGTGGTGGCGATGGCGCTCATGACAGCGGCGCGGGGCATCGGGCGTGCGCTGCAGGAGGGTGCTGCACCGAACTGACCTGCGGCGGGCGCACTGTCAGCCCATCGCCTGCGGATCTCGCGTCCCATTGAATGGGATTCTGCTGGAGCAGGGGCGGGCGGGTTCGCTTCACTGGCAG
Organism: Zhihengliuella flava; assembly: GCF_015751895.1. NCBI lineage: Bacteria > Bacillati > Actinomycetota > Actinomycetes > Micrococcales > Micrococcaceae > Zhihengliuella > Zhihengliuella flava. The sequence continues at coordinate 1,242,020 of NZ_JADOTZ010000001.1, read as the reverse complement.
TGCACCACCGACCGAGGCACCACAGGCCGCCGGCCCTCACCGCCGGTCCACCGAGGAGCACACATGAGCCAGCAACCCGCACTTGACCCGGCGGCGACCATGGACTCGCAAGAGACGCTGTCCCGAGAGATTCAGCAGATCGGCGAGGACTATGCCGCCCAATCCACCACGGAGACGCAGCCGCGCCTGAACTTTCCCCCGTACCGGTCCTCCCTCCTGCGGCACCCCACCAAGAGCCTGCAGCTCGCGGACCCGGAGACCATCGAGTTGTGGGCGCCGGCGTTCGGCGAGCGGGACGTGCACCCGCTGGAGGCGGACCTGACCATCCAGCACAACGGCGAGCCCATCGGTGAGCGGATCGTCGTCTCCGGGCGGGTCCTCGACGGCGACGGCCGCCCCGTCCGCGGGCAGCTCATTGAGCTCTGGCAGGCCAACGCGGCCGGGCGCTACATGCACAAGCGGGACCAGCACCCGGCCCCGCTGGATCCGAACTTCACCGGCGTCGGCCGCGCGATCACCGGCCCCAACGGCGAGTACAGCTTCACCACCATCAAGCCGGCCCCCTACCCGTGGAAGAACCACCACAACGCGTGGCGCCCGGCGCACATCCACTTCTCCCTCTTCGGGACCGATTTCACCCAGCGCATGATCACGCAGATGTACTTCCCCGGGGACCCGCTGTTCTCGCTGGACCCGATCTACCAGACCATCGTGGACCCGAAGGCCCGCGAGCGCCTGGTCGCCACCTACGATCACTCGATCACCAGCCACGAGTGGGCCACCGGCTACAACTGGGACATCGTCCTGACCGGCAGCAACCGCACCTGGATGGAATCGGATTTGGGCGATGCCCACGCAGACGAGGAGGACCACTAAATGGCTCAGGCCCCAGACCTCAAGCTGGTCCCGACCCCCGGCCAGACGGTCGGCCCGTTCTTCGGGTACGCGCTGCCCTATGAGAAGGATTCGGAGCTGCTGGCCCCCGGCCACCCGCGCTCCATCCGCCTGCACGGCACCGTGACCGACGGCGCCGGCAACCCCATCCCGGACGCCCTGCTGGAGATTTGGCAGCCGGACGAACACGGCGTCGTCTCCCAGGAGACCGGATCGCTGCGCCGGGATGGTTACACCTTCACCGGGTTCGGCCGCGCCGCCGTCGACAACGTCGGCCACTTCACGTTCACCACCGTGAACCCCGGCCCCACGGAAGAGGGGCAGGCGCCGTTCATCGCCCTGACCCTCTTCGCCCGCGGGCTGACCAATCGCCTCTTCACCCGGATCTACCTGCCGGAGGACACCGAGGCGCTCGCCGCGGATCCGCTGCTGAACGCGGTCGACGCCGAACGCCGGGACACGCTCATCGCCGAGCGGGAGGCGGACGGCGCGCTGCGTTTCGACGTGCGGCTGCAGGGCGAGGGCGAGACGGTGTTCCTGGCCTACCCGCGCGAATCCTAAGCGCGTAGGTTGGAGCCCATGTTGGCTGATTTTTCCTTGCTCGATCCGGTGGCCGCCGGCGGGGACGCCTGGGCGCACACCACGGATTCCGCGTACGTGCAGGCACTGCTCGACGTCGAGGCCGCCTGGGTGGCCACGCTCGCCGACGCCGGCCTCGCCCCGGAGGGTGCGGCGGAGGCCGTGACCGCGGCTGCCGCGGTGGGGGAGTACGACCTCGTCTGCCTCGCTGAGCGCGTCCGGGGTGGGGCCAACGTGCTGATCCCGCTGCTCGGGGACCTGCGCGCCCGGACGCGGGACCACGCCCGGGCCGCGGGGGCTGACGAGGAACAAGTGCAGGCCGCCGCCGCCGTCGTGCACCGTGGGGCCACCAGCCAAGACATCATGGACACGGCCGCGATGCTCGTGGCCCAACGCGCCGGCCGGGCACTCGTGGGTCAGGTGGCGGACGCCTCCGCGGCGCTGGCCCGGCTGGCCGAGGAACACCGGGGCACGCTGTGCGTGGCGCGGTCGCTGACCCAGCATGCGGTGCCGACCACGTTCGGCCTGCGCGCCGCCGGGTGGCTCTCGGGCGTCGCCACGGCGGCCGACCGGGTGCGCGCCGCCGTCGCGACGCTGCCGCTGCAGTGGGGCGGTGCGGCCGGGACGCAGGCCGCGCTCGCCGACTACCTGGACCGCGAGCGGGCGCAGATCACGACGGCGGAGCTCACGTCCGCGCTGGCGCATCGGCTGGGGCTGGCGGACCCGGGCGCGCCGTGGCATACCCAGCGGATGACGGTGACCGGGCTCGGCGCCGCGCTGGCCGACGTGCCCGCCGCGGCGGGCAAAATCGCCAACGATGTCCTGTTCGCCGCCCGCCCCGAGGTGGGGGAGCTGGGCGAGCCGACCGGCGCGGGGCGCGGCGGCTCCTCCGCCATGCCGCAAAAGCAGAACCCCGTCCTCGCGGTGACGCTCAAGCAGGCGGCGCTGGCGGCGCCGTCGTCCCTCGCCCAGCTCTACACCGCGGTCGGGGCGGCCAACGACGAGCGGCCCGACGGCGGTTGGCACGCCGAGTGGTCGGCGCTGCGCACGCTGCTGCGCACCGCCGGCGGGGCGGCCGAACAGCTCGCCGAGCTCACCGCCGGCCTGCGCGTGCACCCGGAGCGGATGCGCGCCAACCTCGAGCTCTCCGGAGCGCTGGTGGTCAGCGAGCGGATCATGGCCCGGCTCGCTCCGCACGCCCGCCTGACCCACGCCGACCGTGCGGCTGTCACCGGCAAGGCCGCCATCACCGAGCTGGTCCAGACGGCCGCGGCCACCGGCCAACCGCTCGGGGCGCTCCTGCGGGAGGCCGTTCCGCGGGAGGCCGTGACCGACGCGGAGCTCGAGGCCCTGCTGGACCCGGCCGATTACCTCGGCACCGCCGACTCCCTCATCGACGCCCACCTGGACGCCTACCGGAAGCTGAACCTGCATGATTGACCTCGCCCTGCGCCCCACCCTGCTCACCGCGCCCACCGCGGACTCTGCCGGCGCGACGCCAAAGCCGACCCTCATCGTGGGGCCCTCGCTGGGCACCGGCGTGGCCGCGCTGTGGCAGTCCACCGCCGTCCGGCTCGCGGAGCGCTTCACCGTGATCGGGTGGGATTTGCCCGGGCACGCCGGAGCGGAACCGTCCACCGCCGACTTCACGATGGAAGAGCTCGCCGTGGCCGTGCTGGCGCTCGTGGACCGCCTGCGCGGCGAGGGGAGCGTGCCCGCCGCCGGCGAGGCCCCGCTGTTCTACGCCGGCGTTTCCATCGGCGGCGCGGTGGGCGCGCAGCTGGGGCACGACGCCCCCGACGCGTTCGACGCCCTCTCCATCATCTGCTCGGCCGCCACGATCGGGACGCCCGAGGCGTGGCGGGAACGGGCCGCGCTCGTGGCGGCGGCCGGCACGCCCACCATGGTCACCGGCTCCGCCGAGCGCTGGTTCGTGCCCGGATTCCTCGAGCAGAACCCGGAGGCCGGCACCGCGCTGCTGCACGTGCTCCAGAACGCCGACCGCCACGCCTACGCGCACGCCTGCGCCGCGCTCGCCGGCTACGACCTCACCGGCTCGCTCGGGTCCATCACCGCGCCGGTCCTGGCGATCGCCGGGGCGCACGACGCCGTGTGCCCGCCCGCCGACGCCGAGACCCTGGCGAGCGGCGTGGCCAACGGGCGCGCCGCCGTCGTGCCCTCCGCCGCGCATCTGGCGCCGGTGGAGGACCCCGCCGCCGTCGCCGAGCTCCTCACGGACTTCTTCCTGAGCGGTGCCGTCAGCGCCGAAACCAGCACCGAATCGGCGCGCCTGCCGGGGGACCCGTACGACGCCGGGATGGGCGTGCGCCGGCAGGTTCTCGGCGATGCGCACGTGGACCGGGCGAATGCGAACATCGACCCGTTCACCGCGGATTTCCAGGAGATGATCACCCGCTACGCGTGGGGCACCATCTGGACCCGCGGCGGGCTGGACCGCGTCACGCGCAGCGCGGTGACGCTGACAGCCATGATCGCCGGAAGCTACTGGGAGGAGCTGGAAATGCACGTCCACGCCGCCCTGCGCAACGGCATGACCGAGGAACAGCTGAAGGAGATTTTCCTCCAGGCCGCGATCTACTGCTCGGTCCCGGCCGCCAACGTGGCGTTCAAGATCGGCCAGCGCGTGCTCGCCGAGTATCGCGAGGACGGCTCGGGCGTGGGCGAGGCCTGAGGCCGGCTACGGGCCGGCCGTGCCCGGCTCGGTGTGGACGACGTCGGCCATCGCCTGCCGGTGCTCGGCCGTCAGTTCCGCGGCGAACCAGGCGGGGTTGCGGTCCTTGTCGATGATCTGGGCGCGGATGCCCTCCGGCAGGTCCGGGTAGTTCATGAGGAATTCGGCAATGCGCAGTTCACGGGCGAACGCGTCCGGCAGGAAGTTCTCCGCCCGGGCCGCACGGACCGCCGCGATGCCGGTCTCCACGGAGAGCGGTGAGTTGGCGCGCACGGCCTCGGCGGCGGCCGTGGCCTGCGGGGAGGGGAGCGAGTCGAGGACCGCGAGGATTTCCGGCAGCGTGTCCCGGCTAAACGCGGCGTCGATCCACGGCTGCTGCGCGCCGAGTCGGCGGGTCTCGGCGGGGGGCTGCACGGCGAGCAGGACCTCGAGGGCCGCGACGATGTGGTCCGACTGCGGGCCCATGCCGACGGCGGTCTCCACCTCCTCGCCGGCCAGATCGTGGAGGGTGGCCAGCAGGTCGTCGAAGCCGTCCTCGGCCATGCAAAAATCTGCGAAGCCGGCATCGATCGCGTCCCCGGCGCCCATGGCCTCCCCCGTGGCCGCGAGGTATTCGCCGAGGTGGCCGGGCGCTTGGCCGAGCAGGTGCGTGCCGCCCACGTCCGGGCTGTAGCCGATCTTCGCTTCCGGCATCCCCACCTGCGAGCGCGGCGTCACGATCCGCACTCCCGCGTGCCCCGCGAGCCCGACGCCGCCGCCCATGCACAGCCCGTCCATGAAGGCCACCACGGGCTTGGGGTAGGTCGCGATCAGCTGATCCACTTCGAACTCGCGGGAGAGGAACCGCAAGAAGTCCGCGTGCCGGTCCTCGGCGATCGCCTCGTAAAACCCCTTGATGTCCCCGCCCGCGCAGAACCCGCGGTCCCCGGCGCCGGCGAGCACCACCACCTTCACCGCGTCGTCGTGCACCCAGGCGGTGAGGATCTCGCCCAGCGCGTTGACCATGTCCTCGGTCAGGGCGTTGAGCTTGTCGGGGCGGTTCAGCGTGATGAGGCCCAGCGGGCCGGCCAGCTGGGCGAGGACGTGCTCTGCGGGGGCGGCCATGATTCCTCCTGCGCGTTCGGGGCGCCGACGGCGTCGTTCACGTGACACCCTACCGGCGCGCGGCGGGGCGGCCGTGATCCCGCACCAGGGAGGCGACGGCCTCCGGCGCCTCCAGCGGCGCCAGGTGGGAGACGCCGGGGACGACGACGGCGCGCCCGGTGGCGGCCCCGCGCGCCAGGGCTTCGGCGTCGGCGGGGGAGCACACGGGATCGTGCTCGCCGGCCACCGCCAGCAGCGGTGCGGTGATGCGACCCAGCTGGGCGCGCTGGTCGAAACCGGCCAGCGCCTCGCAGGCGAAGGCGTAGGATCCCGGGTCGGTGGCGCGCAGGGATCCCAGCACCGCCTCGGCGTGCTCGGGATGCTCCGCGAGGAAGCGGCGGGTGAACCAGCGTTGCCGGGAGCCGGCCTCCAGCGCGGCCGTCCCCTCCTCCCGCACCAGCGCCGCGCGTTCATGCCAGGCCTCCGGCGTGCCGATCTGCGCGGCCGAGCAGATGATCGTCAGGGCCGAGAACCTTTCCGGGTGATCGATGCCGAGCTGGATGCCGACGGCGCCGCCGATCGAGACGCCCGCGTAGCGAACGTCCCCCGTGGCGTGCTCCTCGGCGAGCCGGGCCACGGCCGTGGCTAGCTCCGCCAGGCTGAAATCGGCTCCCGCCGCCGGCGACTCGCCGTGCCCCGGCAGGTCCCAGCCGACCAGCGTGAAGTCCTTCTCCCAGTGGGGTACCGCGCGGTGCCACAGCGCTGCCGCCGTGCCGCCGAGCGAGGGCCCCAACAGCAGGGTGGGGCGGGACGGATCCGGGGCGGACCAGCGAGTGGCGGCGAGCTGCGGGACGGACATGAGAACTCCTGACGTGCGGTGACTCCTGCTCCGGCGGCCCGGCCGGCGAGGATGTTCGCCAGCGTTCATGTGGCCCTTGCCTGCACGTTACCCCGAGCCGGTGGGATGGGGGAGTCGTTGGGGGCGAAGATCATTGTGAGTCAAGGAGAACCCGTGAAATACCGCTCAGCCCGCAGCATAGCCGCCGTCCTCGCCGCCGCGACCGTGGCCGTCACCGCCGCACCCGTCCACGCCGATGACGCCCCGACGGAGGAGTCCGGGCAGCCCGTGATGATTGGCCATCGCGGCGCCGCCGGGACCGCGCCGGAGAACACCGTGGCCGCGTTCAAGGACGGCCGCGCCTCCGGGGCGGACTTCTTCGAGGTGGACGTGCAGCTCTCCGCGGACGGGGTCCCCTTTCTTTTCCATGACAACACCCCGGCGCGCACCACCAACGTCGCCGAGGTCTTTCCCGACCGTGTGAACGATCCGATCACGTCCTTTACGTGGGCCGAGCTGCAGCAGCTGGACGCCGGCTCCTACTTCGGCCCGCCGTTCGCCGGCGAGCCCATTCCGCACCTGCGGGATGCCGCGCGGATCGCGACCACGCAGACCGGTGTCTACATCGAGATCAAGTCCCCGGTGAACTCGCCCGGCATTGAGGCCGTGGTCGCCGAGGCGCTGGCCACCGAGCCGCAGTGGCAGCGGCTGGTCGCGGCGGAGAAGGTGGAGGTCATCGGTTTCGACGCGGACTCGAACGTCCGCTTCGCCGAGCTGGCCCCGGAGATTCCCCTGCAGCAGCTCTCCGGGACCATCCCCTCCGCGGAGGAGATCGCGCGCATGGCCGAGTACGTGGACTCCTATGGCACCAACTACCGCGCGTTGGATCAGGAGGGCGTGGACCGGGTCCAGGTCCAGGGCCTGGAGATCGGCGTGTACACCGTCAACACCGTGGACGCGATGGAAGACATGTTGGAGCTCGGCGTGGAGCGCATCACGGGGGACTTCCCCATCCAGCTGGAGCGTCACCTTGACGGCGTGCCGGTGTTCCCCGGCCATCGCGGGGTGAGCATTATGGACTCCGTCAATGACGCTCCGGGATCCGATACCCAGGACGAGTACGGCGAGCACGTGGTCCTCGTCAATGAGGGACCGGCCGCGGTGGACGTCTCCGGCTACTACCTCCGCGACGCGGCGGCGAATGTGCTGCGCGTGGGCGAGGGGTATGTTCTGGAGCCCGGCGCTACCCTGCGCGTGTACTCCGCCGGCGGCACCAACAGCCCGGACGCCTACTACAACGGTGGTGGTGCGGTGTTGAACAACGGTGGCGACTCCCTGGGATTGTTCTCCGCCGAGGATCGCCTGCTGGACACGTTCGGCAACTAGTCCTCGGCAGGGCCCTGGCCGCGCCGCGGAGACTGGCTACGCTGTGAGCATGGCGAACACCACCAAGGCATCCAACACACCGGCCATCGAGAAGGCCACGCACCGCGCGTGGGACGACTGGGTGAGCCTCCTGAGCGCGGCCGGGGCCGGCGATCTTCCCCACCCCCAGATCGCGGAACTGGCCGTGGCCCAGATGCCCGCGGAGCTCAAGAATCCCGGCTGGTGGGCCCAAGCGGTGGCCATCGCCTTCGAGCAGCACGTGGGACGGCGCGTGCCGGGGCAGAAAGCGGACGGGACGTTCGCCGCCTCGGCGTCGAAGACCCGGGCTGGATCCCGGCGCGAGGCGCTTTCTGCGCTCGCCGAGGCCGTGACGCGGGCCGACGCCGCCGGCGGCTTAGGGGGAGTGGCGCTCGACGGCGCGGCCCGTCAGAGCGAGACGGACAAGTGGTGCTATTGGCGTGCTGACTTTGCCGATGGCACGCGCGCGTCGATCTCCATCTCCGAGGCGTCCGGCAAGGCGAAGATCTCCGTCGAGCACGGGCCAACTGGCCCACCCCGCCGCGGCAGAGCGCTGGAAAGCCGTGTGGAAGGACCTGCTGGCGCAGCTCTAGGTCTGCGCGATCTCCTTGGCATCTCACCTCGATTCGCGATAAAGTTCAATGAGCGCACATAAGTGCGCATGACGAACATGCGGGGTGTGGTGCCCCGGACGCCGAGGGAGATTTCATGCCGCACGCCTATGTGTACGACGCCGTTCGCACGCCGTTCGGGAAAATCGGCGGCGCGCTCTCCCGGCACCGTCCCGATGACCTCGCCGCCCACGTGATCGCAGCGCTGCTCGAGCGCGCCCCCGGCCCCGACGCGCAGACCATCGCTGACGGCACGATCGACGAGGTCATCTTTGGCAACGCCAACGGTGCCGGCGAAGAGAACCGCAACGTGGCGCGCATGGCGACCCTGCTGGCCGGCCTGCCGACGTCGATCCCCGGCACCACGGTCAACCGCCTCTGCGGCTCCTCGCTCGACGCCGCGCTCATGGCCTCCCGCCAGATCGAGGTGGGGGAGGCGGACCTCATGCTGGTCGGCGGCGTCGAGTCGATGTCCCGCGCGCCCTGGGTCCTGCCGAAGACCGAGCGCCCGTTCCCGATGCACAACCTCGAGCTCGCCAACACCACGCTCGGCTGGCGCCTCGTCAACCCCCAGATGCCGGCCGAGTGGACCGTGTCCCTCGGCGAGGCCACGGAGCAGCTGCGCGAGAAGCACAGCATCCCGCGCGAGGCCCAGGATGAGTTTGCCGCCCGGTCCCACCAGCGCGCCGCCGCGGCGTGGGAGGCCGGGCATTACGACAACCTGGTGGTCCCCGTCCCGCCGGCGGACCGGCGCTCCAGCGAGGTCACCCGGGACGAGACCGTCCGCGCGGACTCGACGGCCGAGACCCTCTCCGGCCTGCGCACCGTGTTCCGGTCCGCGGAGACCGGCACCGTCACCGCGGGCAACGCCTCGCCCATGAACGACGGCGCCTCGGCCGCTTGGCTCGGTTCGGAGGCGGCCGCCGGGGTGCTGGGGATGGACCCGCTGGCGCGCATCATCGGCCGCGGCACGTTCGCCAACGAGCCGCAGTACTTCGGTGAGGCCCCGGTCGAGGCCGCGCACCTCGCCCTGCGCCGGGCCGGGCTGACGTGGGCGGATATCGACGCCGTGGAGCTCAACGAGGCCTTCGCCGCGCAGGCCATCGCCTGCCTGGACCAGTGGAGCGCCGCCGGGATGCGCAGCCCGGACATCGTCAACGCGTGGGGCGGCGCCATCGCGATCGGCCACCCGCTCGGCGCCTCCGGGCTCCGCGTGCTGGGCACCCTGGCCCGCCGCCTCGAGGCCTCCGGCGGCCGGTACGGCCTCGCCTCCCTCTGCATCGGCGTCGGCCAGGGCATCGCCGTCGTCATCGAAAACGTCAACGCCAAGTAGGAGTAATCATGGCACCTCGCATCGCAGAGCACGCTGCGGACGCCGTCGCGCAGATCACCGACGGCTCCACCGTGCTCATCGGCGGGTTCGGCAACGCCGGCCAGCCCATGGAACTGATCGACGCGCTGCTGGAGTCCGGCGCGGGGGATCTCACGGTGGTGAACAACAACGCCGGGCAAGCTGACGCGGGCCTTGCGCTGCTCATCAAGGAACGCCGCGTGAAGAAGGTGATCTGCTCCTTCCCGCGGCAGTCGGACTCGTGGCACTTTGACAAGGCCTACCGCGCCGGGGAGATCGAGCTGGAACTCGTCCCGCAGGGCAACCTCGCCGAGCGGATCCGCGCCGCGGGCGCCGGCATCGGCGGCTTCTTCACCCCGACGGGCTACGGCACCATGCTCGCCGAGGGCAAGGAGACACGGGAGATCGACGGCGTCGGGTACGTCTTCGAGACTCCCCTCCGCGCCGACTTCGCGCTGATCAAGGCCCTACGCGCGGACACGTTCGGCAACCTGACCTACCGCAAGACGGCCCGGAACTTCGGCCCCATCATGGCCACGGCCGCGGCACAGGCGATCGTCCAGGTCGAGGAGATCGTCCCCGTCGGCCAGATCGACCCGGAACACGTGGTCACCCCGGGGATCTACGTGGACACGCTCGTGACCATCGACTCCGGCCCCACCCCGGCGCTGACGCCGAAGCAGAAGTAAGGAACTCGTCATGACTGTGCGTACGACTGACACGGCCCTGAGCCGCGACGACATGGCCCGGATGGTCGCGGCGGACATCCCCGCCGGCGCCTTCGTCAACCTGGGCATCGGCCAGCCCACCAACGTCTCCAACTTCCTCACGGCCGAGCAGTCCGTGACCCTCCACACGGAGAACGGCATGCTGGGCATGGGGCCCGTGGCCGCCGCGGATGAGGTCGACGGCGACCTCATCAACGCGGGCAAGATCCCGGTGACGGAGCTGGCCGGCGCCAGCTACTTCCACCACGCCGATTCGTTCGCGATGATGCGCGGCGGGCACCTCGACGTCTGCGTGCTGGGCGCGTTCCAGGTCTCCGGCGCGGGGGACCTCGCCAACTGGCACACCGGCGCCGAGGGCGCCATCCCGGCCGTCGGCGGCGCCATGGACTTGGCCATCGGCGCCAAGGCCACGTGGGTGATGATGAGCCTGTTCACCAAGGCGGGAGACTCCAAACTCGTGGAGGCGCTCACGTACCCGGTCACGGGCCTCGGCTGCGTCAGCCGGATCTACACCGAGCAGGCCGTGTTCCTCCTCGGCGACGGCGCCGTCACGGTCCGCTCCGTCCACGGCACCACGTTCGAGGAGCTGGCCGCCCGCATCCCGGTCGAACTCACCCGGGCGTGACGGTACGCTAACGCTCATGCCCGCCACAGACGCCCCCGAACCGACGGCCGCGGCGGCCGAGCCGCCGTCGTCGTACTTTGTCCAATCCCTCGAGCGCGGACTCGAGGTGATCCGTGCGTTCGGCGCGGACCACCCCTCCATGACGCTCACCGACGTGGCCCGGGTGACGGGGCTGACGCGGGCCACGGCCCGCCGGTTCCTTCTGACCCTGACGGACCTCGGGTACGTGCGCACGGATGGCAAGCACTTTGAGCTCACCGCCCGGGTGCTGCGGCTCGGTTACGCGTTTGTCTCCAGTCACGACCTGCCGCAGCTGGCCGAGCCCGTGCTGGAGGAACTCTCCGCCGCCGTGGGCGAATCCGCCTCCGCCTCCGTGCTGGATGGCGCCTGGGTGGTCTACATCGCCCGCGTGCACACCCGGCGCATCATGCGCGTGGGCATTTCCGTGGGCACGCGGTTCCCGGCCTACGCCACCAGCATGGGGCGGGTGCTGCTCGCCCACGGCGAGGGGGACGACGACGCCGCGGCCCTGGCTGCCGCGGGCCCCTTCGAGGCCCTGACGCCTCACACGCTGACGGATCCGGCGCGGCTGGCCGCCGAGCTCGCGCGCGTCCGCGAGCAGGGGTGGTCCCTCGTGGATCAGGAACTGGAGCTCGGCCTGAGCTCGCTGGCCGTGCCGGTCCGCGGTCCCGACGGGCGGGTGGTGGCCGCGGTCAACGTCTCGATGTCCGCCGGTGGCGCGGGTGGCGCGGCCCCCGCGGAGCGGGTCGAGGACCTGCTGCCGCACCTGCGTGCCGCGGCCGAGCAGGTGGAGGAGGCCCTCCGCCTGCAGCGGTAGGCAGTGGCACGCGCGCGGCTACCGGACGGCCGCGGCGGTCAAGCGCAACGAGTTCAGGCGTTCGTCCGCGCCCAGCGGGGACTGGACCGTGATGAGCTCGTCCGCGTCCGCCGTGCGCGCGAACTGCTCGAGGTACTCGCCCACCGCCGCGGCATCGCCGACCGCGGTGTACTTGAGCATGTTGAGGATCTGTTCCCCGGCCGGGGAAGCCATGACCATGTCCAGCTCCTCCTCCGTGAACGGCTCGGTGCGGTTCCGCCCCAGGAACCGCTGCACCCGGTCCCGCCGCACCTCTTCCAGCAGTGCGTTGGCTTCCGCGTTGGTGTCCGCGGCCACCACGCCGACGCCGGCAATGACGTACGGTTCGGCCAGCTGCGGCGACGGCTGGAAGTGTTCCCGATAGACGGCCACGGCCTGCTGCAAGGCATCCGGGGCGAAGTGGGAGGCGAACGAGTACGGCAGGCCGAGCTGGGCCGCCAACTGCGCGCCGAAGAGGCTCGAACCCAAAATGTAGAGCGGCACGTTGGTCCCGTAGCCCGGATAGGCGTTGACGCCCTTAATCCGGGACTCGGTGCCCAGATAGGCCTGCAGCTCCAGCACGTCGTGGGGGAAGGACTCGGCGGAGGCCGGGTCGCGCCGCAGCGCCTGGAAGGTGAGCTGATCGCTGCCGGGGGCGCGGCCGAGGCCCAAGTCGATCCGGTCCCCGTACAGGGTGGCCAGCGTGCCGAACTGCTCGGCGATCACCAGCGGGGAGTGGTTGGGCAGCATGATGCCGCCGGCGCCGAGGCGAATGGTGGAGGTCTGGCCGGCCACGTGGCCGATCAGCACGCTGGTGGCGCTGGAGGCGATCGAGGGCATGTTGTGGTGCTCCGCGTACCAGACGCGCCGGAACCCGAGGCGCTCGGCCTCCTGGGCCAGGGCGACGGACTCGCGGAAGGAGGCGGCGACGTCGCCCACTTCCGTCAGCGACGAGGAGCGGATGGGGGCCAAATCGAGGACTGAAAGCTGAAGACTCACACCGGTGCCAACCCCGCCCCCGGCGCGTTCATTCCCACTGTGTCCCGCGCAACCCGATCAACTGCCCGGACGCGTTAAACGCCACGGGCGCCCCACCGTGATGGTGGGGCGCCCGTGGTGCCTCAGCCGAGCGGGCTCAGCGGGAGGCGGAAGCTAAATGTTGGGCGTAGCGCCGTTCACTTAGAGCGGGCGGATGTTCTCCGCCTGCAGGCCCTTCTGACCCTGGGTCACGTCGAACTCGACGCGCTGACCCTCATCCAGCGAACGGAAGCCGTTGGACTGGATAGCGGAGTAGTGGGCGAAGACGTCTGCGGAGCCATCCTCCGGAGCGATGAAGCCGAAGCCCTTTTCCGGGTTGAACCACTTGACGGTACCTGTTGCCATGATTGTGTCCTTTCAAGACGGTGCACGCGAGACAAAGCACGCTGGTGCGCGGGTTGTACGGCCGCAAGGTTCGCGGCCTACGCGTAGCTGCGGGAAGTTCACCGCGGATTACAACGGTCAAGCCCGTCTAGGACATGGCACTGCAAATACTGCGTGAAAAACTACGACTACTACAGCTGCAACAGTACGCGAAAAAACTCGAAGAAAATACCCCTGCCCATTAATTCGTTCCCTTTTATAGCGGGGAGCGAACAGCAGGTGACTGGCCTGACTACGGCTGGTCGTAACGCTCCAGCACCAGCTCCACCAGTTCGGGCGGCACGGCCGCCCCGGGGAGCAGGAGCGGTTGGGACACGACGTCGGCCTCGCAGCCGGCCACGCGGGCCGCGAAGTGTCCCGGCGCCATGAGGTACGTGGCGACGACGACGCGGCCGCGACGCGCTCGACGCGAGAAGAATCCCCGCCGCGCCCGCTCGGCAGCCGTGGCAACGGCGTCGTTCACGGTCGGTTCCGCGGCCGAGACGAACGCCGGCTCCACCTTCCGGCCGATGTGGGCGCCGAGCAGCGAGGCCATCGTGTGGCAGTCGGCCACCCCCTGCGCGTCGGTGGAGCCGGCGCAGGCCAGGATGACCTGATCTTCGGCCCGCAGCCCAGCCTCCTCAAGACGGCGGGCCAGCACCGCGGCGAGGCGAGGATCCGGTCCGAGCGCTCGGGTGACCGTGGTGCCCTCCACCTCCCGGGCGGCCTCCGCCAGGTCATGGCGCGTGTGGTACCCCGTGGAGAGCAAGAGCGGGACGACGCGCGGCAGCGGGCCGGCCCCGGACAACACGGTGGGCACGGAGGGGGTCTGCACGTCCACGAAGGCCTCCTCGACGCGCAGCTCGGGGCGGGCCGCGCGCACGGCGTCGACGAGGCCGCGGATGGCTCGCTGGCCGGCCGGGCTGCCCGTGCCGTGTGAGGCGGCGACGAGGGTCCCGGCGACCACGGGCGGGATCCAGCCCGTCCACGCGTCGTTGGTGGCGGGGCGGTGGGTGGCGTCGGTCCGCGGCATGGTGAGGGCTCCCATCATTACTCCAGGCCGACGAGGACGCGGGCGTCGACCACCCGCACCGGGTAGACCAGCAGGTCAACATCAGCGGCATTCAGGCATTCGCCCGTATCCAGCCGGTACACCTCCTTGTGTAGCGGACTGGCGATCGTGTGCACCAGCTCGCCGTTAATATTGCGGCTGCCCATGATGCCCCGCGCCATGACATTGGCTCCGGTCCTCGGGCACTTCTGCGTGACCGCGAACAGGGACCCGTCGGCGAAGCGCAGCAGGGCGATCTGCTGGCCGTTAATCCACGCGGCCTCTCCCCAGCCGGGCTTCAGATCGTCCAACCAGCAGGCCTGGGCCCACGTCGTCACGCTCACGTCCTCGTTGATCAGAACAGTCATGTCTGGCTCCTTCCGCCGGTGCGTTCGGCAGCTCGGGATGGGATGACAACGAGCCTAGGCAGGCCGTGTTACGCCGAGGACGCCGCCGAGGTCTCGGCCGCGTAAATCGCATCTCACGGCGTGAGCGATCCTCCCGTGAGGCCGTTCCCGGCCTCCCGTCGGCGGCCACAGCGGGGTGTTTCGTGCGTATTTCTGGGTTCTCACCCGGGGCCCCGCGCGCCGCCACAAAGATGTTGCTGCGGCGTGACACCGCGGACACTGCCGGGCAAATCGCGGTTCCTAGGGTGGATCCCACGGTTCGGACGCGGCGGGATTCCGGCGGCGCCCACACCTGACACCACGCACTACCAGCGATCCAAGCGAGGTCACCATGAGCACCCCCACCACCTCCGGCCCACGCCGCATCGTCGTCGTCGGCGGCGGCCCGGCCGCCCACCGCTTCACCGACGCGATGAGCGCTCGCGGGCTCGACGGCGCCCAGGTCACGGTCCTCACGGAGGAGGCCCACGTCCCGTACGATCGCGTGGCCCTGTCCAAGGCGCTGACGCAGACGGACGTGGACCTGACGTTCGATGCCGGCCTGTGGCAACGGGACGGCATCCGGCTGGAGCGCCAGGCCAGAGTCGTGGACCTTGACCTCGCCGCCCAAGAGGCCGTGACGGCGGACGGGCGCCGGTTCCCGTACGACGAGCTGGTCCTCGCCACCGGGTCCAACGCCGCGACCCTGCCGATCCCGGGCAACGAACACACGCACGTGTACCGGTACCTCGAGGACGTGTGGGGCATTAATCAGCAGATCCAGGAGCTCACCGCGAAGTACGGGCGCCGGATCAACGCGGTCACGATCGGCGGTGGCCTGCTCGGCCTCGAGGCTGCGGCCGGCGTCGAATCCCTCGGTGCCAACCCCATCGTCATCGACGGCGGCCAGTGGCTCATGGGCACCCAGTTGGACGAGGGCGCGGGTGAGGCCATGGGTCGCCTCATCAAGAACAAGGGGTTCACCGTGCACAGCGGCGTGTTCCCCCAGGCCGTTCTGACCGAGGAGGTCGACGGCGAGGACCGCGTCGTCGGTGTGGAAATGGCCGATGGTCGCGTGATCGACGCGGACCTGGTGATCGTTTCCATCGGCGTTCGGCCCCGCGATGAGCTCATCCGCGCCATCAATGGCCGCGCCCGCGAGGCCGCGGCGGCCGCCGCCGGCACTAGCGTCGAGGAACTCGTGGGGACCGATCAGGAACCGGCCGCCGACTACGCGCCCGTCTTCCGCATGGGCCCGCGCGGCGGCGTCGTGATCGACGAGGCCTGTGCCACGGACGTCCCGCACGTCTGGGCCGTCGGCGAGGTCGCGAACTTTGGCGGATTCTGCATCGGCCTCGTAGCCCCGGCCAACACCATGGCGGAGATCGTCGCGGACCGGCTGGCGGGCGGGGAGGCAGCCTTCGATGGGTTCGACACGGCGACCAAGCTCAAGCTCTCCGGCGTCGACGTTGCCAGCTTCGGCGACGCCTTCGCCCGGGCCGACGGCGCGCTGGAGGTGGTCTACGCGGACCCGGCGCGCGGGGTGTACCAAAAGCTGGTGGTCTCCGACGACGCCAAGACGCTGCTCGGCGGCATCTTCGTCGGCGACGCGGCGCCCTACACGGCCCTGCGCCCGCTGCTGGGCCGCGAGCTGCCGGCGGAGCCCGGCGCCTACCTCTCCGCCGCCGGCGGTGAGGCGCCCGACTCGGAGCTGCCCGACGACGCCGTGCTGTGCTCCTGCAATAACGTCACCGCGGGCACCATCCGGGACACGGTCGGCGGCTGCGGCACGTGCGAGGGCCAGGACCCGGTGCAGGACGTCACCGGGGTCAAGGCGTGTACCAAGGCGGGCACCAGTTGCGGATCCTGCGTGCCGATGCTCAAGAAGCTCATCGAGACCGAGCTGGTCGCCTCCGGCGTCGAGGTCTCCAAGGCCCTCTGCGAGCACATCGAATTCTCCCGCGCCGAGCTGTTTGAGGCCATCCGCCTTGCGGATCTGCACTCGTTTGAGGCGGTCATGGAGCGCTTCGGCACCGGCCATGGCTGCGACCTCTGCAAGCCCGCCATCGCTAACATCCTGGCCTCCCAGCAGAATGCCCACCCGCTGGACGGGGATCTCGGCGGCCTGCAGGACACCAACGACCGCGCCCTGGCCAACATGCAGAAGGACGGGACCTACTCGGTGGTCCCGCGGATCCCGGGCGGGGAGATCACCCCGGAGAAGCTCGCGGTCATCGCGGACGTGGCTCAGCGCTACGGCCTCTACACCAAGCTCACCGGTGGGCTCCGGATCGACATGTTCGGCGCCCGCCTCGAGCAGCTGCCGGAGATCTGGAAGGAACTGGTGGAGGCGGGCTTCGAATCCGGGCAGGCCTACGGCAAGTCCCTGCGGACGGTGAAGGGCTGCGTCGGCTCCTCGTGGTGCCGCTACGGGGTGCAGGACTCGGTGAAGATGGCCATCGACCTTGAGCTGCGGTACCGCGGACTGCGCTCGCCGCACAAGCTCAAGATGGGCGTCTCCGGGTGCGCGCGCGAGTGCGCGGAGGCCAAAGCCAAGGACGTCGGCGTCATCGCCACGGAGGCCGGCTGGAACTTGTACGTCGGTGGCAACGGCGGCGCAAATCCGGCGCACGCTGTGTTGCTCGCCAAGGACTTGGATGACGAAACATTGATCAAGTACATCGATCGTTTCTTCATGTATTACATCCGCACCGCCGATCGCCTGCAGCGCACGGCACACTGGATGAATGACTTGGATGGCGGGATTGACCACGTGCACTCGGTCGTCGTCGAGGACTCCCTCGGCCTCGGCGAGGAACTGGAGGCTGCCATGACACGCCACGTGGAGAGCTACGAGGACGAGTGGGCCGCCACGCTGAAGGACCCCGAGCGCCTACGCCGCTTCCGCTCCTTCGTTAACGCCCCACACCAAAAGGACCAGGACCTCTCCTATGTCGAGGAGCGCGGCCAGCGGCGCCCCGCCGGCCCCGTGAGCCTCGGCGCCTCCATTCCCGTCGGCGCGGCCCGCGCCGGTGCACCGGCAGGCGGTGAGCTCTGATGCACGGCGTTGCTGCCTTCGGCTCGGCCCACCTGCGCGGCCACACCGTCATCGTGTGCGGCCGGGCCGGCGCCGCCCGACGCGCCGTGGCGCGCTACCGCAGCGCGGGCGCGGACGTGCTGACCGCCGTCGTGCCCTCAGAACTAGCCCTGCTGGGACCCTCGCTGCGCCGTGCCAGCTTGGTGGTGGGCGTGGACGACGGCGACCCCGGGTGGGACGTCTTGCCCGCGGTGGCCCGGGAACAGCGCACGCTGCTGCTCACGGAGGAGCCCGCCGCTGAGCACGGACACGTCACCCTCGTCGGCGGCGGACCGGGCGAGGCGGACCTGCTCACCGTCGCCGGCCGCAGGGCTCTGGCCGCGGCCGACGTCGTCTATTACGACCGCCTCGGCCCCGGCCGTGTGGTGGCCGACCTCGCCCCCGGGGCGGAACTGATCGACGTGGGCAAGACGCCCGGGCACCACAAGGTGCCGCAGGAGACGATCCAAGCGATGATGGTGGAGTCGGCGCTCGCCGGCCACGCCGTGGTCCGGCTCAAGGGCGGGGACCCGTTTGTGTTCGGCCGCGGCGGCGAGGAGGTGGCCGCCTGCCTGGCCGCCGAGGTGCCCGTGACCACCATCCCCGGGATCAGCAGCTCCGTCGCCGTGCCCGGCACGGTGGGCATCCCGGTGACCCACCGCGGGGTCTCCAAGATGTTCACCGTCGCCTCCGGGCACGTGCCGTTCAGCGACGACGAGTTAGAGCATCTGGCCGGGCTCGGTGGCACGCTGGTGATCCTCATGGGCGTGGGCACGCTGGCCCAAACCATCGCCGGGCTGCGGCGTCACGGGATGGATCCGGCGACGCCGGCCGCCGTCGTCGAGCGCGGGTACAGCGCGGAGCAGCGCTCCACGGTGGCCCGGTTGGATAAGCTGGCCCTCGCGGCGGCCGAGGCCAAATGCGCCTCACCGGCCGTGATTGTGATCGGCGACGTGGTCGCCGTGGGAAACGACTGGAAGCACTTGACCGCGGAGTTTGGGGGAGCGGCCAGGTCACTGGAGGACGTGCACGCGTGAATGATCAGAGCCCACCGGATGGCACGCTGACCGGTTTCCGCATCGGGGTGACCAGCGATCGGCGATCCGCGGACTTGATCGAGGCGCTGCAGCGCCGCGGCGCTGAGGTTCTGCATGCGCCGGTGCTGAAGATCGCCCCCATCGCGGAGGATGCCGAACTCTTCGCAGAAACGGACGCGCTGATCGCCGCCCGCCCCGACTACGTGCTGGTCACCACGGCGTATGGAATGCGCCGTTGGATCGACTCCGCGGACGCGCACGGGCAGGGCGATGCGCTGGCCGAGGCGCTGGAGCACGCGTCGATCCACGTCCGTGGCCCCAAGGCGCGCGGTGCGGTGCGCGCGGCTGGTTTTGATGACGACGGCATTAGCCACGACGAACGCACCTCCACGCTGGTGGACTCCGTGCTGGAGCGCGGGGTCGCGGGCAAAACGGTGGCGATCCAGATGCATGGCCATGCCGACCTGGACGACCTGCGGCGGCTCGAGACCGCCGGAGCCCGCGTCATCACGGTCTCCCCCTACCGCTGGGTGGTACCGGAGGGCAGTGCGGAGCAGGTCAAGAAACTGATCGACGCGATCATCGCCGGCGGGCTGGACGTGGTGACGTTTACCGCCGCGCCGGCCGTGGACGCCCTGTGGTCCGCCGCGCACGAGCAGGGGCGGTATTGGGAGCTGATCCGGGCCTTCCAGACCAGCGTCACGGCCGCCACCGTGGGGCCGGTGACCGCTCATCCGCTGCAGTCCGTGGGGATCGAGCCGCTGATCCCGGAGCGGTTCCGCATGGGCGCGATGATCCGCCAGGTGGTGGAACATCTTTCCGCCGCCGGGACGCAGCGGCTGACGACGGCGGTGGGCCCGCTGACGCTCCGGGGCAACCGCGTCACGCTCGCCGAGCGGACGGTGGAGCTGGGCCCGTCCCAGCTGGTGCTCTTCCGCGCGCTGGCCGAGGCCCGGGGAGCCGTGCTGTCCCGGGCGGATCTGATCGCCATTCTTCCGGAGGGCCAGGGCGATCACGCCCTTGACATGGCGGTGTCCCGGCTGCGCCAAGCCTTGCCCGAGCCCCAGCTGGTCGCCACCGTCATCAAGCGCGGATACCGGCTGAACGTCTAGCACGTCGGCGCGTCATGGCCTCGCAGCCACCGATCCGGCGCTGATGGTTAAGACTGCGTCAGGGCCGGGACGCGGCTCCATGGCGAGGACTTAGCGCGCCAAGATCTTGTCCAGCGTGTTGACGTTGCGCGTCGTGGTGCGCTCCTTGATCCGGGCGCGGTTCATGACCTTGGCCACCGGGTGATCCAGCGAGCTGCCCTTCGGCGTCTGCCAGAACAGCACGTCGCCGTGCTCCGCGAGGCGCTGACCCGCCGGCACCTGACCGAGGATCTCTGCCACCGTCTGCGCGTCCGCGGTGAACGTGACGTACGTGTGGTGAGCCACGCCGTCATGCACCTCGGTCGGCCCGAAAGGGCAGGCCTCACGCACGGCGGCCAGCTCCGGAAGGGTCTTGACGAAGAGGCGCGCGGCGAAGCCGAAGCGCTCGCTGATGGCGGCCTCAAGCCGGGTGGCGACGGCCTCGCCCGGCTCGTCCGAGGCGAAGCGAATGTTGCCGGTGGCGAGGATGGTGTGCACATCCGTCATCCCGGCTGCGCGCACGCAGTCGGCTAGGTCCGCCATGGCCGGACGCCGCCCGCCGACGTTGATTCCCCGCAGAAACGCCACGAATTCCGTCATGCGCTCAGTCTGCCGCAGGAACAGGCGCCGCAACAGGGCGCAGCGCCCGGTGGATGACGACGGCGGCCGCCACCGCCAGCGCCGCGCCAATCCCGGCCGTGAGCACCACGCCCGCATCGAACGCGTGGGCCGCATCCGCCAGCAGCGTGGCGGCCTGGGCGTCCGGGAGGGATTCCGCGACCTCGTGCGCGCCACCCAGCGTCTTGGCCGCGGCGACTTCCTGCGCTTCGGTGAGCGGCGCCGTCGTGCTCAATCCGCGGGCGTAGGCCGCGTTGAGTAGGCTGCCGAGCACCGCGGTCCCGAGCACGGAACCGCCCTCGTACGCCGTTTCCGAGATGGCTGACGCGGCGCCCGCCTTGGACGGCGGCACGGCGGAGAGCGCCAAGTCGTTGGAGAGGGTCTCGGCGAGGCCGACGCCGGCGCCCAGCAGGCAGAACCCGAGCAGCAGCAGCGCGTCCGACCCCGTGGCCCCCACCGTGGCGACGATCGCGTAGGCCGCGGCATTGAGCAGCAGCCCCACCACCATGAGGTCCCGCACCGCGAAGCGGCGGGCCAGCTGGGCGGCGGCGAGGCCGGACACGATAGAGATGACCAGGCCGGGGATCATGAACAGGCCAGCGTCCAGCGGAGACCGGCCGGCCACCAGCTGGAGGTGCTGGGACAGGAAGTAGATGAAGCCCACCATGGAAAACACGCTGAGCAGGTTGACCGTGAGCGCGCCGGAAAACACGGGATTGCGGAAGAGGCGCACGTCCAGCATGGGGCTCAGCCCCGGCTTCGCGGCGCGCGCCAGCTGGCGGCGGACAAACCACCAGCCACACGCGAGGCCGAGGGCGACGGCGCCGACGGCAATCAGCGGCTCCTGCCCCTTGGCCGCGGCCTTGATGCCGAAGACCAGCGGAGTCAGGGTACCGATGGCCAGCAGGATGCTGACGGGATCGATCGGGCCCGGTGACGGGTCCTTGGATTCGGGGACCAGCACGGGGCCGGCGGCGAGGAGGGGCAGCAGCATCGGCACCGCGAGGAGGAAGACGGAACCCCACCAGAAGTGCTCCAGCAGCCAGCCTCCCAGGACGGGGCCGAGGACCGCACCGCCGGAGAAGCCGGTGGCCCAGATGGCGATCGCGCGGCGGCGTTCGTGGTCATCGGTGAAGATGTTGCGGATGAGGGAGAGCGTGGCCGGCATAAGCATGGCGCCGAAGAACCCGAGCAGGGCGCGGGCGGCGATCAGCATCGAGGCGTCCGGGGCAAAGGCCGCCAAAACGGAGACCATCCCGAACCCAGCGCAGCCGACGAGCAGCAGGGCGCGCCGGCCGATCCGGTCCCCGAGGCTGCCCATCGGGACCAGGAGCCCGGCGAGGACCAGCGGGTAGATGTCAATCATCCAGAGCACTTGGTCAGCGTCTGGGGTGAGCGCGCGGGTGATGGCCGGCACCGCGAAGGTGAGCACCGTGTTGTCGACGGAGACCAAGAGCACGGGGAACATGAGCACGGCCAGGGCGAGCCACCGGCGGGTGCTGGTGGTCTCTGGGGCGGTGTCGAGGCGCTCAGTCATGCGGGCTCCTGGCGATGCAGTGGGGTCACGGAGGAAGCCGCGGGGCGGCTCGACCTTAACTGTACCGTCTGGACGGTTTAACGCAAGCGAGGGAAGTCGCTAGAGTGGCACGTATGCCCCGACCCCCAGCCGCCCGTGAGAAATTGCTTGCCGCATACTGTGAGATCGTCGCCGGGGAGGGCGAGCGCGCCGCAACCCTCGACGCGGTGGCGGAGCGCGCCGGAGTCTCCAAGGGCGGGC
Source organism: Zhihengliuella flava (assembly GCF_015751895.1). NCBI lineage: Bacteria > Bacillati > Actinomycetota > Actinomycetes > Micrococcales > Micrococcaceae > Zhihengliuella > Zhihengliuella flava. The sequence continues at coordinate 1,219,883 of NZ_JADOTZ010000001.1, read as the reverse complement.
TGCTGTATCACTTCAAGAGCAAAGACGCGCTGGCGGACGCCGTGATCGAGGGGCTGCATGAGACGGCGGCGGCGGACCGGGAGCTCATGGCCGCGGCTCCCGAGGGGCCGGCACGCTACTTTGTGCGCGGCTCGCTCGAGGCCACGTCGGACGTGGACACCTACTTCAACGCGGTGCTGCGGCTGGCGACGGCGCAGCATCCCGGGGCCACGGATGCCCTCGCCGCGATTCATAACGAGTGGCTGGCGCTGATCCGCGACGAGGTGGGGGACGAGGCGGTGGCCGAGGCCATCATGCTGATCGGCGACGGCCTGTACTACCACGCGGCCCTGCCCGGAGCGGGCGACGCCGCGTCCACCGCCAGTCACTTCCGCTCCCGCGTGGAACACGTGCTGGAGCAGGTGGAGGTCCTCCGGGCCGCGGCCGCGCGCCAGCGCTGACCGTGGCCCGGAGGCAGCCCCGCTCTAGGTGAGCGACGCGGCGGCCTGGTGCAGAACCTTCGCGGCCACCTCGAGCCCCTCAATGCGGCCGAGCTCGGTGTCCTCGTGTTCGATGTTGACCATCATCTCCGGGTCCACCTCCTGCAGGGCCTGTAGGAAACGGGCCCAGAAGTCGACGTCGTGCCCCTTGCCAAGGGCCACGAAGTCCCACGCGGAGCGCTGTGGCCACTCGTTGACCCACTCGTGGTCACCGATCTGGGTGCGCGGCTCGTCCGCACTCAGGCGGCGAAAGCTGTTGTCCAAGACGCCTTGCACCGCGGCGTGCGGATTGATGCGCACGTCCTTGGCCGCCGCGTGGAACACCCAGCGGCCCAGGTCCTGCACCACGGCCACCGGGTCCATCTGCTGCCAGAACAGGTGCGAGGCATCCAGCTCCACGCCGATGTTGGTGGTGCCCGCTCGCTCGATCAGCTCGCGGAAGCTGGCCGGGTTGAAGACGAGGTTTTGCGGGTGCAGCTCCAAGGCCACCTTGACCCCGTGCTCGCCGGCGAGGGCGTCAATCTCCGCCCAAAAGTCCGCGGCGACGCCCCACTGGTGATCCAGCTGGTCCAGGGTGGCCGAGCTCCACGCGTTGACCGCCCAGTTGGGCCGGGTGCCGCCCGGCTCTCCCGCGGGCAGCCCGGACATCGTGACCACCCGGCTCTGGCCGAGGCGGCCCGCCAGCCGCACGGACCGGCGCACATCCTCGGCGTGCACGGGGCCGGTCCGCGGGTTGGGGTGCAGGGGGTTGCCGTTGCAGTTCAGCCCCGCGAGGCTGACGTTCGTGCCCTCGAAGTGGCCGAGGAAATCGTCCCGGGCCGCGTCGCTGGTGAGGATCTCGTCGATATTGGGCACGTGGGTCGGCGGCAGGAAACCGCCGGTATTAAGCTCGAGCCCGGTGAGGCCGAGGTCGCTGATGACCTGCAGAGCCTCGGGCAGCGAGCGGTCGTGCAGGATCGCGTTGTAGACGCCGTACTTCATAGGGAGATCTTCTTTCCGTTGCTGTGTGCCGACTGGACCACGGCGTCGAGGATGCGCATGTTGTGGACGCCGTCGTCGAAGGTGGCGTTCGGTGGCAGGGCCGTTTCCAGCCCCGCCACCTCGTCAAGGAAGGCGCGGGCCTGGTAGCTGAACGCGTCGTTCTGGCCGAACCCGACGCCGGGGGCGTCCATCGGGAGGCCGCCCGCCACGTACGCGTGCTGAGGCCCCAGGTTGATGGTGCGGTAGCCGTTGGTGGCCCCCGGTCCGTCGGCGATGAGCACCTCGATCTGCGTGGGAGTGAGCTGATTGAAGCGCGCGGCACCGCGTTCGCAGAAGACCTCGAAGGTCAACGTGTTGGGGTGCCCTGCCGCGACCCGGGAGACCTCGAGGCTGCCGGTGGCGCCGGGGAACTCGACGCTACACGTCGCGTAATCATCGTTCTCGACGGGTGCGGTGTCCTCGAGGAGCTGGCCGTGATCGTGTCCCGTCACGGCTCCGGCGGGCAGGTGGCGCTGGGTGATGGCGGTGGCCAAGCGGCCCCCGCTGACGGAGACGATCTCCCCGGCGAGGAACTCGGCGACGTAGGACAGGTGGCTGCCGACGTCGGCGAGGGCGCCGCTGCCGGGGCCGCCCTGATAGCGCCAGCTCATGGGAGCCTGCGGGCTATGCCCGTAGTCCGTCCAGTAGCGCCCGGAGAAATGCAGGACGTTCCCGAGCGTGCCGTCCTCGATCAGGTCGCGGATGGCGGCGATGCTGGGGGTGCGGCGGAACGTCAGGCCGATCCGGGCGATCGAGTCGGCCTGACGCGCCGCGGCCGCCATGGCCTCGGCGTCCTCGAGGGTGTCGGCCAGCGGCTTTTCGCACAGGACATGCTTTCCCGCGGCGAGGAGGCCTTCGACGGCCTCGCGGTGGAATCGGTTGGCGATGACCACGGACACGACGTCGATGTCCGGATCGGCGGCGACCTCCTGCCATGAACCGAGCGCCTTTTCGTACCCGTAGCGCGCGGCCACGTGCGCGGCCAGCTCGCGATTGACGTCCGCCACGGCCACGTAGCGCAGGGGCGGTAGGTCAGGGGCATAGAGGGTCGGCGCCGTGCGGTAGCCGGCAATGTGGGACAGTCCGGCCATGCCGGCGCCGATGACGGCGATCCCGATGGTGTTGTTCATGAGCCCTCCTCGGGCTGTAGTCGCGTGGATCGTGACGATGGTCAGGCGCTGTGGTGACCTCGTGAGGCGGATCACTATGGAGCGCTCCAAACGAGAGTAAGCGGCGGCCGCGGGTCGGTCAAGCGCTTCGTCAGGAAGTTCGCATGACAGATTGACAAGACAATTGTAGCGCTCCACAATGTGAAGCAGGACACATCACGGTGAAACCATCGAGCATCCAAGGAGCTGGACATGCCGAGCCGCAAAGAGGCGGGGAACTCCGCCACCACACCCGACCTACCGCCGCTGACCGGAGGCCCGCACCGCCGCCGGCTCGGGCTGATCTCCACGATCGCCTGCTTGGGCGGCCTGCTCTTCGGGTATGACACCGGCGTCGCCAATGGCGCCGAGGGCCCCATGGCGCAGCAGCTGGGCCTCAACCTGCTGCAATTGGGCGTGGTCATCAGCTCGCTCGTCTTTGCCGCGGCCGTCGGCGCGCTGGTCTGCGGACGGCTGTCCGACGCGATCGGACGACGACGGACGATCCTGCTCCTCGCCGTGCTGTTCTTCGTCGGCACCGTGTTCGTCGTCGCCTCGCCCGGCGGCCCGGAACCCGGCACGCACACGACCGCCGGGTTCTCGATCCTGGTCGCCGGGCGCGTCCTGCTGGGGCTCGCCGTCGGAGGAGCCTCAACCGTGGTTCCCGTCTACCTGGCCGAGTTGGCGCCCTACGAAATCCGCGGTTCGATCACGGGCCGCAACGAGCTGGCCATCGTCAGCGGACAGTTGGCGGCGTTCGTGGTCAACGCGATCCTGGCCTCGCTCCTCGGCGGGCAGATGGATGGCGTCTGGCGGCTGATGTTCGCCGTCTGCGCGCTGCCGGCCGTTGCCCTGTTCATCGGCATGCTGCGCATGCCCGAGTCGCCGCGCTGGCTGGTGGAGAAGGGGCGCTATGAGGAGGCGGCGGCCGTCCTGCGCACCGTCCGCAACCCGGAGCGAGCCGATGCCGAACTGCGCGAGGTCGAGCGGCTGACCGCGGAAGAAGCCACGCAGGACGTCGCCGGCTGGCGCGCCATCGTGAGCAACAAGTGGCTCCTGCGGATCGTGCTCGTCGGCATCGGCGTGAGCATGACGCAGCAACTGACCGGCATCAACTCGATCATGTACTACGGCACCCGCGTGCTCGAGGAGTCCGGGATGAGCGCCCAGCAGGCGGTGCTGGCGAACATTGCCTTCGGCGTCGTCGCCGTGATCGGCGGACTCATCGCCCTGCGCAACATGGACCGCCTCGACCGGCGCAAGACCTTCCTGATCGGCCTCTCGTTGACCACGCTGTGCCACTGCCTCGTCGGCGTCGCCTCCATGGTCCTCCCGGCCGGGCACCCGCTGCGCCCGGTGGTCATCCTGATCCTCGTCGTCGCCTTCGTCTTCTCCATGCAGACGTTCCTCAACATCGCCGTGTGGGTGTGGCTCGCGGAGATCTTCCCGCTGCACATGCGCGGTCTGGGCATCGGTATTTCCGTGTTCTTCGGGTGGGCCACCAATGGCCTGCTGGCCCTGTACTTCCCATCGCTCGTCAGCGGGGTCGGCATCACCGGCTCCTTCTTCATCTTCGCCGCGATCGGCGCGGTGGCCCTGCTCTTCGTCTACACGCAGGTCCCCGAAACCCGCGGGCGCTCGCTGGAGGCCCTCGAAGAGGACGTCACCACCGGAGCCATCTATGTGGTGGCGCCCGAAGACGTCAAGTCCGTCCACTAAACTCTCCCCCCACCGCTAGGAGCACCCTCATGAACACCTCACCTGTGCGCTTTGGACTCATCGGCACCGGCCGCATCGGCCAAGTCCACGCCGCCACGATCGCCGCCAACCCCGATGCCGAGCTCACCGGCGTCGCCGACGTCATGGTGGACGCCGCGCGGGCGACGGCGCAGCGCTACGGTGGCCGGGCCACCGCGGACCCCGTCGAGTTGATCCGCAGCGGCGACGTCGACGCCGTCGTCATCGCCTCGCCTACGCCCACCCACGTGGACCTCATCGAGGCGGCGGTCGAGGCGTCGGTCCCCGTTTTGTGCGAGAAGCCGATTGATCTGGATCTGGCCCGCGTGGACGCCCTGTGGCCCCAGGTGCAGGCGGCCGGCGTCCCGGTGGCGCTCGGCTTCAACCGGCGCTTCGATCCGGCATTCGCGTCCGTGCAGGCCCGCGTGGCCGCCGGCGAAATCGGCGAGCTGGAGCAGTTGAGCATCGTCAGCCGGGACCCCTCGGCGCCGCCGGCGGAGTACGTGGGGGTCTCCGGTGGGATCTTCCGCGACATGAGCATTCACGATCTGGATATGGCCCGGTTCTTCCTGCCGGACATCGTGGAGGTCAGCGCCACGGGCTCGCAGATGTTCGACGCCGGGGCGCGCCAGCACGGGGACTTCGACACCGCCGTGATCACGTTGCGCGCCAGCTCCGGCGCCCTCGTGTCCATTACCAACTCCCGGCACAGCGCCGTGGGATACGACCAGCGCTTGGAGGCCTTCGGCGCCCGCGGGATGTTGCAGGTCGCCAACGCGCCGACCAGCCTGGTCTCCCTCTCCACCGCCTCCGTGGTGGAGGCCCGCCCGCCGTATCAGGAGTTCTTCCTGGAGCGCTACGCCGAGGCGTATGCGGCGGAGATCGCTGCCTTCATCTGTCGGGTACGCGGTGAGGAGTCGGCCAGCCCGAGCTATACCGACGGCCGGGCGGCCCTCCTCTTGGCCGACGCCGCTCAGCGATCGGCCAGGGAAGGAATCGCGGTGCCTGTGGACCTGCGCGCTGGCGTCGGCTCGGGGGTCTCATGAGCTACCGGCTCGCCGCCTGCGCGGAAATGCTCTTCCTGGATCGGCCCATCGTGGACCGGGTCCGCGCGCTCGACGAGCGCGGCTTCGAGGTGGAGATCTGGGACTGGAGCGGCAAGGACCTCCCGGCGCTCGCCGCCACGGGCGCCACGTTCTCCTCGATGACGGGATACCTGCGCGGGGATCTGATCACCGAACGCGGGCAGGCGGAGCTGATCGCGACGGCGCGGGACTCGCTCGCGGCGGCCGAGGTGCTGGACGTGCCGCGCCTGAACCTGCACGGCACCGGCCTCGGGCCCGACGGGCTACCGGTCACGCCGGGCGAGCGCGTCAGCGGCGGCGACTGGATCCGGGCCGCGGACACCCTGCGCCGCCTCGGCGACCTGGCCCTCGACGCCGGGCGCACGTTCATGCTGGAGAACCTCAACCGCGCCGTGGATCACCCGGGCACCCCCTTCGCCCGGGCCGCGGACACGCTGGAGCTGATCAGCGCCGTCGACCACCCCGGCGTGCGGCTCAACCTGGACCTCTATCACGCCCAAATTGGCGAGGGGAATCTGCTGAGCCTCGTGGATCGGGCGCTGCCGTGGGTCGGCGAGTTTCAAATCGCGGACGTCCCCGGGCGCTGCGAGCCCGGCACGGGCGAAATCAGGTACCCGGCCATCGCCGCGGCCCTGGCCCGCCACGGCTACACCGGGGTGATCGGGCTGGAAGGCTTCGCCAGCGGGGACCCCGAGCAGGCCTTGGAGGCGTTCCGGGAGGCCTTCGCCTAGCGCCGGCCCGGCGCCGCCGTCGTGCGCCGTTGAATGAGACGCGGGGCGAGCCGGACGGAGACCGGTTCGCGGGCCGGATCGGCCAATCGGCTGAGCAGGGCGGCGGCCACCTCGGCGCCGATCTCGCTGTTCAGGCTGTCCACGGTGGTCAGTTGCAGCAGGTGCGTGGCCGCGAGTGGGGAGGCGTCGTAGCCCACCACGGAGAGCTCGCCCGGCACCTGCAGATCGCGCTCGCGGGCCGCGGCGAGCGCGCCCATGGCCATGGAGTCATTGCCCGCCAGGATCGCCGTGGTGTTCGGAAACCGCGTCAGTAGCTCCTGCGTGCCGCGGTAGCCGGTCTCCTCAGTGGTCGCCGAGCCCGGCGCGATGACCAGCGCCTCGAGCCCCGCCGCGCGCATGGCCTGCTCGTAGCCCTCGCGCCGCTGCTGCGATGCGCCGCCGCCACCGGTGAGGTGGCCAATGCGCCGGTGCCCCAGGCTCAGCAGGTGTTCCGTGGCCTGCCGGGCGCCCGCCCGGTCGTCGCTGGCGACGACGTCGGCCCCCGGGATCTTCATCGCGCGATTGCCCGCGACCACCACGGGCATGTTCGCCGGGATACGCATGGACTCGGTGGGTTCGGTGGCCAGCACGAGGGCCTCGACCCGGGTGCTGAGGAAGCCGTCCAAGGGATCGGAGGCGATGTGCGCATTGAGCGTGCGGTCAGAGACCGCGATGCGTAGGCCCGCCGCGCTGAGGCCATCCTGCAGCCCGCGCAGGAGTTCAACGAACCACAGGTTGGTGTAATCGTCGATGACGACGCCGACCGTCCGGCTGGATCCGCCGGCCAGGGAGGCCGCGGCGTGGCTGGGCCGGTAGTTCAGCTGCTCGATGGCCTCCAGCACCGCTTGCCGGCGCGCCGGCGAGACGTTGGGCGAGTTGCGCAGGACCAACGACACCAAGGACTTGGACACGCCGGCGGTGCGGGCGACGTCGTAAATCGTGGCGCGTTTGGGCTCAGTCATGGGTCTCGTCTTCTCCGGCTGGGGTGCGGCGCACCGGCTGCTGGTCCGCTACTCGGCCAGCGCGGTCTCGCAGGCCTCGGCGGCACGGTCAATCGCGGCCTGCGGGGCCGCATCGCCGGCGTCGGCCAGCTCGCGCAGCGGGGACAGCAGGTCCGCCGGGACCCCCGCGGCCTCGGCGGGCTCCAACAGGGACGTCAGGACGGCGACGTCGTCCGCGTTCAGCGTTCCGTCCGTGATGGGAGCGCAGGCGCGGGTGAGGGCCTCCCGCTTGGCGGCGTCGGTGAGCGTGGAGGCGGCGGAATTCGCGGCGTCTTCGGCGGCCTGCTGCACCTGCGCGCACGCGGTCAGGCTGAGGGCGGCGGCAGCGGTGAGGGCCAGGGCAGTCAATCGGCGCATATCTCAAGGATACTGGGGGTTGCTGTGCCGGCCGGATGCCGGCGAGTAGGGCAAGATGGTTCGGTGATGAATTCCAGCCCCGCACCGACCGACCAGCACGCCGCCACACCGCAGACCGCGTCCAGCCCTGCCGAGCTGACGGACCGCCTGGCGCGCCTCATCGCCGCCGAGCTGGGCGTCAAACCCTGGCAGGTCAGCGCCGCGATCGAGCTGCTGGATGGCGGCTCCACCGTCCCGTTCGTCGCCCGCTACCGCAAGGAAGTCACCGGAACGCTGGATGACACCCAGCTGCGTACACTCGAGGAACGGTTGCATTATCTGCGGGAACTGGAGGACCGCCGCGCCACCGTGACGGCCTCCATCAGCGAACAGGGCAAGCTCACCGATCAGCTCGGCGCAGCGCTCGCCGCGGCCACCACCAAAACCGAGCTCGAGGACCTCTACGCGCCCTACAAGACCAAGCGGCGCACCCGCGCGCAGATCGCCCGCGAAGCCGGGCTGGAACCGCTCGCCGACGCGCTGCTCGCCGACCCCACAGTGGACCCGCTCACGACGGCGGAAGCGTACGTCCGCGCGGACGTGGAAGGGGACACGGCGGTCCCCACGGCGGACGACGCCCTGACGGGCGCGCGGGCGATCGTGATCGAGCGCGCCGGCCAAGACGTCGAGCTGGTGGGCGCGCTTCGCGAGCGGCTGTGGCGCGGCGGTGTCATCCGCTCCGCGGCCGCGGCATCCGGCGAGGCGGCGGCGAAGTTTGCCGACTACGCCGACTTCGCCGAGCCCGTGGCCAAGCTGCCCGGCCACCGCGTGCTGGCCTTGCTGCGCGGCGAGCGGGAGGGTGCGCTGACGCTGACGCTCGGCGAGGCGGACCCGGGGGACAAGGACGCGCTCGCAGAGGCGCGGGCGGGGTATGAAGCCGCTGTCGCGCACGCCATCGGGGCGAACGCGCCCGCCGGTTCGCCGGCGGCGGACTGGCAGCGGCGGACCGTGCGGCTCGCCTGGAAGTCCCGCCTGCTCACGCGCCTCGAGACGGACGTGCGTTCGCGCCTGTTCGATGCGGCGGAGGAGCAGGCGATCGGCGTCTTCGCCGCGAACCTGCGGGACGTGCTGCTGGCCGCGCCGGCCGGGAACCGTGCCGTGCTGGGGCTGGACCCGGGCCTGCGCACGGGCGTGAAGGTCGCCGTCGTCAACGGGACCGGCCGCGTGGTGGACACCGCCACCATCTACCCGCACGCCGCCGGCAAGTCCTCCAGCGCGTGGGAGAGCTCGCTGGCCACCTTGGAGGAGCTCGCCGCCAAGCACGGCACCACGCTGATCGCCATCGGCAACGGCACCGCCAGCCGGGAGACGGACCGGCTGGCCGCGGACCTGCTGGCGCGCCTGGCCACCAACCCGGCCTACGCGGCGGCGACCGACGGCGGGCCGAAGCCGGCCAAGGTCATCACCTCCGAGGCCGGGGCCTCCGTGTACTCGGCGTCCGCGCTGGCTGCGGCCGAGCTGCCGGACCTCGACGTCTCGCTGCGCGGTGCCGTGTCCATCGCCCGCCGGCTGCAGGACCCGCTGGCGGAGCTGGTGAAGATCGAGCCGAAGTCGATCGGCGTTGGCCAGTACCAGCACGACCTGACGGCCACGAAGCTGGACCGCGCGCTCGACGCCGTCGTCGAAGACGCGGTGAACGCCGTCGGCGTGGACGTCAACACGGCCTCACCCGCGTTGCTCTCCCGCGTGGCCGGCGTCGGCCCGACCCTCGGCAAGAACATCGTGGCCCACCGCGACGCCAACGGGGCGTTCCGCTCCCGGGCCGCACTGAAGAAGGTGCCGCGCCTCGGCGACAAGGCGTTCGAACAATGCGCCGGGTTCCTCCGTGTGACGGGCTCCCATCCGCTGGACGCCTCCGCCGTGCACCCGGAGGCTTACGGCCTCGCCGAGCGCATCCTCGCCGCGGCCGGCCTCACCCGGAACGACGTCGGCCCGGGTGCCGCCGCCGTCGCCCGCCTCGACCCGGCGCAGTTCGTCGACGACACGTTCGGCCTGCCCACCGTCCGCGACGTCATGGCGGAGCTGACCCGCCCCGGCCGGGACCCGCGCGGCGAGTTCGTCACGGCCGCGCTCGCCGACGGCGTCGAAACCATCAACGACCTCACGCCCGGCATGATCCTCGAGGGCACGGTCTCCAACGTGGCGGCGTTCGGCGCATTCGTGGACCTCGGCGTCCACCAGGACGGGTTGGTCCACGTTTCCGCGATGAGCGAGCGCTTTGTGTCCGATCCGCGGGAGGTGGTGACCTCCGGCCAGGTGGTCAAGGTCAAGGTCCTCGAGGTGGACACGTCCCGCAAGCGAATTGCACTCTCCCTGCGCCTCGACGATCCGTTGCCCGGCGACGCAGCCCCAGCCCAGGGGCACCAGAAGGACGCCGGCGCCTCCGGTGGCGGGCGGGGCCGCGGTGGCCAGCGTGGTGGCCGTGGGCGTGGTGGTCAGCAGGGCGGCGGCCAGAAGGGTCGTGGCTCGCAGGGCGGGCAGCGCCGCGGCGGTCAGCAGAACACCAAGCAGAGCTCGGGCGCGGACACCGCGATGGCCGAAGCCCTCCGCCAGGCGGGCCTCGGCTAGAGCGTCGCCAGGGGCTCGCCCGGCGAACGGCTCAGTCGCGGGGCGGCCGCGGCGGCTTGGCCGGTGCGAGGGCGAGGTCGGCGAGGGCTAGCCCCGCGCCCTCGTAGAGGTTGAAGACGCGCTCCACGCCCTCGGCCTTGAGGTGCTCCACCTGATCCTGATGCTGGGCCATGGCCGTGATCCGTCCCGTAAATCCGGCCTCGCGGAGCTGGTCGAGGGCGAACGTATTGGAGTCATGGATCGGCATGGCGAGCAGGACCGTTTGGACGAACCCGCCCGAGCACAGCCGATGCCAGAACTCGAGGTCCGTCGCGTCGCCTTCCATGACCTTGAAGCCGCGTTCGCGCAGGCGCTGCACCACCGCGTGATCGTTGTCGATGCCCAGCACGCGGAGCCGGGAATCGTGGTGAATTCTCTCGTACGCACTGCGTCCAACCCGGCCCATACCGAGGATGACGACGTCGGCGTCCGACGTATCGATCGGGCGGTCCTCCGGGCGGAGCCGCGCGACGTTTTGTTCCTTGAGCCGCGCGGCGATCTTGCTGGGCAGGTGGTGGGCCCGGTCATTCAGCAGTGAGGACCCGACCATGCTCAGGGCCACCGCGACGGCGATGAGGGTCAGCAGGTCTTCGGTCATCAGGCCGGCCGAGACGCCGACGGCGGCCACGATGATGGAGAACTCGGAGAAGTTGCTGAGCACCAGTGCCTTGCGGGCGGCGGTGCGGTTGCGTAGTCCGAACAGGCGACCCAAGAGGAGGAAGCCGATCACCTTGAACGGCAGGATCGCGGTGCACAACACCACGGCCAGAGCCACATCGCCCCACGTCGGCGTATCGCCCAGTCCGATGGTCAGGAAGAAGCCCACGAGGAAGAGCTCCTTGACGCTGAAGAGGGATTTGGCCAGTTCCGTGGACCGCGGATGGGAGGCGAACAGCATGCCGATGGCCAGCGCGCCCAAGTCGCCCTTGATGCCGACGGCATCGAAGAGGAAGTAACCCGGTCCGAGGGCCATGGCCACCCCGAAGAGGACGAGGAGTTCGCCGTGTCCTACCCGGTCCAGCACCTTGCGCAGCAGCCACATGGCGGGCAGGAGCAGGAACAGCGCCACGGCCCACGGGCTGGGCATGGTGCCATTGGATGCCGTGATGAAGACGACGGCGGCGATGTCCTGGACCACCAAGATGGCGATCGCCGTTTGTCCGTAGAACGAGCCGTCGTCCGAGCGCTCCTCGAGGACCTTAACGGCCAGCACCGTGGACGAGAAGGAGAGCGCGAAGCCGATGAGCGCGAGCGACTGCCAATCGTCTCCCAAGACGACGAAACCGAGCACCCCCAGCAGGCCGACGACCCCCATGCCGAGCAGCGTGGTCAGGGCCATATGCACGGTGGCCGTGCCGTAGGCCTCCGGCCGCAGCAGGGAGCGGATATTGAACTTCAGGCCGATGGTGAACAACAGCAGGGTCACGCCGATGTCCGCCAGTGACTGCAGCCCGTCAAACGGTTGAACGCCGAGGCCACCGAGGAGGAACCCGGCCCCGAGGAAGCCCACGAGCGGGGGAACGCGGCACAGCATGGCCAGCCAGCCCAAACCGGCGGCCGTGAGCAGCGTGACGGCGATGTCTTGCACGAGTGTCACCGATCCTTCAGTTCCGTCCCAGGAGCGCCGCGCGCGCCCCGCGGGGGACGACGTGGTCTGTGCCCCACTCTATGCGGTGGGCCGTTCGAGCTTTGGTGAGCCTGCCATAAAAGGAAAAGGAAACGTCTCCATGAACATTTGGGGCCACCGTGGGTCAGTGAGGCCAAACTGCGGTGACAAGGTAAAACAACGGGTCTACTTTAGGACCATGGAACTGACAGGAAAGCTTGAAACCGCATTCAACGAACAGGTGACGCTGGAGCTGGAGGCCTCTGTGGTGTACCGGCAGCTGGCGATTGCCATGGACGCCAAGGACCTGCCCGGCATTGCCGGCTGGTTCCGCGCGCAGTCGGACGAGGAGATCGTCCACGCCGAGAAGTTCATCGCCCATATGTCCGATCGCTCGGCGCAGGCGCAGATCGGCGACATCGCCGCGCCGAAGGTCACCGCGAACACGGTCCTCGAAGCCTTCGAGGCATCGCTGGCGCACGAGGAAAAGGTCTCCGAATCCATCCGCGGCCTCTACCGCTTGGCGCACGAGGTGGGGGACATCGACTCGGTGCCGCTGCTGCACTGGTTCATCGACGAGCAGCTGGAAGAGGAAGCGAGCGTGGGGGAGATCATCGGCCGCGTCAAGCTGATCGGCGAGGACGGCAACGGCCTGCTCCGCCTCGACGCCGAGCTCGGCTCGCGTGACGGAGCGGATCAGTAGGTCGCCCAGACCGAACCGCTGAGGGCCGCCGCGCTAGAGGTTGAAGTTCTTCTTGAGCTTCTCCATCTCGCGGCGGTCCTTTTTTGTGGGCCGGCCCGTGCCGCGATCCCGTACCGGCACCTGCGGGACCACCTCCCGTGGCCGGGCGGGCGTGTGATCGATGTAGCAGGTGTGGGCCACGGGCGCCCCGACTCGCTTGGCGAGGGTGCGGGTGACCTCGAGAATGCGGTCAAACCCGTGCTGGCGGACCCGGATCGTGTCCCCGGGGACCACGGGTTGGGAGGCCTTGACCGGGTCACCGTTGCGCCGGATGTGGCCAGCCCGGCAGGCCGCGGTGGCGGCCGACCGCGTCTTGTAGAGGCGCACGGCCCACAGCCATGCGTCGATTCGAACCTGCTCGCTCATGGCGCACCATTCTAGTGGTGCGCGGCACATGACGAGCCACGAAATATGGGATACCAAAATGGTGTGATCGGTGCTACGTTGACGGGACACTTCACTGCCCCGAGAACAAGGACACCCCTATGTGCACCCATGATCACGACGCCCTGCCCGCCCCCGACGCCGCGCTGGCCCGCCGCAGTGTGATCGCCGGAGCCGCGGCGCTCGCCGGGATCGGACTCCTGCCCGCCTCGGCCGCCGCCGCTGACTCGCGCTCGCGCGCGCCCGAATCGGCGCATTACAAGGGCCAGCCGCAGTCCCCGGCTCCGATGATCATTGAGGGCGGCACGTTGGTGGACCCGGACACCGGGGACGCGGTCGAAGACGCCGTCGTCGTGCTGGTGGACGGGCGCGTGGCCGCGGCCGGGGACCGCCAGTCCACCCGCCGGGCCGTGGCCTCCGTTGCTGACCGCGCCACCGTGGTGGACGCCACCGGCCGGTTTGTCCTGCCGGGGCTCGTGGACGCACACGTGCACGCCAACGCTCTGGAGGATGCCCGGCTGATCCTGTCCCACGGCGCCACCACGGTGCGCAGCGGCTCCTCGAGCTTCTATCAGGACGTGGCGCTGGCGGCCCTCCCGCGGTGGGCGCCCGGGCTCTCCCCGCGGATGCACGCGGCCGGTCTCTTCGTCTCCCCGGAACTGGGCGACTCGGTGTTGGCGGACCCCGCGCTGGCCCCGCTGGCCGCGTTGTCCGACGGCGTGCGCGAGGCCTCGGACCTGGCCTACCTGACCCGGAACAACGTCAAGCGCGGGGCCACGGTCATCAAGACTCGGGCCAACCCGCGGGCCGGACTGGCGGAACAGGACCCGCTGGAACTGGTCTACGGGCAGGAGCAGATCTCCGCGATCGTCGCCGCGTCCAAGAAGGCCGGCGTCCTCTGCCACGCCTACAGCGCCGAGGGCATCGACGGCGCCGTGCGCGCTGGCGTGCGCAGCATTGAGCACGGCGTCTTTGTCAGCGAGGCCACGCTGGCTGAGATGGCCAAGCGCGGAACCGCCTTCACGCCGACCCTGTCCGGCATCGCCTCGATGGCCGACTCCACCGATCCGGTGCTCGCCGAACGCGGTCGCGAATACACCCCGGTGCTGCAGGAGGCGATCCGCGCCGCGGCGGAGGCCGGCGTCACCGTGGTGGCCGGAACCGATTCCTTCGGCACGGACGTCACCCCGATCGGCACGGAGGCCCGCTGGCTGGCCGAGGCGGGGCTCAGCCCGCTGCAGGCCCTGCGCTCGGTGACGACGGCGCCCGCACGGCTGCTGGGAGTGGAGCGGAGCGTCGGGCGGCTCGTGCGTGGGGCCCAGGCCGACGTCGTGCTCCTGGACCGGGACCCGTTGGCCGATGCCGCGGCCCTCGAGGCGGTCTCGGCGGTCGTTGCCCAGGGCGTGCTGGTGCGCGAGGCGGCCTAACCGGCGGTGTGGGCCCCAGCGGCGGGGCCCACAGCCGCTAGCGGGCGGCGAGGGCGCAGGCCTGCGCGGCCGTGTCCTCAATGAGGGCTGGGGCGCGCTCGAGCAGTTCGGCCAGCGGGGCCGCCCCGGGAGCGATGGAGAACGCGGCCGTCAGGCCCGCGGCGCGGACCTCCGCCGCGGTGAGCTTCACCGTGCCGGCAACGACGACGACGGCGGCGCCCTGCGGTGCGCGGGTGCGGACCGCGTCCACCACCTTGCCGCCGAGCGACTGCGCATCGAGCGCCCCCTCGCCCGTGAGCACCAGGTCGGCGCCGGCCAGCGCGGCGTCGAGCCCCACCGCCTCGGCGACCAGCTGGGCGCCCGGAACGGTGTCGGCACCGAGCAGGCCCACCAGGCTGACGGGGATCCCGCCCGCGGCTCCGAACCCGGCGGCCCCGCGGAGGGCCTCCTCAGTGGAGGGCGCCGCCGCGTGCCGCTCGGGGTGGTCCGCGATAACGCCGGCCAGATGCGCCAGCCCGGCGTCCAGCAGCGCCACCTCCGGCTCGGTGGCACCCTTTTGCGGGCCAAACACGGCGGCGGCTCCGCGCTCGCCGGTCAGGGGGTTGTCCACGTCCACGGCGATCCGCCAGCGCGCGCGGCGGGCGGCCGGCAGGAGGTCCGTCAGGTCGATGCCCCGCACGGTGCCGAGGCGGCGGCCGCCGAACCCCGCCGCATCCTCGTGCGGCGCGTCCTCGTACTCAATGCGCGCGCCGAGGGCCGCCAGAAGGCCGAGCCCGCCGTCCGTGGTGGCGGAACCGCCGATGCACAGCAGGATTTCCGTGGCGCCCGCCTCCAGCGCGCGGCGGGCGATGAGCCCGACGCCATGGGTGTCGGCGTCGAGCGGGCGCAGGGGGACGTCGGAGACGGTCGGCAGGCCGTTGCCCTCGGCCGCCTCGATGATGGCCGTCCGGCCATCGGCGGACAGGCCGTACCGGGCGGTGCGCGGTCGGCGGAGCGCGTCGACGGTCTCGACGGTGCTGGCTTCCTGGCCCCACGCGGCCAGCAGCGCGTCCAGCGTGCCCTCGCCGCCGTCGGCAAAGGGGATCTGGAGGATCTCGGCCGCCGGCGCTACCTGAGCGGCGCCGGCGGCCAACGCGGCCGCGACCTGTTGCGCCGAGGCGGAACCCTTGAAGGAGTCCGGGACACACACGATTTTCTTCAGCTTCATCACGTCAACCTCTGGGGTGGGGGAGTGCGGTGGGCCGGGCGGCTAGGCCACGGTGGCGGTGCGGAGGGTGGCCGCGGCGAGCACCTCCGGGTCCGGGGCAAACCCGAGGCCCGGGGCCTCGGGCAGGACGACGTCGGCGCTGGCCGCGTCGTGGTGCGCGGCGTGCAGCGGGTGGAGCCGGCGCGGCCACGAGAGGAAGGGGACCTCCAGCTCGGGGTGGGCGGTGCCGTCGGCCGCCCGTTGGCGCGGCGCGGCGGCGATCAGCTGCGCCGTGGCGACGAGCGCGGGCCCGTAGTAGAAGTTGTGCGGCACCACGGCCACGCCGAGGCGAGCGCCCGCCGCATAGACCTCCAGCATGTCCGTGATGCCGCCGATCTTTCCCACGCTCGGCTGGGCCACGGCGACGGCCCCGGCGGCCATCTGATCGATCAGCCCCTGCGCCCCGGAGGCGTTCTCGCCGGCCGCCACGTAGCCGTGCCGGGCGTTGAGCGCGGCCAGGGCGCCGGCGTCGTCGGGCGGGAAAATGGGCTCCTCGAGCCAGTGCAGGTCCAGGTCCGTGAACGCGTCCGCCGCCCGGTGGGCGCCCTCTAGGTCCCAGTGGCAGTTGACGTCCACCATGAGCGGGTGGCCGCCAGCGGCCTGACGGGCGGCGGCGATGGCCTCGCGCGTGGATTCATGCAGCTTAAAGGCCGCGAAGCCTGCAGCGGCCGCGCGGCGAACGTGGAAGTCGACCTCGACGGGGTCTTCCCCGTAGTGGACCAGCGATGCGTAGGAGCTGATGGCCTCGCGCACCGGGTGATCCGGACCGCCCGTGCCGAGGTGCTCGGCGAGCAGGTGCCGCAGGGGCTGGCCGGCGCGCTGGGCGGCGAGGTCCCAGAGCGCGGTATCGATCGCGGAGAGCGCGTAGTGCACGGGGCCGGTGCGGCCGAAGGCGTGAAAGGCGTACTCCGCGTCGTGCCGGACGGCCACCGGATCGGCGGCACGGCCCACGAAGAAGGGGGCGACGACGTCCTGCAGCGCCGCCCAGGTGGCGGGGTTGGTTTTGTGGCCGAAGGCCTCGCCCCAGCCGGTGAGGCCGTCGCTGGTGTGGACGGAGACGAGGAGGGATTGCATCTCCGTAAAGGTTCTTGATGATGCGTTGTAGGTATCAATTGACTCGTTTGCGTCCGCCGCGGTATCGCGTCGGCCGGCGTCGAACGGGAGGGAGATGAGGGTGAGCTCGATCCTCGTAACCGTGCTCTGAGTTGCAGTGATAGCCATGAAGCCCTCCGAATGTGATGCACGCCTCCCGGCCACACCCGCATTGTGATACGTTTCAATCCATTCCTTCTCAGCGAGGTGCGCATCACCAGGTGGTGTGGTTGACCTCACAGGTGAAATTAGCCTACCTTGAGTAGAGACAAGTTGGAAAGCGCATTCCCGATGGTGTAGCGATGACGCACCGCTCGGGCCCGAGACGAGGAGCCAGCCATGCTGTTCCACACAACCCGCCGGCGATGCACCGCTGGCACGATGAAGGGGGCGAAGCCATGAGCGTCGCCGCTGAATTCCAGAACCTTTCAAAGGTGAAGGGCGGCAAGCGTCCGTATAAGGACAACAAGGCCGGCCACCTGTTCCTGCTGCCGTGGACCATCGGGCTCTTCGCCATCACCATCGGTCCGATGGCGATGTCCCTGTACCTCTCCTTCACGGACTACAACCTGCTGCAGGCCCCCGAGTGGATCGGGTTCGACAACATCGTGCGGATGTTCTCCGATGACCGCCTGCACAACTCGCTGGTCGTCACCATGACGTACGTGCTGGTCGGCGTTCCGCTGCAGCTGATCGTCGCGCTGTTCATCGCGCTGATCCTCGACCGGGGCATGCGCGGCCTGGCGTTCTACCGCTCGGTGTTCTACCTGCCGTCCATGCTCGGTTCCTCCGTGGCCATCGCCGTGCTGTGGAAGCAGCTCTTCGGCACCACCGGCCTCGTGAACCAGGTGTTGGCGATGTTCGGCATCGAGGGCATGGGCTGGATCTCCAACCCGGACACGGCGCTGAGCACGCTGATCCTGCTGCACATCTGGACGTTCGGCTCGCCGATGGTGATCTTCCTTGCCGGCCTGCGCCAGATCCCGCACATGTACTACGAGGCCGCGTCGATCGACGGCGCCACCAAGGTCCGCCAGTTCTTCTCCATCACGCTGCCGCTGCTGAGCCCGATCATCTTCTTCAACCTCGTGCTGCAGATCATCGGAGCCTTCCAGAACTTCACGCAGGCGTTCATCGTCTCTAACGGCACGGGTGGTCCGGCGGACTCGACGATGTTCTTCACGCTGTACCTCTACCAGCAGGGTTTCAAGAACTTCGACATGGGCTACGCGTCAGCGATGGCCTGGCTGCTGGTGCTCATTGTTGGCGCCTTCACGGCCATCAACTTCATTGCCTCCAAGTATTGGGTGTTCTACGATGACTGATTCAGCAACCACCATGACGGCGCAGCCCACCGAGCAAAAGCCGGAGAAGCGCCACGCGGCTCCCAAGAAGCCGGCTCCCGCCAACACGTATAAGCCGGGTCCGCGGGCCATCGCCCGCTCCGTGATCAAGCACGTCATTCTGGTGGCGGCCGCGCTGATCATGATCTACCCGTTGCTGTGGATGCTGGTCAGCTCGCTGCGGCCCACGGACGTGATCTTCCGCGAGCCGGGCCTGTTCTTGACCACCTTCGAATGGTCCAACTACTCCGAGGGTTGGAACGCCCTGTCCCACCCGTTCAGTCACTTCCTGATGAACTCGGCCGTGGTGGTCCTCGGCTGTATCCTCGGCAATCTGATCTCCTGCTCGATGGCCGCCTATGCGTTCGCCCGGCTGGACTTCAAGTTCAAGAAGATCATGTTCGGCCTCATGCTGATGACCATCATGCTGCCGATCCACGTGATCATCGTGCCGCAGTACATCATGTTCTCTCAGGTCGGCTGGGTGAACACGTTCCTGCCGATCATCGTGCCGAAGCTCCTGGCCACGGACGCGTTCTTCATCTTCCTCATGGTGCAGTTCATTCGCGGCATCCCGAAGGACATGGATGAGGCCGCCCGCATCGATGGCGCCGGCCACGCCCGCATCTTCCTGCAGGTCATCCTGCCGCTTATGGTCCCGGCCCTGGCGACGACGGCGATCTTCACGTTCATCTGGACGTGGAGCGACTTCTTCACCTCGCTGATCTACCTGACGGACCCGGAGATGTACACGGTCCCGGTCGCCCTGCGCGCGTTCATCGACGCCACCGGCGAATCCAACTGGGGTGCCCTGTTCGCCATGTCGATCGTCACCCTGCTGCCCGTGTTCATCGCGTTCCTGATCGGCCAGAAGTTCCTGGTCAAGGGCATCGCGACCACCGGCATCAAGTAAACGCAACACGCATCAAACGAGGACGACGGCGGGGTGCGCCGCACACACGCGGCGCGCGCCGTCGTCGTCCTCAGGTCAGAACGCCCGCCCCGGCGGGCCTCGAGCAGCATCCATCACTTCAGGAGTCACGTCCCGTGAGCGAATCCCCGCGCACCCGCTACGTCATCATCGGCACCGGCAACCGGTGCGAAATGTACATCAACGCGATCCTCGGCGATCACGCCGACGTCGCCGAGCTGGTGGCCCTAGCCGACTCCAATCCCGGCCGGGCTGCCTACTACCAGGACGTGATCGAGCAAACGTTCGGCGCGCAGGTGGAGGCCTTCGACCCCCAGGCGCTGACGGACTTCATTCAGACGGAGAAGATCGACCGCGTCATCATTACCAGCCCGGACTTCACGCACGCCGACCTGGTGTGCGAGGCGCTCGAGGCCGGCGCCGACGTCGTGGTGGAGAAGCCCCTCACCGTCAACGCGGCCGCCTCCGCCCGCATCGCGCAGACCGTGGCGGCCACCGGCCGGCAGGTGATCGTCACCTTTAACTACCGGTACTCGCCGCGCAACACCGCGCTCAAGGCCGCCATTGCGGACGGACTCATCGGCGAGGTGACCTCGATCGACTTCTCGTGGGTCCTAGATACCGTGCACGGCGCGGACTACTTCCGCCGCTGGCACCGCATCAAGGAGAACTCCGGCGGCCTGCTGGTGCACAAGTCCTCCCACCACTTCGACCTCGTCAACTGGTGGCTCGCTGACGTCCCCCGGCGCGTCTATGCCTCGGGTGGTTTGAAGTTCTACGGCGCCGAGAACGCGGAAAAGCGCGGCGTGGCCGTGCACGAACGCGGCACGCGCGAGGACAGCGCCGCGGACCCCTTCGCCTTGGACCTGCGCACCGATGAGCGGCTCGAATCTCTCTACCTGAAGAACGAGGACCACGACGGCTACCGGCGCGACCAGGACGTGTTCGCCCCCGGCATCACCATCGAGGACAACCTTTCCTTGACCGTGGACTACGCGCGCGGGCCGGTCCTGAACTATTCCCTCAATGCGCACAGCCCGTGGGAGGGGTATCGCGTGGCCGTCAACGGCACCGAGGGGCGGCTGGAGCTCGACGTCGTCGAACGCGCCGCCGTGCTGCCCGCCGAGGGCGGCTCGCCCGTGGACCCGTCCGTCACGGAGGACAGTCAGGATAATGCCCTGCGCGCCGCGGGGGAGCGGCTGGTGCTACAGCGGCATTGGGAAGAAGCCCGGGAGCTAGAAATCATCAACGGGGAGGGCGCCCATGGCGGTGGCGACAAGCTCCTGCTGGCGGACATCTTCCGTGGCGTGGGCGAAGACCCCTACCAGCGCCCCGCCGGGCTCGTCGACGGCATCCAGGCGATCGCCGTCGGCATCTGCGGCAATGAATCCCTGGCCCGCGGTCAAGTGGTCCACGTGGCAGATGTGCCGCTGGGCCTTGATGACGCGGCGCACGCGGCTCAGGGGAGCTAGCCCATGGCGAGCGTCCTCATTACAGGCGGGTCCGGGCGGCTGGGCCGCAGCGTCGTCGAGGGGTTTGTGGCCGCCGGTCATCGCGTGGTGAGCGTGGACCGGCAAACCCCCGCGGATCCCGTGACGGGAGCGGACTATGCCGAGGTTGATTTGTTGGATGCCGCGGCGACGCGCCAGCTGTTCGCCGAGCGGGCTCCCGAGGCCGTGGTCTCCCTCGCCGCGATCGCCGTGCCCTTCAGCGCCCCGGAAGACGTCATTCTCACCACGAACTCCGCGATTGCGCACAACGTGACCGACGCCGCGGTGGAAGCCGGCGCGCGGAAGGTGATTGTCGCCTCCAGCCCATCCATCATGGGCTACGGCTCACCCGCCGGTTGGGTCCCTCCGCGGTTGCCGCTCGACGAGGACGTCACGCCGCGGCCCTGGCATGCCTACGGGCTCTCGAAGCACGTGGCCGAGCAGGTGGCGGCGATGTTCGCGGCCAAGCACGGACCCGGCGACGGGGAGCGAGGCGTGAAGTTCGCGTCCTTCCGCCCGTGCTACGTCATCGCGCCGGAGGAGTGGCAGGGCGCCCCCACCCAGCAGGGCCACACGGTGACGGAGCGGCTGGATGACCCGGCCCTCTCCGCGCCGGCCCTGTTCAATTACGTGGACGCGCGGGACGTCACGGATTTTCTGCTGCTCCTCCTGGAACGCATGCACGTGATCGAGAACGGCGACGTCTTCTTCGTTGGTGCTGCCGACGCCATGGCCCGCCGTCCGCTGCGCGAGGTCATTCCGGAGATCTATCCGGAACTGGCGCATCTGGCTGAGGGCCTCACAGGCTCCGCCCCGGCGTTCAGCATCGACAAGGCTCGGCGCGTACTCGGCTGGGAGCCGAAGCGCAGCTGGCGCACCGAGCTGGCCGGCTAAACGCTGCGAGCTGACTAACTGGACGCACCGAGCTGGCCGCCTTGCCGTACCGGCCAGCCCACTTTCGGCCTGCCCGGCGCGGTCCGAGTTCGCAAAACCCCTTGTCAGCGGGATGCGGCTCGGCCCCGCCGCCGGGAGAGTGGGCTGGCCGGTACTTGTGCCGCACGCCGTCGCGGTTACTCGCAGGTAACGCACACCTACTGCACGGGTGATGCTCAGACTGCATACAAGAAACCCTTGACCGTCTATGTGATCCACATTACGTTCATCGTTGGAAAGCGCAATCCATTTCCCGTCCCCAACCCAGGAAGAGCGCGACTCAATGATGAATCGTTTCACCAAACCCCTGCGGCTCAGCCTCGCCGTGGTCACCGCCTCCGCGGTGGTTGCCGGCGCGGCCGGCCCCGCGTTAGCCAGCCCCCTGGGGCTGAGTACCACCACGGCCGGCGCTGCGGACTTCGCCTTCGACTTCGGCACCGCCAGCAGCGCCGTCGCCGAGGGCTACACAGCCATCGACCACACCAACACGTACTCGGCCGAGGCCGGCTTTGGCATTCTGGACAACCCCGGGCTTGCCTCGCGGGACCGGTCCTCAGACGCTGACCCGCTGGGCGGAGACTTCGTCCTCGGCGCCGAGTGGACGTTCGCCGTGGACTTGCCGGACGGGCAATACGACGTCGAGGTCTTTGCTGGCGATCCGCTGGCCGGAACCAGCAGTGTCCGCACCACCATCGCTCTCGAAGGGGCGGAGGCGGGCCACGTGCGCCCGGACCCGGAAACCGTAGCCAGCGAGGTGTTCAGCACCGCCGTCACCGATGGCCAGCTCACGATTGACGTCACCGGCTCCGGCAACGGCTACGTCAACGGCATCTCCATCACCCGCACGGGCGACGTCGGTACCGTCCCCACCGATCCGGAGCCCACCGATCCGCCAGCCAGCTCCGGCGTGGCCCCCGAGTCCTTGCGCACAGCGCACGTTGCCGAGGGGTCGGTGACCATGCGCTGGGACGAGGTGCCGGAGGCCACCGGGTACCTGCTGACCCACTCCACCGAGCTCAACGGCGAGTACACCGAGGTGGCCCGGACCGGAGCCCGGGAAGTGTTTGCCACGCACGCCGATGCGGATACGGCCGCGGTGAACTACTACCGCGTGCACGCGCTGACTGAGTCCGGCACGTCGGGTCCCTCCGCGTCCGCCGTTGCGCTCCTGACGGGGGACGCACCCGCCCTTCCCGCGTCCGGGACCCTTCGCCTCGATTTCGGTCCCGGGGCTGTCGCCGGCGAGTACCAGCAGGTCACGGCGGAAACGCAGTACGACGCCGCCACTCGCCTCGGCTTCGTGGATCCGGCCGCCGTCGCCGGCACGGACCGCGGCGGCGACGACGCGGTCCGCGCGGACTTTGTGACTGTTGGGGACACCGAGTTCGTCGCAGACCTGCCGAACGGCGACTACACGGTCGGCGTCATCGCCGGCGACGCCGAGGGCCCGACGGACCTAGCCATCACCGCCGAGCAGATGGACAAGGTTGCCGCGGTACAGAAGAACGCGGGCGAATTTCATGAAATGGAGTTCGACCTCGCCCTCGTCGACGGGCAGCTGAACCTCGAGTTCACCGGAGATGCGGCGAATATCTCCGCGCTGACGCTGACGCGCCACCCGGACCGCGAGGCCGCGGCGCAGCCGACGGCGTTCGTGACGGGCGATTCCACCGTGCAGACGTACACGGACGACTACGCACCGCAGGCCGGTTGGGGGCAGATGCTGCAGCGCTACGTGTCGGACGACGTCGCGGTGGACAATCACGCGATCGGCGGGCGCTCGTCGAAGAACTTCATCAGCCAGGGCCGCCTCGACACGGTCCTGCGGCAGATCCGGCCGGGTGACTACCTGTTCGTTCAGTTCGGCCACAATGACAATTCTTACGGGGTCGACGACCGCTTCGCCGCTCCCGCCGATTACCGCAATTACCTGCGGACCTTCGTCGAGGGGGCCCAGCAGCGCGGCGCCACGCCGATCCTCGTCACCCCGGTCTCACGCCGTTCCTTCGATGAGTCGACGGGCGAGTTCAACGTCTCCTTCCCCGACTATGTGCGCCACGCGAGCGAGCTGGCCGCAGAAACCGGTACCCCGCTCGTTGATCTGTCCGCCTCGAGCCGCGCCTACCTCAACGAGATCGGCCCCGAGGAAGCCAAGTCCGTCTTCCTGTGGGTTCCGGCCGGCGTGTACCCAAACCGCCCCAACGGCACGGAGGATGACACGCACTTCCAGGAGTACGGCGCCATTCAAATGGCGCGCCTCGTGGCCCAGGACGTGGCCGAATTGGAGATCCCGTTGGCGGACGAGGTGCACGACGTCGAACCGCCGGCGGACGTGCCGGCCGCACCGGCCGGCGTCGTCACCTCGGACGTCTCCGCCTCCGGCGCGACGCTGACGTGGACTGAGGTGGAGGGCGCGGACATGTACCGCGTGTACGGCCGGGAAGCCGGAGCCGAGGAGGACCGGCTGCTGGCCACCGCCACCCTGCCGATGGCCCACGTCGTGGGGCTTGAGGAGGGAACTGACTACCAACTGCACGTGGTGGCCGTGAACGGACGGGGCCCGTCCGACGCCTCTGCCACCGTGGAGGTCACCACGAAGGCGCCGTTGCACAAGTTTGACCTGCAGCTGGAGGGCCACGTGACCCAGGAAGGGTACACGGCCCTGGATAACACCACCGCGTATACCGAGGAGCTCGGCTACGGGTTCACGGATGGAATGCCGGACGGACGGGACCGCGGGACGAACTTCGACCCAGCGCCTAATGACCTGCAGCGGGACTTCGTGCTGCCGAGCGGCGACACGCCGATCGCCGTCGACCTCCCCAATGGCAGCTACGCCGTCGAGGTGACGTGGGGCGACATGATCGGTACGGCGCGTCTGGGCGTCAGCCTCGAGGGCCAGGACTTCGGGACCTCGAACGCCGGCCGTGGCACCACCACCAGTAAGGTCTTGCAGCCCGTGATCGTCGAGGACGGCCAGCTCACCGTGGAGGCCTCCGGGTGGCTCAACGGTCTGGAGATCACGCCGCTGATGTACACGCCGGCGGGCCTGACCGCCGGGGAGGTCGTCATCGACGGCTCCAGCGTGAGCGTGCCGCTGACCTGGCAGGGGACCCAAGACGCTGCGGCCTATCGGGTCTACCGGCAGGCCCAAGGCGCCGCCGAGCCAGAACAACTGACGGAAACGGAAGCGACCGAGTTCGCGGATACCACCGCGGACGTCGGCGTCGAGTACACCTACACCGTGGTGGCCGTCAGCGCGGCCGGCGCGGAATCGGTCGCCTCCAACGCGGTGGACGTGGTGACCATCGACGAGTCCGTGCCCACCGCCCCCGTCCCGACCCAACTCCGTGTTGGCGAGATCGGCAAGAACTCCGTGGAGCTGACGTGGGACGGCTCGGAGGAGGCGCTCTTCTATCACGTCTATCGCGCCGAACCGGGTGGCGAACCCGCGCTCGTGGGCCGCGCGGACACCGCCAGCTACACCGATACCGACGTCCTGACGACCGTCGAATACACCTACACGGTGGCCGCGGTGAACGCTGGCGGTGCGTCCGAGCCGTCCGAGCCCGCCGTCTCCGAGGCCGTCACGCAGCTGGAGCGCCAGGCGGAACGCTTGGATCGATCCCCGGTGGCCGTCGACACGGGCGACGGTGTGTTCCTCGGATGGCGGCTCCTCGGCAGCGATGACCAAGAGACCGCGTTCCACGTGTACCGCGATGGCGAGCGCGTCACCGACGAGCCGATCACTGCGAGCACCAACTGGGTCGACGAGAACGGAACGGCCGCGTCGACCTACCGGCTGAGCACCGCCGTCGCACCCGCCGAGCAGCCCGGCGGCAAGGGCCGCGGCAAGGGCCGGCCGGCCGCGGCTGGCGAGATCGAGCACTGGGCCAGCGTCGAGTTCGGGGTCCAGCAAGCGCAGACGCTGGACATCGACCTGAACACACCGGAAGACGCCTACTCCAAGGACGGGCAGCCGTACTCCTACCGCGCCAACGACGTCTCGGTCGGCGACGTGGACGGGGACGGCGCGTACGAATACATCGTCAAGTGGGATCCGACCAACTCGCAGGACAACTCCCGCGAGGGCTACACCGGCAATGTTTATCTGGACGCCTACGAGCTCGATGGCACTCAGCTGTGGCGGATTGACCTCGGCCACAACATCCGTGCCGGTGCCCACTACACGCAGTTCCAGGTGTTCGATTACGACGGCGATTCCCGCGCCGAGGTGATGATGAAGACTGCCGATGGAACGGTGGACGGTGAGGGCACGGTAATCGGGGAGGCCCGCGCCGACTACCGCAACTCCGCGGGGCGCGTGCTGACCGGCCCCGAGTACTTGACGGTCTTCGACGGCGCCACGGGTGCCGCGATCGACACGATCGACTACGTGCCGGCTCGCGGTGACGTGGGTTCATGGGGCGACGGCTACGGCAACCGGGTGGACCGGTTCCTGGCTGGCACCGCCTACCTCAACGGGGAGACGCCGAGCGCGTTGTTCGCCCGCGGTTACTACACCCGCACCGTGGTGGCCGCCTTCGACTTTGATGGCGAGCAGCTGAGCCAGCGTTGGGTGTTTGACTCGGACGTGGACGGGAAGGAGTTCGCCGGTCAGGGCAACCACTCGCTGTCCATCAACGACGTGGATGGGGACCAGAAGGACGAAATCGTCTATGGCTCCCTGACGTTGGACGACGACGGCACGGTGGCCTACAACACCGGGCTCGGCCACGGTGACGCTCAGCACGTCTCCGATTTCGACCCGAGCCGCCCGGGGCTGGAGGTCTTCTCCGCTCACGAGGACATCGGCGCTTCCGGCCAGCGCGGGGCCACCCTGCGCGACGCGGCCACGGGCGAGATCCTGTGGGACATCCCCGCCGAGGTGGATACCGGACGTGCGGCGATGGGGGACATCGACCCCCGCTACGACGGCGCGGAGGGCTGGGCCGTCGGCGGAGACGCGGCGTGGAACTCGCCCGTGGGCCAGTTGACGTCCGCCTCCGGCGAGCTGATTGCGGAGAACATTCCGGCGGCGAATTTCCTGACCTTCTGGGATGGGGACCTCCTACGTGAGATCGGCGATCATGAGTACGACGCTGACCAGGGGGCGGGCGTGCCGACCATCTCTAAGTGGAACTGGGAGACCGAGTCCGCCGAGGAGCTCTACCGTGCGGAGGGCACCCTGAGCAACAACGGCACGAAGGGCAACTTCTCCCTGCAGGCTGACCTCATGGGGGATTGGCGCGAGGAAATCGTCACCCGCACCGAGGATTCTTCGGCACTGCGGATTGCGACGACCGTCATCCCGACTGAGGAGCGTTTCTACACGCTGATGTCTGACTCGCAGTACCGCCTAGCGGTGGCGTGGCAGAATACCGGTTACAACCAGCCGCCACACACCTCGTACTTCATCGGCGAGGGCATGAGCGCCCCGGACGCCCCGTCGCTGGCGTATACGGCCGAGGCGCCGGCGCCCGAGCGCGTGCCCGGGCCGGCAGCGGACGTTCCTGGCGCGGTGAGTTTCGCGATCGATGATGCGGAGGTGGACAAGCTGCGCGTGGAGGCGAGCATCGCCGAGGGAGAGAACAACGCCCACACCTTCCACCTTGTGGTGGACGGCGACACGGTGGCCTCCGCCGCAGTGGTGGACGAGACCGGGCGCGAGCAGGAGGTGAAACTGCAGTGGGACCAGGCGACCGCCGGCCGCCACACGGTGCAGGTCATCGCCGAGAATCAGCACGGGCAGACGGCCTCTGAGCAGCGGGAGGTGACCATCCGCTAGCGGAGCCCGGAACGCGTGAGGGTCCGGCCACGTGGCCGGGCCCTCACACGTGGTGTACCGGCCAGCCCACTTTCGGCCTGCCCGGTGCGGTCCGAGTTCGCAAAACCCGTTGTCAGCGGGATGCGGCTCGGCCCCGCCGCCGGGAGAGTGGGCTGGCCGGTACGTTAGCGCCGCAACACAGCCGGGCGCTGCCGGCCAGCCACCTCGACGCTCGGCCAGCGCTCGTCGACGCTGAGCACCTCAAGCACGGGCGCTCCCTCGCGCTCGGTGAGCAGGATGGTGTCCTCCACCTTGGCCACCAGCCCGGTCAGCGGGTCCGCCGCGGTGGGGTTCCACGCGAACGCCTGGCCGGTCACCAGCGTGTCCGCCACGCCGGGGGCCAGCCGCGGGTCGCGCCCGTTGTACCCGGCGGCGCCGCCCTGGTGATGCTTTGTCCACTCGTCCTCGGCGAAACCGTGCCGGGGGTAGGCCTCCTGAATGACCGGAAGTAGCTCATCCATCGCCGCCCCGGGACGCAGCTGGCCCAAGATTTCGGCCTCGACCTCGAGGATGCGGCGGTCCAGCTCCTCTTCTCCGTCGAGCAACTCACCGAAGGTGACCCATCGGGTGACATTGGCAATGAGGCCGTACTTCCGTGCGCACACCACGGCCATGGCGCGGCGGCCCAGTGGTGCGTCGGTGGGCAGCGGATGCCGGTGCTGGGCCCGCGAGTCGCCGGAGACCAGAACCACCACGGGGTCCGCCCCGAAGGTCACCACGGCGCGGGCCAGCTCGGCGGCGACCTGCCGTTCGGTCATCTCGCCGGTGGCCGCGGTCAGCACGTCCGTCAGCGCCGCGGCCGCATCGCGGCATAGCGTGCGGTAGCGCTGAAGCTCGGCCGGCAACAGGCTGGCCCGCGCCGCCCGCAACCCGGCGGCCACCTCCTCCTCGCCGAGGATGGACCACGCGGACGCCTCCGGATACCAAGCGGCGACGTCGTGCAGATTCCCGTGCCACGGCACTTCGTGGACGGTGACGCCCTCGCTGCCGCCGAGCTCCTCGGCGCGCAACCTCGCCGCCTCGTTCGTGAACAGCCCGAGCTCGGCGCCGCCCCGGTGCACCAGAACGGCCGCAATCGGGCCGCCGGCGAGGGACACGTGGACGCGCGCGCCGCCCAGGTACCAGGACAGCGCCCCGGCGGAGGTCAGCAGGAGCGAGTCCGCACCGCGTTCCTCTAAGAGCGCGACGAGCCGCTGATGTTTGGTGGCCTGCTCCGTAATGAGCGCGTCCGCGGTGGCCGTGGCGGCAGTAGTGGGGTGCATAGCTTCCTCTCGGTGGGATCGCGCTAGTGCGTGGAGACGGGGGCACCGCTGAGCGCGGCGACGCGCTCGGCGATTTCCGCGGGCGGCAGCACCCCGTCGAGAATCAACGTCCGGATCCGACGGCGGACGGGCGCCTCCGCGCTAGCCGTCACCGGGGCATCCCACGCGAGGGAGGCGCCAATGCCCGGGTAGCCGGATTGCCGGACGAACCAGGGGTCGTCGTCCGCGCTGATGAAGATGAGCGTCGACGGTCCGCGGCCCGACCCGGTGGCCGGTTCCGCAGTGGTGCCGGTGAGCGGGTGCCCAGCCGTGGAACTAAAGTCCGCGGTGACGGCCAGCCATTCGGACACGGTGCCGTGCACGGCGTCCTCGCCCTCGGCCTCCGCGGTAAACACCCGGGCGTTCTTCAGTTCTGGCAGGCGCCAGAAGTAGCCGCCGTATCCGCCGCCGGCGCGCCCGTTGGAACCGGGGCTGCCGAGGACCACGTCGGACTCGCCGGCCGGGCTCAGCTCGAACTCGATATCCAGCTCCCATCCGTCGCCGCGGTGCCGGGTGCTCACTTGGCGCCGCTCCTGCAGGGCCACGGAGCCGTCCGGGCCCACCCAGTCCAGAGCGGCCCGCCAGCGCTGACCCGAGGTGCCGTCGTCGTGCGCGTCCGTGACAACGGACTGGGAGGTGGTGACGATCCGGCCGTGATCGGCGCGCCACACGTAGCGTCCGGCGTCCCGCGTGTACGTGCGCCCGCCCCAGAAGTTGATGCCGTCCACGTCCTGCACGGCCACGGAGACCCCGAGGTGCCACGGGTGATCCAACGGCTGCTGATCGGTCAGCACCACGCCGGAGAGCGTGCGCACCTGGTCGAGGAAGGGGCGCGGCCCGTTGGTCGGGGAGATGTCGGCGCCGGTGCGCAACTCGGCGACGGTCACGGGCCGGGCCGTGCCGCATACCGTGAGTTCTCCCGAGGTCTCGGGGCGCTTCGCCCACGGGGCGCGCAGCGAGGAGAACGTCGTTCCGCCCTTCACGGCGCGGTCGATGAGATCCTCGATGTGCGGAATGACGGGGTGTTCGTCATCGCCCTCGCCCTCCCAGAAGACGTGCTCGCGCGGGATCTGCGCCGGGTCATCGGCGGTCCGGATCGCCTCCAGCACGCGCATGAATCCGCCAGCGGAGGACAGCGGGGACAACAGCTCGGTCGCGGCGCCGGCGCGCACGTCGATGAGGTTCTCCAGCAGGTTGGTGCGGCCGAAGGACTGCCGCTGTTCGCCCGCACCGGCGGACGGGGAGTCGGCGTTCGGGGTGATGACCAGCTCGTCCCGCGTGTAGTAGAACACCGCTTGACCCTCGGTGCCGTAGATGGTGATCCACGGGTCCGCGGATTCGCCCGCGCAGACGGTGAGCGCACACGTGATGTCGAGGCCGGCCGCGGTGCCGATGGAGAGGGTGGTGGTGTCATCCGCCTCGATGGGGTGCGCGTGGTGCAGCTCGGTGTCGAGGCGCACCACGTCCTCGCTGCCGGTCGCGCCGCCGATGTGCAGGGCCGTTTGCACGGCGTGAGCGAGCGGATTGGTGGCGACGCCGTCGACCACCTCGACCCCGTTCAAGACCCGGTGCCCGGCCCACGGGGCTCGCTGGTAGTACCCGCGCGTGCGCACCCACGTGCCGGAGGCGCCGACGGCGCGGAGGGTGCCGAGGGGGCCGCTGCCGTCGGTCGGGGAGAGCAGGTCGGCGATATGGGGCAGGGCGTGGGAGCCAATGGACTGGAAGCCCACCTGCACCCGCGCGCCGGCGGCCTCTGCGGCGGCCAAGAGCTCGTGGTATTGGGCCAGCGTGGCGGTGGGCGGCTTCTCCAAGTACAGGTCCGCGCCGAGCTCGAGCGCCTCGAGGGCGATCGGGTGGTGCGTGCTGATGGGGGTGGAGACGATCACGATGTCCGGGCGGATGCCGGCCGCGGCGACCTCCGCGAGCGAGGAGAAGACGGGGGTCTGCGCGCCGCGCACGTCGGGGCCGGGATCGGAAAAATCGACGCCGGCGAGCAGCTCCATTTTGCCCGCGGCGACCAGCCGCTCGATGTTGATCAGGTGCTGGCGGCCAAAGCCGTTGAGGCCGATGAGGACGACGCCGTCACGTGCGGACATCAGATCTCCTTCAGTCGAAGTTCGGGTGCCGGTCAAAGGGAAAGGTCCGGCGAGCGTGGCAGCGCTCGCCGGACCGGTGTGCCACTTAGGCCAGATGCGGGAGTACCAGGTCCGTGTAGCGCTGCTTCATCGTCTCAAGCGTGAGCGCCGCGTCCTGAGCGTTGATCTCCTCATTGAAGATTTCAACCTCCACCGGGCCTGTGTAGCCGGCCTGGGCGACCGCGGCCGACAACGAGGCGAAGTCCACATAACCGTCACCCATCATGCCGCGTGACTTGAGGGCATCCTGAGCGATCGGCAGATTGAAATCGCACACTTGGTAGCTGGCGATCCGGCCTTCGCGTCCGGCGCGGGCGATCTGTTCGAGGACCGCGGGGTCCCAGAACACGTGGAAGGTATCGACGACGACGGCGACCGCATCGGTGGGGTGCGGCGCGGCAAGGTCGAGCGCTTGGCCGAGCGTCGATAGCACGGCCCGGTCCACCGCGTACATCGGGTGCAGCGGCTCGAGGACCAGCTTGACCCCGTGTTCCTGAGCGAACGGGACCAGCTCGGCGAGCCGGTCCGCGACGCGGTGACGGGCGGCGGCGATGTCCTTGTCCGTGCGATCACCATCGCCACCCAGCACGTGGGCCGCGGCCGGCAGGCCACCGACCACCATGATGAGGCTGTCTGTGCCGAGGGTGGCGGCCTCGACGATGGCGGCCCGGTTGGATTCGAGCGCCGCGGCCTGCGCCGAGGGCTCGGCCGCCGTGAGGAAGCCGCCACGGCAGAGCGTGGAGGCCTTCAGGCCGGACTCGGCGATGATCTTCGCCGCCGCGTCCGCGCCGCCGGCGCCGTCCAGAAGGTGACGCCACGGCCCAATGTGCGTCAATCCTGCCGCTGCCGTGGCCTCGCACGCCGTTCGCAAATCCAGAGTCGGCGTCGTGCCCGTATTGAGCGCCAGCGGGTAGTCTGCGGCGCTCATGCGTGGGCCTCCGGGGGCGCGGAGCCGTCCTGAGGGATCCCGTAAACGGCCAGCAACTCCCGCATGCGCTCGGCCGCGAGCTCGGGCTTGAGCAGGAGGCCCGCCTTGTCGGCGAGGACGAAGGTGTGCGCCAGGTGCGCGATCGAGCGGCCCGAGTGCAGGCCGCCGACCATCTGGAATCCGTCCTGATGCCCATTGAGCCAGGACAGAAACGCGATGCCCGTCTTGTAGTAGAACGTCGGCGCAGCGAAGATGTGCTTGCCCAGTTCCCGCGTGGAATCCAGGATGGCGCGGCCGCGCGCCGCGTCGCCGGCGTCGTACGCCTGCAGGGCCGTGGAGGCCGCCGGGTAGATGGCGGCGAAAATGCCGAGCAGGGCGTCCGAGTACAGCTCGCCGTCGCCGTCGATCAGCTCCGGGTAGTTGAAATCATCGCCGGTGTAGAGGCGCACGCCCTCGGGCAGGCGGGCGCGCAGCTGCTTCTCGTGCTCCGCGTCCAGCAGGGAGACTTTCACGCCGTCGATCTTGTCCGCGTGCTGCGCCAGCAGCCGGTTGAACGTCGCCGTCGCCGTGGGGATGTCCTCGCTTCCCCAGTACCCGGCCAGCGCCGGGTCAAACATCGTCCCGAGCCAGTGCACGATCACGGGCTGGGACGCCCGCTCGAAGACCTTCGCGTACACGTCCAAGTAGTCCTCGGCGCTGGTGGCCACCTTGGCCAGGGCGCGCGAGCACATGACGATCGCCTTCGCGCCAGAGGACTCGACGACGTCGAGCATCTCCAGATACGCCGCCGTCACGGTGGCGAGGCCGTCGGCGCCCGGCTCCACCGTGGCGGGGTCCACCTGATCGGTGCCCGCGCCGCAGGCCACGAGGTCCCGCACGGTCCGGCCGGCGAGGGCCGGGTAGCGCCCGGAGGCGACGACGTCGGCCGCCTCCGCGGCGGAGCGGCGGATCAGCTCACACGTGGCGGCATAGTCCAGGCCCATGCCGCGCTGGGCGGTATCCATCGCGTCCGCGACGCCCAAGCCGTAGGACCACAGCTCGTGGCGGTAGGCCAGCGTGGCATCCCAATCCAGCTCAGCGGGCGCGCCCGGGGTGTTGTCCGCGGTCATCTGCGGCACCACGTGGGCGGCGGCGTAGACCTTGCGAGAGGCGATCGGCGCCCCCGGGCGCGTGAACTCGCCCGGGCCGGTCATGGTGTACTCGCTGACCGTGCCGTACGGGGACGGCAGGGCGAGCGTGGGCAGGGTCATGGTGTTCGTCGCGCCGCTCACAGCTCAATCTCCGGGATGTCGATGGTGCGGCGCTCCTCGGCCGAGCGCAGGCCCAGCTCGGCCAGCTGCACGCCGCGGGCGGCGGAGAGCAGGCCGAAGCGGTGCTCTCGCCCGGCGACGACGTCGGCGAGGAACTCTTCCCACTGCAGCTTGAAGCCGTTGTCCAGTTCGGCGTTCGCGGGGACCTCGAGCCACTGGTCGCGGAAGGACTCGGTGACCGGAAGGTCCGGGTTCCAGACCGGCTTCGGGGTGTGGGCGCGCTGCTGCGCGACGCACTTGTTGAGGCCTGCGACGGCGGAACCGTGCGTGCCGTCGATCTGGAATTCCACCAGTTCGTCGCGGTAGACGCGCACGGCCCACGAGGAGTTGATCTGAGCGACGACGTCGTCCCCGCCCGGCGTTTCGAGCTCGAAGATTCCGTAGGCGGCGTCATCCGCGGTGGCCTCGTACGCTTCGCCGTTCTCGTCCCAACGCTGCGGGATGTGCGTGGCTGTCTTGGAGTTGACGGACTTGACCTTGCCGACGATGCCCTCCATGACGTAGTTCCAGTGGCAGTACATGTCCGTGGTCATGGAGCCGCCGTCGGCTAGGCGGTAGTTCCAGGACGGGCGCTGGGCTTCCTGGATCTCGCCCTCGAAGACCCAGTAGCCGAACTCGCCGCGCATCGAGAGGATGCGGCCGAAGAAGCCTTCGTCCACGAGGCGGCGGAGCTTGACGAGGCCCGGCAGGTACAGCTTGTCGTGAACGACGCCGGCCGTGATGCCCGCCGACTTGGCCTGGCGGGCCAGATCCACGGCCTCTTCCAAGGTCTCGGCGGTCGGCTTCTCGGTGAAGACGTGCTTGCCGTTGGCGATGGCCTTGGACAGCGTGTTGTAGCGCAGGGAGGTCATCGAGGCGTCGAAGACGATGTCGATCGACGGATCGTTGATCGCGCCCTCGAGGTCCGTGGTGTAGTGCTCCACGTTGTGCAGGGCGGCCAGCTCCGCGATCTTGGCTTCATTGCGGCCGATCAGGATGGGTTCAACGGTGACCTTGGAGCCGTCGGCCAGGGTGATGCCGCCCTGATCGCGGATCGGGAGGATGGAGCGCAGCAGGTGCTGGCGGTAGCCCATACGGCCGGTAATGCCGTTCATGGCGATGCGAAGAACGCGGGTCTGCGTCATGAGTGACTCCTGAAAAGTGTGTGGGAGCCGGAGGGGGCGTCTGACTTCTGATGGTCTCCGACTCAGTGGGAATGCGCTTTCCAAGCTAGTGCGAAGATTGAGCGTGTGTCAACCATCACAGGTCATGGCAGGGTTAGTGTTGAGCGTTCAGAGCGAAGAGAAACGAGGAATCATGGCGGTTCGGCTGGCCGAGGTGGCGGCGGAAGCAGGGGTTTCGGCGGCGACGGCGTCGCG
Source organism: Zhihengliuella flava (assembly GCF_015751895.1). NCBI lineage: Bacteria > Bacillati > Actinomycetota > Actinomycetes > Micrococcales > Micrococcaceae > Zhihengliuella > Zhihengliuella flava. The sequence continues at coordinate 1,185,587 of NZ_JADOTZ010000001.1, read as the reverse complement.
CGTGTTGAATGGTTCGAGCCGCCGCCCGGCGGAGGAGATCGCCGAGCGCGTGCGCGCGGCGGCCGAGCGCTTGGGGTACTACCCCAATGCTCAAGCCCAGGCGCTGGCGAGGAGCTCCGCCTCCCTGGTGGGACTCATCGTTCATGACATTGCCGACCCGTACTTTTCCACGATCGCCCGCGGCGTTCAGGAGCGGCTGTCCGGTAGCGGGATTCAGGTGATGCTGGCGAGCACGGGCCGCGATTCGGCGCTGGAGCTGGAGGCGGTGCGTTCCTTCATGTCCCACCGCACGGACGCCATCCTTCTGGCCGGCTCCCGCGGACTCAGCGATGACGAGGAGCTGGTGGTCGCGCTGGAGCGGTACCAAGGCTCGGGCGGGCGCGTCGTCATGATCGGCCAGCCGCTGGATCTGGCGGGCGGCATTCACCTGGACAATCGCGGCGCCGCCGCGGCCCTCGCTGCCGAACTGCTCGCCGCAGGGCACCGCCGGTTCGCGGTGCTCGCGGGCGATCCCGCGCTGATCACCGCCGCTGAGCGCGTGGCTGGATTCGTCGAGCGCTTGGCGGAGGAGGGTATCGAGCCGCTGTTGGTCAGCGAGGGCGTCTTCACCCGCGACGGCGGGCACGATGACATGTCCCGGTTGTTGGAGGCGGGGGCTCTAGACCTCGACTCCGGGCAAGTGTGCGTCTTCTGCGCGAATGACGTCATGGCGTTGGGCGCGATGACCGCGATCCGCGAGCACGGGCTCGCCGTCCCCAGCGACGTCGCCGTCGCGGGGTTCGACGACATTCCCACCCTGGGGGACATGGTGCCCAGCGTGACCACCGTGCGTCTGCCGCTGGAGGAGATCGGCCGGCAGGCCGCCGATTTTGTCCTCTCCGAGGTGGATGAGACGTACCGGGAAAGCGTGCGGGGCGAGCCGGTCCTCCGGGAGAGTACGGCGGTGCGGAGCTAGGGGCCATGGCCGGCTGAAGATTCGCGGGCGGCACCCCTTGACGGTGAGGTGGATCACACGTAGGATCCCGTGCCAACACCCCAATTTTATGCCATGCCGCATAAAGTGAACGTTCGGGTGAACGTTCACTCATAGGGGGCCCGGTCGAGACAACGAGGAGGAGACAAGGGTGGAAGTACAGTCAACGAGGAAGCGTCGCACCCAACGGGGCACGACGGCACGTGCGGTATCGGTGGCGGCGGTCGCTGCGCTGGCCCTGACAGCCTGCGGCGGATCGACGGAATCGGCCGGGGAATCAGGCGAGCAGGTCTCGCTGCGCTTTTCCTGGTGGGGATCGGACGCGCGCTCCCAGAACACCATGGCCATCATCGAAGCGTTTGAGGCCGAGAACCCGGACATCGACATCCTGCCAGAGCCAAATAGCTTCACCGGGTACTGGGACAAGCTGGCCACCCAGGCCGCGGCGCGGGACACCCCGGACATCATGCAGATGGACCTCGCCTACTTCCGCGAGTACGCGGACCGCGGCGTGCTGCGGGATCTGCCCGACGTGGACACCTCCAAGATCAGCGAGGACCTGCTGGTGCAGGGACGCACGGACGAGGGGCAGTTCGGCATCCCCACGGGCTTTGCGTCGATCGCCATGATGGCCAACCCCGAGGTGTTTGAACAGGCTGGGCTCGAGCTGCCGGATGACGAGTCCTGGACGTGGGAGGACTTTGGTCAAGTCACCGAGCAGATCAGCCAGCAGGTCGATGGCGGCTACGGGTCCACGTCCCCCTTCGAGCCGGTCGGCGGCATCATGATCTGGCTGCGTCAGGAGGGCCTCCACCTCATCAACGAGGATGGCAGCATCGGGTTCGACGAGGCAGACCTGCGGGAGTACTTCCAGTTCCAGAAGGAGTTCGTCGAGCGGGGCAGCTACCCGGAGCCGACCATCATCGAAGAGGACCGGGCCGCCGGGACGGAGCGCTCGCTGTTGGCCCAAGGCAAGATGGGCGTGCTCAACGGGTGGAGCAACCTCTTGCCCGCGGCCTCGGACGCCGCCGGCGTGGAGCTGGTGCCCTTGCGCCTGCCGAGCATGACGGGCTCGGCTGAGGACAACGGCCTCTGGCAGCGTGTCTCCATGTTCCTCTCGGCGAGTACGACCACCGAGCATCCGGAGGAGGCCCAGCGATTCATTGACTACTTTGTCAATTCCGAAGAGGCGGGTCTGGAGAACCTGACGGACCGCGGGCTGCCCGCCAATTCCGATGTGCGGGACGCGGTCATCGACACGCTGGAGGGCACCGAGCTGGACGCCGCCGAGTTCCTGCAGGACATCGAGGATGAGGTCCAGGCGCCCGAGCCTGTCCCGGCCGCCGGCTTCGGTGAGTTCCAGGACATTCTGCACCGCTACGAGACGGAGGTCTACATGGAATTGCAGTCTGTGGATGAGGCCGCCGCGAGCGCCTACGCGGAACTGGAGTCGGCGCTGCAGTAGCCCGCCGCCATTTTCCCGTCCGCGGCCCGCTGCGGCGCCCGTCGTCGTCTTCTTGACGCGCCGGGCGCCGCGCGCCGCTCACACCACTTAGCCGAGACCCTCCAAAGGAACACCGTGGATTCATTGCCCTTGCCCGCCCCCGACTGGCAGCTCAGCCCTCACACCGGCTATACCCGCGAGCACTGGGAAGCCGCCGCGGACGGACTGCTCGCTGCCCAGTGGCGCTTCGCCTCCGCCGAGTCAGCTCGGCTCGACCTGCCAGGTTCAGCGTCGGGAAGCGGGCCGGAGTCCGACGGGCTGGAGGGCTTCGCCCGGTCCATGTTGATCGCCGCATTCCGCGTCGCGGGAGCGCGGGGGGAGGACCCGCACGGCTGGCTCCGGCGGTACGCGCGCGGCCTCGCCGCCGGCACGCAGGCGGGAGGGCCCGAGCAGTGGCCGCCGATTCGCGATCACGACGACGGGGGGCAGCCGCTCGTCGAGTCGGCGTCGATCGCCCTGTCCTTGCGGATCACGCGCCCATGGCTCTGGGACACGCTCGAGCCCGAGACGCGCCACAACGTGGTGTCCTGGCTTCGCGGGGCCCTGACCGTGGTCCCGGCGCCGAACAACTGGTACCTCTTCGCCTCCACGGTGGCGGGTTTCCTCGAGAGCATTGGGGAAGCGGATGAGGCCACGTCGGCGGCCCGAAAACGAGCATCCCTGCTCTTGGAACACTGGTATTGCGGGGACGGCTGGTACACCGATGGTGACGGCCGGGCCTTCGATCACTACAACGGGTGGGCGCTGCACCTGTATCCGGTGCTCGGCGACCTCCTCGATGGCACGGAACACGGCTACGGGGCACGCCTCGAGACCTTCTTGGGCGGCTTCGGGTATTGGTTTGGGTCCGACGGCGCCCCGCTCTACATGGGCCGGTCCATGACCTACCGTTTTGCCGCGGCGACGGCGGTGGGGCTCGGCGCGCTGACCGGAAACACCCCGTGGACGCCGGGGCAGTCCCGCCGACTGTTGAGCGGGGCGTTGAAGTACTTCCTGGACCGCGGTGCGGTCACTGAGCAGGGGCTTCTCAGCTTGGGGTGGCACGGCCCGCATGCGGCCAGCGTGCAGGGATACTCGGGCCCGGCCTCCCCCTTGTGGGCGGCCAAGGCCTTTGTGTGCCTGTTGGCCCCGGCCGATGCCGAGCTATGGACCGCCACGGAGTCACCGGCGCCGGTCGAGGAGGCGGACCGGGTCGTGGCGACGCCGGCCACCGGGCTACTGGTGCAGTCCACGGCGCGGGATGGGCTGGCCCGGCTGCACAACCACGGCAGTGACAAGGTGCGCCCGCCGGCGGGGGTCCCGGTGAGCGGTTCGGACCCGCTGTATGCGCGGCTGGCCTACTCCACCGCGAGCGGCCCCACGGCCGGTTCCAACCCGGCGGATAATCACGTGGGCGTCCTGTGGCGCGGTCGGCGCTCCGTTCGCCGCCAAATTCATCCCTTAGGATGCGCCGATCACGGACGTTGGGGGTGGGCCGGGTCGTGGCATCGGCCCGTTTTTACGGCCTCCTCTCCGGCGATGCCGGGGTTGCGGATCGAGTCCTACGTCGTCGTGCACGGCAACGCCGAGGTGCGGATTGACCGCGTGGTGGGCCCCCTCTTTCCTGTCCGGGTGGAGCACAGCGGGTGGGCCGTCGGTGACGGGGGACCGATCTCCGAGCTGGAGCCGCTGGCCGGCTGGGAGAAGGCGGAGACGGTGACGGCGCCGGCCGGCACGGCGTTCGCCGACTACGCACGGCTGCCGCGACTCTCCGCCGCGATCGATGAGTCGACCACCCTGGTGGCGGTGGCGAGGCTCCGTAGCCCCGACGTCGAGCCCACGCCGGTCGGCGACGTGGTGGTGGCCGGTGAGGTGGTGCGGTGTACGTTCGAGCCCGCGGAGGGACCGCGGCTTGCTCTCGAGGTGGACCTCAGCGCGGGCGAGGTCCGGGAGGTGGACGCATGACGTGGGATTTTGCCGTCAGCACGCTGGGCATGCCGGGGCGTCCGGTGGCCGAGTCCGCGGTGCGAGCTGCCGAGCACGGCTGCACCGGGATCGAACTGCGGGTTCACCCGGACGAGGAACTGCATTTGGAGGCCTCGCCCGGCGCGCGCCGGAGGGTGAAGGACGACGTCGCTCGTGCCGGGCTGCGCATCGCGGCACTGGCCGGCTACGCCCGGATCTGCGGCCCAGATCCGGGCGTGGAGGAGGATTTGCGGCGCCTCATCGATCTAGCGGTCGACGTCGGGGCGCCCGCCGTGCGCGTCTTCCCGGGGGGTGAACGGGGTGACACGGCGCGTGGCATCGAGCGCATCGCTGCCGTCCGGGCGGAGCTGGCCTCCGCCGGGGTGCAACTGTTGGTGGAGACGCACGATTCGCATCCACGGGTGGCGGACGTGATGGAACTCGTGGAGCCCTTCGCTGACCCGGGCTGCGTCGGGGTGCTCTGGGACGCCGTCCATCCGTGGCTGGCGGGGGAGTCTCCGGCCGTCTCGCGTGAGCGGGCGGGGGAGTATCTGGGGTACTTCCAGGTCAAGGACCTCGCTGCCAAGGAGCGGGTGCCGGCAATTCCGGGGCACGGGGATCTGCCGCTGCACGCCTTCCGCGCGGAGCTGGCGACCTGGTCCGGTTGGGTGTCCTTGGAGTGGGAGCTCGCCTGGCACCCGCAGATCGGCCCCGTGGATCCTGCCCTGGACGCGGCGCGAGCGTGGATCGAGGGGCCGTGGGCCGGGCCACATCCCCTGCATGTCGAAGAAACACCTTGAATCGCGGCTTCCATGCACTGAAAGTATGGATTGATCGCCAAGTAGCAAGGGGAAGTGACGCCATTTTCCTTGATCGTGACCGCGGTCACACCTAAGTTGGTGGGAAATCGCTTACCCGCCAGGGCTGGGCGTGAACCACTCGACGAGGAGGACAAGGTGAACCAGATGAAGGATCAGCGGCGCACGGGGCGACGGCTGGCACAGGCGGCGGCGGTTGCGGCCGTCTCGGCGCTCGCGCTGACCGCGTGCGGAAGTGGTGGCGGCGAAGAGGCCGCAGCGGAGGATGGTCCGGTACAGCTGCGCTTCAGCTGGTGGGGCTCGGACTCCCGCCACCAGACGACGCTAGACATTATCGAGGCCTTCGAGGCTGAGCACCCGGACATTGACATCCAGCCGGAGTACGGCGACTGGGGCGGCTACTGGGACAAGCTCGCAACACAGGTGGCCTCCAATGATGCGCCGGATGTCATCCAGATGGATGACAAGTACTTGCGCGAATACGGCGACCGCGGCGCGCTCCTCGATCTGGACGGCGTGGACGTCTCCCAGTTCGATGAGGGGACCATTGACAACGGCACCACGGAGGACGGGCTGCTCGGCATTACCACCGGCATCAACGCCATGGTGTTGATGGCGAACCCGGACTTGTTTGAACAGGCCGGTGTGGAGTTGCCGGATGACGAAACCTGGACGTGGGATGACTACGCGGAGATCACCAAGCAGATCACCGAGGGCGTGGACGGGAAGTACGGGGCGACTGGCCCCAATGAGCCGGCTGGCCTGCAGATCTGGGCCCGTCAGTTGGACAAGCACCTGATCAGCCCGGAGGGCGGATTGGGCATTGATGTGGCCGACTTGGAGGGCTACTTCCAGCACCACCTGGACTTGATGGAGAACGGCTCCTACCCCGAGGCCTCCGTCATCGCCGAAGATCAGAGCCCGGGGCCGGATCAGTCCCTGACGGGCACGGGTGACGCGGCCATGGGTATGTGGTGGACCAACCAGCTGACCGCGCTGTCCGGTTCCGCTGGCGTGGACCTCGAGCCGCTGCGGATGCCGAGCCAGACGGGTAATTCGGAGGATGCGGGCCTGTGGTACAAGTCCTCCATGCTGATGTCCGGCTACTCCCAGACGGAGCACCCGGAAGCCGTCAAGACGTTCATTGACTACTTCGTCAACTCGCAGGAGGCCGGCGAGCTCAATCTGACGGACCGTGGCCTGCCGTCCAATGCCGAGGTGCGTGAATCAGTGGTGGCCCAACTGGAGGGCCCCGACGCCGTCTCGGCCGAGTTCATCGCCGACATCGAGGATGAGCTGGGCCCGGCGGAGCCGATCCCGTCCATGGGCTTCTCTGAGCTGCAGGACATCATCTACCGCTATGAGCTGGAGGTTTTCTTCGAGCGTCAGACTCCGGCGGAGGCCGCGGAAGCTGCGCACGCTGAGATGAGCTCAGCCATCGGCTAGTTCCCGGCGTCTACCGGTCAGAACCCTTCGCTGACTAGGTACTCTGGAGCGCCACCGTTCCCCCTTTGCGGGAAACGGTGGCGCTCCTTTGCGTGGTGTGACGCTGACCGTCCGCTCACCACCACCGTATTGAAATGTTTCAATTCGGTAACGGGATGTGTGCGCGGTCACAGGAGTCGGCTACGCTGGTGCTCAAGCGACGTGGAAAGCGCTTACTCGCTCTATGAAACGTTCCAATACTGGGATGCGTTGAAGCGGGTCACGATGACGCTGACCCCGCATCATTCCTAGTCAGAGACAGTGAAGGTGGGACCATGAGGTTCAAACGACTTGCACAGGCAGCCGCCATCGGCGCGACCGCCGCGTTGGCATTGACCGCCTGCGGCGGCGGTGGAGACGCCGGAGACTCCGAGGACGGCAAGGTCAGCCTGCGGTTTACGTGGTGGGGCTCCGACGCCCGTGCCCAGATCACCGAGGAGATCATCGCGGCGTTCGAGGCCGAAAACCCGAACATCGACATCCAGCCGGAGTACGGCGACTGGAACGGTTACTGGGACAAGCTCGCCACGCAGACCGCCGCCAATGATGCGCCGGACATCATCCAGATGGACGCGCAGTACTTGCGCGAGTACGCGGATCGCGGCGCCCTGCTGGACCTCGCGGACGTGGACCTGTCCCAGATCGAAGAGTCGATTGTGGACAACGGCCGCACCACCGATGGCCTCTTCGGCCTTACCACCAGCGTGAACACTCCGGTCATCCTGGCGAACCCCGATGTCTTCGCCGAGGCCGGCGTCGAGATTCCGGATGACACGACGTGGACGTGGGACGACTTCGAGCAGGTCGCCTCCGAGGTCACCGCGGGTGCGGACGGAAAGTTCGGAGCGGGCTCCCCGTCTGAGCCGCTGAACATTCAGGTCTGGCTCCGCCAGCAGGGCAAGAACCTGACCACCGAGGAAGGCCAGCTCGGCCTGAGCGTCGATGACGCGGAGGCCTACCTGCAGCACGTGGCGGATCTCGGTGAAGCGGGGGCGTACCCCTCCGCCGCGGCCATCGCCGAGGACCAGACCGCCGCAGTGGACCAGTCCCTGATGGGCACGGGTACCGCCGCGATGGGCACGTACTGGTCCAACCAGGTCTCGGCCATCGCCGGTGCTTCCGGCGCCGAGATTCAGCCCCTGCGCTACCCGTCGGAGACCGGCAATGCCGAGGACGCCGGCCTCTGGTACAAGGCCTCCATGATGCTTTCCGCATTCTCCGGCACGGACCACCCGGAGGAGGCGCAGCAGTTCATCGACTTCTTTGTCAACAACGTGGACGCGGGCCTCATCGGCATGACCGAGCGCGGATTGCCGGCTAACTCCGAGGTTCGTGAGGCCGTGATGGCTGAACTCGAGGGCGTGGATAAGGCCTCGGCCGAGTTCGTGACCGAGGTCGAGCCGGAACTGGGCGAGGCGGAGCCGGTGCCGCCGGTGGGCTTCTCCGAGCTGCAGAACATCCTCTACCGCTACGAACTTGAGGTCATGTTCGAGCGCCAGAGCGCGGCCGATGCCGCGGAGAGCATGGTCGCCGAGATGGAATCGGCGATCGGCTAACCGCTGCCCTATCCCTCGCACCGGCGGGGCGTCACCTCTGGTGGCGCCCCGCCGTCGTTGTGTCGGGCTCGAGGCTACGCCGGGACCGTCTCTGGCCGTTCGAACCACCCATGCGGCACCAGCTCATCCAGCCTGCGCAGGTCACGCGGGCTCAGTGCGCCGGTGCCCTGGAGTCCGATGGCTGCGAGCTGCGCGATGGCGGCGGCGCCCACCTCACTGAGGTGGGTGTTATCTCGCCGGCCGTCCTCGGTGTGGAGGAAATAATCCTTGGTGCGTTCGGGGCCGAGCTGTTGCCAGAGGGCGAGGCTCTGCCGCTGCAGATCAATCAACGGCACGTGTTTCTTCTGCGCGAGCTGGCGCATAGCCTCCGGGTAGTCACCGTGCGTGGAGTACGCGGTCCCGTCGCTGCGGAACCGCCGCCGTTCAATGGATGTGGCGAGCACGGGCGTCATCCCGTGGGCGCGTGCCGCATCGACGTATTGCGCGAGGTAGTCCTGATAGCTTCCCCAGGGATCAGTGTGCCGCTCGGCATCGGGCTTGGCGTCATTGTGCCCAAACTGGATGAGTAAGACGTCGCCACTGGCCGCGGTGGAAAGGAGCCCCGCGAGCCGGCCCTCGTCGATGAAGCTCTTGGAACTGCGCCCGTTGACCGCGTGGTTCGCGACGCGTGCGTGGGGAGTGAGGTAGTAACCAAGCCCCATGCCCCACCCGGTTTCCGGGTAGACGTCCAGGGGTTTGATGCTGGCCGTGGAGTCCCCAGCGATGTAGAGCGTGCGGATTGGGTGCGCGGAGGCCGGTGCTGCCAACGCGAGGGTGCCGAGGGCGGCTGCAGCGAGACCGCCGAGGGCGCTGCGGCGGGAGACCCCGGATGAGGTGATGTGAGCAACAGGAGTGTGGCGCATTAGTTGGACTCCTCAAGGTGGTCGCCGATGAGGGCGAGGTTTTGGATGGCTGCCAGCCCGTACTGAGCGCTGGCGTTCGTGGAGAGGTCGGCCTCGTCGACGGGCTTGAGCACCGCGGAGCCCTCGATGCGCCGCGTGCTGAAATCGTGCCCCTCCGGGTAGCCGGCGTGACCGGTGCGGAACTCCTTCCACGCGCGGGCTGCCAAGTCCGGGTCGGAGAGCTGCACGGAGGCGTAGGCCGAGGCTCGGGAGTAGGACTGCCGGAGGTTCTGGCTACCCCAAGAGTGTCCGGTGGCTTCGCGTTGCTCGTCGCTCGTCCCGTTATAGAGGCGGCAGTACGTGGTCCATTGCTCGCGCACGTCATCCTCGTCCAGCAACTCGACCAGCTCCGTCATGAGCTCGATGAGTCCGAAGACCGAATCGAGGGAACCCACCTCCACCGTCTGCTCGGTTTCCTCGGCAAATTTGCCGTCGGCCATGTTGTACTTCAGGGTGCCGCCTTGGGACCAGCCGTTGGGCATCGCGGCAATGGTCCGGGCGCCGTTGAGGAGCTTCGTCTTGGCGATCTCGTCTCCATTGCGTTCCCATTCGGCCAGCCAGGCGAGGGCGATTGAGCCCCAGTCGGTGGTGTTGGATACCGCGAGTGCGCTGGGATCGGGGTTGTACTCGTCCTCGCGGATCTTGCGGTAGGGGTCGAGCTTGAGGAACGTTTCATCGGCGTCGATCAGGCTGTGCATCAGGTCACCAACGCGCTCGTCGGCCGTGAGGAAATAGTAAAAGCGCCGGTACCCGGCGTTGGAGATTCGCAGCTGTTTGGCGCTGTCCGCCCAGTGGAGCACGCCGTGGCGGGTGCCGAGCCCGGCCCAGTCTCCTAGGTGGTATACGTCCACTTCGCCCGTATGGCGGGTCATCGCCTCGGCGTACCGGAACGCGGTGGCGTCTCCCGTGCGGAGGTAGTGGTACCACAGCCACATGTCCGTGGAGAGTTCCGAATTGTCCCACGCGTAGCCGCCGACGTCGTACCGCCACTGGTGCCGGTCGCCGTCGTAGGTGTGCATGACGTCGCCGTAGTCCCAAAAGCCGTACCACGAGCGCTGCTCGGTCTGACCGACGTAATAGGCGTGCATCGCGTCCAGGTTGTCTTCAATCGCCGCCCTGGCCTGTGTTGAACGGTCGACCGGTGCCCAGGAGCCGAAGATCCCCGTGCTACTCATGTGTTCGGGAGTCGATTGCAGGAGTGGTGGCGTGGCATTGGCCTCGGCGAGATCGGCGAACTCATCGTTGGAAGGGGTCGCGTCCAAGGCCCAGAACATGAGCTCTGACGTGCGGGCGACGCCGTAGGGGGTGCCGAACTCGGGCTCATAGTCTTCGTACGTGATGTTCAGGGCGTCGAGTTGTTCCTCATACGTGTCTTGGCCCAGGCCGTCGTGGTAGAACCGCAAGTCCATTGGATCTGCCTTGGGCGAGTACATCCACACGGTGGCCGTCGCGGCGTCCGTCTCCGCGCCGGCGACGGCAAGCTCGGTGGGGTGGAGCTGCCAAAAATTGCGCAGGCCAAACGCGAGGCCGCCGGAGGGCGTGCCGACGTAGCCGAGTCCGCCCGCCCGGCGGTCCGCGTCCACGCGGATCCACGAGTGGCCGGGCTTGGTCCGCTTGTGGATCTCAAAGCCGTGGGCCGTCAGCTGAGTGAGGCTGTATTCTCCCCACGTTGGGATCCAGTGAAGCCGCTCGGTGACTCGTTGGTCCCAGGTCGATGGGTCGGGGAGCGCCTGGCCAGCGATCTGCGCAGCCCGGACCTCCTCCCCGGGATCTCGCCGCAGGCCGGTGATGCCCCGGACCGCCTCGGCCAAGACGCCTCGGTCGGCCCCCGCGAACCGGATGTGCCGGTCGTACTGTTCCCCGCGCATGGGGACCGAGAACTGGACGCCGAGGCCGCTGATGAAGTCAGTCCCAGCGTCGCCGTCGAAAACAAAACTGTGTACCAAGCGGAGCCCGTCGGACCCGGCGTAGAGGTAAAAGCGGACGTCGAAGGGCAGCCAGCGCCGGTTGCCGTGCTCGTGGCGGCCCGTGATGCGCACGACGGCGCGGACAGGCCCTTCCTGTTCCACGGTGACCTCATCGATGCGAGCCGTGAATGCCTCGGTGGTGACTTTCTCGGCAGCGTCGCTGGCTGGCTGGTCCTTGCGCTGCGCGACGAGCGTGCCGTGCTCGGCGATGACCGTTGAACCGCGCTCGATCTTCTTGATCAAATGCGGCCCCTTGGAGGCGAAGGTCACGCGAATGACGCCGGTGTCCACGATGGTCTGAGAACCCTGTTGTTTGACACTGAGGGCGGTCTCTGGCTGGGTCGGCGTGCCGGGGGCTAGCGTGTAGGCCTCCGCGTGATCCCGCCCGTCGCCGACCGCGTGCGCCGTCCACTTGATGGAGCCATCCGGCCACCAACCGGTGGTCCAGTTTTGTACCGGCACAGAGCTGCCATCTGCCGTGGTGAGGGCAAAGTCTGAGTCTGCGTCGAGGGCGCCGCGGGGCCATGGAACGCCGAAGGTCGCACCGGCTGCCAAACGTGCGGGGACGTTCTCCTCCAACCACGTGAGGTTGACGGGGCCATGACCGGTCGCAGCGGTGGCTTGGGGAGCAGCGGGGGCTGCCGCGGCGGTGGCAGCAAACAAGGATGAGCTGATGAGCCCTCCCGCGCCGGACGCGGCAGCGCCTTGCAGAAGATGTCGTCGACTGACGTGTTTCATAAAACGTTTCACTCCTCATTGAGATGTCTGTGGTTCCGTCAGGATCGTGAGGTCGGGGCCGCGAAAAATCGAGCAAAGCCGCAGTGTGCGGGGTGCGCGGTGACGTTCGACCTGAGCTCACCATAGTGAACGTTCACTATGACGTCAATCACATACTCAACGGTAATATTGACGATCGGCGAGGGCTGCTTGGCCCACCGCACACGTCATGTGGAACGGGCCAAGCGCACGTTCTCACGCAGAAAGTGACAGACTGAAGCGAAACGGAGGTGGACCGGACATGACAACGCAGCGAGCAGGCAAGCGCGCCACGATCATCGAGGTGGCCCAGGAGGCCGGAGTCTCCCACCAAACCGTCTCCCGCTACCTCCGCTCGGAGACGGGCATGCGGCCGGAGACTCGGGAGCGGATCAAGGCGGCCATCACAAAGCTTGGGTACCGGCCTAACATCGCCGCTCGCGCCATGCGGGACCGGCGGACGGGCCGCCTGGCGCTCCTGCTGCCCACCGGTGTGGCGATCAGCGCGCTCGAGGTGCTCAAGGGCGCCACCGAGGCGGCGGAAGCGCATGGGTACGTGGTGGAAGCGGTCACGTTGGGCGGCGATGCGCACAAGCGCTATCAGCGGGTCCTTGAGCTGGCAGATTGCGGATTGTTTGAGGGGCTGGTGTCCCTGACACCGATCCCCGAGGTCGAGCAGTTGGCCCCCACGATGTCCACCCCGGTGGCGGTGGAGACCCGCTACGACGAATCCATGCGCGGCATCGGCGAGCTCGCCAGCGGCCAGCGGATCGTCGACCTCGTGGAGGGGTTGGCTAGCCGGGGGCACACCACCTTCCTGCACATTGCCGGCAACTACACCAATACGACGGCGCGCTACCGCCGCGATGCGTATGTGCAGACGATCGAGCGGCTGGGACTCATCTCCCGCGGTGTGGTCGAAGCCAACTGGGATCCCGAGGCTGCGCGCCGCGGTGTGCTGGATCTGCCGGAGAGCGCCGGGGTCACGGCCATCATCACCGCGAACGATCAGCTGGCCGCCGGCGCCATCGCCGGCGCCGTCGAGCGCGGCTGGCGCGTGCCCCAAGACCTCAGCGTCACCGGCTGGGACAACACGGAGGTTGGCGCCATCATGCCGCCCGGACTGACCAGCGTGGCGATCGACTTCCACAGTATTGGGCGCCGGGCGATCCGGCGTCTGCTGGGCATGCTGGACGTGGACCTTGAGCCGGAGCCGGAGCGGAGCCTGACCGAAGTGATCTGGCGCGGCTCCACGGGACCGGCGCCCGCGCGCTAAGTTTCACGGCACCACACGCAGCTGGCCGCCTCACCCGACGGGTGAAGCGGCCAGCGCTGGGCGTGGGGAACCTACTCGGCTAGGGTCAGTTTTCCGTCCACGAGGCGGTTGAGCCCGCGTGGGTTCTCCGCCTGCAAGTCCGCGGGCAGCAACTGATCCGGGAGGTTCTGGTAGGCGACGGGGCGCAGGAAGCGGTCGATCGCCAAAGAACCCACGGAGGTGGTGCGGCTGTCCGACGTCGCCGGGTACGGGCCGCCGTGCACCATGGCGTGGCCGACGTCGACGCCGGTGGGCCAGCCATTGGCCAGCACGCGGCCCGCCTTGCGCTCCAGAATCGGCAGCAGCGTGGCGGCGGCAGGGTAGTCGGCCTCCGTCAGCTGCAGGGTCGCCGTCAGCTGTCCCTCGAGGTGCTCGGCCGCTTGGGCCAGTTCCTCCGCGCTGTTGTACCGGATGACCAGGGAGGCGGCGCCGAAGATTTCCTCGTGCAGCACCTCGTTGGCGAGGAACGTGGAGGCGTCCGTGGCGAAGACAGCCGGGGCCGGCGCATTTTCACCCGGCCCGTCGGAGCCGCGGCCCAGCTGGGTCACGCCGTCCTGCTCGCCCAACTGGGCGACGCCGTCGTTCCACGAACCGGCGATGCCGGCGGTCAGCATGGTCTGGCCCGCGTGTCCGGTGGCCGCCTGACTGATGGCGCCCGCGAAGGCATCGCCGCGCGCGCCGGCCGGGACGAAGATCAGGCCCGGAGCCGTGCAGAGCTGACCCGAGGATCCGGTCACGGAGGTGAGGTAGGCGGCAGCGAGCTCGTCGAGATCGCCCTCAAGGGCGCCGTCGAACACGAACACCGGGTTGATGGAGCTCATCTCCGCGTACACCGGGATCGGCTCGCGGCGGGCGGCCGCCGTCGCCATGAGCGCCGTGCCGCCGCCCCGGGACCCGGTAAAGCCCACGGCCTTGATGGCTGGGTCAGAGACCAGCGCTTGGCCGATCGTCGAACCCGGGCCGTAGATCAGGGAGAACACGCCTGCGGGCAGGTTGAACTCCTTGACCGCGTCCGTCACCGCGCGGCCTACGAGCTCGCTGGTGCCCGGGTGCGCATTGTGGGCCTTGAAGACTACCGGGCATCCCGCGGCCAAGGCGCTGGCGGTGTCTCCACCGGCGGTTGAGAAGGCCAGCGGGAAGTTGCTAGCGCCGAACACGGCCACGGGACCAAGCGGGATCTTGCGTTGGCGGATATCCGGGCGCGGCAACGGCTTGCGATCTGGAAGCGCCGGGTCCACGCGCACGCCGCGGTGATCGCCGGTGCGGACTACCTGGGCGAAGAGGCGCAGCTGGTTGCAGGTACGTCCGCGTTCGCCGACCAGGCGGGCCTCAGGCAGGCCAGTCTCTTCCATGGCGCGGGCGACGATCGCCTCACCCACGGCCTCAATGTTCTCCGCGATCTTTTCCAAGAACGCGGCATGGGTTTCGACGTCGAGGCTGCGGAACGCGTCGAAGGCCTCGGCCGCCGCGGTGGTCGCGGCGGCGAGCTGCTCTTCATTGATGAGCGAATAGGCCGGCTGCAGGGCCTCGTTGGTTGACGGGTCGAACCCGTTGACGGTCCTGCCGTCGCCGGGCGTCGTCTCACCGGCGATGATCGAGTGGCCGGTCAGCTGCGTGGTGGGCATCTGGTGTTCCTCCTGAAGGGGTGTCCCTGTCGGTGGTGGTTACGAAGTCGGGCGGATTCCGGCGGAATCGATGAGGTGGGTGAGGTCGGTGATGTCGGTGGGGGTGAGGTTTTGGAGGGGTGGGCGGACGGTGCCTGCGTCGCGTCCGATGGCGGTGAGGCCGCCTTTGACGATGGATACGCCATAGCCTTTCACGCGGTCGCGGATCTCGAGGTAGGGCAGGACGAAGCGGTTGAGTTTTTCGGTGATGGCGGTGCGGTCTTGGCGGCGGACGTCGGCGTAGAACTCGAGGGCGAATTCGGGGACGAAGTTGAACATGGCGGAGGAGTAGGTGCTCATGCCGAGTTGGAGCATGGGCAGGGCGAAGGTTTCCGCGGTGGGGAGGCCGCCGAGGTAGAAGAGGCGGTCGCCGTTTTTGGCGACGACGCGGGTGACGGCTTCGATGTCGCCGGTGGCGTCTTTGAAGCCGATGAAGTTGTGGTGGCGTTCGGCGAGGGTGGCGACGGTGTCGGCGGAGTAGATGGCGTTGGCGCGGTTGTAGACGATCACGGCGATGTTGGTGGCCGCGCAGACGGCGTCGACGTGGGCGGTGAGGCCGGCTTGGTCGCATTCGGTGAGGTAGGGCGGCAGGAGGAGGAGGCCCTCGGCTCCTGCGGCTTCGGCGGCGCGGGCGTTCTCGACGGCTTGGCGGGTGGAGCCGCCGGCGGAGGCGAGGACGGGGGTGCGGTCGCCGGCTTCTTCGACGGCCATGCGGACCACGCGTGCTGATTCGTCGGGGGTCAGGCTGAAGCCTTCGCCGGTGCCGCCCGCGGCGAAGAGGCCGGCGACGTCGAAGCTGGACTGCCAGTCGAGGTGGCGCCGGTAGTTTTCCTCGTCGATTTCGAGGTCCTGGTTGAACGCGGTGACGGGGAAGGAGAGCAGCCCGTCTTTGAGATGGGCGGCCAATTCTGTCGGGGTAAAACGGGTCACGGCAGCGACTCCTTGGAGGCATGGTCGGGTCAATTGACGTCAGCCTATGAGCCGAGATTGATGCCTGTCCAAGCCCGAAATTAGATGATCTGATGCCCTCAGAGTATTAGCGGTGGCTGAGAGGGGCTTCTTGGGCCAAGAGATCAGCAACGCGCCGCAGTGCGGGATTGCGGGCACCGCGGCGCCAGATGGCGTGCAACTCAACAGAACCGGGGGCCTCACCCGCGATCGGCCGGTACGTCACTCCGCGAATTCCGAGCCGCCGAGCCGACTCGGGCACGAAGGCGACACCGCGGCCTGCGGCGACCAAAGAAACCATGGTGAGAATCTGACTCACGGTGTGGATGACGTTGCCGTGTTCGACTGGCATGTGGCGGATCGCTAGGTCGTAGAAGTAGCGCGCCTTGATCGGCGAGTGCATGATCAGTGGCACGCCGCGCAGGTCGTGTTCGGTCACCGGATGGTTACCATCCGCAAGATGGTGACCATCCGGGATGGCCAAAAGTAGTGATTCGGACTGGAGGACCCTCGAGGCGAAGAGCTCGTTGTCGAACGGCGGGCGCCCTAAGCCGAGGTCCAAGTCACCATCGATCAGTGACTGCAATTGTTCGCTCGTGACCAGTTCACGCAAATCAAGGTCTACATCGGGTAGGGCTTTGCTGAGACGGGTCAGCAGAGTCCCGAGAATGCTGAATCCCGAGGTGGCGGTAAACCCGATGCGGAGAATGCCCGCTTGGCCCTGAGCGATCCTGCGCGCCGTGAAGGGGGCCTGTTCGGCAGTGATGAGGAGCTTGCGTGCTTCGTCAAGGAACGCTGTCCCCGCAGCGGTGAGGGAAACCTTGCGGTTGTCCCGCTCTACCAGGGTGACTCCGACGTTCTTTTCCAACTTCTGGATCTGCCGGCTCAGCGGTGGCTGTGTCATGTTCAATCGATCCGCAGCTCTGCCGAAGTGAAGCTCTTCGGCGACGGCGACAAAGCTGCGGATCTGATCAAGAGTGAACACAATGCGCTCCGGGTATAGATAAGCGGAATAAAGGGTGATCTAAGGCATCATAGCCTGAGCTGTGTTGCGCGTCACTGGAGCGTGACGCTGTCGGTGGTCCAAGCGCGTGCCTGATCGGAGAGCGTGACGCCCAAGCCCGGCCGGTTCGGGATGAGCATCCGGCCATCGCGAGTCTCCAATCGCTCGTTGAACAGCGGGTTGAGCCAGTCGAAGTGCTCGACCCACGGTTCGCGCGAGTAGGCGGCGGCCAGGTGTAGGTGGATCTCCATCGCGAAATGCGGAGCGAGGTCCAGGCCAGCGTGATCCGCGAGGGTCGCGAGGCGCAGGAAATTGGTGATGCCACCGACGCGGGGCGCGTCCGGCTGGATGATGTCGCAGGCCCGCTGCTCGATCAGCTGCACGTGCTCGTTGACCGACGCCAGCATCTCACCCGTCGCGATGGGGGTGTCGAGCCGGCGCGTCAGGTCGGCATGGCCCGCGGCGTCATAGGCATCGAGCGGTTCTTCGATCCAGACCAGGTCAAACTCGCCCAGCGCCCGGCCCATGCGCAGCGCCGTCGCGCGGTCCCACTGCTGGTTGGCGTCCACCATGAACGGCACGTCCGCGCCCAGGTGCTCGCGAACGGCGGCGACGCGGCGCAGATCCTCGCGGGAATCGGGCAGGCCCACCTTGATCTTGATGCCGCCGATGCCCTCGGCCAACGATCGGGTTGCGCGCTCTTGGATCTCCTCGATGCTCGCGTGGAGGAAGCCGCCGGAGGTGTTGTAGGTGCGGACCGAATCGCGGTGTGCACCGAGCAGCTTGGCCAGCGGCAGGTTCGCGCGCTTGGCCTTGAGGTCCCACAGGGCGATGTCGATAGCGGCCAGCGCCTGGGTGGCCACGCCGGAGCGGCCCACCGACGCGCCGGCCCACAGCAGCTTGGTGTAGAGCTTGGCGATGTCGTTCGGATCCTCACCGATGGCTTCCTGCGCGACCTCCCGCGCGTGCGCATACTGGGCCGGACCGCCGGCACGCTTGGAGTAGGAAAAGCCGAGGCCTTCGTGACCTTGCTCGGTGGTGATCTCGGCGATGAGGAACACGACCTCGGTCATCGGCTTCTGGCGCCCGGTGAAGACTTTGGCGTCGGAGATCGGGGCCTCGAGCGGCAGGGTGAGGGTGGACAGGCTGATGCTGCGGATCGAATCGTGGGTCATGTTCCCATGCTTCGCGGTGGGCCGGACGCGGACAAGAGAATCGTCCGCATCGGCATATGATCATGCGCTGAGGGTATTGAATTTACCCGTACCATACGTGAAGAGTTGCGCCGCAGCGGCCCGGCGTCCACTCCCATGCCACCAACGGCGACGGCGGCCCCGGCCCAACGACACCCAGTGTGAGGTCGCGTCGGGCCGATGCCGCCGTCGTCGGGGAGCAAAGGTTCGGTTAGAACTTTTGCTGCATCTGCGGGTTGAGTTCCTTCAACTTTTTGGCCTTGGCGTCAATCGCCGGATCCAGAGTGAAGACGTCGAGTCCCAAGTCCAGATCATTCGAGTAGACGTAGCCGTTGTAGTAGTAGGAAGACCAGGTTCCGCCGCCGGAGAGCCCCTCGCCGCGGTCGAACCACGCGATCTCCTTAGGGTTCTCAGCATCCGTGAAGTCGAAGACAGAGGTGCCGCCCTGGTACCAGGACTGGACCATGAGGTCCTTGCCCTTGACCGGAATCAGGGAGCCGTTGTGCGCCACGCAGTTCTCATTTTCCGTGTTGATGCGCGGGATCTTGTAGTAGGAGGCAAACTCCATCTCGTTGTCCTCGATGGTGTAAATGCCGTTGGCGCCCAACTCCGGGCCAAACTCCTCGGTACACGTGGCCCAACCGCCGCCGCCGAGCTCATCGGTGAAGATGACCTTGGACGCGTCATTGTTGAAGGTGGCCGAGTGCCAGAACGCGAAGTTTTCCGTGTCCCGGACGACGTCGATGACTTCTGGGTTCTCGCGATCAGAAATGTCCATCAGGATGCCGTCGCCCATGCAGGCGCCCGCGGCCAGATCCTTCTTGGCGTACGTCGTGATGTCGTGGCAGCCGGACGTCGCACTGCCGCTGCCACCCGCGTAGCCGCCATCCGGGAAGAGGACGGGCTCGGAGACGACGGCGGCCGCCGCCGGATCCTTCACGGGAACCTTGACCACGGAGATCAGGTCGTGCGGGGTCTTGCAGTTGGCCAGCGCGTCATTCGGTGAGTAAGAGGACACGTAAACGTACAGGTCCTTGCCGTTCTTCGACGGGGCCAGCGAGTTCGTGTGGGAGCCGCACTTGGTCTCGACGGCCTGGATGTACTCCGGGTTGAGCGGGTCGCTGATGTCGAAGACGCGGATGCCTTCCCAGTAGTTCTCCGGGTCATTGGTGCGCTCGGCGTTGCAGGAATTGTCCGTCATGCGCGCATCGACGGACGTGATGAGCAGGTCGCCATAGACCGAGACGTCGTTCTGCGAGCCGGGGCACTTGACCTCGGTGAGCTTGGTGGGGACCCCGTTGTCGGCCAGCTCGTAAATCGTGAATCCGTCGTAGTTGCCTGCATAGGCGTAGTCACCCGCGAAGGCCAGGTCAGAACCCGTGCCCTGCAGCTGCCCGTCCATCGGGATGTTGGTCACCAAGTCCATGTTTTCGCTGGCCACCTCGCCAGCGGGGACATCCGGGCTCGCCGCGGACTCGTCGGCCGAGAGCTCCTCAGCGTACTCCGCCTCGGAAAACTGCTGATTCAGCTCAAACGTTTCCTCGAGGTTTTGCCGGTGCTGACGGTGGTCCGGGTCCGCGCTGGCAGCGCTCGCGGTGGCAAGCGTGGAGCCGGCGAGAAGGAGCGCGGCGGTCGCCGACAGCGCTCGCCGGCCCGGGTGTTTGGAATGAATGGGACGCATGGTGCGTCTTCACCTCCTGTATCGGGTGACTGTAGTCTGTCTCTCAAACACCGGATTAGTCCAGACCTTTTCAAAGGTTAAACACAGCCGATACACATCAGGGAGAGGATGTAGGCGTGAAATGTTTCGCTCCTAGTCAAACTCAAATCTTCAAGCAAACGACGACGTCGCTGAAGGCCCGTGGTCGGCGTGCCGGTGCCGCCCTGCTGGCGGGAATTTTGGCACTGGTGCTCGCATCCTGCGCCGCGGCGGGGGCGGCCCCTCCGGAGGGCAAGGGAAACAAGAAGCCCTCGCCCAGCCCCAGCCCGACGGCTCCGGTCGTGATCACGCCGGGTGGGCCCGGCGGCGGCAATGAGTCGGGGGATCCGGGAGGCGGATCGGAGTCCGCTGATCCCGACCCGCAGGAGACGTGGAACGAGGCCGATGCAGAGTTCATGGCCATGATGATTCCGCACCATGCGCAGGCGCTGACCATGACGGATTGGGCCGCCGAGCAGGCCGAGTCGGAGCAGCTGAAGTCCTTGGCGCACCGGATGAACCTCGAGCAGGGGGCCGAGATCAAGGTCATGGCCGACTGGCTGACGGAGCGGGGCCTGGCGGTTCCCGCGGAAGCGGAAACGGGCTGGCAGCCCGGCGGAATGAGCATGCACGGCATGCTGACCGACGAGCAGATGGCTGAACTTCAAGCGGCCAGCGGGGCCGAGTTCGACCGCCTCTTTTTGACCGGCATGATCGAGCACCACGAGGGCGCCATCATGATGTGCGACGACGTGGTGATCACGGGCATCGATGCCACGGTGGAGCAGATGGCCACCCACATGACTTCCAGCCAGGGCGCGGAGATCGCCCGCATGAAGGACCTGCTTGCGGCCCTGGGCTAGGAGGCGTCAGGTGTGGTGAATCCGGGCTGAGGGTGCGGGACTCGGCGTTGTTCGA
The DNA here is from genome assembly GCF_015751895.1 of Zhihengliuella flava. Taxonomy (NCBI): domain Bacteria; kingdom Bacillati; phylum Actinomycetota; class Actinomycetes; order Micrococcales; family Micrococcaceae; genus Zhihengliuella; species Zhihengliuella flava. The sequence continues at coordinate 1,164,903 of NZ_JADOTZ010000001.1, read as the reverse complement.
GCTGGGCGACGAGCTCTCGAGCGCGGCGCGAGCGTGACTCGGCGCGCTTGAGGGTCTGGATGCGAAAGTACAGGGCGTAGCGATTGGTGGCGCTCAGCTCTGCGTACAGGCGCGCCGCCGCGGGGTTCTCCTCCAGCGCGGCGAGGAGTTCGGGCGGGGGCTCGGCCGCTGCGGACCCGGAGTAGGCGCGTTCCCAGCGGCCGTCGGCCTGAGCCGCGGAGACCTCCGCGAGGCCGGCGGGGAGCATCCTCCCCTCCGCCGTGAGCCGCTCTACCAGGCTCACGTTGCGCGAGGACCAGATCCCGCCGGGCCGCCGCGGCGTGAATCGGTTCGTAAAGGTTTCGGCGTCGCGAGCATTCCGGCGCCCGTCGATCCAACCGCAGCACAGCGCCTCCTCGACGGCCTCGGCGTACGTCAGCCGCGTCGTCGTCCCGTTCTTCTTGGTCAGGATCAGGGCGACGCCGCTGCTGTGTCGGTGATGAGCCGCCAGCCACTCGCGCCACGCGTCGGCATCCGGGAGGAGGAGTTCGGGCAGTTCGGCCATAGCGCTCATGTCAATGACACCGTTACCTGCTGGTGGAGGAGACGGACTCGAGCTCCGGGTGGGACCGGCCCGTCCAGACCTTGATGACGGCCCACGCCGCCGCGGTCAGCGGGACGGCCAGCACGGCGCCCACAATGCCGGAGAGCACCGTACCCATGGTCAGCGCCAGCAGGATCACCAGCGCATGCAGGTTCAGGGCGCGCGCCATAACGATCGGCTGCAGGAAGTTGCCCTCCAGCTGATTGACCAAGATGACGACGCCGAGCACCACCAAGGCAATGATCCACCCGTTGGCCACGAGGGCGACGAGCGTGGCCAGAATGCCCGCGACCGTGGCGCCCACCATCGGAATGAACGACGCCACGAAGACGAAGACGCCGAGCGGCAGGGCCAGCGGGACGCCCAGAATGGCGAGCGCGATGCCGATGCCCAAGGCGTCCACCGCGGCGATGGTGGCGGTGCCGCGGATATACCCGCCGAAGGTCTCGCGGGCTTCGTGTCCGGAGGCTTTCCAGTGCTCCAGATGCCGCTCGGGCATCCAGGAGAGGAAGAATTCCCAGATCTTGTCCCCGTCTTTGAGGCAGAAGAAGAGGATGACCATCAGCAGAATGGTGCCGGTCAGGAACGAACCGGCGGCCGATATCCCGCTGATGGCGCCGGCGCCGAACTGGCTGCTGGTCAGGAACGACGTCACGGAGCTCACGGCGTCATTGATCTGATCCTGGCTGATCTGGATCGGGAAATTGCGCGCGTACTGTTCGAAGAGCCGCTGCACCTCGCCGAAGCCCTGCACGGCCTGATCCACCAGCTCCGGCCACTCGTTCATGACGGAGGCCACCAAACCCCACCCGATGCCGCCCAGGACGCTGATGGCACCGAGGAAAACGGTCCACGCCGCGAGCAGGGGGCTCATGACTTTGCGCAGTAGTCGCACCAAGGGCCAGAGCGCACACGCCAGAATGAGCGCGATCAGGAGCGGCAGCACGGCGAGGCTGACCTGTTGGAACGCGACGACAAAGACGGCGAGGATCGCCAAGGCCAGCAGCAGCTGGGCGGCGCGGGTCGCCGTGACGCCGAGGAAATCGCTCCACATACCGGCCACGCGATCCCGCGGTGGGCGGCGGGCGACGACGTCCTCGCTGGACATGCTTCCAGCGCGATTGCGCCGGCGGAAAAGCCCGAGTGACATGATGCTCCTCGTCAGTCAGAGGGTGGGTTAAGGGTCTAAAAACTTGAGGACGAGCCGGTGCCGGAGAACCCGCCAGCGGTGGCTCCGTAGCTGGCGGAGGAACTGGCCGTCGCCGCTTCGACGGCTGCATTGCTACTGCTGTTCCACGTGACAAACAGGGCGGGGTAGAACACGAGGAGCGACGGGTAGGACACGTCGAGGATGCCGGCGTTGGTGCGCAACGGGCCATTGCGCCGGTCCTCGAGGTCATCCATCATGATCTGGCGCTGCTCGTCCGTTTCGGCCCGAGTGGCAATCACTTCGAGGGTGTACGTCTCAAAGAGCTCGGAGAGCTGCACGCGCAGGCGGTGCAGGCCATCCAGCGCCAGGTCGGAGGTCATTTGCCGGGCGTTGAGCCGGTTGGAAATGACCTGAATCTCCGCCCGCGCCGTGCCCGCGAAGTCCAGCAGTTCGCGCGCGGCGTCGGATTCAGCGGCCTCGGGAGCAAGGTCTACGACGCCCGGCACTTCGTCGAGATCCTGCCGGAACGGATCCACTTGGCGCTTCCATGCGGCCTGCCATCCGGGACTCATCGTCAACAGCACCGCTGTGTCCGCGACGACGTCGTCGAAGAGGTCGAGGTGTCCGGCTCGATCCGCCCAGTCATGGGCCTCGCCCACCGCGTCCTTCTGTGCGCGTTCGGCGGGGGTGCGGGCGGCCAATTGCTGGCCTTCGGCCTTCACCGCCACCACGTCTTGTTGGAAGGTTTGGTATTGCTGCAGGACCTGGGCCCCGTAGGAGGAACCGGTGGGAATCTCGGCGGCGTACCCTGCGGTGGTGCGCAGGTCCGCATCGACGCGGGCGACGTGCTCATCGCCTCGACGCAGCGCGTCAGCGAAGCGGCGCTGCCGGCTCGCGCGGGTGGCGATCACGGCAATGCCCGTCCCAGCGGCGCCGAGTCCCAGGGCGCCCACGAGCACGATGAACCCGGGATGCTGGAACCATGGGCGTCCGATCGCAGCGGCTGCCTCCTCGACGCCGGCGATGGCACCGGCGTTCCATTCGCCCGCTCGGAAATCATCCTTGGTGGCATCCTGAATCTCGCCCTGAGCGCCGTCGGATACCGCGCGATCCTCGCCAAAATAGGTGCCGACCAGCCGGGCCTCGGGGTCCACGGCCAAGATGAAGAGGCCGTCGGCCCACTTCTCGCCACTCAACCACTGCGGTGCCTCGGCCCGCGCGTGCTCCAGCACGGCCGCGTTCAGGGCCGTGGCCTCCTCGTCCTCGTCGGTCGGCTGGGCGTCCAGACTGATGACGACGACGTCGGTGGGCTCGCGGAAGTCCACCTCGCCCACAGCGGTGCTGAGGGCGGCGTCGTCAAACACCTGTGCCTGATCGACCACCGTCACCTCGGACGGGGGGACCGCCGAGGCCGCGGGGGCCCCGAGAGTGAGCGCCGCGAGAGCCGCGCCGGCGGCAGCGAACGCGGCTCGGACACCCGATAGGGGACGCGGCGGACGCGGAGTCGAACGATTGACGTGGTGGCTCATCGGGCTCCTTTACACCTGAGACTGCGCGCGCCACAGGTCGACGCTGGGCTCGCCGGAGGTAATGCGGTCAATCAGCGTCAGCTCCTCGTCGGTGAAGGAGGTGTTGGAGAGGGCGCCGAGGTTGTCATCCAATTGTGCGGTGGACGAGGCGCCGACGAGCACGGACGTGACGCCGCCGTCGCGCAACAGCCACGCCAGCGCCAACTGGGGCAGGCTCTGGCCGCGCTCCTCGGCCACGCGGGCCAGGTTCTTGACGATGGCGAGATTGTCCTCGGTCAGGCCTTGAACCGTGGTGCGGCCCCCGGCCGCGGCGGCCTGCGGGTTGTCGACGTACTTGTTGGTGAGCAGGCCCTGCGCGAGCGGGGTGAAGGCAATGGAGCCCATGCCCTCGCGCTGCAGGGTGGAGAGTAGGCCGTCTTCCACCCACCGATTGAGGAGTGAGTAGGAGGGCTGGTGAATGACCAGCGGTGTGCCGAGGTCCCGCGCGATCGCTGCGGCTTCCGCCGTGCGCTCGGGGGAGTAGGAGGAAATGCCGACGTACAGCGCCTTGCCCTGCCGGACGAGGGTGTCGAGCGCGCCGATGGTCTCTTCCAGCGGCACCTCCGGCGTCGGACGGTGCGAGTAGTAGAGGTCCACGTACTCCAGATTCATGCGGCGCAGCGAGGCCTCGGCGGAGGAGAGCAGATATTTCCGGGAGCCGCCGATCCCGTAGGGGCCGGGCCACATGTCATACCCGGCTTTGGAGGAGACGATGATTTCATCCCGGTACGGGGCGAAGTCGGTGCGCATCATCCGGCCGAAGTTTTCTTCGGCGCTGCCGTAGGGAGGCCCGTAGTTGTTCGCGAGGTCGAAGTGCGTGATGCCGCGATCGAAGGCATGCCGGAGGATCTCCCGCTGCGTATCGAAGGGGCGGTTGTCGCCGAAGTTCCACCAGAGGCCCAAGCTCAAAGGAGGTAGCAGGAGGCCGGAGGTGCCGACCTGGCGATACGCCATGGACTCGTAGCGATCCGGTGCGGCCACGTACGGGCGGTGCGTCTCGTGGGTGGGCTGGATCCGGAATTCCGGCACGGCGTCCTCCTAGGGTTAGTCACGTGCTGCTGCTCACTTCATGCTATCCGCAGCCGGGGCTTGTCAGTGCGGTATTAAATGAGCGAAGCACCGGCGTCAACGGACAAGGAGGCGATAAACCGCTGACAACCGGTGCTTCTTGATCACTCGCACCTTGAGAAGGTGATTTCAGCCTAACGGCCCATTCTTGGAATCACCTGAGAGCAACGTTGGAGGCTTCTGGCACTCTTGAGGGCCGGTGTGATCAGTAGTTCGAGGGAGGGTCGGACGCCGGGAAAGACTCGTCTTCCCACTCATCGACTCGCGCGTCGTCGTGGTCGTGCTGGTCCTTGTCCCGGCGTGCCTGCAGCGCTTCCTCATCCGTGGCGGCTTCAGAAGACTTCTTAGTTGGGTCCGTCGTGGTCATGGCACTTCTCCTCTCCACTGGTTAGTTCTAGTCTGCTCCCGTGCGTGCCATTTGGCCAGCTCAGAAGCGTGGTTAAGTGAGACGAGCACCGGTCGGATGGTCTCGAAAGACTGACGCGACCGGTGCTCTCATCACTCGCACCTTCATGAGGTAACCATGACGCTAATCGCTCAAGCTGGTATTTCTCTGAATGGCCTCGGTGAAGTGCGTGGGAATGAGGATTCCCGCTTACGCGAAGGCGGAGACGCCGGTAATGGAGCGGCCGATGAGGAGCGCTTGGATGGTCTCGGTGCCTTCGTACGTGTGAATGGCCTCGACGTCGGCGAAGTGCCGCGCCACGCGGTGTTCCAACAGGATGCCGTTGCCGCCGAGCAGGTCACGGGCGTTGGCGGCGATCTGCCGGGCTTGCCGCGTGCAGGTGAACTTGGCGAGCGAAGCCTGCTCCGGCGTGAGCTGCCCCGCTGCGTCGCGCTCGGTCATGTGGCGGGCCATCAGCTGCATGCTCACCAGTTCCGACTGCATGCGCGCCAGCCGTTCCTGCACGATTTGGCTCTTGGCCAACGGCCGACCGAACTGGACGCGCTGACCCGCGTACTGCACCGCCGTCTCGTAGCATGCCGTGGCATGCCCGACGGCGGACCACGCGACGCCGAGGCGGGTGGCAAAGAGGACACGTGAGGCATCTTTGAAGGATGTGGACCGTTCCAGGACGTGGCTGTCCGGGACGAAGACGGCGTCCATGCGGATGTGCGCCTGCCAGATGGCGCGCAGGCTGAGTTTGTTCTCAATGGTGGTGGCCGAGTATCCGTCCCACTCCTGTTGAACGATGAAGCCACGCACGTTGCCGTCGTGCTCGCCACCGATCACGCGGGCCCAAATAACGGTGATGCCGCCCTCGGTGGTGTCGGCGAGCGAGGCGTTGCCGATCCACTTTTTCTCGCCCGAGATCCGGTAGCCGCCGTCCACGCGCGTCGCCGTCGTCTCCAAAGACACGGAGTCGGAGCCGTGGGTGGGCTCGGTGAGGCCAAAGGCGCCCCACACCTCGGCGCGGACCAGCTTCGGCACCCACTGGGCGATTTGTTCGTCCGTGCCGCATAGGGCGATCGAGCGCATGGCCAGCCCGGCCTGTACGCCGCAGATGGTGCCAATGGACCCATCCGCACGGGAGAGCTCCATGTTGACCAGGCCAGCGGCCAGCGGCGTCATCGGCTCGTAGCCGTCAACGTCCACGCCGTCGCGCAGCAGCCCCAGCGCACCCATGCGGCGCGCCAGCTCTAGCGGGTAGTCGGCACGGTTCCAGAAGTCGTCAATGACGGGCGCGACCTCCTCACGCCCGAAGGTCCGAGCGGTATCCCAGTAGGCGCGGTCCGCGCCGGTGACATCGGCGAAGACTCCGGCCGGGTCCGCGTCGACGTCGCCCCACACCTCGTACTCGGAGGCCGTCACGCCGGTGGGGAAGTTGGCGGACTCTTCGGTGGCCGCGTGGGCGGAGGATTGTGGGCTGGACATGGCGACTCCCTGGGGCGGGCCGGTGCGGCGGTGTGGACGTGGTGCACACCACTATCCACTGGAACTCAGTTCCACGTCAAGAAACTGAGTCTCATGGTGCCTGTTCCCTTGGTAGCGTGATTCCTGCCCACCTCACGGCGTCAGGAGCACAATGACCCAGCGAACCATCCTCATCACCGGTGCCTCGGATGGAATCGGCGCGGCTGCGGCACGCTCCCTGGCCGCCCGCGGCGAACGCCTGCTGCTGGTCGGCCGGACCACAGAGAAGCTGCACGCGGTCGCCGGACCGCTCGGTGCCGAAGCGTTTGCGGCGGACTTCGAGGACCTCAGCCAGGTCCGTGCGGCCGCCGCCTGGGTCCTCGAGCGCACCGACCACCTCGAGGTGCTGGCCAATAACGCCGGCGGGGTCTTCGCCGAGCGCAAGATCACGCCGGACGGCCACGAACGGACCATGCAGGTCAATCACTATGCCGGATTCCTACTCACCCAGTTGCTCATGGATTCGTTGCTCGCCGCGCGGGGCGTCGTGGTGAATACCTCCAGCGTCGGAGCGCACGCGTTTGGACGCCTGCGGATGGATGACCTGGATGCGTCACGGAAGTACCGGGCCATGAAGGCCTACGGTGACTCGAAGCTGGCCAACATCCTGCACGTCCAGGGGCTCCACACCCGCTACCACGAACGTGGATTGGCGGCGGTGGCCATCCATCCCGGCAACATCTCTTCCAACTTCGCCCAAGAGACGGGCAGTGCGCTGATGCGCCTGATCTACAAGACCCCCGTGTCTCGCTTGCTCAGCCCGGCACAATTCGGCGCGGACAATCTCCTCTGGGCCATGGACTCCGTGGCGAAGGAGCCGGGGATGTCTGGCCACTACTTCACCGAACACCGCCGTCCGCCCCGCACGCCGCATCCGCAGGAGGACGACGTCCGGCTCGTCGAGGCCCTTTGGGCCGAGAGCGCGCGCCGCGTCGGCGTCGAGGGCTAGCGTCTGCGCGGCGTCCGGCGACCCCGTGAACGCTCAGGAAGTCCGGCTCCGCAAGGCCGAACGCACCGCCTGCAGCACCTGGCCTTCGTCCGCGGAATCCAGTACGGTCACGACCACCGCGCTCGCGGCCGCACCACGCGGTTCCGGCGCGCCGGGCACCGCATGATCGGGATCCAGTACCTCCGCATAGCGTGCGCCGAGCGCGCGGAGGTCCGCGGCCAACTGTTGTCGGTGCGCGGCGGACGGTTCGGCCAACCAGCGGCGCAGGTGGAAATTGTGGACAGCCACGACGGCGGCGCTGTACGCGACCGCCTCCGCGGGATCAGCGAACACGCCCGCCAGCCCCTGGCGGAACGCGGACTCGAACCGGTGCGTGCTGACCAGCTCGCGGTCGCGCAGAGCTGGCACGGCCACGAGCAACCGGTGCCGTAGCTCGGCCCGCTCGGCGTCCGCGGTCAGGTGGTCGAACACGCCGAGGGAGGCGGCCACGACGACGTCGCCCACCGGCTGCTGCGCACGCTCGCCGAGCCGTTCGGTCACCGAGGTGATGACGTGCTCCATGTCGGCAAAGACCATGCCCTCCTTGGACCCGAAGCGGCGGAAGAACGTGCTGCGGCTGACGCCGGCGGCCGCCGCGAGGTCTTCCACGCTGGTCGCGCCGAATCCTTGGTCTAGCAGCAGCCGGAGCGCGCTGACGGGGAGGGCGGAGTCGCTGGCAGAGGTCATGGCGGGGAATCTAGCACGGGTGGGCCGGGGGCGGCCTCCTAGCGGCCCGTCACCGTCTGTACAGTGCCCGAGCGGCGAAACCCGAGGCAGAGGATCCCACCCACCACGGCCGCGAGGCCTGGCAGGAACATCGCCTCGCCGAGCCCGGCGGAGACAGCCTGCCCCAGCGCAGCCGGCACCTGCTGGGACATGACCTCGGAGAGGCCGCCCGGCGCACCGCCGTCGTGCCCTGTGCGCGCGACGTGCGCTGCGATCCGGGCCTCGATGAGCACGGCCATCATGGCGGAACCGAGCACGGCGCCGATCTGGCGGGTCATGTTGTAGACGCCCGAGCCGGCGCCAGCGTTGGTGGGTCCCAGATCCCGCGTGGCGGTCAGCGAGACCGCCGGCCACACGAGCGCGTTGGAAACGCCCATGAGGGCCGCGGGGATCAGCAGCCAGAGCACGGAGATGCTCAGCGGCAGCATCATCCCGAAGGCGATGATGGCGGCGCCGAAGACCAAGAAGCCGAGGACGGCCTGCGTGCGAGGGTCCTTGCGGTTGACGCGACGGCCAGCGTAGCGGGCCATCGCGGCACCGAGCAGGGCCATGGGTGCGATGACGAGCGCCGCCTGCGTGGGGGTGAGGCCGCGGACGGACTGCAACTGGAACATGACGGGGATACTCAGGGTGGTGATGGCGACGCCCATGCACGCGATGGCACTCGTAGCGAGCGAAAAATTGCGGTCCGCGAAGAGGTTAAGCGGAAGCAGGGGCTCCGTGCGGGTGTGGCGCTGCCACCAGATGAACGTCACCAACAGGGCGATTCCCAGGGCGATCATGTGCCAGATCCCGAACCAGCCGACGACGGGGCCCCAGTCAAAGGTCTCCGCCTCCTGAATCCCAAAGACCAAGAGGAAGACGCCGGCCGCGGACAGCAGCACGCCCGGGATGTCAAAGCTGCGCGCGTGCGTCGGCAGCGCCGGGACCTTGCGCAGCACCCGCCAGAAGGTGAAGATCCCCAGCGGAATGTTGACAAAGAAGATCCATTCCCACCCCAGAGAATCGGTGAGTACGCCTCCGAGCAGCGGGCCGGTCAGCGAGGCCAGCCCGCCCGCCGCGCCCCACAGGCCCATCGCGGCCCCGCGCCGCTCCGCCGGAAAGAGGCGGGTAATGAAGGTCATCGACTGCGGCGTCATCAGCGCGGCCCCTAGCCCCTGAGCCACGCGGGCAGCAATGAGGTTGGGCAAATCCGGCGCGAGCCCGCACCAGAGGGAGGCGGCGGTAAACACGGCGAGCCCGGTCAGGTACAAGTTTTTGGGGCCGAACCGGTCTCCCATGCGCCCGGTGATGAGCAGCGGCACCACGAACGCGAGCAGGTACGAGCTATGGACCCAGACGACGCCGGAGACGCCCGTGTTGAGGCCGGCCATGATGGCGGGCATGGCGGTGGTGACGATCGTCGAGTCCACCAGGATCATGAAGAACCCGATGACGAGCGCCCAGAGGGCGCCCCACGCTTGGCGGTCGTCGGCGGCGGTGTGGCTGGCTGACGGCACGGGTTAGGGAACCAGCACCGAGCCGTCGATGCAGGTCAGGCAGTCGCCAGCGATCCACAAACCGGCCTCGTCCTGGTGGACCTGCACGTAGCCAGCCCGGCCCACGCGGGTGCCCTGGCGCACGGTGAACGACGGCGCGGCGAGGTTCTCCGTCACGAGCCACCGCGCGAACCCGGCGTTGAGGCTGCCCGTCACCGGGTCCTCCGGCAGGGCCTCGCCGGGGCAGAACGCGCGCACCTCGTAGTCGGCCGGGACATGGGAGATCGCCGAGGCGAACGCCCCCATGCTGATCGCCCCGGTATCCGGCAGCGGTTCAAGTTCGGCACGTGTTCCCGACGGGCGGGCGGCCTCGTGCCGCGGATCGCGGCCCGTGTGAATGTTGCCCGACGGCGTCTCGAGGTGGGGCCCAATCACCCCGACCTCCAGCCCCTCGAGCGACGCAAAATCCGGTTCGATCCGCAGCACGGTCTCCGCGTCCCGCAATAGCAACCCGGCCCACTGTGGGCCGTTGGCCAACCACTGGTGACCGACGACGTCGTCCATGCGCAGCCCCAGCCCGGTCACGGCCCACTCCAGCACGTCGTCCTCCAGCGGGCCGGTGCGGTAGAACTGCGGGGCCTTCAGCGCCAACCGCGGCGCCGCCGCGTCCGGGTCCTCAATGCGCACCTCGATCAGCCCCGCCTCGCACTCCTGGACCACGACGTCGCCCGCCGCCGGGACGCCTCCGGCCTCGAGCCACGCGTGCGCGGTGCCGAGGGTGGGGTGCCCGGCGAACGGCAGCTCCGTCGTCGAGGTGAAGATCCGCACGCGGTAGTCGGCCCCCGCGGTGGTGGGCGGCAGCACAAACGTGGTCTCCGACAGGTTGGTCCACTGCGCGATGCGTTGCATGGTCTCGGTGTCCAAGTGCGTCGCATCCAGCACCACCGCCAGCGCATTGCCCAAGTACGGCACCGCGGAGAACACGTCGACCTGCTTAAAGTGAACGCGCGCGTACGGGGAATCCTGGTTCGGGGCAGAGGCAAGCATGATTGAATCGTGACACATTGGCTCGCCCGTCCGTACCACCACAGTGTTTCGTGACTGATCGTTTCGCCACCGGTGAAGCGTGGGGCCACTCATGGTTAGTTCACAGCGGGCGCGGCGCCGGCTATGTCAGGCTAGGGACATGCGTTCTCTTGTGTCCTCCTCGAGCTCGTCCCCGAGCGAATCCGCTGATCCCTTGATTGACCCGGACCGGGTGGTGCCCGGCGAGAACGGCCTGAGCGGCCTCACGGAATCGGCCACCTCCGGGCTGCCGGACTACCTCCAGCCGGTGGTCGGCATCGCCATTGCCGTGGTGATCGCGTTCATTGTCACGTGGGTGGGGATCACCGTACTGCGCAGAGTGCTGCGCAAACGCCCCGAACTGTTGGCGGATATGTCCCGGGCGCGCTGGCCCATCTTCTTCCTGCTCTGCGCCACGGGATCGCTCGGTGCGATCGGCGTGACCGCCCCCGACGCGAGTTGGTATGAGGCCGCGAACTTCCTGCTGTTGGCGGGCATGGTCGCCGCGTTCGCCTGGCTCCTCGTGGTGGTCCTGCACTTCGTCGAATCGCTGATGCTCTCCAAGTACCGCTCCGAGCAGTCCGTGGACGCCCGGCGCATGTCCAAAATGCGCACCCAGGTGGGATTGCTGCGGCGGGTGGCCGTCGCCGTCGTTCTGGTGCTGGCCGTCGCCGGTGTCCTGCTCATGATCCCGCAGGTGCGCGCGCTCGGAGCTGGCCTGTTGGCGTCCGCCGGCCTCATCTCGGTGGTGGCCGGCCTGGCGGTGCAGTCCGCGTTGACCAACCTGTTTGCCGGCCTGCAGATCGCCTTTACGGACTCGCTGCGCGTCGATGACACCGTGTTTGTGGAGGGCTCCCGCGGCAACGTGGAGGAGATCACCCTGACGTACGTGGTGGTCAAGCTGATCGACGAGACCCGGTTGATCCTACCCTCGACGTACTTCACGACGACGCCGTTCAGGAACTACTCGCGCGGAACCAACGACGTGGCTGGTGGTATCAGCATCGAGCTGACGTGGAAGGCGCCGGTTGATGTGCTGCGCTCCACGTTCCAGAAGGTCCTCGAGACCAACCCGCACTGGGATGGCCGGGACTCCGACCTGGCCGTCAGCGACGCCCGTGGCGGGTTGATGACCATCTTCATTTGGGTCACCGCCGCCAACGCTGGCGAGCTCTGGGAACTGCACAACTCGGTCCGGGAGGCCTTGCTCAAGGAACTGAGCGAGAACTACCCCGAGGCGTTGCCGAAGCCGATGATCCAGTCGGCGAGCGAATAGGTTTCTACTGCGACGCACTGACTTCGGGCCCCGGCGGCGTTGGCTGCCGGGGCCCGAGCGCGTGCTGGGGCAGAATAGGCGGGTGCCTGTGAATCCCTCCGCCCCCGTCGTCCCAGCACCACCGATCGGCGCCGGCGGGGACGGCCCGGCGCCCACGCGGCATGCGTGCCTCAGCCGCGTGGTGGCCGATTCCAGCGACCGCGTCAACTGGTTGCGTGCGCGGACCCGAGGAATTACCGCGACGGACGTGGCGAAGCTGTCCACCCCGCGGAGTATCGAGGCCGCGGCGGAGGCCAAACTGCACGGCTCAGGGTTCGCCGGTAACCCGTACACGGAGTATGGCCGGCAGCGGGAGCCCGTCATCGCGGCCTGGGTTCAGGAGCGGTTTGTCATCGAGCCGAGTTCCCTGTTGTTCCATGCGGCGTCCGAGGTCCGGCACCTGGCTACCCCGGACGGGATCGCCCTCCGGGCCGACGGGGCCGTGGAGCTCGCGGAAATCAAGACCACCAATAAGGCGTGGCGCACGATTCCCAAGCATTACCTGCGCCAAGTCTGGTGGCAGCAGTACGTCATCGGGGCCCAGCGGACGCTCTTTGTGTGGGAGGAGCACCGGGATTTCAGGCCGCTGCGCCGCGAGCCGCAGCACGTCTGGATTGACCGGGACGATGCGGCCATCGCGGATCTGATCTCCAACGCCAACCGGCTGATTGACCGGCTGCACGAGAAGACGCAGGCGTCCCGCGAGCGGGCCGCCCAACGCGCGGATTATGGTCCGGCGGCGTTGCATTACTGAGCCGGGTGTCCGTGCGGTGCTGCGTGGGCACCACGGGTGACAATTTCGTCACATCCGCTTTGCGTAATGGTGCTCACTGAGGCTAACCTTACTCAGGCGGCTACGTGGCCGCTGCATCAACCCCGCATTCACGCAAGGACCAGCTATGAACATCTCCCGCCGCGCCTCTCGTCGCGTAGGGCTGCTTGCCGCAGCCGCAGCCACCGCCCTGACTTTGTCCGCTTGCTCGGGCGCCGCCACGGGCGAAGACGCCCCGGCGGACGAGGAGGCCAGCGGCGCCTTCCCGGTGACCGTGGAGAGCATCTACGGCGAGACGGAGATCCCGGAGCAGCCCGAGACCGTCGTGACCGTCTCCTGGGTCAACGCGGATACCGCGCTGGCGCTCGACGTGGTGCCGGCCGGCATGCCGGAGGTCACCTGGGGCGGTAACGAGAACGGCAGCACCGACTGGATTGACGCCAAGCTGGAGGAGCTCGGCGCCCCGATCGGTTCCGAGGGCGCCCCGGAGCTCTACAGCGAGGCCGACGGCGTGAACTTCGAGGCCATCGCCGAGCTGCAGCCGGACGTCATCCTCGCCGGCTACTCGGGCCTGACGCAGGAAGATTACGACAAGCTCTCCAAGATCGCCCCCGTCGTGGGCCCGCAGAAGGAGAACTACCTCGCCTCGTGGCAGTCCGTTGCGGAGGCCACCGGCAAGGCTCTCGGCAAGTCGGAGGAAGCCGCCGCGCTCATCGAAGACGTCGAGTCCCAGGTCCAGGCCGTCAGCGACGAGCACCCGGCGCTGTCCGAGGCCACGTTCATCGCCGGTAACCTCGACACCGCGCAGAACATCGTCAGCCTGTACACGGGTGAGGACACCCGCCCCCGCTTCTTCAAGTCCTTGGGCATGACGGAGGCCCCCATCGTTGCGGAGAACGCGCCGGAGGGGCAGTTCTACTACGACTGGTCCGCTGAGCGTGGCGACGAGCTCGAGTCTGACGTCTTCTACACCTGGATCCCGGCGGGCACCACCGCCGAGGACGTTGCGGCCAACGAGCTGTTCGCCCAGATCCCGGCGGTCGGCAACGGCGGCCTGATCTACACCAACGATGACCACCAGACGCTCTCCATCTCCGCGGCCAGCGCGCTGAGCCTGCCGTGGGCCCTCGAGAACGTGGTGCCGGAGATGGCCGAGACGGTCGAGTCGGTCGTCGAATAATCGACGCGGTAGCTCCCCGAGCTTGTCGGCTTTAGGCGCCTTCAGTCCCGCGCAGGTACGCCACTTGCGCGGACACGGAGTGTTCCGCCGCGCCCCGCACCGCGGGATCGACGTCCGCGTACACGACGTCGGTCACCTCGGCCACGGACGCGGCGGAACCGTCGTCGTGCCCGGACTCCACCCGCTCGACGGCGTCGCGCACTTGGGCGAGCCGCTGGTTGCGGTGCGCCGTATACTCGCCGGCGATGCGGGCCAGGTCGGGGAGGGTGCCGCCGTGAGCCGGCAACACGGTGGCGGCGCCGAACCCGGCCAGGCGCTCGAGCGAGGCGAGGTAATCGCCCAGGGTCCCGTCGGGGAAGTCCAGGATGGTGGTGCCGCGGCCCAAAATGGTGTCACCGGTGATCATCGCCCCGTGCTGGCCGTCTTCCGGCAGGAAGAAGCTCACGGAATCGGACGTGTGGCCGGGCGTGGCTACCACGCGCAGGCTCACGCCGGCTTCCGTGATCAGTTCCCCGTCTCGCAGCGGTTCACCGAACCCGGCCGGGGTGTTGTGGGCCGGGTGAGGTGGCGCCGCAGGGCGGCAGAACTCGCTGAGGACGGCCCGCACGGGCGCGCCGGTGAGCTGGTGCAGCGCGTCGATCCCCGCGGTGTGGTCCGGGTGTCGGTGCGTGATGAGGATCAGCGCCACGTCCCCCAGGGCGGCCAGAGCGGCCACGTGGCCGGCGTCGTCGGGCCCCGGGTCCACCACGATCAGCGAGGTATGCCCGGGGAACCGAACGGCGTAAGATTGCGTGCCGTCGAGCGTCATCGCCGACGGGTTGGGAGCCAGCAGCAATGAAGCAAACGCTGACACGGGCTGTGGTGCGTGAAGATCGACCATTTGACCAGTCTAGAGAGAACCAACGCATGAGCCAGACGTTGCGCGGCACGGCCGTGGCACTGCTCCTGGCCGCTGCGGTGGTCGTGTTGGCTGTGCTCTCCGTCACGGTAGGAGCCCGCGCCACCGGTCCCGCCGTGGTGTTTGAGGCCCTGACCGCCTTCGATCCGTCCAACACGGACCACGTCATCATCCACTCGCGCATCCCGCGCACCGTGACCGGGCTCGTGGTGGGCGCGGCGCTGGCGCTGGCGGGCGCCGCGATGCAGGGGATGACCCGCAACCCGCTGGCTGACCCCGGCATTCTCGGGCTCAACGCGGGCGCGGCCCTCGCGGTGGTGCTGGGTATCCACTTTTTCTCGGTGGCGACCGTCTCCGGCTACATCTGGTTCGCGTTCGTCGGCGCGGCCGCGGCCGCCGTCGTGATCTATGCCGTGGCCAGCCTGGGGCGGGAGGGGGCGACCCCCATCAAACTCGCGCTGGCTGGCGCGGCGTTGGCCGCCGGGCTCAGCTCGATCATGCACGCGGTGCTGTTGCTGGACCAGACGGCTCTGGACGGGTTCCGCTTCTGGCAGGTGGGCACGCTGGGCGCCCGGTCCGTGGCCGACGTCGTCACCCTGTTGCCGTTCTTCGCCGCCGGCGCGTTGCTGATCCTCGGATCCACGCGCTTGTTTAACGCGCTGGCGTTGGGGGACGACGCCGCCACGGGCCTGGGCGTGCGCGTTGGCCGGGGGCGGCTCATCGCCGGACTCGGCGTCGTCCTCCTCGCGGGTGCAGCGACGGCGCTGGCCGGACCGATTGCCTTCCTCGGCCTCGTTGTCCCGCACGCGCTGCGCCTGATGGTCGGTTCCGACTACCGCGTCCTGCTGCCGTTGAGTGTGCTCGCCGGGCCGGTGCTGCTGCTCGGCGCTGACGTGCTGGGCCGCATCGTGTTGCCGCCGAGCGAAGTGCAGGTGGGCGTCATGACGGCCGTGATCGGCGCGCCCGTCTTCATGTGGCTGATCCGCACCCGGAAGCAGGTGAACCTGTAATGTTCCAGCGCGCTAGTTCCCGCTCCGCGTCCCGCGCCGCTACCGCGAGCGCCACCGCACCCGCCGACGCCAACGCCACCCGTGAGGCCGTCTTGAGTGCCAGCGTCGGTGCGGACGGTACGGCCACACAGCGGGCCTCGCGCCGGGTGCGCCGGGTCCTGGCCGGGCTCATCGCCGCCGTGATCGTCCTGTTCATCGCCCGCGTGGTGCTCGGTGATCCGGTGGTGTACCTCGATCAACTGTGGCTGATCCTGACGGGGGAGACCGTGCCAGGGCTCAGCTTCATCGTGACCGAGCACCGCGGCCCGGCCGCCGTCGTCGGTGCCCTCGCCGGTGCCGCGCTGGGGCTGTCCGGCACCATCTTCCAGACGCTGCTGCGCAATCCGCTGGCCAGCCCCGATGTCATCGGTGTGGGCTACGGTGCGGCGACCGCGGCGGTCGCCGGCATGCTGGCGCTCGGAATCACTGGGCCGGCGCTGAGCCTGTTCGCATTCGCCGGTGGCCTCGTGGTGGCACTGTTCGTGTACTTCATGGCGGAAAGCGGTAAGAACACCGGTGGACGCTTTATCCTCATCGGCATTGGCGCGGCCGCGATGCTTCAGGCCGTCATGAACTATTTGCTGACCCGCACCGATGTGCGTGCGGCGGGCGACGCGCTGCACTGGCTCGTGGGCTCCCTGAGCTCCAGCACGTGGGACCGGGCGGCCGTGCTGGCGGCCTGCCTCGTCGTGCTCGCCCCGCTCACGGCCCTGGCGGTTTCGAAGCTGAGGATCCTGGAACTGGGCGATGACGCGGCCACCAGCTTGGGCCTCAACGTGCGGGGCACCCGCGCCGCGCTCGTGGTGCTCGGCGTCGCCCTCAGCGCGTGCACCATTGCGGTCACCGGGCCGCTCGCGTTCGTCGCGTTCTTGGCGGGACCGCTGGCCCGCCTCCTGACGCACCGCACCAATTTTGTGGCCTCCGCACTGGTTGGCGCGGCGCTGGTGCTCGCCGCCGACTTTGCTGGAGCCAATCTCTTCGGGGACGTCACCCTCCCGGCAGGGGTCATCACCGGTGCGCTCGGCGCGCCGTTCCTGCTGTGGTTGCTGGTGCGCTCCAACAAACAAGGAATGGGAGGCTGACATGGCCCAACTGCAAGCCCAGGCCCTGAGCCTGGGGTATGACAAGTCGATGATCGTCAACGATCTCAGCCTGGAGCTGCCCACCGGCGAAGTGACCATGATTGTGGGCGCCAATGGCTGCGGCAAGTCCACGTTGTTGCGTGGGCTCTCCCGGCTGCTCAAGCCCTCGGCCGGCTCCGTGGTGCTGGACGGCAAGGACATTCATACCCAGCCGGCGCGGGAGATCGCCAAGGTGCTCGGCCTGCTGCCGCAGACGCCGATCGCCCCGGACGGCATCACCGTGCGCGAGCTGGTGGGGCGGGGCCGTTACCCGCATCAGGGCTGGTTCCGCCGCTGGTCCGGCGAGGACGACGACGCCGTGGCGCGCGCCATGCACGCCACGGGCACCGAGGAGTTGGCGGACCGCGCGATTGACGAGCTGTCGGGCGGCCAGCGCCAGCGCGTGTGGATCGCCATGGCGCTGGCCCAGGAGACGGACCTGCTGCTGCTTGACGAGCCGACGACCTACCTCGACGTAGCGCACCAGCTGGAGGTTCTCGACGTGGTCGCGGATCTGAACCGCCGCCGCGGGACCACCGTGGCGATCGTGCTGCATGACCTGAACCTCGCGGCCCGCTACGCGGATCACCTCGTCGCCTTGAAGGAGGGCGGTATCTACGCTCAAGGGCACCCGGCCGCCGTCGTCACGGAGACGATGGTGCAGGACGTCTTCGGCATGCCCTCGCGCGTGATCCCCGATCCGGTGGCTGGCACCCCCTTGGTGCTGCCGATTGGACGCAACCGGGTGGTGCGCGGGACAAACCACGATGAGAACGCCTCACGGGCGGCGGCCGGGGGCCGCTCGACGGGAACCCTGCCGCAGTTGAACGCCCCGCAGGATGCGCCCACTACCGTTAGCGCCGCGTCGCCGGCCGAGGCACCTACCGGCGATCTGAACGATGACGGGCTGAAGCCGGCGTTGGAGGCCTGCCAAGCGCTCGCGTTCACGCTGACCACCGTCGCCGCCACCACCATCAGCCCCAATTACCGGCGTGTGACGTTCACGGGGCCGGACCTTGAGCACTTCGGGACCGGCGGGCACCCGTTGGACCTGCGCATCAAGCTGGTCATCCCGGGGCCGGAGGCCAGCGCGGACCATTTTGCGCGCCTGCGTCCTGACGGCCGCATTGCCGAGGCAGACGTGACCGGCTGGTACCGGCATTGGCTGCAAAAGGACCCCGCGGATCGCGGCTGGATGCGGACCTATTCCATCCGCTCGTTCCGCGCGCCCGGGCATCCCGGCAATGTCGGCGAGTACGCGGAGATCGACATCGACTTCGTGCTGCACGTGGCCCGGGAGAACGGCAAGCTGGTCGGCGGTCCGGCCTCGGTCTGGGCCGCCGAGGCGGAGCCGGGCCAGCACGTCACCATGATCGGCCCGAACAAGCATTTGGTGAAGCCGGACTACGCGGGGATCGAGTTCAAACCGGGCTCCGCGCGCCGCATCCTGCTGGCTGGGGATGAGACGGCGGCACCGGCCATCTGTTCCATCCTCGAGACCCTGCCGCCGGGCATGACCGGCAATGCGTTCATCGAGGTCCCCAGCGTGGACGATATCCAGGGCTCGTTCACCCGATCGGGAGTCTCCGTGCAGTGGCTGCCGCGCGGCTCCCGCCCCCATGGTGAGCTCCTCGGCACGGCGGTGCGAGGCGCCGTCGCCATCCCGGCCGCGGGCGCAGTGGTGGCCGGGCAGGAACCCGAAGACGTTGACATCGACGAGACCATCTTGTGGGAGCCGGCCCAGGCGGCCGATGCGCCCTTCTATGCGTGGCTCGCCGGGGAGGCCGGAACCATTAAGGAACTGCGCCGTTACTTGGTGCGAGACGCGGGCATCAACCGCAAGCAGGTGTCCTTCATGGGCTATTGGCGGCGCGGTAAGGCGGAGATGTAGCCGCGGGCTGTCGTCGCCGGGTCCGCCGCGCCCGTGCCTAGCCGCGGGACGAGCTGCGGGATCGCGGCCAGCGGAACAGGAACTCGAGCGGGCCCGTGGCGAAGAAGCGCGTCCAGACGGACGCGAAGATCAACGCGGCCACGGCCATGACGAGGGTGATGAGGATGCCCTCGGCTAGGGTGTGCGGTTCTGGGCGGACCCACGCGGCGAGCACCAGCAAATGGCCGACGTAGACCGTCAGGGAGAGCCGCCCGGCAGCGCACAGGAATTTCAAGCGCCGGGCGACGACGTCCTCGGCCAACAGGAAGATCCCCAGGATCAACACGGCGCTTCCGGTGCCGGAGATGAGCCACAACGGCATTTGCGAGTGGTCGACGGCGGAGACGAGCTTGGTCCACCCCGCGGGCTCGCTCGGTTCGCCAAGAAGGACAATTAGGATCTGGGAGAGCACGTAGGCGATCAGCGCCGTGGCCGCTCCCGCGACGGCCAGGCGCACTTGGACGCGGCGGGCCCGCAAGTCGGCGCGGCCCAAGAGCAGGCCGAGCACGAACGGGGCGATCCAGACGACGGCGGGGTAGGAGCCGGAGAGCACAATTCCCTCGAGGATGTCCCGAGGCGCGTCCGCGAGGACCGGCTGCGTGAAATCGTACGTCTGTCCCGTCGCGCGTTGGGCCAGCAACCAGATCAGCGGACCCGCCAGGGTCGAGGCTGTTGCGATGACGGCCAGGGTCAGGTTGGAGCGCCGCAATAACGGCATGCAGATCAGGAACAGAAAACCGTAGGTAGGCAGAATCACGCTGACCTCGTGGTCCAGCATCTGCAGCGCCAGCCCGCCCACCAGCAGCAGGGCGGCCCGCCACAGAATGGTCTGCCACGGCAGGTGTCCTCCCGGCTGCCGGGCCGTGCGGGTCAAGATGGACATGCCGACGCCGGCGAGCACCATGAACAATAAGGACGCGCGCCCGGCCGGGAGTTGATAGAGCAGTCCAACGGGTCCCTCGACATCACGGGGCCCGACGTTGACGGCCATCATGCCGACGATCGCGACCGCCCGGGCGGCGTCGAGCGCTGCCACACGGCCCAGTGACGGCCGCGCCGGGTGGGACCCGGGCGCCGGGCTGGAAGCGGTGGTGCGTGTCATGGGGCGAGGTCCCGCCTGACTGATCGGAAGGCCAACGGTGATTGATGTTGATCCTAGGGTACGGGCCTGAATGCTGCGTTCAGGTTGACGTGTTGCAATGGGGCAGCGGCCCGGATGAGAGCCGGGACACCACGCCTGAGGGTCGCCACGGCGCGCTGATCCGTGGCCCTGGCCGGAAAAACGAGGAAGGCCCCGCATGAAGAGAACTGCCCCCGTCACCGTCACTGTCCTGCTCTTGGCCACCGTGGCGTGCTCCGCACCGGCCCCGGAGCCTGATCCGCGTTCCGCGACCCCTAGCTCGTCAGCACCCGTTGCCCCGAGTCCCAGCGCCCCAGCCAGCGAGTCCGCGCCGGCGAGTGAGCCTGCTGAGGCTGAGCGGCTGCTGCAGGAGCACGGGGTCGCAGCGGCCCATCCCGCGGCGGTGGACGCTGGAGTGCAGATGTTGAACGCTGGCGGCAACGCGGCCGATGCCGCCGTGGCCACCGCGTTCGCCGTCGCCGTCGTCGAACCCTTTGCCTCCGGGATGGGCGGGGGCGGTTCCGCCGTGCTGGCGCAAGCCGGCCACGAGCCGGTCACTTACGACTACCGCGAGGTCGTCAATGAGGCGGGGGAGGTGCCGGAATCGGGCACCGGTATTCCCGGGTTCGTCGATGGCATGGCGACCCTTCACGCTGAACATGGCGAACTGGAATGGTCCGAGGTGCTGCAACCCGCCATTGACGTGGCCCGGGAGGGGTTTGCGGTGACGCCGTTCTTGGCGCACCGGATTGAGTCCGACGCCGGTCCGGCCGCCGTGGCGGGCCTGGAACAGTTTGAGTCCGGGTTCGGGCGCGTGGGCGAGGGGGATCAGTTGGTGCAGGAGGAACTGGCCCGGTTCATGGAGGTCTTGGCGGCTGAGGGCGCGGACGCGTTCTATACCGGTAGCTTGGCGGATCAGCTCGCCGCGGTCGAGGGGATCGATCGAGCCTCGCTAGCGGCCTATGAGACGGAGAAACTGGAACCGGTCCGCGGGGAATTCGGCGAGTATGAGCTGGTCTCGATGGCCCCGGCGTTGCCGGGAGCGGCGGTCATCCAGATGCTTCAAATCGGTGAGGCCGCCGGCGCCGCGGACCACGCCCCGGGGTCCGCCGATTACATTGACACGCTGTCGGCGGGATGGACTGTGGCTGAGGACAATGTGGCCACGCGTTTCGGTGACCAGCGCTTCGTGGACGTCTCCACGGACGCCATGACGGATGCCGCCCGGAATGCGCAACTGGCTGAGTCCGTCGTCGAACCCGCCGCGGCACCCCGTGGGGGCAGCGCGGCGAACGAACCGGCTGAGATCGTCGCCGGAAACACCACCCACCTCAGCGTGGTCGACTCTGACGGCTTCACCATCTCGATGACCAACACCATCACCAATTTTTGGGGCGGTGGGACCACCGAAAGCGTGGGAGGTTTTTTCCTGAACAATCAGCTCTCCCGGTTCACCTCTGACCCGAGCGCGGCGAATCGGCCCTCGCCGGGCCGTAAGTCGGTGAGTTGGGCGGCGCCGACCATGGTGTTGGACGGCGAGGGGCGGCCGGTCTTGGCCTTGGGCAGCCCGGGCGGTCACCAGATTCCGAACATTCTCACCTCCGTCCTGGTGCCGTGGGCACTGCAGGACGCCCCACTGCAGGAGGCGATCGATGCGCCGAGACACCACCTGCAGGATGGCACCCTAGCGCTCGAGTCGCCCGCCTCCGCCGATGTGGCCGCGCTGATCCAACGCCGCGGCTGGGACAGCCGGGTCACGGGGCGGCTCGATGCGGTGTTTGGATCGGTGCAGGCGTTGGAGATCGACTACGCCTCCGGCAGCGTCACGGGCGCCAATGACTCTCGCCGCGAAGCGGCGCACACCGTCGACGCCCCCTAGCTTTGACGCGCGCCGGATGCGCCCGCCGTGGGCCAGCTCGAAGGGCCCTGCGAGCCGGCAGGGTATTCCTCCAGCGGGACGTCGTCCGCGTCCCACGCGCGCTGGACGGGTTCGAGGATCCGCCAGCACTCTTCCGCCGCATCGCCGCGCACGGCCAACCGGGGGTTGGCATCCAGCATGGAGGACAGGACCTCGCCGTAGGGTTCCAACTGGCCCCCGCCGAGTTGTCCGGTCAGGTCCGTGCGGCCGAGCGTAAACGCGTCGCCCGCACCGTTCGTGGTGAGGGACAGCGTGAAAGAGTCGGGCCGGAGGTCGATGGTCAGCGAGTCCGGTGTGTCTTGGCCCAATAGGCCGTCGGGGATGTGTGCTGGCGGCTTGAAGTGGATCACCACCCGCTTGCGAATCTCGCCGAAGGCCTTCCCGCTGCGCAGGATGAAGGGCACGCCAGCCCAGCGGTGGTTGGCGATGTCCACCTGAACCTCCGCTAGCGTCTCCGTGCCGAGGTCCGGATCCACGCCCTCCTCGGCCGTGTAATCCGGGACCTCGCGCTCGCCGATGGACCCGGCGGTGTAACGGGCGCGGCGGGAATGCTCCGCCGGGTCGACGATGCGGGCCGCGCGTAGCACTTGCCCGATCGCATCGCGCAGGTCCCGCTCGCCGACGCTGGCGGGAGGATCCATCGCGACGACCGCCATGACCTGCAGAAGGTGGGACTGAATCATGTCTCGGAGGGCGCCGGCGTGGTCGAAGTACCCGGCGCGGCCCTCAAGCGTCACCATCTCGTCGTAGATGATCTCCACCGATTCGATCGAGTCCCGGTTCCAGACCGGCTCGAACAGTCGGTTGGTGAACCGCAGGCCCAAGAGGTTTAGCACCGTGTAGAGGCCCAAGAAGTGGTCGATTCGGAAGACCCGCTCTTCCGGCACGGAGCGGGCGAGGGTCCGATTGAGCTCTCGGGCGGAGTCGGCGTCGTACCCGAACGGCTTTTCCAAGGCGAGCGTGGTCTGCTCGGGCAAGCTGACGTTGGCCAACGCGGCGCACGCCTTGGCCGTGATCTGCGGTGGCAGCGCACAGTAGATGACCAGCGGGCCGTCGCCGGCGGCGTCAAGGGCACGCTGCAGTCCATCCGCGTCCGTTGCATCGGCCGCGATGTAGGCAGTGTCGCCAAGGACCCGTTCAGCCTCGGCGCCGGCGTCGACCTTCGTGAAGGCCTCCCGCACGCGGTCGCGCCACGCGTCCTCGTCCATGTCCGGCAGGTCGGAGCCAAGCACGCGCACCCGCCGATCCGTCTCCACGGTCAGGAGGGTCGCGAGGCCGGGCAGCAGCAGGCGAGAGGTCAGGTCGCCGGAAGCGCCCAAAATGAGGAGGGTCGTGGTGGTCTGCGCATCGCTCTGACTCATACTCCTACTCTGGCATGCCCGACGCCGGCGCGGCAGGTGGGGTGCCCGCTGCGGCCAGGGTGAACGTCATTCAGGGCTTCGAACCACACGACGTCCTGAGCGGCCGGTAGGCTACTGGCCATGCTCGCCTCCCTGATGGACTTGCCGCCGGTACCTCTGAAGACGTTCGCCAAGCGCCTGTGGTGGGCGCTCGCGGCGAGTATCGGAGGGTCCCTGCTGATCGGCCTCCTCTCCTTCGGCTCGCTCGTGATCCTCACGGCCTTCTTCTCCGCCGGCTTCTTCGTGGCGTTCCTACTGCTGATTCTGCTCCTGCGGCCTGCTCTGCTGAGGCACGCCGAGACCTTGGAGTCCTCCCGCAAGTGGCGCATGCTGACGGTGTTCTTCACCGCCGTCGGCGCCTATGCGCTGGGTTTTGCCGTGTGGCTGCTGCAGTTTACGGCCGGTGCGTTCTTGACCGGGGCACCTGTGCAGTTCCCGGACGGGCCCACGTGGGCGCTGGTTGCCTACGCGATGACGCTGCCCGCCGCCGTGGCCGTCCTCACCGCGTGGTTGCTGGAGATTTTCGGTGCCCGCCGCCCAGCGGAGCGGCCGGAAAAGTAACGGGCCAACGCCGGGACTTTGCGTTGAAGCCCACAGACGCCGGGCCGGTCCACGCGCTAGGCTTTCGCCATGAGTGACCTTGAGCTGGCCCCGGAGGCCGTCACCTGCGCCCCGGGGGATGAGTGTGAGGGCGTGAAGGTGCTCTCCCCACGGGACGTGCCGCTGGGCGGGATTCGGCACATGTCCGTGCGCCGCACTCTGCCCCAGCGCGAGCGCAGCCTCATTGGTCCGTGGTGCTTTCTGGATCACTACGGTCCAGACGACGTGGCGCACACCGGCGGCATGAATGTGCCGCGTCATCCGCACACCGGGTTGCAGACCGTGAGCTGGCTCTTCACCGGCGCCATCGACCACCGGGATTCGGCCGGGTTCGCCGCCACGGTGCGCCCGGGCGAGGTCAACCTGATGACCGCGGGCCGGGGCATCAGTCACTCGGAGTTTTCCACCGCGGAGACCACCGTTCTGCACGGGGCTCAGCTGTGGTTGGCCCTGCCGGAGAGCGCCCGGCACATGGAGCCCACGTTCGAGCATTACGCCCCGGAACCCGTCCAGCGCGCCGGCGCCGTCGTGCGCGTCTTCCTCGGTTCACTCGCCGGCAGCGAGTCGCCGGTGACCACGCACCACCCGACCCTGGGCGCGGAGATCCTGCTGGAGCCGGGCGCCGAGCTGGTCCTCGACGTGGACCCGACCTACGAACACGGCCTCCTCCTAGACTCCGGCGACCTTGAATTGGACGACGTGGCGCTGCCCAAGGATCATCTGGCCTACCTGCCCACCGGGCGCCAGGGGCTCGTCCTCACGGCCGGAGAACGGCCCGTGCGCGCGCTCCTGGTCGGGGGGACACCGTTTGGCGAGCGCATCGTCATGTGGTGGAACTTTGTGGGCCGCGAGCACGAGGAAATCGCCGCCTACCGTGCGGCCTGGCAGGCGGAAATCGGCGCGGAACCTGCCGATCCGCCGTCGTCCGGGGTGTACGACGACGGCGCACCGGTGCCGCGGTACGGCACCTTCCCGCCGAGGGAGCCGGCCGCGCTGCCGGCGCCCGCGTTGCCCAATGCGCGCTTGCGGCCGCGCGAGCAGTGACCGCGAGCCATGACTCTGACCGCTTCAACCTCACAGGAGACCCGTTGACCGAGCACGGCACGACCTTTACCGTCCACCACGATTCGCGGGCGCGGCAGTTCCAGCTCCTCGATGACGCCACCGGCCAGGTCGTCGGGCGGGCACACTACCTGCCGCATGGCCCCGCCGCGGACCAGCGCGTCTTCTTCCACACGGTGGTCGAGGACGCCTACTCCGGCCGCGGCCTCGCCCACGTGCTCGGCCGCGGCGCCCTAGAAGCGACGATTGCCGATGGGCTGAAGATCGTGCCTGTCTGCCCGTTCATCAAGGGTTTCATTGCCAAGCACTCCGATGAGTTTGGCGAACACGCCGTCCCCGTCAAGCCAGCCCACCTCGAGGCCGTCCGCGGCGCCGGAGCCACCGAGGACTAGGAGGAACATGCTCAGGATCGCCGTCGTTACCGGGTCCACCCGCCCATCCCGCCTCAACCCCCAAGTGGCCCAATGGGCTCACGAGGTCGCCGCGCGGGTCAGGCCGGACGTGGAGTTCGAGTACGTGGACATCGCCGACTACGCACTGCCGCTGTTGGATGAACCGCTCCCCGCCGGTAGCGGCGTCTACGAGCGGGAGCACACCAAGGTCTGGTCCGCCAAAATGGCCTCCTTTGACGCGTACGTGTTCGTCACCGCCGAATACAACCACGTGCCGTCGCCGGCGCTGCTGAACGCCATCGACTTCCTCTTCGCCGAATGGGCGGATAAGTCGGCCGGAATCGTCTCCTACGGCGGCGTTAAGGGCGCCCGCGCCACGGAGGTATTGCGTCAGCAACTGTCCGCCGTCGGTATCGCCCACGTGCAGAAGACGGTGGCGTTTGCCTTGGGAGCGGACTTCGACGAGGGCACCTTCACGCCGTCGCCCAGCGCGGAAAGGGCCATGAAATCGATGCTAGATCAGGTCATCGCGTGGGGCCGTGCCCTGCAGACGGTGCGTGAGCAGGAGGAATCATGAGCGCAGAACACACCCAGAACAACAACGAATTTTCGACCAAGGGGGCCTACGTCACCGGGGGAGAATTCACGCGAGACACGAACTACATTGAGGACCGCGTGGTCGCCGATCCGGACGCGATCCGGGCGCTGCCCACCGCCGAGTCCAGCACGATCGGCCAGGTGGGTGCGGGACTGACGGATGGCGCCCACGCGTGGCCGGTGGAGGCGGGCCGGTACCGGCTCGTGGCCGCCCGGGCCTGCCCATGGGCCAACCGGGCGCTGATTGTTCGGCGCCTGTTGGGGCTCGAGGACGCGCTCTCCCTCGGCACCCCCGGCCCGACGCACGACGCGCGCTCGTGGACGTTCGATCTGGATCCGGACGGACGGGACCCGGTGCTTGGCACCGAGCGGCTGCAGGAAAACTACTTGGCCCGCTTCCCCGATTACCCGCGTGGCATCACGGTCCCCGCGATCGTGGACATCGAAACTGGCGGGGTGGTCACCAACGACTATCCGCAGATGACGCTGGACTTCTCCACCCAGTGGACGGCCTTTCACCGGGAGGGCGCGCCAGACCTGCTCCCGGCCGACAAGCTGGATGACATGTTTCCGGTCATCAAGCGGATTTTCACCGAGGTCAACAACGGTGTCTACCGCTGCGGCTTCGCGGGCAGCCAGGAGGCCTACGCGGAGGCCTATGGCCGGCTGTGGACCGCCATGGATTGGCTGGAGGAGCGGTTGAGCCGCCAGCGGTACCTTATGGGGGAGAGCATCACGGAAGCGGACATCCGCCTCTTTACCACCCTGGTGCGGTTTGACCCGGTGTACCACGGCCACTTCAAGTGCAACCGCAACAAGCTGGAGCAGATGCCAGCGCTGTGGGGGTACGCGCGGGACCTCTTCCAGACCCCGGGCTTCGGCGACACCATCGACTTTGAACAGATCAAGCGCCACTACTACGTCGTGCATGAGGATGTGAACCCCACCCAAATCGTTCCCGTGGGCCCGGACCTGTCCGGCTGGCTCAGCGAGCACGGGCGTGAGGAGTTGGGCGGCCGACCGTTCGGTGACGGCACGGCCCCGGGCCCTGTGCGCGAGGCCGAACGCGTCGAGGCTGGCCACAACCCGATGTACCCCGCCTAAGCTGGGCAGCCGAGGCGGCTGGCACCCAGCCGCCGGACACGGAAAAGCCGGCGTCCCGCCGTCGTCCAGATGAGGTACGACGACGGGACGCCGGCTTTCGTGTGTCCGAGCCGGGGGGGAGGATTAGACCCCGGCAGTGTCCCGCTTTGCGCGGTCCGACTCGTACGTCTCCCAGAACGTCGCGCCGGTGATGCCGAGCTTGGACGAGTTGAACACCGGATCCAAGCCGAGCTTCTTCTGCTGCTCGTAGTCCTTGAGGACCTTGAACGCCGGCTGCTGCAGGATCAGGATGCCGATGATGTTCAGCCACGCCATGAGGCCCACACCGATGTCGCCCATCGCCCACGCGTCCGAGGCGGTGTTGATGCAGCCGTAGGCCACGGCGACGAGGATGGCGATCTGCAGGGCCATGGTGGTCACGCGGCCCACCGAGGCGTTGATGCCCGGAATGAGCTTCTTGGAGGCCTGGCCCACGATGAAGCGGAGGTTGGTTTCCGCCATGTAGTAGTACGCGATGATCGTGGTCAGGCAGAAGAAGATCAGCGAGACCGCGATGAAGGAGGAGCCGAACCCGGCGAAGACGCTATCGAAGCCCTCCTGGGCGAACTGCGGGCCCACGGTGGCGGTCGCGGAGAGCATCCCGCCCTCGGCGATCACGTTGCCATCCTCGGCGCCGTTGTCGAAGACGCGGTAGGCGCCGGTGGAGAGGATGAGGAAGCCCGTCGCGGAGCAGACGAACAGGGTATCCACGTAAACCGCGAAGGACTGCACCAGGCCCTGCTTGGCCGGGTGGGACACCTCAGCGGCGGCGGCCGCGTGCGGGCCCGTGCCCTGGCCGGCCTCGTTGGAGTAGACGCCGCGCTTGACGCCCCACATCACGGCCAGACCGATCACGGCGCCGAAGGCCGAGTCCATGCCGAACGCGCTGCGGAAGACCATGGCGATGACCTCGGGCAGCTGGGCAGCGTTGACGAACACGACGATCAGGGCCAGGACGATGTACGCGACGGCCATGAACGGCACCACGATCGTGGCGAAGTTCGCGATGCGCTTCACGCCGCCGATGATGACGAACGCCAGGATGATCACGGCACCCACGGCGACGACGCCGGAGGGCACGGTCCAGGCGCCGTCGATGGCTGTGGCCATCGAGTTGGACTGCACGCCGGGCAGCAGCACGCCGCAGGCGAGGACGGTGACGAACGCGAAGATGTAGGCGTAGACCTTGAAGAACCCGGCGGCCTTGGTGTGGGCCAGTGCGCGGGACAGATAGTAGGCCGGGCCGCCGCGGTACTCGCCGGTCAGCGGGTCACGCGTCTTGTAGAGCTGCCCCAAGGCCGACTCCACGAAGGAGGTGGAGGCGCCAAGGAAGGCCACCATCCACATCCAGAACAGGGCACCCGGGCCGCCGAAAGCGATGGCGGTGGCGACGCCGGCGATGTTGCCGGTGCCGACGCGGCCGGAGAGGGACAGGGCCAGCGCCTGGAAGGAGGAGACGCCGGAGGGGGAACGCTCGCCGCGGATGAGCTGCTGAATCATTCCCTTGAAGTGCCGCACCTGCAGGAAACGGGAGCGGATGGAGAAGTAGACGCCGGTAGCGAGGCAGAGATAAACCAGCCAGTCGCTCCAGATCACTTCATTGATGGAAGCTAAGACTTCGCTCATGGTGTGAGGATCCTTCGTCGAAAGTGCTAAGTGATGCGCTTAATCATGCACTTGATTGATTGCAATCGTGTTGCAGGCCACGCAAAAACCTGTGAAGTGTCTCACAAAATGGTGGTGAGGGCTAGCTCACGCGGCGGCAGGCGCTCGGCTCGGTCGGGCCTGCGGCCGCGGGGCGCTCTGCGTTCCGGCCCGTCAGGACGCCGTGGCAGGATGGTTTGCATGACGATCATCGCTGCAGCGGATGGCTCCGCCCTCGGCAATCCGGGGCCCGCCGGGTGGGCCTGGTACATCGACGACGACCACTGGCGCGCTGGCGGCTGGAAGCACGGCACCAACAACATGGGCGAGCTCATGGCGGTTTTGGACCTGCTGCGCGCCACCGCCGACCGCCCCGCCGAGCCGCTACACATCCTCTGCGACTCGCAGTACGTCATTAACTCGGTGACCAAGTGGATGCCGGGCTGGAAAAAGAAGGGCTGGAAAAAGTCCGACGGCAAGCCGGTGCTCAACGTGGACCTCCTGCAAGAGATCGACGCCGCCCTGGTGGGCCGCACGTACGAATTCGAATGGGTCAAGGGCCACGCCGGGCACGCCATGAACGAGGCCGCGGACGTGCGCGCACGGGCCGCGGCCACCGCCTTTCAGCAAGGCCGGGAGCTCGACGCGGGTCCGGGCCTCGGCGGCGGCCCGGCGGCGGAGACGGTCCAGCAGCCGGCGGCACCCGCCGTAGAGAGCGAGCAGGACCACCTGTTCAGCAGCTTTGAGGACGTGCAAGAGGCCGGGGCGGGCACCGCGGAACTCGACGCGGTCGTGACGTTAGAGCGGGAGCTCATGGAGCCGTCCGTCCGCGCGGATTCCTCCGCTGTGGCCTATCTGCTGCATCACGACTTCCTGCAGGTCGGCTCCCGCGGCACGGTGCACGACCGAGACGCGGCCGTCGCTGCGCTCGCCGAGGCGGCGGGTGCCCCGGCGGGGACGTTTGAACTGCTCCACGCCAGCGCGGTGCCCGCGGACGGGGCGGGCGCAGACGCCCATCCCCTTGGCGCCCACCTGACGTACCGGATCGCTGGGGCGGGATACGCCCTCATCGTCTCCTCCCTGTGGGTCCGCCAAGATGACCGCTGGCGCTTGCGGTTTCGCCAGTCAACCCCGGAACGCTAAAACCCCCGCAGGGCCCCGCGCGAGGCCCCTTCTCGCTGCAATCGTTGAAGGATGAATACATGATTGATCCCCGTTTCGCTGCCGTCGCGGACCTCTTGGATCGCTTCGTTGAAGAGGATCCCGCCTACGCGGGACAGCTGTGTGTGTATCTCGACGGAGCCCCGGTGCTCGACCTCGCCGTCGGGCAGGATCACGCCCCGCAAGCCGGTGGGTTTGGGGCCGACGACGAGCCGCCGGCCTTGAGGCGCGAGGCCCTGACCGGGGTGTTCTCCTGCAGCAAGGGGGCTGGCGCCGTGGTCATGGGCCTCTTGGTTCAGGACGGTGTGCTCGATCTGGATGCGCGCGTTGCCGAGTATTGGCCCGAGTACGCGGCGGCTGGCAAGGAAGCGACGACGGTGCGGCAGGCGCTCAGCCATCAGGCCGGCGCGCTCGGCGTCCCGGGCGGGTTTAGCTTGGCGGAGTACAACGAGTCGGAGCGCGCCGCCGCCCAGCTGGCGGCGGCGCCCCCGGCCTGGCGGCCTGGCATCACGCACGCCTACCACGGGTTGACCATCGGCGTGCTGATGGAGGAGTTGGTGCGGCGCACCACGGGAGAGTCCTTGCAACAGGTGTACGAGGACCGCGTGCGTTCCCCGTACGGGATCGATTTCTACTTGGGCCTGCCGGAGGCCGAGGAGTTCCGCTACCGAAACGTCCTCAAGCCCGCCGCCGCGCCCCTGCCCTTCATCGACCCGTTTGGCTATACCGGCTTGGCCTTCAACTCCACCGGGGTGTTTGAGCGCGAGGACGGCACAGCGGGTGAATTGTTGGACTTGCCGAACCACCGCGCCGTCCGTGCCGGCGGGCACTCCTCCGCGGGCGGCGTCGCCAACGCCCGCGGGTTGGCGAGGCTGTACGCGGTGACGAGCACCGGCGTCGTGGACGACGCCGGCTCCCGCACCGAGCCGCTCTTCTCCGCCGAGACAACGCGCCTGATGACCGAGGATCAGGTCTTCGGCGCGGACCGCGCCAGCGGCGAGCTGACCGCCTTTGGGATTGGCTTCATGAAGCCGGCTCCCCAGAACAGCTTCGGATCGGTGTGGGCGTATGGCCACAACGGCGCCAACGGGTCCTTCGGGTGGGCGGACCCCGCCTACGGGCTCGCCTTCGGCTACGTCCCCCTGCGTGGTGAGGACAACGGGAATCTCTCCCGCAACGGCATCCTCGGCGCGGCGGTGCGTCAGGCGCGGCTCGCGGCGACTGTTCCACGCGCCTAGTGTTGCACCGGGTGTTCCATCCCGCAGTAGTGGCCCAGCGTGTATTAGGGTACTGATCGTGGATTTCGAGAAGCGATATGTTGCCTTGGGAGATTCGTTCAGCGAAGGCGTCGGTGACCCGGCTCCGGACCGCCCGAACGGCGTGCGCGGCTGGACGGATCGCGTGGCCGAGCAGCTGATCACCGCCGATCCTGCCTGGGGCTACGCCAACCTCGCCATCCGCGGAAAGAAGCTCCCGCAGATCGTGGCCGAGCAGGTGCCACACGCCATCGAGCTGAAGCCGACGCTGGTCACCATCTCCGCCGGCGGAAATGACATCCTGCGTCCGCGAGTGGACGTCGAGGCCATCGCGCGGCAATTGGACGGCGCTCTCGCCGACCTGAAGGGCACCGGCGCCGCCGTCGTCGTCTTTACCGGGTTTGACGTTTCCAAATCCCCGCTCGTGAACACCACCCTGGGCCGCGTCGCGTTGTTTAACGAGCGGCTCCGCGAGATCGCCGATCGCCGCGAGGTGGTGATCGCCGACTACTGGCGGTGGCGGCAGTTCCAGAACTTTGGTTACTGGGATGAGGACCGGCTCCACATGAACACGGCCGGGCACACGCTGATGGCCACCCGGATCCTTGAGCTCCTGCGGGCCGAACACAGTATCGAGGTGCCGGAGTTATCCACGCCCGCCGCGCGGAGCCGCGTCGAGCTCCTGAAGGAAAACGCCACGTGGGCCAAGGTCCACTTGCTCCCGTGGGTCAAGCGGCGCCTGACCGGGGTGAGCTCCGGGGACAACATGAGCGCCAAGTATCCAGACTACGTGCAGGTGGCGGCCGACTAGGCGAGCTCGTGTGACGGCGCCGGGCGTGGGCTCACCGGCGCAAGCGTGCGTGGGGCCGCTATGCTCGAGCCGATGTCCATGCTCATTCTTGATCTCCTCGGCACGTTCTTTTTTGCCGTCTCGGGCTCGCTCTTGGCTGCGCGCAAGCAGTTCGACGTCGTGGGCTCGCTCCTGCTCGCCTCGCTCGTCGGGCTGGGCGGTGGGGTGACGCGTGATGTGATCATCGGCGAGGGCGTGCCCAACGCGTTCGAACAACCCGTCTATCTGGTGCCGCCCGTGCTGGCCATGCTGCTGGTCGCCACGCGGATCATTCACGATACCCGGCTGCGCCGGACCCTCTTGCTGTTCGACGCCGGCGGGCTCGCGCTATTCTGCACGTCCGGCACGCTGATTGCCTACGAGGCCGGCCTCAACCCCGTGGCGGCCGCCCTGCTGGGCGTCACCAGCGCGGTGGGCGGAGGCGTGATGCGTGATGTGGTGGCCAATGAGACCCCGCAGTTGTTTAATCCGCGCGGCGTGTACGCGATCCCGGCCATGCTGGGGGCGTTCTTCACGGTGGGCGCCCTCGAGCTGGGTTGGTTCTCCACGTGGGTCGGCATCGGCATTGCAGCGGCCGTCTTTACCCTGCGCGGGTTGTCCCTCCGGTTTGGGTGGCACGTGCCGCTGGCCGGCGGGGGAACGGTGCGCGGAGGCGAAGCCCGTTAACAGTCCCGGGTGGGGCGGTTAGAAGCTCCAGACCAAGGGAACCAGGCCGACGACGACGGCACCGACCAGCAGGCTCATCGGAGCACCCACCTGCAGGTAGTCCGTAAAGCGGTAACCGCCGGGACCCAGAACCATCAGGTTCGTCTGGTACCCCAACGGCGTCATGAAGCTCGCCGAGGCGGCGAACATGACGGCCAGAACGAACGGCATGAAACTGACGTCCAACTGCGCGGCCACCTCCACCGCAATGGGAAACATCAGCACGGCCGCACCATTGTTGGTGATGAGCTCGGTGAAGAAGACGGTCAGCGCGTAGACCATCGCGAGGGCCAACCACGGGGCGAGGCCATCGGCGAAGAGGAGGAGGCCCGCGATCCGCTCGGCCGCGCCGCTGCTGGCCATGGCGCTGCCGAGCGCAAAGGACGCCGCCACCACGGTGAGCACGGACAAGTCGATTTCCCGGCGCGCCTTCGAGACGGGCACGCAGCGGATGGCGATGAGGGCGAGCGCGGCGAGGAAGGACGCCTCCAGGATGCTGAGCAGGCCCACCGCGCTGACCACCACCATGGCCAGCAAGATGCCGAGTGCCGCCGGGGCGTTCTTGAAATCCGGTGGGGAGGAGTCGTTGAGGGCGCTGACCATGAGGAAGTCTTTGCGGTGCCGGTACTGACCCACGAAGTCGTCGCCAGCTTCCAGCAGCAGGGTGTCGCCCACCTGCAATTCAATGTCGCCCAACTTGCCGGGCAGGCGCTTGCCGTGGCGGGAGACGGCCAGCACCACCGCGTTGTAGCGGGTACGGAACTTTGCGGCCCGGATCGATTGTCCGAGGGCGGAAAAGTCGGTCCCGATGATCGCCTCGATCAGCCGTCGGCTGGAGTGGCGGATGTTGAGTTCCTGCACGTGCCCATCCGCCGGGGTGAGTCCGTCGATTCGGCGCAGTTCCTGCGCGCAGTCGGGGGCCCCGATGAAGATCAGGGCGTCGCCACCACGGAGCACGGTCTGTGGGGAGACAGCGGTCATCAGCTGGTCCTCGCGCTCAATCTCGGCGAGGTATCCGTGGGTGAGCTGGCGCAGTCCGGCGGCGGCGATCGTCTTGCCGACGAGGGGGCCGTTGGCGTCGACGAGGACTTCCACCCCATATTCACGGGCGCTCTGAAATTGTTCGAGGAAGCCTTGCCGGCGTGGCAGCAGTTTGTTGCCGAAGAAGAACATGTACAGCCCACCGACCACCACGAGCGGCACGCCGATCCACGCGGGCTCAAACATGGAGAGCTGGACGTCTTTCTCCGAATCCAGCAGACCGACGACGACGAGGTTGGTACTGGTGCCGATGACGGTGGCCGTGCCGCCCAGAATGCAGGCGTAGCTGAGCGGAATCATGAGCTTCGACGGCGCGATCTTGAGCCGAGAGGACCAATCCTGCAGCGCCGGAATGAGCATGGCCACCACGGCCGTGTTGTTCATGAAGGCACTCAGGCCCGCGGCCGGGCCCAAGATGCGCAACTGCGCCAGCTTGGTCCGCTTGGGTTGGCCGAGCACGCGGAGGGCCAACCACTGGATGGCACCGGACTCCTTGAGCGCGGCGGCGACCACGTAGAGAGCGGCGATGGTGAGCACGCCGGTGTTGCTAAACCCTGACAGCGCTTCCTGGGGGGTGAGGATGCCGGTGAGCATGAGAAAGACGACGGCGGAAACGAGGACGACGTCGGCTGCGATCCGGGTGGTGATGAGGACCATCAGCACGGCCACGACGGTGCCGAGGGCCAGGATGGCGTCAACCGGCATGAAAGATTCTCCCGCTCGTTGATGGGGCTCGTTCGAGGTTTTACTAGGGACGATAGTTCAGACTACCGGGGCCTCGTGGTTGTGGCGCGGCCGCAGCCCCACTGCGTCAGAACTCGTCATGCGCCGACGCGCTTCGTCACGAGCGTGGGCCGTGCCACCGGAGGCTGTTGTTTGGCTCTCACGGAGCGCACTACACTGGGAGATGTGCCGACGGCCGCAACGGGTGTTGTGGTTCCGCGGTACACGCTGTCGACATGCGGCGGGAGAGCCCCGGCCGAAGCCACGGTCGGGCGCCGTAGGAGCAATTTCCTCCCCAGGAATCTCTCAGGCCCCCGTACCGCCGCGAAGAGGCGACTCTGGAAAGTAGCGAGCCGGCCAACCGGTGTCGCTCACCGAAGGTGCAAGCGGAATCATTTTCGCGGAAACTCTCAGGTCCACTACAGAGCGGGGAGGGAAGCAGCCGTTGCCCGCGTACTGGGTGGCGGCACTTGTGCTCGCCCTCGCTTTTGATCTGTGTAACCCGACCCGGGAGTCCCACCTCATGACCAGCACCGATTTCACGTACCCCGCAGCGGAGTCCTTCGCGCATCGCCACATTGGCCCGCGCGGGGACGCCGCAGCCCACATGCTCGCGACCATTGGCTACGCCTCGTTGGCCGACCTGGTCGACTCCGCGGTGCCGGCTGACATTCGCCAGCAAGAGAGCCTGCAACTGCCGGCCGCCCGCAGTGAGGCCGAGGTGTTGGAGGACTTGCGGCAGATCGCATCGAAGAACGTGGTGAAGACCCAGATGATCGGTCAGGGCTTCTATGGCACGCACACCCCACCCGTGATCATGCGCAACATCCTGGAGGACCCGGCCTGGTACACGGCCTACACGCCGTACCAGCCGGAGATCTCCCAGGGCCGTCTCGAAGCGCTCCTGAACTTCCAGACCATGATCGGCGACCTGACCGGCCTGCCCGTCGCCAATGCTTCCCTCCTCGATGAGGCCTCCGCCGTCGCCGAGGCCGTGCTGCTCATGCGCCGGGCCAATAAAAAGAAGGCTGATGCCAAGACGGTGCTGGACGCGGACCTCTTCCCGCAGACCATCGAGGTGGTTCGCGGACGCGCCGAGGCCCTTGGCTTTGACCTCGAGGTCGCTGACCTCTCGGCGGGCTTGCCCGACGGGGAGATCTCCGGCATCGTGCTGCAGCAGCCGGGCAATTCCGGGCGCGTCACGGACCATGCAGCCGTGATTGCAGCCGCCCATGAGCGTGGGGCCATGGTCACCGTGGCGGCGGACATTCTGTCCCTGACGCTCATCACGCCTCCCGGCGAGCAGGGCGCGGACATCGCCGTCGGCAACACCCAGCGCCTCGGCGTCCCGCTGTTCTTCGGCGGTCCGCACGCCGCCTACATGTCCGTCCGCAAGGGGCTCGAGCGCAACCTGCCGGGCCGTATCGTCGGCGTCTCCTTCGACGACGCGGGAGCCAGCGCCTACCGCTTGGCCCTGCAGACCCGCGAACAGCACATTCGCCGTGAGAAGGCGACCTCCAACATCTGCACCGCGCAGGCGCTGCTCGCCATCGCCGCGGGCATGTACGGCGTCTACCACGGGCCGGAAGGGCTGAAGAAGATCGCGGAGCATGCGCACGCCTCCGCCCGCACCCTGGCCGCGGTGCTGACCGGCGCCGGGTTCGAGCTCGCCACGGACCAATTCTTTGACACGCTGACCGTGACCGCGCCGGACCGCGCCGAGTCCATCGTGGCTGACGCCGAGGTCGCCGGGATCAATTTGCGCCTGCTGGACCAGGACACGCTGAGCCTCTCCACGGATGAGACGACGACGCCCGCTCACCTCGCCGCCGTCGCCGCAGCGTTTGGGGTGTCCGACGCCGAGGCGGCGATTCAGTCCGCCGCCGACGGTGCCGCGGGCACCGGTCTGGCCGACGCCGTCGTGCGGACCAGCACGTACATGGAGCACCCGATCTTCCACACGGTGCGTTCGGAGACGCAGATGCTCCGCTACCTCCGCCGCCTCTCGGACCGCGACTTGGCGTTGGATCGCACCATGATTCCCCTGGGCTCCTGCACGATGAAGCTCAATGCCACCGCGGAGATGGCCGCGATCTCGTGGCCAGAATTCGCGGCGATTCACCCCTACGCGCCCGAGCACCAGACCGCTGGCTGGCGGCAGCTCATCGGCGATTTGGAAGCGCGTTTGGCCGCGATCACCGGGTACGCCGGGGTCTCCATCCAGCCGAACGCCGGTTCGCAGGGCGAGTACGCGGGCCTGCTGGCCATCCGCCAGTACCACGTGGCCAACGGCGATACGGGCCGTGACGTCTGCCTGATCCCGGCCTCGGCCCACGGGACCAACGCGTCCTCGGCGGTGTTGGCCGGCCTGAAGGTCGTCGTGGTGGCCACGGCCGAGGACGGGACCATCGACGCAGCGGACTTGGACGCGAAGATCGACAAGCACCGTGAGAGCCTGGCCGGCATCATGATCACCTACCCGTCCACCCATGGGGTGTACGACGCCGATGTGCGCGATGTCTGCGCCAAGGTGCACGCTGCCGGCGGTCAGGTCTACATCGACGGCGCCAACATGAACGCCCTCGTGGGCCTTGCCCAGCCCGGGCAGTTCGGCGGCGACGTCTCCCACCTGAACCTGCACAAGACGTTCTGCATTCCGCACGGCGGTGGCGGCCCCGGCGTTGGCCCCGTTGCGGTGGCCGAGCACTTGTTGCCGTTCCTGCCCGGCGCGGCCACTGGCCCGCACAACGGCCATCACGGCACCCCGGTGGCGTCCACCGCGTACGGTTCGGCCGGCGTCTTGCCGATCTCCTGGGCCTACATCGCCATGATGGGCGCCGAGGGCCTCACGGACGCGACGGCGAACGCACTGCTCGCCGCGAACTACGTCTCGACGGCGCTGGCCGACTACTACCCGACGCTCTACACGGGGCAGACGTCACTGGTGGCCCACGAGTGCATTCTGGACCTGCGCGAGCTCACCGCAGCCTCGGGTGTCACCGCCGAGGACGTCGCCAAACGCCTCATCGACTTCGGTTTCCACGCGCCGACCCTCGCGTTTCCGGTGGCCGGCACCCTCATGGTGGAGCCGACGGAGTCCGAGGACCTCGGCGAACTGGACCGCTTCATCGAGGCCATGATCGCCATTCACGCCGAAATCACCGCCGTCGTCGACGGGGCGCATGCGGTGGAGGACTCGCCGCTGCGGCGGGCCCCGCACACGGCTGCCGTGCTGGCAGGCAACGACTGGGACCGCCCCTACAGCCGCGAGCAGGCCGCGTTCCCCGTGGGCCGCTTGCGCCAGGACAAGTACTTCCCGCCCGTGGGCCGCATCGACGGCGCCCATGGCGACCGCAACTTGGTCTGCTCCTGCCCGCCGCCGGAGGCCTTCGAGGCCCCGGAGAGCAACTAACCGTTTCGAGAGGACACCATGACACAGCAGACACCGCTGGCCGCCGAGCACGAGGCGCTCGGGGCATCCTTCACCGATTTCGGCGGGTGGCAGATGCCGCTGAAGTACTCCTCCGAGCTCGCCGAGCACCGCGCCGTCCGCGAGGCGGCGGGGCTGTTCGACATTTCCCACATGGGCGAAATCTGGATTGAGGGCCCCGAGGCGGCCGCCTTCCTGAACTACGCGCTGGTGGGCAACCTCGCCGCCGTCAAGGTCGGCAAGGCGAAGTACACGATGATCGCCAACGCGCGCGGCGGCATCATCGATGACCTGATCGTCTACCGCCGCGAGGAGGACACCTACTTGGTGGTCTCCAACGCATCGAATGCCCCCACCGTGGCCGCGGACCTGTCCGAACGCTCCGCGAACTTTGACGTGGCCGTCCGGGACGCCTCGGCCGAGACCGCGATGATCGCCCTGCAGGGCCCCGTCGCGGAGGCCGTGCTGCTGAGCGAGACCCCGGAGGCCGAGGCGGAGACGGTCACCTCCATGGGCTACTACGCCGCCGACGAGGTCACGGTCGCCGGAATCCGCGTCCTGCTGGCCCGGACCGGCTACACCGGCGAGGACGGGTTTGAGCTCTACGTTGGCTCCGACGACGCCGTCGCCCTGTGGCGGGCTCTGCTCGCCGCCGGCGCCGAATCCGGCGTGATTCCCGCGGGACTGGCCGCTCGTGACTCGCTGCGACTGGAGGCCGGCATGCCGCTCTACGGGCATGAGCTGACCCTCGAGACGACCCCGTACGCGGCCGGCCTCGGGCCGGTGGTCTCCCTGAAGAAGGAGGACGACTTTGTGGGTCGCGCCGCCCTCGAGGAGGCCAAGGCCGCCGGCTCGCCGCGGAAACTGGTGGGGCTCAAGGGGCTGGGCCGCCGCGCCGGGCGTGAAGGCTATGAGGTGACCGTCGACGGCGAGGTCGTCGGCGCGGTCACGTCGGGCCAGCCGTCCCCCACGCTGGGCTACCCGATTGCGCTGGCCTACGTCGACGTTGCCCATGCCGAACCCGGCACCGCTGTCGACGTCGATGTGCGCGGGAAGCCGCAGCCCTTCGAAGTGGTGGCACTGCCGTTCTACCGCCGCCAGAAGTAACGTAGATTCCACGTCCCGTATTTATTTCGCCCCCGACCCAAAGGAACATGATGAGCAAGGTTCTCTCCACCCTCCGCTACTCCGCCGAGCACGAGTGGATTGATGGCAACACTCCGGCCAAGATTGGCATTTCGCAGATTGCCGCCGACGCGCTCGGCGACGTGGTGTACGTCGACATGCCGGAGGTCGGCGCTGAGCTCACGGCCGGAGAGGCCTGCGGCGAGGTTGAGTCCACGAAGTCCGTCTCGGAAATCTTTTCCCCGATCACCGGCACGGTGGTTGAGGTCAACCAGGAGCCCATCGACAACCCGGCCATCCTGAACGAGGATCCCTACGGTGCCGGTTGGCTCTTCACGGTGGAGGTTACCGAGGAAGGCCCGCTGCTCTCGGCCGAGGATTACGCCTCCGCCAATGGTGGAGAAATCGCCTAATACGGCACCCTGTCCGGGGTCAGCGTGGCCTGACCCCGAACGTTGAGCACACGACGACGCCGGCGCGCATCGCCCCGGCGTCGTCGTGTTCCCTGCACCGCGGACACGCCAGAACGCCGCGCCGTTCTGGACCACCCGTTCCGAAGGAGAACATCCATGGCACTGTCCCTCTTTGACCTGTTTAGCGTCGGCCTTGGGCCGTCGTCGTCCCATACCGTCGGCCCCATGCGTGCGTCCGCCGATTTTGTGGCGCGCGCCGCGGAGGCGGGCGTGCTGGAGCGCCTCGATGGGCTCAAAATTGACGTCTACGGCTCGCTCGCGGCCACGGGGCGTGGACACGGGACGTTCAGCGCGATCCTGCTCGGGCTCGAAGGATACGCGGCGGAGGAGATCCTCCCGGAGGTGGCCGAACAGCGGCAAGCGGTCCACGCGGAGACGGGCACCGTCGACGTCGCCGCTCAGCTGGAGGGGCCGACGCGGACCGTGACCTTCGGGGTGGGGGACATGATCCTGCACCCGCTGACCGTGCTGGAGCGGCACACAAACGGGCTCCGGCTCGCGGCCTTGGACGCCGACGGCGCGCCGTTGATCGAGGAGACCTACTTCTCGATTGGCGGGGGGTTCATTGTCCGCGAAGGCGCAGAGGACGCCGTCGCTCAGGAGATTGAACAGGACCTCGCGGCGGTCCCGTACCCCTTCCGGACGGCCGCAGAGCTCTTGGAGCACAGCACCGAACAGGACGCACCCCTGAGCGCCATCATGTTGGCCAACGAGACGACGATGCGCCCGGAGAGCGAGGTCCGGGCGGGGATTCTGCACCTGTGGGAGGTCATGGAAGCGTCCAAGGACCACGCCTTGGAGCGCAGTGGCACCTTGCCGGGAGGGCTCGCGGTGCGGCGCCGTGCGCCCGGTTGGCATGCACGCCTGACGGAACAGGACCCCAACCGGGAACCGGTGTTCTGGCAGGAATGGGTCAACCTCGTGGCGTTGGCCGTCAACGAGGAGAACGCCTCCGGCGGGCGCGTGGTGACCGCCCCCACCAATGGGGCCGCCGGCATCATTCCGGCCGTGATGTTCTACGCGACGCATTACTCGGCGGCGATCAAGGAAGCGATCGGTCGCGGCGAGGAGGAAGCTCAGCGGGTCAAGGAGGATATTGTGGTGCGATTCTTCTTGACCGCCGCGGCGATTGGCGTCCTGTACAAGGAGCAGGCCTCGATTTCCGGGGCCGAGGTGGGCTGTCAGGGCGAGGTCGGATCCGCCTCGTCCATGGCGGCCGCTGGGCTGGCGGAGATTCTCGGCGGCAGCCCGCAGCAGGTGGAGAATGCGGCGGAGATTGCCATGGAGCACAACCTGGGGCTCACGTGCGACCCGATCTCCGGGCTCGTGCAGGTTCCCTGCATTGAGCGCAACGCGATTGCCGCGGCGAAGGCCATCAACGCGGCCAAGATGGCGCTGATGGGGGACGGTGAGCACCGGGTGAGCCTCGATGAGGTGATCGTGACCATGCGGGAGACCGGCAAGGACATGAGCCACAAGTACAAGGAGACTGCCCTCGGCGGACTCGCCGTAAACGTCGTCGAATGCTGACCGGTCCACGGCGCGCGTCGACGTCGTTCCTAGTCAAACACGCCCACGTACCGTCGTTTCGTGGGCGAGTCATGTCAGAATGGCGTTCATGACGGAACCACGGTGGTTGACCCCTGACGAACGGGAAGCATGGTTGGCGTTGTGGGCCGTCATGCTGAAGTTGCCGGCGACGCTCGATTCCGAGCTCTACAAGCAGGCCAAACTGTCCATCTTTGATTACAACGTCCTGGCCATGCTCTCCGAGCAGGATGATCGGACGATGACCATGTCTCGGCTGGCGGGGATGACCAACGCGTCCTTGTCTCGGCTGAGCCACGTGGCCAAGAAACTCGAGGCGCGCGGTTGGCTGACGCGCAGCCAATCGCCGCTGGACGCTCGCGTCACCATGGCGACGCTGACCCCGGATGGCGTTCGTTCCGTCCAAGCGCTAGCGCCGGAGCACGTGGAATCGGTGCGCCGCTTGATGTTTGACCAGCTCGACGAGGCAGACATTGCTGACCTGACTCGAGTGGGTCAAAAGATCATCCGCGGGCTGGACGAGGACCACTGGATCTTTCACGACCAGGGTGACTGAGAGTACGCTGGCCCGTTTTGCGCTGGGCAGCGGCGACGCCTAAGATAGTAAGGCGTTAAGTCATGCCTGCGCTCAGGTGCGGCCTCGTGCCGCTCCGTGACAGGCGTGGTTTCCCGTAAACCGAATAACGCGGCCCGCGAGATAAGGAAACATCGTCAGATGATCTCGCCGGGGCGCCGAATTCACCGTGTATCGCGCAAGACAGGGCGCTTCGGTTGGATCTCACCCAGCCTGGTTACCTTCAAGCAGTAAAGAACGGTGTCACAACTGGTGGCGGGACGATTCAACGCAATAACAGGCACAGGCCACCTCGCTGGCGTGCGCCTGCTTGATGAGTACCGCCGTTTTACTACTACTACTGAGGAGTGATCATGGCAGCTGTATGCCAGGTGACTGGTGCAGTCCCGAACTTCGGGCACAGCATCTCCCACTCGCACCGCCGCACCAAGCGCCGGTTCGACCCGAACATCCAGAAGAAGCGTTACTGGGTTCCTTCCCTGCGCCGCAACGTCACGCTGACGCTGTCGGCCAAGGGCATTAAGACCATCGACGCCCGCGGTATTGACGCCGTGGTGGCCGAGCTGATCGCGAAGGGAGTGAAGCTCTAGTGGCTAAGGACAAGGACGTACGTCCCATCATCAAGCTGAAGTCCACCGCTGGTACCGGCTTCACCTACGTGACCCGCAAGAACCGTCGTAACAATCCGGACCGCATTGTCCTGAAGAAGTACGACCCGGTCATCCGCAAGCACGTCGAATTCCGAGAGGAGCGCTAAGACATGGCCAAGAAGTCCAAGATTGCCAAGAATGAGCAGCGCAAGGTCATCGTCGAGCGCTACGCCGCGAAGCGTGCCGAGCTGAAGAAGACGCTCGTTGACCCGAACGCTACCGATGAGGCTCGCGAAGAGGCCCGCTTGGGCCTGCAGAAGCTGCCGCGCAACGCCTCGCCGGTGCGCGTCCGCAACCGCGACGCCATTGACGGCCGCCCGCGCGGTACGTTCCAGAAGTTCGGCATCTCCCGTGTTCGCTTCCGCGACATGGCCCACAAGGGCGAGCTGCCGGGCATCACCAAGTCCTCCTGGTAAGCCCACGCAGCTAGCGCTGCCGGCTGACTAGACACGAGGGGCCCCACCGTGACGGTGGGGCCCCTCGTCGTTTAACGTGCGCGCTCCTCAGCGCCACGGAATCCAGCGGCTGAAGAATCGGGCGCGTGAGGCGGCGCGGGCGCGCTGCCGGGCCACTTCGCGGCGGCGCCGCTGGCGGGCGGCGCGTTCCGCTCGCTCATCCCGGTGGAGCTGCCACCGCTCCACTTCCGCGTCGACGTCGCGCAGGGGCGTGACGACGGGTGGCCCGCCGAGCAACTGCCGCCGCGCCTCCACCACGCGAGCGTTAAAGTCCTCCACCAGCTGCCGGACCTGCCAGGCGGAACCGAGTGCAGCGAGTCGTTGGTCCAAGTGTGCGTCCTCCGTGCGCAGGGCGATGGCCGGTGGCCCGAGCCCGCGGATGCCCTCGCGTTCAATGAGGGACTTCACCCACCAGTCGGGGTCCAAGGTGTCGCTCGCCGCGGTGGTGCTGCCCGGCAGCGGACGCCCGGCGTAAGAGAGGGAGTCAAAGTCGCCCCGGTCCATGGCCTGCTCGAGGGCGGACGCGGCGACCGCACCGACGTCGTCATGCGCTGAGAGCCGGGGGCGGATTTCGGCGAGGCGCTCGCCGCCCAGGTTCACCACCCCGGACTCATCGGGGACGTCCACATCCGACGCCCGCTCCTGTTGATCCCGATACCGGGCGGCGCGAAGCACCGGGTCGGTCTCCTGCCGCGGGGGCCGTTCATCGTCGTGGCGCGCACCCATCCGATCACCTCATCCTGCCGGGTAGGGCCAGTGTAGATCCGGAGGTCGCCAGGCGGAGAGCGCACGTCAACGTGCACTGAGCGAACAGCCGCGGCTGCTCCCTCAGTGCACGTTGATGGCTTCGCGAGGTGTTAGCTTCTCCCGGTGATCTCATTCGGGGTCTGCGGCAGGTCGATGCTGCGTTCCAGTTCCCACGCGGCCAGATCGACCACGTGGACCTGCGCCGTCTCCGGCTCCGTGACATAGGCTAGGTCCCCGTCCACGGCGAGCGTGGGCATGGGCTGCTGCCAATCTTCCGGCTCCTCCCAGCTGCCCATGAGCTCGAGCGAGTCGGTCACCTCACCGGTTTCGACGTCGATCTGGCGCAGGGTGCCGTCCATGCCGAACACCAGGCCGCCGCCGTCGACCGTGCGGCCGAGGCCGCGGAAGGTGTAGCTGGCCTCAAGTTCCACGAGATCGATGGACGCGTCGCGGGTGTCCACCAGACTGACGCGTGTGGGCCGCTCTTGCTCCGCATCGGGGTCCACCTTGTAGTCGCCGAGGACGATCGGCGACTCGGCGTCCTCGGCTTGATTGCCGATCCGGGCGTAGGTGTCCGCGGCCTCGGCCTTCGTGAAGGCGCCGTCCTGGTAAATCAACATGCCGTCCTCGCAACCGAACGCCACCGTCTCCTCGGCCGCGATCGCCGCGCCGTGCAGGCCCGGGCAGTCCTCGTTCTGCGCGACGATCTCCCGATGGCCGTCAGCGTCAGCGCGTGCATAGGCGGCCGCCGTGTTGCGCCCGTCCTCGGTGCCGAGGCTCGTGAGGATCGACCCGTCCGCCAGGGCTGCGGCCACCCCGTGGTGCGCATCCGGCAGCTCGAGGGTCTCGATGACCGGGTCCGCGTCGGCGTCGAGCGCTGTGGCGTCCAACAGGGTGATGGTGCCCGTGGCGTCGTCGAAGAGGGCCGTCTGGCCCAAGTGGGCCAGGACGTGGCCCGGCTGCTCGGCGGGGACGACGACGTCCGTCACCGCAGGGGGCCCGGCGAAGTAGTGGGAGTGGTCGCCGTGGCCCTGTTCCCACGAGCCGAGGTCCAGTGCGCGGAACGCTCCCTCGGCGCTGAGCATCGCGTGGCGACCATCGCCGGCCGCGTTCAGGCGGGCGAAGCCCTCCACCGGCTCGTCCACCAGCACCTCGCCGGTGGTGGCGTCCACGATCAGCACGCCGCCGTCGTACGTGGTCGCGAAGCGGGGCTGGTCGGCAGTGACTTCCGTGGCCTCAGCCGCGGGCTC
Source organism: Zhihengliuella flava (assembly GCF_015751895.1). Taxonomy (NCBI): domain Bacteria; kingdom Bacillati; phylum Actinomycetota; class Actinomycetes; order Micrococcales; family Micrococcaceae; genus Zhihengliuella; species Zhihengliuella flava. The sequence continues at coordinate 1,120,233 of NZ_JADOTZ010000001.1, read as the reverse complement.
CTCGGAACCCGGGGCCGACGCGCTGCCGGAAGAGTTGTTGGAGGAGGCACTGGAGGCCGCGCATCCGGTGAGGCCCGCCAGAAGCGCGGTGAGGGCGACGGCGGTGGCCGGGCGCCAGTGCGCGGCGGCGCGGCGAGTGCTTGAAGGGATCTGCCATGAGGCGCTGTGTCGATTCATAGAAGCAGCTTAGAACTAAATGAGAATCGTTTGCAATTTGTGGCGTTCGTGCTGACGCGGCGGCGGGCCGGGCGGGGTCGAGGGCCTCGAATCCGGCCGCGAACCTGCGAATACGCTTGGAATCTCGCGGATTTCTCAAAAAATCGGCCCAAATCGGGCCGATCTGGGCGTGTCCGCGGGGCATGGCTGATAGTTTTCATCCCAGAAGTCCTCGCAAACGCGGGGCATCCGGGCCCCGTTGCCCGGGGAAGAGCAGTCCAGGAGGACATACATTGGCTATGAACCGTAGTGAGCTTGTTGCCGCTGTTGCCGAGAAGACCGGCAACTCCCAGGTCGCCGTGAACGGCGTGCTGGACTCCGTCTTCGAGGTCTTCGTTGAGCAGATCTCCAAGGGCGAGAAGGTGTCCATCCCGGGCTGGCTGGCTGTCGAGCGCACTGACCGCGCCGCCCGCACCGGCCGCAACCCGCAGACCGGCGAGGCCATCCAGATCCCGGCCGGCCACTCCGTGAAGCTGACCGCCGGCTCCAAGCTGAAGGCTGCCGTCGCCAAGTAAGGCTCCCTAGCCTGTTCGCTTCCCCACACGGGAGGCACAGAAGGCCCGTCGTCTCGCAGCACGCGAAACGGCGGGCCTTTCTACGTGGCGTAGAATGTGAACGCTTCCGACCAGTGAGGACGCTATGACTTCCCTGCGGCAAATTGCCCGCCCCTCTGTACTGCCCGCGGCACTCGCCGCCGCGCTGATCGCTCTCGCCGCGCTGTGCGGCGCCGTCGCCCTAGCTCCGGCCGCGCACGCGCACGATCAGCTCATTTCTACCGACCCGGCCGACGGGGACACGCTCGCTGAGAGCCCCGAGGAACTTCGGCTGACGTTCAGCGGCGAGATCCAGGACATCGGCTCCGCGGTGGAGCTCACCGATGCCGACGCTCAGGCGTACGACGTCGAGCTCGCTGTCGAGCGGGCCGACTTGGTGCTCACCCCGGCCCAGCCCCTGCAGGCCGGCGATTACACGCTCGCGTGGCGCGTCACCTCCAGCGATGGTCACCCAATCGAGGGGACCGTCGAGAACGACGGCGCCGTCGACTTCACCGTGGAATCCGGCCCGAGCGCCGACGACGAGGCCTCCGCGGCCACGTCCGCTCCCGCCGAGGACGGGACGGCGACGCCGACCACCACGCAGGCCACAGCCTCACCGGTGAGCCCGGAAGCGACGGCGTCAGAGAGCTCAGGGCCCATCGAGCTCGACCTCACCGAGGAGGAGAGCGGGTGGGCCACGCCGCTGATCATTATCCTGCTGGCCGCCGCGGCCCTCGCCGCCGTCATCGTGGTCATCGTCAAGGTCCGCAACCAGCAAAAGTAGGCCCAACCCCTGTGAAGCCCCTTCGCCTGACCCTGCCCGCCGCCGGGCTCGGCCTCCTTGCCCTCGTCATCGCGCTCGCCTACTCGGGCGCGGCCGTCGCGGGCCAGCTGGCTGACCCCGGGGCCCTGACGCGGTGGGGCTTGCCGCTGGCGCGCACCATCCACCACACGGCGATGGCCACGACCATCGGCGCGCTGGTGTTTGCGGCGGCGATCCTGCCGCGCGGCATGAAGCCCACGCGGACGGATTCCGACGCCGGGGGAGCGCACCCGGCGTTCGAGCGAACGATGAACATCGCGGCCATCGCGGCGTGCGTCTGGACCGTCGCGGCGGCCGTGGTTCTGGTCCTGACGTTCTCCGACGTCTCCGGGCTGCCGCTGGCCGGCACCCCCGCGTACACCAGCGGCATGCTGGACTTCGTTCTGAACATTGGCACGGGTCAGGCGTGGGCCTGGATGGTGGTGATCGCGGCGGTCACCGCCGCCTGGTCCTTCGGTGTCCGTTCCGCCACCGGCATCGCGCTCGGCGCCGTGTTCGCGTTGGTGGCGATCGTTCCGCTCTCCCTCATTGGCCACGCTGGCGGCGCTGATGATCACTGGACCGCGGTCAACGGGATGCTCCTACACCTCGGTGGCGTCTGCCTGTGGGTCGGCGGGCTGGTGGTCCTCGCGTGCCTCGCCGGGCTGCTCGATGCCCCCGCCCCGGGCCGCGGGTGGGGGAGCCCCACCCCGGTGCTCACCGGCGTCGTCCTGCAGCGATTCTCGGCCCTCGCCACCCTGTCCATCCTGCTGGTGGCCGTCTCCGGCGTGGTGAGCGCCTCCCTGCGCGTCACCACGCTGGAGGGGCTCACCACCGAGTACGGCGTGCTGCTCATCGTCAAGGTGGCCCTGACCTTGATCCTGGGCGCGCTCGGCTGGATGCACCGCCAAGCCACGATCCCGCAGCTGCTGGCGGGCAAACTCTCCGCGGCCAAGGCCGCCTGGCGGATCGTCGGGGTCGAGGTGGCCATCATCGCCGTCGTCATGGCCGTGGCGGCCGTGCTGGCGCGCACGGCGCCTCCGGTGCCGCAGCTGGAACCGGAGAACCCGACGCCGGCGCGGTACCTCACCGGGTATGAGCTGCCTCCGGAGCTCACGGCCGAGTCGTGGTGGACCCAGTGGCGGATCGACTGGTTGTGGGTAGCCATCGTCATCGCGCTCGCCGTGTTCTATATCCGGTGGTTCCTTCAGGTCCGGCGCCGCGGCGATCACTGGCCAGTCATGCGGCTGGTGAGCTGGCTCGTGGGCCTCGCCGCAGTCTTTTACATCACCTCCGGCGCGCTGGCCGTGTACGGGATGGTGCTGTTCTCCTCCCACATGATCGCTCACATGGCCTTGACCATGATCGCCCCGTACTTCCTCGTCCTCGGCGGGCCCGTCACCCTGGCCCTGCGCGCGCTGCCGTCCCGGACGGATGGCACCCGCGGGCCGCGCGAGTGGATCCTCACGATAGTTCACTCCCGATTCTCCAAGGTGGTCACGCATCCCATCTTCGCGGCGGTGAACTTCGCGGGGTCCATCATCGTCTTCTACAACACGGACTTCTTCCGCTTCGCCTTGTCAGAGCACGTGGGCCACGAGCTGATGAACTTCCACTTCCTGCTCACCGGCTACATCTTTGCGCTGAACATGATCGGCATCGACCCCCTGCCACGGCGGGCGACCTACCCGCTGCGCCTCGTCATCCTGTTGGTGACCATCAGCTTCCACGCGTTCTACGGCGTCTCCCTCATGAGCAGCGAGTCGCTCATTCAGGGCTCTTGGTTCGGCAACATGGGCCGCGACTGGGGCGCCACCCCGATGGAGGACCAGAAATTCGGCGCCGGGGCCATGTGGGGCATCGGCGAGGTGCCCACACTGCTGCTGGCTCTCGGGGTCATGTTCTCCTGGTCTAGGTCCTCGGAGCGTGAGGCCAAGCGTCAAGATCGCAAGGCGGACCGGGACGACGACGCCGAGCTCGCCGCCTACAACCAGATGATTCAGCAGCTCAACCAGCAGGACCAGGAACGAGGAATCCGTGGCCGTTAATCTCCGCGCACCAGGACCCGGCCGCTCGAGCGGCACGCGCCGGGCTACCCGCGCCGGCTGGGCTTCCGCGGCCGCCGTCGCGCTGTTGGCAGCGTCTGCCTGCGGCGGGCCGTCCGGCAGCGATGTTCCCGACGACGCCGTGCATTCGGCGGCCACGGCGTCGCCCGGAGGCTCAGGCGAAGCGTCGGCCGAATCCGAGGCGGAGGTCACCATCCCGCGCGTGGCCGTGACGGCCGGCGTGCTGCAGGCTAGCGGACTCGGGTTTGACCTGTCCTCCGACGCCCGCAGCGAGGACCTGACGGCGCTCCGCGAGGATCCGGCGGACGCGCTGGAAGACGTGGTCGTGGCGCCGTCGGCCTGTCAGGACCCGCTGACGCAGCTGAACTGGTCGCCGACGCTCCTCGCCGGCTCGGTTGAGGACGCCGCGCTGAGTCAATTCACCGCCGAGGGTGTCAGCGCGATCGGCACCGTGGAGGTGGCGAAGAATGACGACCCGGGGCAGCTTCAATCCCACTATGAGGTGGTGCAGCGGTTGCTCACCGAGTGCTCCTCCGTGACGCTGAACGTGACCAAGCCCGGCGAAGACGGTGCGGTCACGCCGGCCAACGGCCCCTTGACCTTCCGCACCGTGGAGACGGGCTACGACGTCGATTCGGCGCTCTTTTGGTCCCGATTCCCGAATGACGAGGACTTGAAGCAGCAGTCGCTCGTGCTGATCCGCGAGGCGGGGGACTACGTGGCCATGGTGTCCTTCATCGGCCCCGAGAATATTCAGGACACCGAGTTCCGGCAGATGGCCGAGTCTGTCTTGGAGGTCACGGTCCTCGAACTGGAAGCGCAGCAGGAGGGCTAGCGCACGTTGGGCCGCCGGCGACGTTAGCAGTCTCACGCCGTCATCGAGGCCCGAGCGGGAATCATGGCGGGCGATAATGAGTTGTCCCGAAATCAACGTCAGCCGACAACGAGGAGTCCCACGGTGACCCAGACCCACACCTCCGCCGCCAGCGCCGAATCCGTCCGCGCGAGCTACCGCGTCCGCGCCTCAGAGCTCATCGGCCGCGGGTGGCTGAACACGGGTGGGGAAAACATCACCCTCGAGGACCTGCGCGGCAAGATCGTCGTCCTCGATTTCTGGACGTTTTGCTGCATCAACTGCCTCCACGTCCTCGATGAGCTGCGGCCGCTCGAGGAGAAGTTCGCGGAAGAGCTCGTCATCGTGGGCGTGCACTCGCCAAAGTTTGAGCACGAGGCGGATCCGGACGCGCTCGCCGCCGCCGTCGAGCGCTACGAGATCCACCACCCCGTCCTCGACGACCCCGAACTGACGACGTGGCAGGCGTACACGGCGCGCGCGTGGCCGACCCTCGTCGTCGTTGACCCTGAAGGCTACATCGCCGCCCACCTGACCGGTGAGGGCCACGCCAACGGCCTCGAGGTCCTCGTAGAGGAGCTCGTCGCCGAGCACGAGGCCAAGGGCACCCTGCACCGCGGCGATGGCCCCTACGTGGCCCCGCCTGCGCGCGACGGGGACCTGCGCTTCCCCGGCAAGGCGATCGCGCTGGAGAACGGCCATTTCCTCGTCGGAGACTCCGGCCACCACCGCCTCGTCGAGCTTGCCGCCGACGCCACGACCGTGGTGCGCACTATCGGGGAGGGCGTCAAGGGCCACGCCGATGGCGGCCCGGACGCTGCGCGCTTCAACGAACCTCAGGGCCTCACGGTGCTGCCCGCCGCTGTGGCGGAGCAGGTGGGGTACGACGTCGTCGTGGCGGATACGGTGAACCACCGCCTCCGCGGGGTGCACCTAGGCACCGGCGCCGTCACCACGATCGCCGGCAATGGCGTCCAGCGCCTGCTCGACGTCGCCTCCGCCCGCGCCAATGAGTCCGGAGCCTGGGTCTCGGACTTGGGTGCGGATCCGCTGAACACGTCGCTGTCCTCGCCCTGGGACGTCGTCTGGTCTGACAAGGCCGGTGCCGTGATCATCGCGATGGCCGGCACGCACCAGATCTTTAGCTTTGATCCCGTCAGCGGGGCGGTCGCCGTGTTCGCCGGCACCGGCACCGAGGGCCTGCAGGACGGTGGGCCCGACGCCGCATGGTTCGCCCAGTCCTCCGGCTTCGCGCTCGACGCAGCGGGAGATGTCTGGGTGGCCGACTCGGAAACCTCCGCGCTGCGCGTGCTCCGCCTGAACGACGACGGCGCCGTCGCCGCCGTGGAAACCGGCGTTGGCGAGGGGCTGTTCGACTTTGGGTTCCGCGATGGCGAGGCGGGGCAGGCGCGCTTGCAGCACCCGCTCGGCGTGGCCGTGCTGCCGGACGGGTCCGTCGCCATCGCCGACACCTACAACGGGGCCGTGCGCCGCTACGACCCGGTGACGCGGACGGTCTCCACGCTGGGCCGCGGGCTGGCCGAGCCGAGCGACGTCCTGCTGGATACCTCGGTGGACGGGGGCCCGGTCCTGCTGGTCGTTGAAACCAACCAGCATCAGCTGGTGCGCCTGCCGCTGCCGAAGGAAGCGCTCATCGTGGATGAAGGCGCCGCGCAGACGCAGCGCGCCGCCACGCCCGTCGCCGCCGGCGCACACGAAGTCGTGGTGCGGTTCTCCGCCCCCAAGGGCCAGAAGCTGGACGACCGCTGGGGCGACCCGACCCAGCTGAAGATTTCCTCCTCTCCGGAGAACCTGGTGCTCGACGGTGGCGGCACCACCACGGGCCTGACCCGCACGCTGACGCTCAACCCGGAGCTCGACGGCGGCGTCCTGCACATCACCGCCCGCGCGGCGGCGTGCGACGGCGAGCCCGGCGGTGATATCCCGGATCACGCCGCGTGCCACCTGTACCAGCAAGACTGGGGCATCCCTGTGGTCCTCGACGAGGACGGTGACACGGGCCTGACGCTGGACCTCCGCGGGCTCGACTAATCGCGCCCTCGGTCAGCCGAGTGTGACGGCCACCCTAGTAGTTGCTCTCAGTAACTACTAGGGTGGTTCTCGTTTACCCCGCCTTCATCTCGCAAGGAGCGTGCCAGCCGACGTGCCCACGATGTTCAGCGCACTGAAAAGCCCGAACTATCGCTTGTGGGTGGCCGGGGCGCTGGTATCCAACATCGGCACGTGGATGCAGCGCGTCGCCCAGGACTGGCTGGTACTCACCGTCCTCACGGATCAGAACGGCACCGCCGTGGGTATCACCACGGGCCTGCAGTTCCTCCCGATCCTCTTCATCGGCGCATGGGCCGGGCTCATCGCGGACCGGTATGACAAGCGCCGGTTGCTCATGATCACGCAGACGGCCATGGGCCTCACCGCGCTGATCTTGGGCCTGCTCGTGGTCACCGAGACGGCCGAACTGTGGCACGTGTACGTCATCGCGCTGGCGCTCGGCGTCGGCAGCGCGTTTGATGCCCCGGCGCGGCAGGCGTTCGTCTCCGAGGTCGTCGCCAAAAAGGACATTCCCAACGCCGTCGCCCTGAACAGCGCCTCCTTCAACCTCGCCCGCCTGGCTGGCCCGGGCGTCGCCGGCCTCATCATCGCGTGGGTGGGCACCGGCCCGGCCTTTCTCCTCAACGCCGCGAGCTTCGCGGCCGTGCTCTTCGGCATCTCCCGCATGAATGTTGCCGCGCTGTACCGGGCGGAGCCAACCCCGCGCGGCAAGCGCCAGATCCGCGAAGGCCTCGCCTACATCGCCGGCCGTCCGGACTTGATCGTGATCCTGACGATGGCGTTCCTTGTGGGCACGTTTGGATTCAATTTCCAGATCACGAACGCCATGATGGCCACCAGCGTGTTCGGCCGCGGTCCCACCGAGTACGGAGTCCTCGGCTCCATCACCGCCGTCGGCACGCTCGGCGCGGCGCTCTGGGCGGCCCGCCGTGGCCGGTTCCGGCTCCGTTACCTCGTCGGCGGCGCCGTCGTGTTCGGGGTGGCTGGCGTCGCCGGTGCGCTCATGCCGTCCTTCTGGTGGTATGCGCTCACGCTGGTGCCCGTCGGCCTCGGGGCGGTGACGTTCCTCAACGGCTGCAACACGTCCATTCAGCTGTCCGTGGCACCGCAGTATCGGGGCCGCGTGCTGGCGGTCTACATGGCGGTCGTCCAAGGCGGGACGCCGATTGGGGCGCCGCTGATTGGCTTCATCGGGGACACGCTCGGCGCGCGCTGGGCCGTGGGGCTCGGCTCTGGCGTTGCCCTCCTCGCCGGGGCGTGGGCGCTGTACTTGGTGCTGCGCGGGCGGTTCGTCATCCGGGATGACAACCCCGCCACCGGTTCGCTGCCCGCGGTGAAGTAGCGCGCTATTCGACGGCGACGGGGGTGACGGTCACGTTCGACGTCGACACGTCGAGCTTTGCAGTGAACGTGTAGGTCTCCGTCACGTCCACGTCCGTCATCGCTCCGGTGGCTAGGTCCTGTTCCGTGAGCTGGAGGGAGACGTCCGCCTCCAGCGGGGCGAGGACCCAGCCGCCGTCGAACCCCGTGATCTGGATCTCCGGATACCGCTCGACCTCCCAGTCGATGGTGCTGGCGTCCACCCGGTCGACGGTGTCATACGCCAGCGGGCAACCGGCGGGCATGAGGACTTGCTGCTCGGTACACCCGTCGAGGTAGGCGCGCACCTGCTGATCCACCTCATCCGTCAGCGCCTGAGTGGGCTGTGACACCAACTGAACGGGATCCTCGGCGTCGCTGTACTCGGTGACAATGCGGCTGGTTTCCTCCGCCCGGAAGAATTGCTGCTCAAAGGACGCGGTGACGATCGCCGGCGGGAGGACCGGGAAGGTCGCCGCGCCGGCCTCGAGCGGTGCCTCAGTCCCGTTGACCACAACGTCCGTGGTGTTGGCCGCGTTGACCTGCACCTGCGGCAGCTTTCCCACCTGCAAGTCCCACTGGTCGAAGAACAGCCACTGCTGGCCGGTGCGCACCAGCCGGAAGTCGGTGTGGTAGCCGCGGCCTTCTACGCCGTAGGAGACCCGCACAGACGCGCGGTCCCCCTCCCGGTCTTCTTCCTCGATCTGCACGTCGCCGAGGGCCGCAGCGGAGGCCGCCAGCGGTTCGCGGGAGAGCATCAGGCCATTGCCTTCGGCCGGGGCGTCGAGGTTGAGGTAGCCGAGCGCGGTGGCGCCGTCGCCCTCCTGGAGAGCGGCCACGTAGTCAGCCACCACGCGTTCGGGACCAAAGTGCTTGGCATTGACGACGGCGATGGCCACGCCGGCCGCCACGAGGACGACGATCAGGGCCACCGCCCAGATGGCGATGACCCTGCGAAGCCGCGCTCGGATCGTGGTGTGCACGGGCCATACGCTACCAGCGGCGCAGGCTGCGGCCGTTCTTTGCGGGCGCGGCCGGTTTCCCGGCGCAGGCGCGGGTACACCGCGACGTACCGCGTCATCATCACGTCTTATGACGCGCGTGAGACGCGGCACCCCGGATTTCCGGGGGACACATCCGGCCACACGGAGTCATCGCGGGTCATGTGCAGCACTGTGAAGCGCCCGCCGCCGACTCATTTGTCCGTTCTCCCGCCGGCACCGCAGTCTGGTTCCACAACCCATCCAGAGCGGCTGAGAGATCTGGCTCGACGACGCCGCAGCAACCATCCGGACCCGGCCCTGCCGGCTCGGAACGGTGCTACCGCCAGAAGCGATGGAGACGCATCCACGGTCCCCACGCCCACCGTCGTCGTACCCGGTGGGTGTGCGTGGCGTACTCCTTCGCACTAACTGCGAGGAGAGACGATGACAGATCTGCAGGCATCGACGGCACCGTCGTTGTCCTACGAGCTCTATCCGCCCCGGAATGAGGCGGCCGCCGGCAGCCTCGTCGAGACGATTGCGGCGCTGGAGGCCACGGCACCCGACTACGTGTCCGTCACCTACAACGGGAGCCCCGCCCGGCGGCGGGCCTCCGTCGAGCTGATCGGACACCTGATCGAACACACCCGACTGCGCCCGCTGGCCCACCTGACGTGCGTGGGGGAGAGCCGCGCCTCCCTGGACCGCCTGGTCAATCACCTCGTGGCACTCGGGGTGCGCGGGGTGTTGGCCCTGCGCGGCGATCTACCCCCGGGGCACGACGCCGTCGGGCCGGGCGAGCTGCCCTTCGCCCGGTACCTCGTGGAGCTGATCCGCGAGGTGGAGGCGCGCCGCTCCGCCTCGCTGGCCGCGGGGCGGCTGGCGATCGGTGTGGCCGCGTACCCCACGCGCCACCCCGAGTCGCCGAGCTTCCAACACGACGTCGAGGTGTTGCTGGCCAAGGAACGGGCGGGCGCGAACTTTGCCATTACCCAGATTTTCTTCGACGCGGCCGAATACGCCCACCTCGTGGCGGCCGCCCGCGCCGCCGGGGTACGGATCCCCATCGTGCCGGGGATCATGCCCGTCAACAGTGTGCGGCGGCTGACCCGGCTGGCGGAACTGGCCGGGCTGGCCCCCGACGCCGCGCTGCTGGCACGGCTGGAGCGGGCGTCGACTGATGCCGAGCGTCGCCGCATCGGGATCGACCACGCGGCCGCGTTGGCCCATGAAGCCTTCGTGGCAGGAGCCCCCGGCCTGCACCTGTACACGTTCAACGACGCGGTGGATTCCGTCGCCGTCGTGGACCAGCTCGGCCTCACGGGCGCCGGGACGGCGGACGCGGCGGGCGCAGATTTCGGCGACGCCAATGCGTTGGCTAGCGCCTACGCGGAGGCCGCGAACCGGCCGCTCGCCCACGCCTGAGCCGGCCGCCACACCAACACATTCCCTTTGATTTCAACCCACTCACCCTAGGAGTCACCATGACCACGTTCCCGAACGCCACCATCCTCGGCTACCCGCGCATCGGCCCCCGGCGCGAGCTCAAGCGCGCCGTCGAGTCCTACTGGGCCGGCCGCAGCACCGAGGCGGAGCTGGAGTCCGCCGCCGCGTCGCTGCAGGACGCCACCGTGGAGCGGCTGCGCGCGCTGGGTCTGACCGAGTCCTCGGCCATTCCCGCGGACTTTGCGCTGTACGACCAGGTGCTGGACACCACGGCCGCCTTGGGCGCCCTCCCGGCCCGATTTGCTGACCTGGCCGGGCCGGGCGGGGAAATTGGCCTCGACGCGTACTTCACGCTGGCCCGCGGTGACGCCGAGCGCGCCCCGCTGGAGATGACCAAGTGGTTCGACACGAACTATCACTACCTGGTCCCCGAGATCGGACCGGAGACCAGCTTTGCCGCGCTGGCCGACCGCCTCGCCGGGATCGTGCGGCGCCATCGGGCCCGCGGCGCCACGCTCCGCCCCGTGCTCGTCGGGCCCGTGACCTACCTGCTCTTGGCAAAGGCGGCCGACGGCGCGCCGGAGACCTTCCGGCCGATCGATCGCCTGAACGACGTCGTCGCGGCCTACCGCGGCGTCATCGCGCAGCTGGCCGACGCGGGGGCCGACTGGGTGCAGCTGGACGAGCCAGCCCTCACCACCGAGCACGGCAGCGCCCACGTTGACGACGCCGTGCTCGCCTACCGCGAGCTCGCCGATGCCGCGGGGTACGACGCCGGCACCCGCCCGGGACTGTTCGTCACCACGGGCTACGGCACGGCGGGCGACCCGGCCGCGCCGGGGCAGGCGCTCGCCGAACTCGCCGCCGCCGGCGTCGATGCCGTCCACGCGGACCTCGTTCGCGGCGCACGCCCCGGCACCGAGGCGCTGCAGGCGCTGGGGGACACCCGGTTCGTCGCCGGCATCGTGGACGGACGCAACGTCTGGCGGAACGATCTGGCCGCCTCCGCTGACTTGCTCACCTCCCTCGAGGCAGATGCCTCGGTGGCCACCAGCACCTCCCTGCTGCACGTCCCGCACGACGTCGCCGCTGAGACCAACCTGCCGTCCCCGCTGCCGCACTGGCTGGCGTTCGCCGACCAGAAGGTGAGCGAGGTGCTGACGCTGGCCGCCGGCGTCGAGCAGGGCCCGAACCGCTCGGCCGAGGTCGCGGCTCAGATCCAGGAGTCGGAGGACGCGAAGGCCGAGCGTGCCGCGGCCGAGGGCGTGCGGCGCGCCGAGGTGCGGCAGCGCACCGCGGCCATCACGACCGAGGACGCGACCCGCGCCGATGCCGCCGATCGGGCGGCGGCCCAGGCCGAGCGCCTGAGCCTGCCGGCGCTGCCGACCACCACCATCGGTTCCTTCCCGCAGACGGGCGAGGTCCGCAAGGCCCGTGCCGCCCACCGCGCCGGATCGCTGACGAATGAGGAGTATGACGAGTTTCTCCGCGCGGAGATCAAGCGGGTCATCGACCTGCAGGAGGAGATCGGTCTCGACGTGCTGGTGCACGGCGAACCGGAGCGCAATGACATGGTCCAGTACTTCGCGGAGAACTTTGACGGGTTCGCGGCCACGGAGCACGGCTGGGTGCAGTCCTACGGCTCGCGCTGCACCCGCCCCTCCATCTTGTGGGGCGATGTGTCGCGGCCGGAGGCGTTCACCGTCCCGTGGATCGAGTACGCGCAGTCACTCACCCAGAAGCCGGTCAAGGGGATGCTCACCGGGCCGGTGACCATCCTCGCGTGGTCGTTCGTTCGCAACGATCAGCCGCTCGCCGAGACGGCCAATCAGGTGGCGCTGGCCCTGCGCGACGAGGTCGCTGACCTGGAGGCCGCTGGCATCGCCGCCATTCAGGTGGACGAGCCCGCGTTGCGCGAACTGCTGCCGCTGCGCGCGGCCGACCAGCCGGCCTACCTGGACTGGTCCGTCAACGCGTTCCGGCTGGCCACCTCTTCCGTCCGCGTGGACACGCAGATTCACACCCACCTCTGCTACTCGGAGTTCGGCGAGGTGATCTCCGGAATTGACGGCCTGAACGCGGACGTCACCTCCATCGAGGCGGCCCGCTCCAAGATGGAGGTCGCGGCGGACCTGCAGGAGTTCGGGTTCGGCCGCGGTGTGGGTCCCGGCGTCTATGACATCCACTCGCCCCGCGTGCCCTCGGCCGGCGAAGTGGAGGAGCTGCTGCGCATCGCCCTCGCCAGCGTCGGAGAGCGCCAGCTTTGGGTGAACCCGGACTGCGGGCTGAAGACCCGCGGGTACGAGGAGACGGTGGCCTCGCTGAAGAACCTCGTCGCCGCCACCGCCTCGGTCCGCTCCGTGGACCTGGCCGCCCAGCCGGCCTAACGGCCCGCTCGCCGCGAGCACCCACGGCGGGCCGGGCGCCGACGCCCACGCAGGCAGCGCCCGGCCCGCCGCCGACGATCAGCACACCACCGACGAGCTGAGGAGCCCCTCATGAGTTCGACCACCAGCATTCACGCCGGCTACACCCCCGCCGGCCCGCACTACCCCGTGGCCACGCCGGTCTACGCGAGTACAGCGTACGAGTTCGAGTCCTACGCCGCGGCCGCGGAAATGTTTGCCCTGACGCGAGCCGGGTTCACCTACACGCGGACCGGCAACCCCACCGTCGCAGTGCTGGAGCAGCGCCTCGCGGCGCTGGAGGGCGGCGTCGCCGCCGTCGCCACCGCCTCCGGTCAGTCCGCCGTCGCGCTGGCCCTCATGGCGCTCGCCGGCCGCGGCGACGCTGAACGTCCCGGCGGCCCGGGGTACGACGCCGGTCCGCGCCATCTGGTGGCGGCCCGCCAGCTGTATGGGGGAACGGTGGACCTGCTGACGGACACGTTCGCGGACTTCGGGTACCACGTGGACTTCGTGGACCAGCACGATCTCGACGCCTGGCGCGAGGCCATCGGTCCGCAGACCCGGGCGGTCCTGGTGGAATCCATCTCGAATCCGTTGGCGGAGCCCGCGGATGTGCCCGCGATTGCTGACCTCGCGCACGCGGCCGGGGCGGCGCTGGTCGTGGACAACACGCTCGCCACGCCGGCACTGCTGAACCCGATCGCCCACGGGGCCGACGTCGTCGTGCACTCGGCCACCAAGTTCCTTGGCGGCCACGGCGCCGCCTTGGGCGGGGTCATCGTGGACGCCGGCCGGTTCGATTGGGCGGCGGATCCCGCCAAGTGGCAGCAACTGGCGGGGCCAAAGGAGCGCTACGTCGGGGACCAGACGCTGGTGCAGCGGTACGGGCAGCTGGCGTTCGCGATGCTGGTGCGTAGCAAGTACCTGCACGATGTCGGGCCCTGCATCGCTCCGGCGGCGGCCGCGGAGATTAGCCGCGGTATCGAGACCCTGCCCCTGCGCATGGCCCAGCACAGCGCCAATGCCGAGGTTCTGGCGCGGCACCTGGCGGAGCATCCGGCCGTCGCAGCCGTCCACCACCCTGCCGTGCGGGCCGCACGCCACCCGGAGCACCCTTCCGTGGCGGTGGCCTCGCGGGACTTCTCGGCTGGCACCGGTGCCGTGTTCGCGTTCGATCTCGCCGCTGGCGACGGCTCGGATGCGGCGGGGGTCGTGGAGCGCTTCATCGACGCACTCGGCGTCTTCAAGCTGGTGGCCAACCTCGGTGACACCCGCTCCCTCGTGGCCCACCCGGCCGCGATGACCCACTGCCGGATGGGGGCCGCGGCGCGGGCAGCCGCCGGCATCAGCGACACCACCGTCCGGCTTTCCGTGGGGTTGGAGGACCCCGCGGACCTCATCGCCGATCTGGATCAGGCCCTGCTGACCGTTCACTCCTCCACCCTGACCACGGAAGGAAGCGTCCGCGCATGAGTACCGGATTCAACACCACCGCCGTCCATGCCGGCCAAGAGCCGGACCCGCTGACAGGGGCCGTGATTCCGCCGATCTACCAGACGTCCACGTTTGTTCAGGACGGCATCAACGTGCTGCGCGGCGGCCACGAGTACTCCCGCGGTTCCAACCCGACGCGCGGCGGCTTCGAGGCCCAGATCGCCGCGCTGGAGGGCGGGGCCGCGGGCTTCGCGTTCGCCTCCGGGATCGCCGCCGAGGACGCTTTGCTGCACGCCGTGCTCGGCCCCGGGGACCACGTGGTGCTCGGCGGCGACGGGTACGGCGGCACCAATCGCCTGATCAACCAAGTGCTGGGGCGCTGGGGCGTGTCCAACACGCCCGTGGAGATCACCGATCCCGCCGCCGTTGCCGCTGCGGTGCGGGAGAACACGGCCCTGTTGTGGCTCGAGACGCCGTCGAACCCGCGCCTGGCGATCGCGGACATCCGCGCGTGGGCGCGCGTTGCGCACGACGCCGAGGCGCTGCTGGTGGTGGACAACACCTTTGCGACGCCGTTTCTGCAGCGGCCGCTCGACCTCGGGGCGGACGTGGTGGTTCACTCGGCCACGAAATACATCGGTGGGCATTCGGACGTCCTCGGTGGCGTGGTGGTGGTCGCAGACCGCGCGTTCCGGGGCCAGGCGCTCGCCGAAGCGGTGGGGTTCCAGCAATTCGCCGGGGGAGCGGTCGCCGGCCCGCAGGATTCCTACCTCGCGGCCCGCGGCCTGAAGACCTTGGGCCTGCGCATGGAGCGGCACCAGCAGAACGCGGCGACGGTGGCGCAGTGGGCTAGCACAGCGGACTCGATCACCGAGGTGCTCTACCCCGGGCTGGTGACCCACCCGGGTCACGAGCTGGCGCGGGAGCAGATGAGCGGGTTCGGGGGCATCGTCTCGCTGCGTTTCGGTTCGGAGCGTGCGGCACGAACGTTCGCGGAGTCCACGCGGCTCTTCGCCTTATCGGTGAGCCTCGGCGGCGTCGAATCCCTCGCCTGTTACTGCTCGGAGATGACCCACGCGTCGGTGAAGGGAACGCCGCTGGCAGCACCGACGGACCTCGTGCGCCTGTCCGTTGGCATCGAGGACGCGGCGGACCTGCTCGCGGACCTTGAGGCCGCTCTGGCGACGGTCCGGGCGGTCGGCGCGGTGCCCACGGCCGTCTGACGCCGGGGCGCCCGCGCCCGGGCGCCCCGGCGCGCTAGAACGGGTTGAGCAGGCGGTGCACGAAGCGCTGGGTGCGCTCTTGCTGCGGATCGCGCAGGACCTGATCCGGGTGCCCTCGCTCGACCACCACGCCGTCGTCCATGAAGACCACCTCGTCGGCGACCTCGCGGGCAAACGCCAGCTCGTGGGTGACCAGCAGCATGGTCCACCCCTCCTCGGCGAGCTCTTTGATGACGGTCAGCACGTCGCCGACGAGTTCCGGGTCTAGGGCAGAGGTCGGCTCGTCGAAGAGCAGCAGTGAGGGCTCGAGCGCGAGCGCCCGGACGATGCCGACGCGCTGCTGCTGGCCGCCGGAGAGCTCGTGCGGATAGGCGTCCTTTTTGGCCGAGAGGCCGACGCGTTCGAGCAGGCGCTCGGCCTGGGCGATCGCCTCTTGGCGGGGTCGCTTCTGCACGGTCACGGGCCCTTCGATGACGTTCTGGAGCACCGTCATGTGCGGGAAGAGGTTGTAGCCCTGAAACACCATGGCGCTGCGGGAGCGCAGGCTGTCCTTCTCGCGCTTGGTGGTGGACGCGGAGAACGTGACCGACGGGCCGGAATCGAACGCCACCGTCCCGGCGTCCGGGACCTCGAGGCCGTTGAGGCAGCGCAGCACCGTCGTCTTGCCCGAACCGGAGGGACCGATGAGGGCCAGAACCCGGCCAGCAGACACCGAGAGGTCGATGGAGGTGAGCACCTCGTGATCCCCAAAGGACTTTTGCAGGCCGGTGACTTCCAGAAGGGCGGGCTCAGTGGGCGACATAGCGATCCAACCTCTTTTCCAGCTGGGACTGACCGGCGGAGAGGATCGTGCAGAACACCCAGTACACCAGTGCCGCCGCCAGGTAGATGACCATGAATTCGTTGGTAAACGTGGCGATCTCGCGGGCCGTCTTGAACGCCTCGGTCACGAGGATGAGGGAGGCGAGCGAGGTGTCTTTCACCAGCGAGATGAACGTGTTGGACAGCGGCGGCACGGACACGCGTGCCGCCTGTGGCAGGATCAACCGGCGCAGCGTCGTCGTCCGGGACATCCCGATGGTGTACCCGGCCTCCCATTGCCCCTTGGGTACGGAGAGGATGGCCGCGCGGATTACCTCCGCCGCATAGCCGCCCACGTTGAGGGAAAACGCGATGATCGCGCTCGGCCACGGATCGATGGTCACGCCGATCGAGGGCAGGCCGTAGAAGATCACGAACAGCTGCACCAGCAGCGGGGTGCCGCGAATGATCGAGATGTAGACCCTCGCGATCGAGGCCAGGATTCGGTTCTTGCTAATCCGCATCAGGGCCACCACGAGCGCTAACACCAAGCCCAAGGCAAAGCTGGCGAGCGTCAGCGGCAGGGTGCCCCGCAGGCCCTCGAGCGCAATGGGGCCGAGCGAGGAGAGAAAAAGCTCCCAGGCGGGCGCGTTCGGATCCATGGGCTACTGGGAGACGTCGTCGCCGAAGAACTCCTCGGAGATCTCCGTGAGCGTGCCGTCGGCGGCCAGTTCGCTCAGGGCCTCGTTGAACTTCTCCACCGTGGTTTCCGAACCCTGGGGGAACACGAAGCCCACGGTGGAGGATTCCTCCGTCTCCGCGGCGATCTTGATGTTCTCGTTGCCCTTGACGTTCAGGTAGTCCAAGACCGTCAGCTTGTCATTGATCGTGGCGTCCACGCGGCCCTGCTCCAGCAGTGATACGGACTGGTCCCATCCCTCCACGGGCTCCACGTCAGCGCCGGAATCCTCGGCGAGAGTGCGCCAGTTGCTGGAGAGGGACTGCGCGGTCGTCTTGCCCTCGAGGTCGGCGAACGTGGAGACCGAGTCGTCGTCGGCGCGCGTGACGACGACGCCGGTGCTCACCGTGTACGGGTCGGTAAAGAGGTAGTCGGCTTGCCGTTCCTCGGTCATGGTGACCTGATTGGCGATCGTGTCGAACCGGCCGGCGTCGAGGCCCGCGAACATGCCGTCCCACTGGGTCTCGTTGAACTCGATCTCGATCCCCAGGTTCTCACCGACGGCCTTGATGACCTCGACGTCATACCCGGTAATTTCTCCCGTCCCACCCTCGTGGTAGGAAAACGGGCGGTACGTGCCCTCGGTGCCGACTTGCAGGACCCCGGCGGAGGCGACGTCCTCCCAGACGACGCCCTCGGCGCTGGCCGTTGAGTTGTCGGCGGTTTCGGTGTCGGTGGAACCGCACGCGGCCAGCGTCAGGGCGGCGGCCGCGGTGGCGGCCACGCCGAGCGCGCGGCGGATCGGCAGGGTGGGGGTATGACGTCTCATGTCGAATCCTTCGGCGTCTCAGTGGTGGGTCAGCAAGTGAAGCTAACACTCTTCAGCGCTCGGAGCGCCGCGTGTATTCCGAAGTATGACCACAAGGTCTGGTTGGCCGCTAGTGTCGAGCGGGCGCCCCGGCCGTGTGCGCGGCTAGTGCGGCAGCAACAAGGGGACCAGCATCATCGCCGGGATGGCGACGACGGTGGTCACCAGAACGGTGTCCTTGGCGATCACGGTGCCGCGCTCGTACCGCGACGCCGTGACAAAGACATTCTGGGCGGTGGGCAGCGCGGCCATGACGACGACGGCGAAGAGGAGCGTGTCCTCGAGCCCGAACACGAAGGCCCCTAGCAGCCACGCGATCACCGGATGCACCACCAGTTTCAGGGCCGACGCCAAGAGGGTGTCGGCACGGCGGCCGCCGGCCGCGGACAGCGGGCGGGAACCCACGAGGGAGATGCCGAAGGCGATGAGCATCGCCGGAATCGACGCATTGCCGATGAGCTCCACCGGGTCCGCGAGTTGCTGCGGCAACTCCCAGCCGAGAATCGCAAAGACGAGGCCCAGCAGGGAACCAACGATCATCGGGTTTCGCGCGGTCTGGACAAACATCGCGGTGGGCGTGGTGCGGTGGGCGGACGTCGTCGAATCCAGAATGGTGAGGAACACGGGGCTGAGCAGCGCCAACTGAAACAGAATGACCGGGGCCGCCTGAGTGATGTCATTGAGGACGTAGACGGCAATCGGGATGCCGAGGTTCGCCGAGTTGACGGTGGCCGCGCTCATCGAGCCGATGGCCGCCTCGGCGGGTTCGCGGCGCAACCACCACCGCGTGATGAGGAAATAGACGAGAGCCACGATCGCCGCCGACAGGGCGGCGACCCACAGGGCTGGCCCTAGGACGGTGGCTGGTTCCGAGTCGGAGAGGGTGGTGAAGAGCAGCGCCGGGCTGGCCACAAAGAAGGTCAGCCGGTTCAGGACATACCGGGCGTGCGGTCCCAGCACGCCGGCGCGCCCGACGGCGTAACCGACCAGGATGACCGTCCAGACGACGGCGAACCCGGACAGGACCCCGAACAAGGATTAGGCGTGGGCGCCAGCGGCCAGCGAATGCGGCGGCCGGGAGACGGACTCGACGATGGCCTCCGCCGGGTCCTCGCCCAGCTGGATCATCTCGTTGGATTCGTTGACGTGTACCACGCGGGGTACGTACTCGCGGGCCTCGGCGGTGTCCATCTCCGCGTAGCTGATCAGGATCACCGTGTCGCCCGGGTTGATGAGGTGGGCGGCCGCGCCATTGATGCCGATCACGCCGCTGCCGCGCTCGCCCGCAATGGTGTAGGTCTCCAGCCGCGCGCCGTTCGTGACGTCGACAATGTGGACCAGCTCGCCCGGGAGGATGTCCGCGGCGTCAAGCAAGTCGGAGTCAACCGTGACGGAGCCGACGTAGTGCAGGTCGGCCTGCGTCACGGTGGCACGGTGGATTTTTGACTTGAACATGGTGCGTTTCATGGCGAGTCCATTCTACGCCCCGCCCCTGAACGTGGCTGTGGTGCAGCTCATGGGCCCGGTGCGGGCCCGCCGGTTCGGTCCTGGCCGGGGTGATCGGTGGCTGGCAGTGAAAAAAATCGCGGGAGGCCGTGGGCCTCCCGCGACGGGCGAGCGGCTGACGGGAATCGAACCCGCGTCATCTGCTTGGGAAGCAGAGGCTCTACCATTGAGCTACAGCCGCGCGTCGGCCTGCAGTGGCCGCGAACAACAGGGTTTACTCTAACCCAGGTGAACGCGCGTGCGGAAATCAGGCGTCGTCGTACGTGGCGAGTTGCCGCCAGCCGTCGCGCCGGTACACCGGCGTGCCCACGGCGAGCACCACTAGCGTGACCGTCACGGCGCCGAGCATGACGGTGGCCATGGACTGGGCTCCACCCCCGAGTAGGCCAACGATGGGGCTGACGACGCCGGCGATGCCCGCCTGCAGGGCGCCGATGACGGCCGCGGCCGTGCCCGCCATGTGCCCGTAGTTATTCAAGGCCAGCACGGAAGCGTTGGCGGGGATCATGCCTTGGGCGCCGAGGACGAGCCACAGGCACAGGAGCAGGGCCGGCAGGCCGCCGACGCCCGTGGTGACCACGGCAAAAAGGACGCTGATAAAGACGAACTGGGCCAGCGCGGCCGCCCGCAAGACCTTGGCCGGGGCCACGCGCTTGACCAGGTAGGCGTTCAACTGGGCCGAGGCCACAATCGCGCAGCCGTTCAGGGCAAAGAGCAGGGCGAACTGATTGGGGCTCAGGCCAAACTCGTCCTGAAAGACGAAGGGCGAGCCCACCACGTAGCTCATGATGACAGCGAGCCCGAGGCCCGGGATGACGGCGAACGCCATGAACTGCCGGTCCTTGAGCAGGGACCAGTAGGCGCGATGCGGCTTCACATCCCCGGGCTGGCGGCGTGCGGCAGGCGGCAGGGTCTCCGGCATCCACTTGAAGACGATCGCCACGAGGACGAGGCCGATCAGCGCTAGCGCGTAAAAGACGGCGCGCCACTGCCAGTGCGTGGCGATGAAGCCGCCGATGGTCGGGGCGAAGAGAGGCGCGACGCCGATGACGAGCATGAGGCGGGACAGGAGCCGGGCGGCGTCCGAACCGACGAACCGGTCCCGGATCACGGCGATCGCGACCACCGCGGCGGCCGCATTGAAGAAGCCTTGAGCGATGCGCAGGAACACCAGCGTCGTGACGTCCGGGGCGAAGGAGCAGGCCACGGACAGGACGGTGTGCAGGGAGATGCCAATGAGCAGCGGCAGGCGGCGGCCGAAGCGGTCGGAGAAGGGGCCGATCACCAACTGACCCACGCAGCCGCCGATCAGCATGGCGGAGAGCGTCATCTGGACCGCGGCCTCGGTAGCTGCCAAATCCTCGGCCACTGTGGGCAGGGACGGCAGGTACATGTCCGTGCTGATCGCGGGCAGCGCGGCCAGCGCGCCGAGCATCAGGATGTACTTAACGTTGGGGACGTAGCGAGGGCGCGAAGAAGCGGGCGGGGTTTCGGTCACTGGAATCACAGTACCGAAACCCCGCCCGCTTGCAACAGATTCTCGAATAGTTACTACTTGCTATCAAGCGAGTGGTGACCAGTTCGGTGGCCGGCGCGCGTGCCGGCCGACTCCCGCGGGATGCGGGGTGGGACGCTTGTTAGGCGTCCTCCTCCGGCGTGACCGGGCGGAAATCCTGGCGGATCGCCTCGACGCCTTCGGCCGGAATCTCGAAGCCAATCTGGTGCCCTGCGTTGAGGACCAAGCCGGCACCGTTAAGGTTTTGGACGACGGCGGCACCGGTCACCTTGACGCCGAACGGCGCCGTCTCGATGTACTGCTCCGGCACGCGGCGCAAGTCGGAGAACACGGCGATGCGGGGCTCGCCGTCCGGGTTCTGCAACACCAAGGGGGCCACGTCCTTGGACTCCTCCGTGACTTCCTCACTGGAGAGGAAGAAGATCTCGGAGTTGAGGAAGGTGGCGATGACCTCGCCGGCCTTCTCCGGGTCCTGTTGGCCGGCGACGAGCGCGGCCTCCAAATCGTTCTGGGGTGCGTCCGGATTGAACTCCGGTGCGCCGGTTGCGGGGGATTCGTTGGTCTCAGGCGTCTCGCTCATGCTTACACCCGACCATGTGGTAGCCCCGCAGCGCAAGGCCGTGCACCGGTCAGCCCGTTTCGTTCCCCGCCGCACCCAGCGCCTAAAGTGGGTAGGCAACCACCGGTTGGTCGCCACTACCAAGAGCATTGCAAGGAAGCATTGATGAGCGAATTCCGTTACGAGGACCTGCTGCCCACTGGCCAGGACGAGACCCCTTACCGCCTGCTGACAACGGAGGGAGTCGAGACCATCGACGGCCCGGGCGGGCGGAAGTTCCTGTCGATCGCCCCGTCAACCTTGGCTCAGCTGGCCAAGGAGGCGCTGCACGACATTTCTCACTACCTGCGTCCGGCCCACCTGCAGCAGCTGCGCAACATTCTCGATGATGACGAGGCGAGCCCCAACGACAAGTTCGTCGCCCTTGACCTGCTGAAGAACGCCAACATCGCCGCCGGCGGCATCCTGCCCATGTGCCAGGACACGGGCACGGCGATCGTCATGGGTAAGCGCGGTCAGCACGTGCTCACCGAAGGCCCGGACGAGCGGGCCCTCTCCCAGGGCATTTTTGACGCCTACACGCAGCTCAATCTGCGGTACTCCCAGTTGGCCCCGCTGACCACGTGGGAAGAAAAACAGACGGGCAATAACCTGCCGGCGCAGGTGGAGATCTACGCGGACACTAAGGAGGGCCACGAGGCCCAGTACGAGTTCCTGTTCATGGCCAAGGGTGGCGGCTCGGCCAACAAGTCCTTCCTCTACCAGGAGACCAAAGCGATCCTCAACGAAGAGGCCATGCTGAAGTTCCTCGATGAGAAGCTGCGCTCCTTGGGCACCGCCGCGTGCCCGCCCTACCACCTCGCCATCGTCATCGGTGGCACGAGCGCCGAGTACGCTTTGAAGACCGCCAAGTACGCGTCCGCAAAGTACCTCGACACGCTCCCGACGGAGGGGGCGATGACCGGCCGCGGCTTCCGCGACACCGAGCTCGAGGACAAGGTGCATCAGCTGACCCGCGAATTCGGGATCGGTGCGCAGTTCGGCGGCAAGTACTTCTGCCACGACGTGCGCGTGGTGCGCTTGCCGCGCCACGGCGCCTCCCTGCCGGTGGCCATCGCCGTGTCCTGCTCCGCCGACCGGCAGATGAAGGCCAAGATCACGTCCGACGGCGTGTTTGTGGAACAGCTCGAGACCGACCCGGCGCAGTACATGCCGGACGAGTCCCACCCGGCCGTTGCCGCGCACGATGAGGAGACGGACGGCGTCACCGGCACGGGCGGTAGCTCCGTGGTCAAGATTGACCTGAATCAGCCGATGGAGAAGATCTTGGCTGAGCTGACGAAGCACCCGGTCAAGACCCGCCTCTCGCTCACCGGCCCCTTGGTGGTCGCCCGAGACATCGCACACTCCAAGATCAAGGAGCGGCTCGACGCCGGCGAGGAGATGCCGCAGTACCTGAAGGACCACCCGGTCTACTACGCCGGCCCGGCGAAGACCCCCGACGGCATGGCCTCCGGCTCCTTCGGCCCGACGACGGCGGGGCGCATGGACTCCTACGTGGACCAATTTCAGGCCGCCGGCGGGTCCAAAGTGATGCTCGCCAAGGGCAACCGGTCCGGCCAGGTGACGGAGGCGTGCGAGCGGCACGGTGGGTTCTACCTCGGCTCGATTGGCGGCCCGGCGGCACGCCTCGCTTTGGACTGCATTAAAAAGGTTGAGGTCCTTGAGTACGAGGAACTCGGCATGGAGGCGGTGTGGAAGATCGAGGTCGAAGACTTCCCGGCCTTTATTGTGGTCGACGACAAGGGCGAGGATTTCTTCGCCGCCACCATGAAGCCGACGTTCACCGGCATCCCGGTCCGCACGAGGTAGCGCCATGACTGTAGAGAAGAACACCCGCTCGCTGGAATCGGACATCGAGACGGACTTCAAGGACAAGATGAGCTACGGCTCCTACTTGTCGCTGGAGACCCTGCTCGACGCCCAGCACCCCGTGAGCACGCCGGAGCATCACGACGAGATGCTGTTTATCATTCAGCACCAGACCTCGGAGCTGTGGCTGAAGCTGATGCTGCATGAGCTGAAGGCCGTCGTCGAACGCCTGCGTGGGGATGACCTGCGCTTTGCGCTCAAGCACATTGCCCGGGTGAAGCACATCCAGCGGACCCTGACCGAGCAGTGGAGCGTCCTCGCGACGCTCACGCCCACCGAGTACGCGGAATTCCGCGGCTCGCTCGGCGCCTCGAGCGGTTTCCAGTCCTACCAGTACCGTGCTGTGGAGTTTGTGCTGGGCAACAAGAACGCCGGGATGATCAAGGTGTTCGACGCCGATCCGGCCGCCCAAAAGCTGCTCACGGACCTGCTGGAGATGCCCAGCCTGTATGACGAGTTCATCCGGTTGCTGGCTCGCCGCGGGTTCGACGTCCCGGCGGAGCTGGTGGAGCGGGACGTGACGCAAGCGCACACGTTCTCCGAGCCATTGGTGCAGGTGTACAAGGCGGTCTATGAGAACGCGGCCGAGCACTGGGACCTGTACGAGGCGTGTGAGGAGCTGGTGGATCTCGAGGAGAACTTCCAGCTGTGGCGGTTCCGCCACATGAAGACCGTGGAGCGAACCATCGGCTTCAAGCGCGGGACCGGTGGATCCTCCGGCGTAGGCTTCCTTAAGCGTGCCCTGGAGCTGACGTTCTTCCCCGAGCTGTTGGCGGTCCGCACGGAGGTGGGCGCCGAGTAGCGCGGGCTAGGAGGCCGGGCGGCCCATCCGGAGCTCGTCGGGCAACCGGAGCAGCCCGGCCGGGCGGTCCGTGACATCGAGGCGGAGCGGCGCTTGGCCGGGCAGCACCTCCGGCAGCGGCTCGGCCACGAGGTCCGCCGCTGCCTCAAGGTTGGCCGCGTAGTCCTCGTAGGTGGTGGCCTGGGACGCGGCGAAGTCCGCTACGATCTCCGCGCCCACATAGCGCAGATGCCACGGCTCGTAGGCGTACCCGGTGGTCTCCGTGGCGCCCTCCGGATAGCGCAGGATGAAGCCGAAGTCCTCGGCATGTTCGGCCACCCATTGCCCCGCCGGGGTGTCGCCGAAGCAGGCCTGCAGGGTGCAGTACCCGTTCGCGAGGGCCACGTCCACCGCGAGTCCCAGCTGGTGTTCACTGGTGCCGGGCTCGGCGGAGATGCGTGAGGCGTACTCGGCGCCGTAGGAGGCGGCGTAGGACGCGAACAGTTCCGACTGGCGCTCGTAGGAGCGATACCCGCTTTCCACGCGCAGGGGGTGGCCCGCCTCCGCCGCTGCGTCGAGGAGCTGCCGCGTCGCCTCCGCAGCCACGGGTACCAGCTGGTCCCCGGACGCGTTGACGGGCTCCAGTTCCTCGGGCGCGTAATCGAGCGGATCCAAGGGGCGGGCCGGGTTGGCGATGGCCGCCAGTGACGAGGGGTCGGACAGGTCCTCCACATGGGGAGCCTGCCCGGCCTGCAGCGCGGGTTCCGCGTCAACCGGCACGACGGCGGCCGGCGTCGTCGTGCTTGAGCCCTCCGGGGTGGCTTGCGCGGCGGGGAGCGCCGTGGCCACCGCGAGCCCCAGACCGACGGCACCCACCCCCAGTGCGCGCGCCCAGCCGATCCCGGGCCGGTGCGGGGCGCGGGCGGCGGCGGTCAACGCACGCGGAGCACGGTCAGAGGTCATGACTTTCCATGGTAGTTGAGGGCGCTATGTGCGGCTAGATGCGATATTTTGGAGCCGTGCTGCTCTCTGATCGCGATATCCGTTCCGAACTCGACTCGTCCCGCATCGGGCTGGACCCGTACGATCCGGCGATGATCCAGCCGTCCAGTGTGGACGTGCGGCTGGACCGCTTCTTCCGGTTGTTCGACAACCACAAGTACGCGCACATCGACCCGGCCGAGGATCAACCGGAACTGACCCGCCTGGTCGAGGTGGACCCCGACGAGCCGTTCATCCTGCATCCCGGCGAATTCGTGCTGGGTGCGACGTACGAGCAGGTGACCCTGCCGGAGGACGTGGCGGCGCGCCTCGAAGGCAAGTCTTCGCTGGGGCGGCTAGGGCTTCTGACCCACTCCACCGCCGGTTTCATTGACCCCGGCTTTACCGGCCACGTCACGCTGGAACTGTCCAACATGGCCACGCTTCCCATCAAGCTGTGGCCGGGCTCCAAGATCGGGCAGCTGTGCTTCTTCCGCCTGACCTCGCCCGCCGAGCATCCCTACGGCTCCGGGCCCTACGGGAATCGCTATCAGGGCCAGCGCGGTCCCACGGCCTCCCGCAGTTTCCAGAACTTCCACCGCACCGGCATCACCCGGTAGTTCCGCGGCTGACCGGCTTGCGCACCGGTAGCAGCAGCAAGAGGCCGACCAACAGGACCGCCAGAATCCCGAGGATGCCGAACCGCTGGGCGCCGCCGTCGGCCACATACGGGGCCGCGAGGGCGATGGCGAGCGTGAACGCGGTGGGGGCGAGGAAGCTGACGGCGCGCCCCGTCGTGGCGTAGAGCCCGAAGATCTCGCCTTCCCGACCGTCCTCGGCTAGCCGCGCAATGTAGGCGCGCGAAGAGGATTGGGCGGGGCCCACGAACAGGCACAGGCTGAGCCCGAAGATCCAGAACCCGGTGGTGGGGGAGGCCATGACCACGGGGGCCAGGAAGAGCCCGAGGCCGGCGATCAGCAAG
Organism: Zhihengliuella flava; assembly: GCF_015751895.1. Classification (NCBI taxonomy): domain Bacteria; kingdom Bacillati; phylum Actinomycetota; class Actinomycetes; order Micrococcales; family Micrococcaceae; genus Zhihengliuella; species Zhihengliuella flava. The sequence continues at coordinate 1,094,229 of NZ_JADOTZ010000001.1, read as the reverse complement.
CCGATCAGCGCGGCAACAATCACCGCTTTCGGCCCGACGCGGTCATCGAGGAACCCACCGATCAGCGAGCCGAGGGCCGCGACCACGTTGCCGGCGATTGCGAAGATGATGACCTCGGAGGTGGAAAAGCCAAACGTCCCCGCGGCCACGACGCCGCCGAACGTGAACACTGCGGCCAAACCGTCACGGAACACGGCCGAGGCGGCCAAGAAAAAGAGGGTGTGCCGGGCGGTCCGCCAGAGGGTGGCGATGTGGCGGCCCAGCTGGACATAGCTCTGCAGAACGCTGACTTTGGGCCCCGGCTCCCGGGATTTCTCCGGAACCGCGAACAACACGGGCAGCGCGAAGAAGAAGAACCACGCCGCGGAGAAGACCGCGACGAGCCGCAGGTTCAGGGCGTTGTCTTCGGCCGCACCGGGCCAATCGACGACGGGCTGAACGAACCCGAACAGGACGATGGCGAGCGCGACGATGCCGCCCAAGTAGCCCATGGACCAGCCGAACCCGGACACCCGACCAATGGTCGCCGGCGTCGAAATTTGCGGGAGCATGGCGTAGTAGTTCACGGTGGCGAACTCGGCGAAAACGCTCGAGAGCGCGATCAGCACGATCCCGAACATCAGGAACGACGGGTCGGGAAACACGAAGAAGCACGCGGCTGTGGTCAACGCGACCAGCACGGAATTCACACCCAGCCAGAACCGACGCCGCCCGCCCGCGTCGGATCGCCGCCCCGTCACCGGGGCCAAGAGCGCGATCGCCAGCCCCGCAATGGCCAACCCCGCGCCGAGGGCCGCGGAATTCTCATCCGTGTCTCCAAAGGCGGAACTGGTGAGGTACACCGTGAAGACGAAGGTGGTCATCACGGCATTGATCGCCGCGGACCCCCAGTCCCATGCGGCCCACGCCATGACCTGCCGGGTGAAGATGCGCGGCTGTGTGATGTTCATAACGGAAAGCCTATCCGCACGCGGTGTCATGTCGGATGACAGGAAGCGATCAGAAATTGCCGATAGGGTTACATGACGGGTGAAAGGGGGTCTGACGTGCTGATCGTGACGCTGTCACTCTTTGGCGCCGCAACGCTGGCCCCCTTGCTGTTCCGCCGGATCGGCCGCAGCTCGTTCTACGTCCTCGCGTTCTTCCCCGCCGCAGGGCTGGTGTGGCTGCTCGCGCAGCTGCCCGCCATCCTCGCCGCGGATCAGCTGGCACCGACGGAAAGCGAGGCCTCGCCGCCGGGCTTCTCCGTGCCCTGGCTGCCCGCGCTCGGCGTGCATTTTGCGTTCCGCCTCGACGCGCTGGCCGCGCTCCTCGGCGTCCTCGTGCTGGGCGTCGGCGCCTTGGTCCTGTTTTATTGCGCTCGGTACTTCAAAAATGACGATCCGAATATTGGTCCCTTCGGTGCCCAGCTGACGGCCTTCGCCGCCTCCATGTTCGGCCTCGTCACGGCCGACGACATGATCGTGCTGTTCATCTTCTGGGAACTGACCACGATCCTCTCCTACCTGCTGATCGGCTACGCCCGGACGCGCATCTATGCGCGGCGCTCGGCGCTGCAGGCCCTGATCGTCACGACATTCGGCGGGCTCACCATGTTGCTGGGCCTCGTCTTCCTGGGGCAACTGGCCGGAACCTACCGGCTCTCCTCCGTGCTGGCCGCAGCCCAGTCGGGCGCTCCGGAGCTGACCGGCACCGCCGCTGACATCGCCGTCGTCCTGATCCTCGTCGGCGCCGTGTCCAAGTCCGCGCTGGTTCCCTTCCATTTCTGGCTCCCCGGCGCCATGGCGGCGCCCACCCCGGTCTCCGCGTATTTGCACGCGGCCGCCATGGTGAAGGCGGGCGTGTACCTGATTGCCCGGTTCGCCCCGGGATTCAGTACGACGACGTGGTGGCACCCCACGCTCCTGACCTTGGGCGTGATCACGCTGTTGGTGGGCGGCTGGCGGGCCCTGCGCCAGCGGGACATCAAGCTCATCTTGGCCTACGGCACGGTCTCGCAGCTCGGCTTCCTGATCCTTATCGCCTCGATCGGCACCCGGGATGCTGCGTTGGCGGCGTGCGCCCTGATGGTGGCGCACGCACTCTTCAAGGCCACGCTTTTCCTCGTCGTCGGCATCATCGATCACCAGGCCGGCACCCGTGACATTCGCAAGCTCTCCGGCCTGGGACGCAGCGCGCCGAAGTTGTTCTGGGTAGCGCTCCTTGGCGCCGCCTCGATGGCCGGACTGCCGCCGCTGTTCGGCTTTGTGGCTAAGGAATCGGTCTTTGAAGCGCTGTTGGCCCACACCGGGCTCCCGGAGGAGGGGCTGTTCGGCGTCAGTGTGGCCGCGTGGCTCATCGGCGGTGTGGTGCTCGGCTCGATCGCCACGTTCGCCTATAGCGCCCGGTTCATGTGGGGTGCCTTTGCCTCCAAGCCGGGGCTTTCCCCGACGCCGTTTCGGCCCGTGCCGTGGACGTTCTTGGCGGCCCCGGCCGTCCTGACGCTCGGGACCGTTGTGCTCGCATGGGTGCCCGGCGTCCTCGAGACGCTGGTGGAGCCCTACGCGCAGCTCTTCGGCGAGCCCGCCGAGCCAATCCACCTCGCGCTGTGGCACGGGCTGACCCCGGCGCTGGGCCTGTCCGCCGTCATCGTGGCGGTCGGCGTGCTGATGTTCGTCTTCCGCTCGGCGGTGGCGCGGGCGCAAGACAAGCTGTACCCGGTGATCGACGCTGAGCGGTTCTACCGGTACGCCGTGGGCGGGCTGGACAACACGGCCGTGTGGGTCACGGGTAAGACGCAGCGCGGCTCGCTGCAGTACTACCTCATGGTCATTTTGATCGTGGGAGCCGCGACCCCGTCCGTCGCGGCGATCTTCTTGGAGCAGCCGGTCCCGCTGTCAGCTTTGGCCTTCGAATCGCCAGCGCAGTTGGCCATCGGCCTGTGCATGATTGCCGGCGCCCTCCTGGCCGTGCGGGCCAACAAGCGGTTCCTCGCGGTGCTCATGGTGGCCGTGACGGGCTACGGCATGGCCATCATCTTCGCGCTGCACGGGGCCCCTGACTTGGCGCTCACGCAGTTGCTTGTCGAGACCATCGTGCTCGTGGCCATGGTCTTGGCGCTGCGGAGCTTGCCGGCCCGCCTCTGGACAGCTAATCCATCTGGCAACAAGGTGCTGCGCGCGTGCATCGGTATCGGGTTTGCCGCAGCCATGGTCGCCATCGCCATCGCCGCGCAGGCGGGCCGCGTCGCGGAGCCGATTTCCCTGAGCTTGCCCCAGCTCGCCTATGAGGTCGGCAACGGACACAACATCGTCAATGTCATCCTCGTGGACATTCGTGCGTGGGACACCTTCGGTGAGCTCACCGTGCTCGTCGCCGCGGCGACGGGCGTCGCGAGCCTGATCTACGTGCGTGGCCGCGGCGACGGCGGACGGTCCGCCGCCGACGTCGAGCCCGGTTCGGTGGACCGCTTCTCCGAGCCGATCCACGCCCCCTCACGCAAGACGGCCACGCTGGCGATTGCCCGGTACTTTGCCGAGTCGGCCAAGGAAGCGTGGCTGGTCGCAGGCCGGACCTTGGCGCCGGAACGCCGGTCCATCATCTTCGAGGTGGTCACGCGGCTGCTGTTCCACTCGCTGTTGCTGATGAGTGTCTACCTCTTGCTGACGGGGCACAACCTCCCCGGCGGCGGCTTCGCTGGCGGCCTGCTGGCTGGCCTGGCGTTCGTGATTCGCTACCTCGCCGGCGGACGCTACGAGTTGGCTGAGGCGACTCCCATGAGCCCGGGAACCCTGCTGGGCTCCGGCCTCGCGGTCGCCGCGGCCAGCGTGGTGGTGCCAGTGGCCTTTGGTGGGGAACTGTTCCAATCGGTGGCGCTGGAATTCACCCTGCCTATCTTTGGCGAACACAAGTTCGTCACCTCCACGGTGTTCGACGTGGGCGTGTACCTCATCGTGATTGGCCTGGCCCTCGACGTGATCCGCAGCTTGGGGTCGGAGATTGACGAACGGGCCGAGGAGCGCAATATCACCGAGGCGCATGACCACGTCGCCGGATCCGAGGAAGGGGTGGCCTCATGAGTATCAACGTGCTGCTGCTGCTCGTCATGGCCGTGCTCTTCGCCACCGGTATTTACCTCCTGCTGGAGCGCAGCCTGACGCGCGTGCTCTTGGGCATTCTGTTGATCAGCAATGCTGTGAACCTGCTGATCCTCATTGCGAGCGGGCCCGCGGGGCTCGCCCCGCTCTATGACAAGAGTATTCCGGCTGAGGAATATGCCGATCCACTCCCGCAGGCTTTAGTGCTCACGGCCATCGTCATTACGTTCGCCGTCACGGCGTTCATGCTGGCGCTCATTTACCGCTCGTGGGTCATTGCCAAGCGTGATGAAGTCCTCGACGACCCGGAGGACCGCCGCGTCGCCGAGCAGGACTCCTACGACGTGGAAGAGGACTCGGAGATCGCCGCGGATTCGTCAGAATTTGAACCCGCTGATTCGGCCCCCACCGGGCCGGACGTGGACCGGAAGGGGGCCAAGCCATGATGTCATCGCTGCTGGCTTTCTTCGCTTCGGTTGCTCCGACAGCGGTGGCGCTACCCATCTTTGGTGCCGCGATCGCGTTTGTGCTGCGGCAAAGTCCGCGCGCCCAGCGGATCGTCACCATCAGCACGTTGAGCCTGACGCTGATGTTCGAGGTCGGCCTGCTAGGTTCGGCCCTCACGCACGGCGCCCAAGCCGTGCAACTGGGGGCGTGGCCGGCGCCCTTTGGCATTTCCCTCGTGGTGGACGAGTTTTCCGCGCTCATGCTGGTGGTGTCCTCCGCCGTTTCCCTGGCCGTTCTGGTCTACGCCACCGCGCAGGGCACCGCGGATGGGGACGAGGACGGTCCGATCTCGATCTTCCACCCCACCTATCTGGTGTTGGTCGCGGGCATCTCCAACGCGTTTCTCGCCGGGGACCTCTTCAACCTGTTCGTCAGCTTTGAGATCCTGCTGACCGCGTCCTACGTGTTGCTCACGCTAGGCAGCACGGCCCCACGGATCCGCGCCGGTATCACCTACGTGGTGGTCTCCGTCGTCTCCTCGTTGTTGTTCCTCATCGCCATTGGCATGATCTACGCCGCCACGGGAACCGTGAACATGGCGGACCTTGCCCTGAAGCTCGGTGAGCTGGCGCCCGGATTGCAGATGGTCCTGCACCTCATGCTCCTCGTCGCCTTCGGCATCAAGGCCGCCGTCTTCCCCCTGTCCTTCTGGTTGCCGGACTCCTATCCCACCGCCCCGGCGCCCGTGACCGCCGTGTTCGCGGGGCTGCTCACCAAGGTGGGCGTCTACGCCATGGTGCGCACCGAGACGCTGCTGTTCCCCGGCGACCGCATCAATACTGTGCTCATGGTGGTCGCCCTGCTCACCATGATCGTTGGGATTCTTGGCGCGCTCGCCCAGCAAGACATCAAGCGTCTACTCTCCTTCACCCTGACCAGCCATATCGGGTACATGGTGTTCGGCCTCGCCGTCGGCAACGTCGTCGCGCTCGGGGCGACGGTGTACTACGTCATCCACCACATCGTGGTTCAGACCTCCTTGTTCTTGGTGACCGGTCTGATCGAGCGCCGTGCGGGCAGTTCGAACGTGGACCGGCTCGGATCGCTCGCCAAGCTGTCTCCGCTGCTCGCGGTCCTCTATTTCGTCCCCGCCATGAACTTGGCCGGCATCCCGCCGTTTTCCGGGTTCCTCGGGAAGCTGGGGCTCATCCAAGGGGGCGTGGACTTGGGGACGCCGCTGGCCTGGGTGCTGCTGGCCGGGGCCATGGTGACGTCGTTGCTGACGCTGTTGGCCGTGGCTCGCGTCTGGAACCGCGCGTTCTGGCGGCGGGCGCAGGACGCGGAGGACCCGCATCCGCACCTGCTCGATTCGCTCGCCGAGAAAGATGCGACGACGGCGGTGGCCACCCGGCGTCGGACCCTGCCGGCCATGATGGTCGGCGCGACGACGGCGCTGGTGCTCCTCGGGGTGGCCCTCACCGTTGCCGCTGGCCCCCTCTTCGCCATCGCCGATCAGGCGGCGCTCAATATGTATGAGCGCGTGCCGTACATTGAGGCCGTCTTGGGCCCAGAGGCGTTCGACGGGTACCAGCCCAACCCGGGCGCCCCGGCCTTCGTGGGAGAGGATCAGTGATGCCGCCCCTGCCCGCGAATCCCGCACAGCGGGGCCGCCGCTGGCGGCACCTGCGCGCGCTGGCGCGCCGCCGCCGTCGCCGCTTCCTGGTGGAACTGCCCCTACTGATCGGCATGACGGCCCTGTGGGGCGCGCTGTGGATCGATTTCAGCGCCGGGAACCTCATCTTTGGATTCTTGATCTCCCTGGTCATCGTGTCCGCGTTCCGGTTGCCGCCGGTGCACCTCTCCGGCCGCTTCAACCTCTGGCACGCGCTGGTGTTTGTGGTGCGCTTCCTCGGCGAGGTGGTGGTGGCCAGCTTTGTGGTCCTCTACCTTTCGGTGGTGCGCGGACCGCGCGTGCGCTCGGCCATTGTGGGCGTTCCGCTGCGCAGCCACGACGACCTCGTGGTGACGCTGACCGGCCACACCCTGAGCCTCATCCCCGGCTCGGTGGTGGTGGAAGTGGACCGCCGGTCCGCCACGTTGTACATGCACGTGCTCAACGTGGAAACGAAGCAGGACGCGGAGGCCTTCCGTGAATCGGCGCGTGCCACCGAGGCGCGCCTGCTGCGCGTCATGGGCACTCGCGACGAGGTCGAGGCGCTGGCGAGGGAGGAGAGCTCATGCTAGAAGTCGCCGCGTGGATTGCCGGCATCCTGCTGGGTCTGGCCACGGTGCTGGTCATCATCCGCATCATGCGCGGGCCCTCCATTTTGGAACGGGCGATCGCCATGGACGTGCTGCTGGCCATCATCATCGCGGCCCTGTGCATCGACATGGCGGTGGGTCAGCACACCAACCACTTGGCGTTTGTGGTCGTGGCCTGCGTGCTGGGATTCATCGGGTCCGTGACCATTTCGCGGTACGTCACGGATCGGAGGAACTCATGAGCGCTGAACCCCTGACGTGGGACCTGATTCGCGACGCGGTGACCGCGGTCTGCCTAGTGGTGGGCGCGCTCATGTCCTTTGCTGCTGCCCTCGGCATGCTCCGGTTCCCCGACCTGCTCTCCCGCATGCATGCGGCCACGAAGCCGCAGGTGCTGGGCCTCTTGCTGCTCCTCATCGCGGTGGGGCTCCAGATCGGCAGTTGGGCCGTGGTGCCCCTGCTGGTCTTCGCCTGGCTGCTGCAGCTCGTGACGGCGCCCGTCAGTGCACACATGGTCTCGCGAGCCGGCTATCGCACCCGTCACCTGCGGCGGGACACGCTGCAGCGGGACGATCTAGACGCCGTCGTGCGGGCCCACACCGAGAAGTCCGACTGACTAGATCTCGTCCGCGGTGCGCTTGAAGTAGTTGATGGCGCCGGTGGTGCCACGCTCGGTGAGGACCTGAATCACCGAGGCGACCACGGAGGAAGCCACGGCGAATCCGAGGGCCTGACGCAGGCTGGCCTCATTCTGGGCTTCCTTGTCCCCGGGCTTCGGCGGCTTTTGGCCCGTGACCTTCAGCCAGACGGCGTCCAAAATCTTGGCCCCGGCAAAGCCGGCCCCGAACGATACCGCGGTCCCGAGCAGCTTCAGCATCAGATTCACGTCAATCTCTCTTCCCTATGGAGCGCGATTACCTGCCCAGCATAACGCGGCGTTACACTACCAACACATCACAACGACAGGGGAGCGTCGGCCACGGCTGGACGCTGAGAGTGCGCAGCAGCGCAGACCCTCGAACCTGCTCCGGTTAGCACCGGCGAAGGGAGTCGAGTTCTCTTGGGGCGCACGCGCCCTCCCCTCCTTGCATTCGAGGAGGACTTCATGGCTAAAACCACCACGTGGCGGGTCGCGGACATCGTGATTGCCGCCGTCATCGCCGTCGCGTCCGGCGTCATCTTTTGGGCCTGGAACATGACCTACGCCGGGCTGGAATTTCTCTGGGCCGCCTTCCCGCCCGCGTCCGGTCTGGTGGTCGGCATGTGGCTGTTCCCGGGTGTCTTGGGCGCCTTGATCATCCGCAAACCCGGCGCGGCGCTCTTCTGCGAGGTGATCGCGGCCGTCATCTCCGCGTTTCTTGGCTCCCAGTGGGGCGTGACCGTGCTGCTTTCCGGGCTCATTCAGGGCCTTGGCGCCGAGCTGGTGTTTGCCTCATTCCGGTATCGGCGCTTCGGCCTCTGGGTCGCCACGCTCGCCGGCGGCGCTGCAGGCCTGTTCGGCACGTTCAATGACGCCTTCATCATGGCGTGGTTCCCCGAGTACACGCTAGCCATGAAGCTGATCTACATGGGCTGCGGCGTGGTGTCCGGCCTGCTCATTGCGGGTGCGCTGAGCTGGGTGCTCACGCGGGCGATCGCGAAGACCGGCGCCCTGTCCTCGCTGGCCTCCCGCAAGGCCGGTAGCGAACCGGTCAACGCCTGAGATGACCGTCGAGTCACCCGCCATGACCGCCGGCGCGCGGATCGTCGCTGACGCGTGGCGGTTTCAGCACGCGGACCGCTCCGCGCCGGCGGTCTCTGGGCTTGACTTAAGCCTCCGCCCTGGCGAACGCGTCCTGCTGGTGGGCCCCTCCGGCGCGGGAAAGTCCACCCTGCTGCACGCGCTGGCGGGCGTGCTGCACGACGACGATTCTTCCTCGGCGGGCCGCCTCACCATCGACGGCGTGTCGGCGGGCACCGTGCCCGGCGTCGTGGGACTCATGCAGCAGGACCCCGAAACGCAAGTGGTGCAGGCCACGGTGGGAGATGACGTGGCGTTTGGGTGTGAGAACCTCTCCGTCCCGCGGGAGGAGATCGGCCCGCGCGTCGACGCGGCGCTGGAGGCGGTGGGGCTTGACGTGCCGCTGACGGGGTCAACCTCGGCCCTGTCCGGCGGGCAGAAGCAGCGCCTGGCGCTGGCCGGGCTGCTGGCCATGCGCCCCCGCGTGTTGTTGCTGGACGAGCCGACGGCCAATCTGGATCCGGCCGGCGTGACGGAGGTGCGGGACGCCGTCGTCTCCGCGCTCGATGCAACGGGAGCGACGGCCGTGATCGTCGAGCACCGGCTCGCCGCGTGGGCGCCGCACGTGGACCGCGTGCTGGTGCTGGAACCCGGCGGAGGGATCATTGCCGACGGGACGCCAGCCGCGCTGTTTGCCCCCGGCCCCCTCCGGGAGCGCCTCACCGCCGCCGGCGTGTGGGTCCCGGGCCACGTTCCCCAGCTGCCCGCGGCAGCCGCGGCACGCCCCACCTCCCCGGGCACGACGGCGCCGCGCCTGCAGGCGAGCCACCTGGCCGTGGGCCGGGGCAAGCCGGGCAAAAGCCAACCCACGCTGGACGCGGTGAGCCTGGAACTCGACCCGGGAGAGGCCCTGTGCATCACGGGCGCGAACGGAGCGGGCAAGTCCACTCTGGCGCTGACGCTGGGCGGGCTGCTGCCGGAACACGGCGGAGAGATCACCTACCGAAACGCCACCACGACGGGCGACATCCCGGAGCGCGGCGCCTCGGACCGCCCAGCAGGCCGCGAGTTCTCCCGCCCGTATTTATGGCGCGCCGGGGAGCTGGTGGGCCGGATCGGTTCGGTCTTCCAAGAGCCGGAGCACCAGTTCGTCACGCAGTCCGTGCGCGCCGAGCTCGACTACGGGCAGCGCCACGCCCGGGACGACGCGGGGCAGCCGGCGTTTTCCGAGGAGGAGATCGAGGCGCGCACCGACGAGCTGTTGGCGCGGCTGCGGCTGAGCGATCTGGCCGAGGCCAACCCCTTCACGCTCTCCGGGGGAGAGAAGCGGCGGCTCTCGGTGGCCGCGGTGCTCGCGGCCCGGCCGAGCGTGCTGATTCTGGACGAGCCGACGTTCGGGCAGGACGCCAACACGTGGGCCGAGCTCGCCGCCCTGCTGCGGGACGAATTGCACGCGGGCGCCAGCGTCCTAGCGGTCACGCACGACGAGCATTTCGCCGCGGCCATCGGTGCCGCGCAGGCGGACGTGGCCGGGCTCGCCGGTGGTAACGCCGCTGACCATCACGACTCTGGCAAGACGACGACAGGCGCCGCGGTGACGCCGTCGTCCCCCTCGGGCGGTCGGCTCACGCTGGAGCCGAGCGAGCGCTCCGCCGCCAGTTTCATGGGCCGGGCCAACCCGTTGGCCAAGCTGGCCGCGCTGATCTGCGTGACGGTGCCGCTGGTGGTCTCGATGGACTTCGTGAGCTCGGCGGTGGTGGTTGCGGCGACGCTGTCCGTGCTGCCCTTGTCCGGCCTGCGGATCAGCGACTTCCTGCTGCGGGCGTGGCCGCTGCTCGTGGCCGCCCTGTTTGCCGCGTGGGGGACCACGCTGGTGGGGGAGACCTCGGGATCGATGCTGGTGGACTGGGGCCCCCTCACCATCTCCACGGGCTCGCTGGAGGCGGGGTTGGCGACGGGCACGCGTATCTTCGCCGTCGCACTGCCAGCGGTGGTGATGATCTCCAGCACCAACCCCACGGACTTGGCCAACGCGCTGGCCCAGCGTGCGCACCTACCGCACCGGTTTGTGCTCGGGGCGCTCGCCGGCATGCGGCTGGTCGGGCTACTGGCGGAGGAGTGGCACGTGCTGTCCATGGCGCGGCGGGCCCGCGGGGTCGGGTCCCACGGCAGCTTGCGGCAGCGAGTCCTAGCGAACGCCGGGCAGGCGTTCTCGTTGATCGTGCAGGCGATCCGCCGGGCCTCGCGGTTGGCCATGAGTATGGAGGCGAAGGGCTTCGGCGGGCCGGAGCGCTCGTGGTGGCGGGCCTCGGTGTTCAGGCGGCGCGACGCCGTCATCCTGGCGGGTGGCCTGCTGGTGGGGGCGGTGGCCGTCGCCGCGGCGTTGGCCGCGGGAACCTGGAACGTCGTCTGGAGTAGTTGAGCCGAACCCGGCGGTCAGCTGACGCGATTCACCATCGCCGTAAGCTCGGCCGTGAGCTCCGCGTCCGTGCCGATGGCCTCGCCGTCGAGCGAGTTCACCGGCGTCAGTAGGCGCACGCTGGAGACCAGCCACACCGCCGTGGCCGCGCGCAGATCGCTCGGCACGACCGGCCCGTAGCCGAGCTCCCAACCGGCCTCCTGTGCGGCGGCGAAGATCGCGCCCTGCGTCGTGCCGGGTAGGATGCCCGTCTCCAGGGTCGGGGTGATGAGGCGCTTGACCTCGTTGCCGTCCGCGTCCTGCATGCGCGTGGCCAGCAGGACGGTCGACGTCGGCCCCTCCAGTACGCGGCCGTCGGATGACGTGAAGATCACGTCATCCGCGCCCTGCGCGCGCGCGTAGCGCAGGGCCGCCATGTTCACCGCGTAGGAGAGCGTCTTGGCGCCCATCAGCAGCCACGGGGCGCGCTCGGCCACGGTGGAATCGTAGCCGCGGTCCAACAGCAGCACGTCAACGCCCGTCTCCCGCTGGCGCTGGCCCAGTGCGGGGGCGGGGGAGACGGTGACCCACGCCGTTCCGTGCGGCGAACCCGCCGCGGACGACTCCGGCCCCCGCGTGGCGATGAGCTTCACGACCGACTCGGCGGGCTCCTCGCCCGGGCGAGCGGCGGCGTCGTACTCCTCCACCGCCGTCTTGACGGCGGCGCGCCAGGCGTCCGCCGGGGGAATGGTCAAGTCCAGCGTCTCGGCAGAAACGGCCAATCGGGCGAGGTGCATTTCCAGCTTGCGTACTGAACCGCCCTTATAGAGGGCGGACTCGAACACTCCGTCGCCCCGCGTGAGCCCCTGATCGAGCACCGACAGCTGCGGCGAGAGCGGATCGGCCAGCCGGCCATCCGGGTGGGCAGGGTCGACGAACACCAAGACAGTCATGCCCTCCAGCCTACTCCGCCAGCGACCCATTAGGCTGGGCAGTACTAGAGAGCAATATTGGGTCAGAGAAAGGGCTAAACGCCGTGGTCAGCCTCGTGGAACGCTTCAGTCATCTGCCGCTGTGGTTGCTGGCTGCCGCGTGGGCGATCGACGTGGGCATCCGCATTGCCGTGATTGGCATTGTGCCGGGAAACCGGCGGCCGACGACGGCGATGGCCTGGCTGCTCATGATCTTTTTTGTGCCGGCCGTCGGGCTGGTGCTGTTCCTCTTGTTCGGGAACTTTCGCCTGTCCCAGCGGCGCATCCGCCGCCAAATGGACATCAACAAGCGCGTGTTGGACTACACGCAGCACCTCGATTCCGACGACGCACTGGAGGCGGTGCCGGATGATGTGGCCTCTGCCGCGACGCTCAACCGCCGGCTCGGTGCCTTCCCGCTGCACACGGGCAACAAGTTCGAGTTCATGACGGACTACGCGGGTTCACTCCGCGCCATGACCGCGGCGATCGACGAGGCGCAACAGTACGTCCATGTGCAGTTCTACATCATGGGCGACGACCCGGAACACGTGTCCCCGTTCCTCGAATCCCTGGAGCGCGCGGTGGCCCGCGGGGTGACCGTGCGCCTGCTCTTCGATCACTTGGGGACGCTGCGCGTCAAGGGCTATAAGCAGCTCGTCCAGCGCCTCGACGCCGCCGGCATCGAGTGGCGGGCCATGCTTCCCATCTCTCTGCGCGCGCGCAAATGGCGGCGGCCGGACCTGCGGAACCACCGCAAGATGGTGGTGATTGACGGAGAGGTGGCCTTCACCGGCAGCCAGAACCTCATCGAGCCAGGGTACAAGCGCCCCGATGCGCACCGGATCGGCCGCACCTGGGTGGATCTCATGGCCCGCGTCGAGGGGCCGATGGTGACGGGCCTCGACGTCGTGTTCGCCACGGATTGGTCCCAAGAGGCGGACAACGACGAACTGCTGGACGACGTGGTCTCCGGCGGGATCGCCCCGGATGCTGGCCATGTCTCCGCGCAGATTGTCCCCAGTGGTCCTGGCTTCCAGTCGGAGAACAATCTGCGCCTGTTCAACACGCTGATCTATGGCGCCATGAAGAAGCTCACCATCACCAGCCCGTACTTCGTCCCGGATGATTCCCTGCTCTACGCCATCACCACGGCCGCTCAGCGCGGCGTCGTCGTCGAGCTCTTCGTGTCCGAGGAGGCGGACCAGTTCCTGGTTCACCACGCCCAGCAGTCCTACTACACGCAACTGCTGGCTTCCGGGGTGCGGATCTTCCGCTACCGGGCGCCCTCCGTGCTCCACACCAAGTGCTTCACTGTGGACGATGACGTGGCGGTCTTCGGCTCCTCCAACATGGACATGCGGTCCTTCTCCCTCAACCGCGAGGTGTCCCTCATGTTGGTGGGTCGTGAGGCCGTTGAGGAACTGGATCGCGTGCAGGAGGAGTACCGGCGCAATTCCAGTGAGCTGACGATTCACGAATGGATGCATCGGCCGCCGTTGGCCCGGTGGGTGGACAACGCCTGCCGCTTGACGGCCACCGTGCAGTAACCTCGCGTTGCTCCGGCGCCCTGCGATCGTGCTGGGCGCCGACACGCTGACCATCACCGCTCCCTAACCTCGCGTCACTGCGCCTCCGGCTCACTGCGCCCAGTCGCTGAGCTTCCGGTGCAACTCCGCTCCGTCTGGCCAGTGTGCCCGTGGCAACTCTGTTCGCTTCGACCACTTCGCCCCGTTCTTGCCCCCTCGAGGGCGCTGCCTGCCGGACTTTCCGGAATGTGTGCTGCGAAGAACGGGGCAAAATGACAGGCGGGCTGGATTTCGCAGGCTTGAGCCTGCGCATCGGTGATGCCGATTGCGACTCAGGCCATGCTTTCGGGAACCCAGAGTTTCTGCCATGAAACTTTGCGGCACAGTAAGTCCTCCTCCAATCCTGTCCTGATTATATGGTTTGCCGCAGCGTGCCTGCAGTTGCCTAGATGATGGATATAAGGCTCGCCCGCGTAGGCTCCCAGCGCGGACCCTTGAGTGCGCATGTGATGTGGATAACAATGACTGGGATTGCGGTTTCCGGTAGGGGTGCCGCGTCCAAGACTGGGAAAGGAACCACCGTGTTGTCCTCTTCGGGAACGTTCACTGCACTCCTCGGCGCAGCAGCGACGCTGGCCGTCACCGCGGCGGGCCTCCCCGTGGGAGCATCGGCTGCTCCGGCGAACCCCGCAGAACGCGGCCACGTTTTTAGCGCATCCGATCAAGCGCCCGGGTGGGCGTCCGAGAACGGCGGCACCACTGGCGGAGCTGTGGCCACGCCGGAATCCACCTATGTGGTCACGAATCGTGCCGAGCTACTTGCTGCCCTCGACAATGCGGGTCAACGGCACGAGCCCAAGATGATCTACATTTCCGGCACGATCCACGGCAACGAGGCCGATGATGGGCGCCTGCTCGGTGAGCAGGAGTACGCGCCCGGCTATGACGTGGAGAAGTACTTGAGTTGCTTTGGAGCAGAGGGCTGGAGCGATCAACTGCATGAGTACTGCGGTGACCAGCGGCGGACCCGACAGAGCGGCAGTAATGCCATGAAGCGGCAGAGTGAGCTGTCGATTCCTAGCAACACCACCTTGGTGGGGCTTGGCGATGACGCGGGAATCGACCAGGCAACCGTCATGCTTCATCTGGCCCACAACGTCGTGATCCGCAATCTGACGCTCGAGGCTCCGGTCGATTACTTCTCGTCGTGGGACCCCTATGACGGGGAGGAAGGGTCGTGGAATGCGCGCTTTGACGCGGTGTCTTCCGTGACCTCTACCAACATCTGGTTGGATCACGTGACGTTGACGGATGGCGACTTTCTGGACCGAGACGCTCCGATGGGGCCCAATGGGAAACCGATGAATCGGCACGACGGCTTGTTCGACATGAAGGACGGATCCGACTACATCACCGTCAGCAATTCCCGCTTCGAGAATCATGACAAAACCATGCTCTTGGGCTCGGGGGACGACAACGCGGACACCGACGAGGGGCGACTCCGCATCAGCCTGATCGGAAACTTCTTTGATGGCATCAAGCAACGTGCTCCACGCGTCCGCTTCGGCCAGGTGCACGTGCTTAATAACTACTTCCTCGGCCACGTCAAAGATCCCCAGTCACCGGTGACGAGCGGTGCCGTCGGCGGCCACGACTACTTTATGGGGCTTGGCTACAAGTCTCAGGTGTACTCGGAAAGGAACTCCTTTGACTATCGAGGACCCGGCGCTGACGAGACCGTAGCCGTGCACGTCTGGAACGCTAATCACTTCCTCGACGAGGGGTCCTGGTTTAACCAGCGGCCGGTGGACCTGAACGCCCTGGCCTCCGAGCAGTTCGGCGCGCGAGTCGAGGAAGCTGCGGCCTCGGGCGAACCGCTGCCCGAATGGGCCGCCCAGGGATTCACGTCGGGCATCGAGTGGGACCCGCCCTACGAGTACGAGCCGCTGACGACGCCGTCCGAGGTGAAACGTCATGCTCGGACGTCGACGGGCGCTGGCACGCTGACCGTCACCGCTCCCTAGCCTCGCGTCACTGCGCCTCCGGCTCGTCTCACTCTGTCATTTCGCCCCGTTCTTGCCGCCTCGAGGTCACTTCCGACCCAACATTCCGGAAAGTGTGCTGCGAAGAACGGGGCGAAATGACAGGCGGGCGCAGGCCCGCGCCCGGGCGATAGCACCACCAGCCGATCGGCGGAGAAGACCGCGTGCTAGCTCGGGAAATCGGCCCCCAGCGCGCTGAGCACGCCGTACGCCTTGGTGCGGACTTCGTCCCATTCATCCTCCGGTACGGAATCGGCGGTCACCGCGCCGCCGACCCCGAGGGTGAGGGTGCAGCCCTCGGCGTCATACTCCATGACCAAGGAGCGGATGACCACCGAGGTATCGCAGGCGCCGGTGTCCGCAAAATAGCCGATCGCGCCGGAATAGATGCCGCGGGCGGACTCGTCTTCCAGCCGATCCAGAATGTGCATGGTTGAGATCTTCGGGGCGCCGGTCATGGACCCGGGCGGGAACGCGGCGGCGACGGCCTCGGCGCGGGAGGCCCCGGGCCGAAGCCGGGCGTCCACCGTGGAGACCATCTGATGCACGCTGGCGTAGGACTCGATGTGGCAGAGTCGCGGCACGTGCAGGGTGCGCG
Source organism: Zhihengliuella flava (assembly GCF_015751895.1). NCBI lineage: Bacteria > Bacillati > Actinomycetota > Actinomycetes > Micrococcales > Micrococcaceae > Zhihengliuella > Zhihengliuella flava. The sequence continues at coordinate 1,078,186 of NZ_JADOTZ010000001.1, read as the reverse complement.
GGTCGGCGCTGCGGCCCAAGTCGTTGCGCATGAGATCCACGATCATCACGTTCTCCGCGCGATCCTTAGCGCTCATGGCGAGGTCCTGTTTGAGGCCGGCGTCCTCGGTCGGGTCCACAGCACGCCGGCGGGTTCCCTTGATGGGTTCGGCGCGCATCCACCCGTCGGCGCCGATCCGCAGGAACCGCTCGGGGCTGGTCCCGGCGACGGCCGTACTGCCCCAGCGTGTGAAGACCGCGAATGGCGCGGGGTTCCGGGCCCGCAGCCGCAAGTAGGCGAGCCATGGGTCCCACTCGCGTTGTCGCGAAGTCAGCGCGGTGGTCAGGCACACCTCGTAACTGTCCCCGTCGGTGATGGAGGTCTGTGCGGCGCGTACCTTCTCTAAGTAGTCGTCCCGCGTGTCCCGGCACGTGAACTCGGGAGGAGCATCGAGGGTGGGTGTGAGGGGCACGACGCCGGCGCTCACGGTGAGGGCCTCACGCGCCCTGGCGATCCATTCAGCGTCTGGGCCGGCGTCGCCGGCGACTCCGCTGAGGACCCACGCTCGGTGCTCGGCATGATCGATGATCACGGCCCGTTCCGCGCGAAAGAGGGCTGCATCCGGCGTGCGCGCGGTGCGGGTGACGCCGGAGGATTCTCGGCCCAGCTCGTACCCTAACCAGCCGACCCAGCCGCCGCGGAACGCGCAACCGGACGAGCCAAGGGAGGCAGCTCCACTGCCGCTCAGCTCCACCTCGTAGGTGCCCCACACGTGGTCCAGCCACCCGAAGAACGGGCCGGGCACACGCGCGAGCGCACAGCCGATCTCCACCTCGGTGCGGGCCCCGGCTTCCGTGAGGCGATGGGACGCCATCCTGCGTCGAGCGGGCTCGCCGGCATCGGTGAGGATGCTAAAGCGATTGCGCTCACTGGCGTCCTCGGCCTCCGGGTTCGTGGACTCGAGAAGGAGACAGTGCTCGGCGGCGTCGTCCTCCGCCTCGACGTGCCCGCTCACGCCCGGGTAGAGCCGCCCGAAAACCTCTGCCGCGGCCACGGCACCCGCCGGCGCGCGCAGATCCGGCTCCAAGCCGCCGTCGTGCAACTGCCCCGGCCCCAGCTCGAAGAGCTCCACGTGCAGGCGCCGGGCGCTCTGCTCGGCGATCTCTCGCCCGAGGGCGTCTCGAAGCCGTGGGACGTGCAGTAGCGCGGTGAGCGCGTCCGCGGCAGCGCGGTCATCCCCCGTCTGGTGCACCACGACGTCGGCGGCTTCGGCCGGGTGCACCGGCTCCGCGGCGAGCCACGCGTCCTCCTGTCCCGCCCAGGTGTCCCAGTGCGGACGGTAGGTTTCACCGTCGCGGGCGATGGCCCGCTGGTGCCGCACGCGGTCGTCTTCCTCGACCCACACCACCGCGTCGAGGTGTGGCAGTGCGGCGGCGGACGCCACGCCAACGCCCTCGACGACGATGACCTCGGCCGGTTCCGTGCGGGTGGCCGCCCCTGGTGCGTCGCCAGCCCAGTCCCACGGTCGCCACACTGCTGGACGGCCAGCGGCGAGTTGGGGCAGGACCTGGGCGGCGTACTCGCTGATACCGGCCGCGAGGCCCTCCCAACCGGGGTAGAGGTCCTCGAGGTGAAACAGCGTGACGGTGCGGTGGCGGCGCAGGCGTGTGGTGAGTTCAAGCGCGAGGGTCGACTTACCGGCACCGGACCGCCCGTCCACCGCAATGATGGTGGGGCGGGAGGCGACGTGGTTGGTGGCGTCCACGGTTAGGCGCGGGCCCCGGGCCCCGAGGCGACGGCGTCGCGAACGTACTCAACCAGGCCCGGCAGCGCGGCCGCGATGAGGTCGTACGTCGCCTCAAAGTCGGCAGCGTCGCCGTACCACGGATCGTAGATCCCCTGGTCGGCAGGTCCGCGGTCAGCCACCTGCGGGTCGAAGGAGCGGAGCATCCGCACCTTGGCCTCCGCTTCAGGCGTCGGCGCGCCGCGGCGCAGGTGGGTGTAATGATCCGTGTCGAGAGCCAAAATCAGGTCGGCGTCGTAGTCCGCCGGGGTGAACTGGCGGGCCACGTGGCCGGCAGCATCGATGCCGTCGGCGTCCAAGCGGGCGCCGGCACGGTCGTCGATCGTGTTGCCCACTTCCCATGCCGTCACGGCGCTAGATTCCACGTCCACGCCGTCGATTCCCGCGTCCTCTAGGGCTACGCGGAGGAGGTATTCGGCCATGGGGGAGCGGCAGATATTGCCCGTGCAGACGGCGTTGATCCGGAACATACGGACCAGTCTAGGAAACGCCGGGCCGGTGCCGGTAGCCTGCCCGGTCTCAGCCCACCTCGGCGGCCGCGCGGAAGAGCAGGGAGACACCGACGGCACCAGCATCCGGGGCGCCTTCTCCTCGTCCCGAGACATAGCTGGCCCGGCCGCGCTTGGCCTGCAGCGAGGCGGTGGCCGCAGCAGCTTCTGCGGCGGCGTGCGCCCCAGCCTCGAAGCCGTTCGAGGGGGCCTGTGCGGTGGGGACCAATACGTCAACGATCGTCCGGTCGCCGGGCTCGGCGCCGCCCACGCGCTGAATGGCATCGCATCCCTCGGCGGTGCCGCGTGCCCACGCGTCAGCCGTGCCACCGTCGTCGGTCACGGCAGCGTTGATCCGGGCGAACAACAGCCCGAGAAGAGGGCCGCTGGTCCCGCCCACGCCGTCGAGAAATGCCGATTCAGCGGCAGCGAGTCCCGTTTTATGCTCTTCCATGAGCTGCAGCGCTTCGTGGAGACCACCGCGGAGGTTGTCGCCAAAGTCGCCATCGCCAGCCAACTGATCCAGCCGAGTCAATTCCTCGTAGTGTTCCTCGATCAAGGCGGCAAACCGGCGCACGACGGCGTCGCCTGGCCCGCCCGGGGCCCGGGACGCATCGTGGGGCTGCCGTGCACTGGAGACCGCTTCGGCGGCGGTGACGCGTTGGGTTGTGTCCAACACGGACGGGAAGCCGGCGGAAGTGGTGGGAAACGCTGGGGTCGCCGATGGGGCGTTCCAGTAATCGATCCACCCCGGCCGCAGACGTGTGAGGGTGAGGGAAAACCCGGACATATCCAGTGCCGCCACGTAGGACCCCACCAGCCTCGCACTGACCCGCTGGCCGGCCGCCGTCAGGTGCTCCTCGACGGCGGCGTACACGTTAAGCAGCTCTAGCTGAGTCGTGGCGCCGAGCCCATTGACGAAGACCAGCAGGTCTTCAGTGCCCGGCAGGTCCCCAAGTAATGAATCCACCATCGTGCCGATGAGCTCCTCGAAGTCCGGGCGTGCGATGGACCGAGCGGCGCGCTCGCCGTGAATACCGACGCCGTATTCGAGCTGTCCCGGTTCAAGAGTGAACGCGTCCTCGCCGGTGTGGAGGTCCGTGTGGGCGCGGGAGGCGACCGCCACGCTGCGTGAGGAGGCGACGACGTCGGCGCCGAGCTCCGCCAATTCACTGGCGCTGAAGCCCTCATCCGCCGCGGCTCCGAGGATTTTTTCCACGACCACAGTGGCGCCTGTTCCGCGCCGCCCCGTGGCGGTATCCTCGCTGCCGGTGGCGACGTCGTCGTCAATGAGGACACGGGCCACGTCGATGCCGTCAGCCGCAAGGCGTTCTGCGGCGATGGCGAAGTTGATGACGTCACCCGTGTAGTTCTTCACGAGGTGAACGACGCCGCCGGGCCCAGCCACGGCGCGGGAAGCCGCATAGATTTGAGTGTTGTGCGGGGAAGCAAACACGGCACCTGGAACCGCTGCGTCCAGCATGCCAAGGCCCACGAAGCCGGCATGCAGCGGTTCGTGTCCAGACCCTCCGCCCGACACCAGCCCTACTCTCCGTCCGCTCGCGTACTGCCGTGACGTGAGGTACAGCGGGTCATGGTGGAGCGCCACCACGTCCGGGTGCGCGGCGGCCAATCCACGCAGGGCGGTCTTCACGGGCGACGAGGTCAGAAACGGCATGCTCACGGTGGTCCCCAGTTCGACGAACGGCAGTGGTCACGCACAGGCTATCCGCCGCCGAGGCGTCCGTGAAGGGCGCAGTGCGCGCCAGGCCGTGCCCCCCTAGTGACTCACCGCGAGGAGGACCGCCACGAAGATGAACAGGGTGCCGAACGTGAGGTTCATGATGCGCTGGCCCCGCGCGCCGCGGGTGAAGCGGCGAACGGACTTGGCGGCGGCGGCGAAGAAAAACCACATGACGAGCACATCGACGGCCACCACGGTCCCGATGTAGAGCGCGTACTGCGGCAGCAGTGGCGCATCCGGCCGAATGAACTGCGGGGTGAAGGCGAGGAAGAAGATGATCGCCTTGGGATTGAGGAGATTGACCCAGAGCCCGCGCCGAAACATCGAGGCTGCTGGCTCGCCTGCGCGCTGATCCACGGGCGCGGTGTCGGCGTCCGGCTTGGCGATCAGCAGCCGCACGCCGAGATAGATCAGGTACGCGGCGCCCGCGTACCTGATGATGTTGAACAACACGGGGGAGTTGGCCACCAAGAGCCCGACGCCGGCGGCCACGACGATCACGTGCAGCAGGAGGGCGGCCTGCTGACCTAGGATCCCCCAAAACGCGCGCCGGAACCCGGCGTGGATCGCGTTGCTCATCGTGTTGATGGCACCGGCGCCCGGCGTAAAGCTGATGAGAACACAGGCGCCCAGCAGGGACAACCACACGGAAAACGTCACGCGGCACATCGTAGGCAGAGAAGCCGCGGAGTTTTGAATCCGGCTTTCACTGGTATACTGGTGCTTCTGTGGCTGGTCCTCACCCCGATGGCGGTGGGGCCGCGCCGGAGGCCGCCGATCGGCCCGCGCGAACAGCCATGCGTCGATAATTCTGCTTTCCTGGCTCCGCGCTGACACTCTCACGGCGCGCACCGGCGACTTCAGTGTTCTTCGGCGATCCGCCGCGGGGCACGCGCCTCGCTGACCGAAAGCACGTGCATGACTACTTTTTCCTCGCTCGGTGTGCCCGAGTTCTTGACCCGTGTCCTCTCCGCACAGGGGATGACTCAAGCGTTTCCGATTCAGGAAGCCACCCTGCCGTCCACGCTCAGCGGGCGAGACGTCCTCGGCCGCGGGCAGACCGGCTCCGGCAAGACCCTCGCCTTCTCCCTCCCGCTCGTGGCCCGGCTGGTCGCGGACCCGCGCCCCCGCAAGGCGCGTTTCCCCCGAGCGCTCATTATGGCGCCGACCCGTGAGCTGGCCACCCAAATTTCCCGGACGGTCATCCCACTGGCCGACGCCGCGGGCCTGCGCACCTCCGTGGTCTTCGGCGGCGTCTCGCAAAAGCGTCAGGAGCAGGAGCTCAACGCGGGCGTCGACATCCTGATCGCCTGCCCGGGGCGCCTTGATGACCTGATGGGGCAGAAAATCGTGGACCTCTCCCGCGTCGAGATCTCCATCTTGGACGAGGCCGACCACATGGCGGACATGGGCTTCCTTCCGGTGGTGCGCCGCATCCTGGACCGCGTCCCTTCCGGCATCCAGCACATGCTGTTTTCCGCCACGCTGGACAACGGCGTGGACAAGTTGGTGACCCGCTACCTCGCGGATCCCATCACGCATTCGGTGGACGCGCCGCAGGCCGCCGTCAACACCATGGAGCACCGCGTGTTCCTCGTGGATCCGGAGGACAAGAAGGAACTGGTCCGCGAGTTGGCCGCCGGTACCGGCCGGCGCATCATGTTCATGCGGACCAAGCATCACGCGAAGAAGATGGCCCTGTGGCTCTCTAAGGCCGGGGTGCCCGCCGTGGACCTGCACGGGAACTTGAGTCAGAACGCTCGCGACCGCAATCTCGCCGCGTTCTCCGACGGCTCCGCTAAGGTCCTCGTGGCCACCGACGTCGCCGCCCGTGGCGTTCACGTCGACGGTGTCGAGCTCGTGGTCCACATTGACCCGCCTGCGGAGCACAAGGCGTACTTGCACCGTTCGGGGCGTACGGCACGCGCCGGTTCCGATGGGGTGGTCGTCACGGTCGCCACCACGGAGCAGCGCCGCGATGTCACGCAGCTGCTCAAGGCGGCGGGAATCAAGGTTCCGTTTGAGCCGGTCACGCCCACGTCCGACGTCGTTGCCGAGGTCCGCGGCCCACAGGCCGCCCCTGTGCCGTACGTGGCGCCCGTGCGTCAGCAGCCTTCCCAGCCGAAGAAGGCTCGGCCCTCGCAGGGCCGTGGGGCTCAAGCTGGCGGTCCATCATCGGGCGAACAGTCCACTAGTCGATCCCGCAGCCGCCGCGGAGGTCGCGGTCGCGGTTCCGCCGTGCAGTCTACCGATCGCGAAGTACGCCAGTCGGGCCAGCGCACCGCAGATGCGGCCGCCAGCCAGTCCCGAGCCGAGGGGCGCGGATCCGCTCGAGGAGGCGAGGGCGGGCGCCCCCGCGCCGGTGCGGGCCGGGCCAGCGGTGCCGGACGCCGTCGTTCCCGGAACCGGAGCCGCTAAGCCACCCTTCGCGCATTGAGCGCGACGTACGCGGGCCGTCTGAGGTGCAGTGTTTACAGCACCTCAGGCGGCCCGTGGTGCGTTAACCGAGTGTGGCGGTGCCGGCGGGCCACTTACGGGGCCGGGGGTGTGGCCTGCTCGACGGTGCGGAGGGCCTCGGCCAAAAAGGCGTTGATGAGCTCGAGCTCGGCGGGGGTGTAGTGCGAGGCGGTTTCCCCGAGCGCCTGAGCCAAGGGGCGGAAGAGGCGGGAGCCCGTCGTGCGCGCCGAGTCCGTGGCGAGTAGCGTCACGCGCCGCCGGTCCCGGGCGTCCCGGCCACGCTCGACATGGCCGTGCTTGGCCAGCCGGTCGATGAGTGCGGTGGTGGCTGGCGGAGAGAGGTGCAGGCTGCGGCCCAGCTCCGAGGCCGTGAGCGGGGCCTGAGCGTCTTGATGGAGCAGGATTTCCTGCAACGCGTGCAGATCGGTCTTGTGTAGTGCGTCGGCGCGGGCGACCGCGTCCGCATAGCGGTCCGAGGCCAGGGTGAGGCCCTGCAGGTGGCCCACCATCTCGAACGCAAGGGCCGCGCGTGGGTCCGGCCGCTGTTCTGGGTTCACTGAATGCTCCTCACCGGGCTGAGCGCACGCGCGTCAGCCCTGCCATCACGCCATTCTCCCGCTGCGGCGCGATAAGTGATATTTTACTTCCATCATAGAACTACTAACTTTAGGAGTGGCTGATGTCTCGGCAGGGTGGAACCGATACTCGGCAGTCATCTCGTCCGCGGTCTGCTGGGCGCGGCGGCGCCGTGCTGCGGGCCGCCGGTGCGGTGGCTGCCATCGCGTTGTGGCTCGCGGTCATGGCCGTCGGCGGGCCGACCTTTGGTCAGATCGGTAGCGTCCAGACCACGGACCGCACCACGTTCCTTCCGGAATCGGCGGAGGCCACGCGCGCTGTCGAATGGCAGGAAAAGTTCGCCGAATCAGACGCGGTGCCAGCCATTGTGGTGCTGGAGTCGTCGGAGGAATTGGCCCCGCCGATGGCCGAGGAGCTGATGGCTGAGCTTGACGCTGCGAGCGTCGACGGGCGGGCGCTCGCCGACACGGCGGTGATCGGCCCGCTCCCCGCGGACGATGCGCTGGCCTTGCAGCTCGTGGTCCCCCTCTCCGCCGAGCTCGATGTGGAAGTTGGAGTCGAAGAGGTCCGGGATCTCGCCGCCGCCGCCGTCGAGCGCGGCGATTTTGGAGAAGGGGCGCAGGCCTACGTGACCGGCCCCGCCGGCTTCTCGGCGGACCTCGTCGAGGCCTTCGGCGGAATCGACGGCGTGCTCCTGATCGTCGCTTTGATCGCCGTGCTGGTGATCCTGCTCGTGGTCTATCGGTCCGTGTTGTTGCCGTTCTCCGTGCTGATCACCGCGATGGCGGCTCTGTGCGCGGCGATCGTGGTGGTGTACCAGTTGGCCGCGGCAGAGCTCATTCGCATCGATGGACAGAGTCAAGGCATCCTGTCCATTCTCGTGATCGGTGCAGCGACCGACTACTGCCTGCTGATCGTGGCCCGCTTCCGCGAGGCACTCATGGAGGGGCATTCGCGCTGGACAGCCGTGCGCCGTGCCTGGGTGCGTTCGCTCGAGCCGATCGCCGCGTCCTCCGGCACGGTCGTGGTCGGCCTCTTGTGTCTCATGTTCTCCGATCTGAACTCCAACAAGGCGCTGGGGCCCATCGCCGCCAGCGGCATTGTCTTCTCCGTCCTCGCCGCGCTGACGCTGCTGCCCGCGCTGCTCGGGCTGCTTGGGCGGGCCGCTTTCTGGCCCGTCATGCCCAAGCCAACCAGCGAGGCCGCCCATGTCGCCAAGCGCAGCGAACATCGCGGATGGTTCGCCGTGGCGCGCTGGGTCCGACGTCGGCATCGGCCCGTGTGGATTCTCACCACACTGGTGCTGGCGGCGGGCTGCCTCGGCGTGACGCAGTTGCAGGCCTCGGGCGTCCCGGAGTCCTCCTTGGTCCTGGGGTCGTCGGATGCCCGTGAGGGACAGGAGGCGATTGGACGCCACTTCGATGCGGGCTCCGGCTCGCCGACTCTGGTCTACGCCGACGAGGCGGTGGCCGATGAAGCGCTGGAAACGGTCCAGGGGACCGACGGCGTCGCTTCGGCCTACCTCACGGCTGAGGGCGGCGGCCCCGTCCGTCCGGGCGTGGACGCCCGCGCCGTGGAAGGGCGCGTTCAAATCGAAGTCACCTTGGCGGATCCGGCGGACTCCGCAGCCGCCGAAGACACGGTGGTTCAGCTGCGGGACAACGTTCACGCCCTCGATGACGAGTCCTTGGTCGGCGGCCCGACCGCGACCGCGTTGGACAAGGAGACGACAGCCCAGCAGGACAACCTCAAGATCATTCCGCTGGTTTTTGGCGCCATCCTGCTGATCCTGATGCTTCTCCTGCGCTCCATCGTCGCACCGGTGGTCTTGATCCTGACCACGGTCCTCTCCTATGGCACGGCGATGGGCGTCTCCGCCCTCGTCTTCAACGGCCTGTACGAGTTCCCCGGCGCGGATCCCACGGTTCCGCTGTTTGGGTTCGTCTTCCTCGTGGCCTTGGGCGTGGACTACAACATCTTCCTGATGAGCCGGGCCCGGGAAGAGGTCCGCGAGCGGGGCGTTCACGACGGTATGACGCACGCCCTCGCCGTCACGGGCGGAGTGATCACCTCGGCGGGCGTGGTGCTTGCGGCCACGTTCGCTGCCCTGTCTGTCGTGCCGATCATGTTCATGGTGCAACTGGGCTTCATCGTGGCCTTTGGTGTCCTCTTGGACACGCTGGTGGTCCGGACGCTCTTGGTGCCCGCGCTCAGCCACGAGTTGGGCCGTTGGCTCTGGTGGCCGTCCAAGCTGTTCCGCCGCCCCGGCGGGCTGCGGGCGGAATCGCCGGATGCAGATTCGGAAGCTGATGCTGAACGGTCTGCAGCGCTGAAATAGGCGGCGTACCGGCACGGGCACACGCAGGCGGCCGGCGGGAGGTTCCCGCCGGCCGCCTGTTTGTGCTTGCGCTTAGTTCGCAGCGGTGTTGTACGTGTTGTAGATCGTCGAGCCCCAGTACGGGCCGAACATGTAGTCCACGCGGTCATAGCCGTAGGAGTTCACGGAATTCTGGTAGGAATCATGGCCTGAACCGATGAACCACGGGCCTCCGGAGGAACCGCCGGTCATGTCGCAGTCAATTCCCTGTGAGCTGAACTGCGGGTTGTACGGGTCATTCTCTGAATCCGCATCGAGGCAGGAGAACAGGTCCGAACCGTCAAAGGGCCGCGCGGCCGGGTAGCCGTAGGCCTGGTAGCCCAGCCCGCGATCGGCGTTGAATTGCACGCCGGTGGCGCCAACGGTGTCAGCCAGCGTCGCGCCGTTCTTCGTTTCGACCACGGCGAAGCCCGTGTCGTACGTCATGTCTCCGTTATTGACCCACGCGGCTGGAGCGTGCAGCTCCGTGGCAGCCCACTGGCCGTAGGGGGCCGCGCCGTCGTCGTACGCCGGAACGAACACAAAGTTGGTGGCGAAGGCGCCGGGGCCCTCGTTGAGGCAATGGCCGGCAGTGGAGACCGTACTGCCATTGCCGGAGGTCACCGAGTTACCGGAGCAGACGTAGTTGCTGCCGCCGAGGGTGAAAAACACCTTGCCGATGTGCTCCACTGGCACCTCTTCGGTGGCGATGGTCTGCTGGCCGCCTCCGGAGGAACCCTTGCCCTTCTTCTTCAGGCCCATGCTCTCGATCTTCTGCAGCGAACCACGGGCGACGTCGGAGGCGCTGGAGGCGACGCCGCGCTCGAGGGCCCGATCCGCGAGCACATCGCCCGGGGTGGCATTGCGCATTTTCTCGGCCGTCCAGTAACCGCCGGCCTGTTCGTTCTGTTGAACGACGTGGCTCTTGACGGCCTGGCCAGGGGCATTTTCTGGTGCGGCGGACGACGGCGCGGCTGCGCCGGCGAGGGCGAGTAGGGCTGCGGCGGCCAGTGCGGCGCCGGAGGTGTACTTCCTCATTGAAGAACCTTTCCTCGGTGGAGGTGGGGCAGTCGGCGGCCGTTCCGCCGACGTAGAAGCGAACCTAATGTGACGCAGATCATTCGTAAAGGGGTTCTTGAACATTTCTTTGGAAATTAACACAAGTGTTTCGCGAATTGGTTGAACATCAAACTTCCCGGCAGGGAGCGGGTGTGTGCGGGCGAGGTCCGCCCTCGGCGAAACTTGAGCGTTGGTGGCTCAAGTTGGTTTGACAGTGCTGATGGCCGGAGTAAAGTTGAGTGCAGAACGCTCAAGCAAGCGAGCGTTACCCGAACCACCCGTTCAGAAAGAAGGAAAGATATGTCCCGCGCAGTAGGCATTGACCTCGGAACCACCAACTCGGTCGTCTCCGTCCTTGAGGGCGGCGAGCCGACCGTGATCGCCAACGCGGAAGGTGCACGCACCACCCCGTCCGTCGTGGCCTTTTCCAAGGCCGGCGAGGTCCTGGTGGGTGACATCGCTAAGCGCCAGGCGGTCAACAACATCGATCGCACCATCGCGTCAGTTAAGCGCCACATGGGCACTGACTGGTCCATCGACATCGATGAGAAGAAGTACACCCCGCAGGAGATTTCTGCGCGCACCCTGATGAAGCTCAAGAACGACGCCGAGTCCTACTTGGGTGAGAAGGTCACCGACGCCGTCGTGACCGTCCCGGCGTACTTCAACGACGCCGAGCGCCAGGCCACCAAGGAAGCTGGCGAGATCGCTGGCCTGAACGTGCTGCGCATCGTCAACGAGCCGACGGCCGCGGCGCTGGCTTACGGCCTCGACAAGGGACAGGAAGACGAGCTCATCCTGGTCTTCGACCTCGGCGGCGGCACTTTCGATGTGTCCCTCTTGGAAGTCGGGAAGGACGAGGACGGCTTCTCCACCATTCAGGTCCGCGCGACCTCGGGCGATAACCGACTGGGCGGCGACGACTGGGATCAGCGCATCGTCGACTGGCTGCTGGCCCAGGCCAAGGCCAAGGGCGCGGATCTGTCCAAGGACAAGATCGCCCTGCAGCGCCTGAAGGAAGCTGCCGAGCAGGCCAAGAAGGAACTGTCTTCGGCGACCAGCACCAATATTTCCCTCCAGTACCTCTCGGTGACCCCGGAGGGACCGGTGCACCTCGATGAGCACCTTTCCCGCGCGAAGTTCCAGGATCTGACCTCGGATCTGCTGGAGCGCACCAAGAAGCCGTTCAACGACGTCATCGCCGAAGCCGGGATCAAGGTCTCCGACATCGCGCACGTCATCCTCGTCGGCGGCTCCACCCGCATGCCGGCTGTGGCCGAACTGGTCAAGGATCTGGCCGGCAAGGAAGCCAACAAGGGCGTGAACCCGGACGAGGTCGTCGCCGTCGGTGCCGCACTGCAGGCGGGCGTCCTGAAGGGCGAGCGCAAGGACGTTCTGCTGATTGACGTGACCCCGCTGTCCCTCGGCATCGAGACCAAGGGTGGCGTGATGACCAAGCTCATCGAGCGCAACACGGCCATCCCGACCAAGCGCAGCGAGACCTTCACCACGGCCGATGACAATCAGCCGTCCGTCTCCGTGCAGGTGTTCCAGGGCGAGCGCGAGTTCACCCGGGACAACAAGCCGCTGGGCACGTTCGAGCTGACGGGCATCGCTCCGGCCCCGCGTGGCGTGCCCCAGATCGAGGTCACTTTCGACATCGACGCCAACGGCATCGTGCACGTCTCCGCGAAGGACAAGGGCACCGGCACCGAGCAGTCGATGACCATCACGGGCGGCTCCTCGCTGTCCGAGGATGACATCGAGCGGATGGTGGCCGAGGCCGAGCAGCACGCTGAAGAGGACAAGAAGCGCCGCGAGGCCGCCGAAACCCGCAACGCTGCTGAGCAGTCCGCCTACTCCGTGGATAAGCTCATCAAGGACAACGAAGACAAGCTGCCGGAAGAGGTCAAGACCGAGGTTCAGGCCGACGTCGACGCTCTCAAGGCCGAGCTGGAGAAGCAGGACAACGACGACGAGGTCAAGGCCGCGTTCGAGAAGTTGCAGGCTTCCCAGGTCAAGCTGGGCGAGGCCATCTACTCCCAGGCACAGGCTGCCGAGGGCGAGGCGGGCGCCGCCGAGGGCGACGCCCAGGGCCAGGACGAGGACATTGTCGACGCCGAGGTTGTTGACGAAGACGAGAAGAAGTAAGGACGGTTCCTTCCATGCCGCACCACTCAAACGAGGAAGAGCACGGCGACGAGCCGGTGCGCTTCACCGACAAGCGGAAGGTCGACCCGGAAACGGGTGAGGTGCGTGGCACGGAAGACGCACCGGCGGAGTCCACGGACGCCGCCGGTGCCGACACCGGCGCTGACGCACTCGCTGAGGCCGAGCGCATCATCAACGAGGCCGGCGATGGCGAAGACCCCGCTGAGGTCGCCGCAGAGCAAGCCGAGTCCGGATCCGCCGTGGAGACGGAACTGCGCAACGACCTGCTCCGCTTGCAGGCCGAGTACGTCAACTACCGCAAGCGCGTCGAGCGCGACCGGGAGCAGACGCGCGAGCTCGCCGTGCAATCCGTGCTGAACTCGCTCCTGCCGGTGCTGGACGATTTGGACGCCGCGCGCCAGCACGGCGATCTGGAGGATGGACCCTTCGCGGCCGTCGCCCGCAAGTTGGACACGATCCTCGAGGGCCACGGCCTGGAGCGAATCGCCGAAGATGGGGTCAGCTTTGACCCCACGGTGCACGAGGCGCTCATGCAGCAGCCGAACCCCGAGGTCCCCGCGGATCACGTGGCGCAGGTGCTGCGCGTCGGTTACAAGAAGGGCGATCGCGTCTTGCGCGCCGCTGGCGTGATCGTCTCCACCGGCGAATAACGCTGCCGGACAAGTGGCTCCCCGCCCGCCACGGGCGAGGCGAGCCGTCAGGCGGGGCACCGTCGTCGTACCGCACGACGGCGGTGCCGCGCCGTTCGCGGGCCCGTTCCGGCCCGCACCCAATCGATAGGCATGATGGACAGAAAGTAGGAGGCGCCTGATGGCCAGTCAGGACTGGGTCGAAAAGGACTTCTACGCGATCCTTGGCGTCTCCAAGGACGCGTCAGACGCCGAGATCAAGAAGGCGTACCGCAAGCTGGCTCGGACCTACCATCCCGACACCAACCCCGGGGATGCGGTATCCGAGCAAAAGTTCAAAGACATTTCCGAGGCAAACACCGTGCTCTCCGACCCGGAGCAGCGCCAACAGTATGACGCCATCCGCGCCATGGGCTCCGGCGCGCGTTTCACCTCCGGTGGGCCCGGAGGCCCCGGCGGAGGGGCCGGGTTCGAGGACGTGTTCTCCAACCTCTTCGGCGGCGGCGCTGGCGGCGGCCGCGGCGGGTTCGGCGGAGGCGGTCAGGTTCCGCCCGAATTCGCCGACCTTTTCGGCGGCGGTGGTGGATTCGGTGGCGGGTTCCAGCAGCCCCCGCGCAAGGGCGCGGACCGGACCGCGACGACGTCGATTTCCTTCGGCGGCTCCATTAAGGGCACGACGGTGAACCTGCGCACCCGCAGCGGCGAGGTCATTGAGGTGCGCATCCCCGCCGGCATCAAGGATGGCCAGACCGTCCGCGTCCGCGGCAAGGGGCAGCAGGGGCCGGCCGGTGCCGGAGACCTGCTGGTTAAGGTGTCCGTGAAGCCGCATAAGTTCTTCGCCCGCGAGGAGAACAACATCCGGATCCATGTGCCCGTGACGTTCGCCGAGGCGGCGCTTGGCGGGAACATCGAGGTCCCCACGATGACCGGTGATACGGTCAAGCTGAAGGTGCCCGCCGGATCGAATTCCGGGCGCACGCTGCGGCTCAAGGGGCGCGGCGTGCAGACGTCGAAGGCCACGGGAGACCTGCTGGTGACTCTCGACGTCGTCGTGCCGCAGAATCTGACCGGCGCCGCCAAGGACGCCGTGGAAGCCTTTGCCGAGGCCACGGCTGACGCCGACCCGCGGGCCTCGCTCGCCGAGCAGGCCGCGCTGTAGGAGGAGCCATGAACGACGAGTTCTCCCCGGTGTTCGTGATCTCGGTAGCCGCCGAGCTCGCGGACATGCACCCGCAAACGCTGCGTCAGTATGACCGGATGGGACTCGTCACGCCCCAGCGCCAGACGGGCAAGCAACGCCGGTACAGCCGGCGGGATGTTGAGGCGCTACGCGAAATCCAGCGCCTCTCCAAGGATGGTGTGTCCCTAGAAGGGATCCGCCGCATCTTGGAGCTGGAGCGCCAGGTGCAGTCCTTGCAGGCGCGCGTCGCCGAGCTGCGCGAAGACGTGGAAGTTGCCCGCATGGCGGCCCGCGGCCACCCGGATCTCTCCCGGGTCTTCGCCGCAGGCGCGGCCGGTGACGTGGTCACGCTAGCCCGGGGGCAGCGGCCGCGGGCGCGCAGCCAAGCACTGATGGTGTGGCGACCCACCCGAGCGCTGGGCCGGTAGCGCCGAAGCGGCAGGTCAGGCAGGGAATACCCCGGCATGAGGTGACGATTTGGCCACGGTGAGGACACAGTTGCGCGCCGTGGCTTCCGCGAGCCCTAGCGCAGCGATAGCGTGGCGACCAAGGAAAGGGGAACCATGCTGAGCACCTCCTCACGGAAGATCACCGCGGCGGCCGCAGCCGGCGTCGTCGTGCTGGCTCTGGCCGCGTGCGGCGGCAGTGAGCCCGAACCCACCGAGCCGGCGGCGAGCACGCAGGCGACGGAGTCGCCGAGCGCGCCGGAGACCGAATCGAGCGCGCCACCGAGCCCCAGCGAGGGCGCGCAGAGCTCCAGCGGCGGGGACGAAACGCGGCCATCGCCGACCGCGGCCGATCCGGCGGGCGAGTACTCAACGCAAGCCCGCATGTCGGAGGGATTCCCGGACCCGTTGGCGCCGGCACTCGAAGGGGAAAACTTGACGCTGGATGATGTTCGCATCGGTCAGCACGCAGGGTTCGACCGGATCGTGTTCGCCCATGCTGGCGGGCAGCCCGGCTGGCGGGCCGAGTACACGGACCAGCCGGCTCTTCCCGGAAGTGGCCAGGAGGTCGAGCTCGACGGCGAGGCAGTCTTGGCCATTCACCTGACCGGTCTGCGCCCCGGCATGGGAGGGGCGCAGGAGGGGCACACGGTCCTCGACACCACGTGGCCGGATCATGACACGGTGGTGCAGCAGACCATGACCACCAGTGTCTTTGAGGGGGCCGCCACGTATTTCATTGGCCTCGACGAGCAGCGCCCCTTCGCCATTGAGCAGTACGACGACGGGCGGCTGGTGATCGACTTCCGCACGGATTGAGTGCGGGCCGGTAGGCTGCGGGTGTGAGAGCCGACGCACCACCGACCAGCTACGCCCAACTCACGGCGGCGGCCGCGGACCAGTTGCGCTGCGACCTCGCGCGGCGGGATCAACTCAGCATGCGGCAGCGGCGCGCGGTCGATGGCGTGGCTCACGCCTTGCGACGAGGCTCGATGAACCGGGCGATTCCCGCCCGGCACTTGCTGTACCTCGATCTGCAGGCGCCTACCCCGGCGGCCGCGATCGCCGTCGGGGACCTCGACACGGCAACCCACATCGTCTGGCACCTCTCCGGCGTCGGCATCCGTCCCGATACGGCGATGTGGGGCACGGTCCGCGAGGCCGGGCAGGTGGTGTTGGAACTGCAGCGGGTGGGGCGCGACCTGCCCGCTCCGGTGCGTCCGGCGTGCATCGCGTGGCTGGGGTACACGCCACCGGTCCTCTTCGAATCCCTGTTTGCTGCGCGGGCGCGGGCGGCCGTGCCGCGCATCGCTGCCGACATGCGGCAGCTGCTGCGGCTGCGACCAGACGGCCCTCACGTGGCCATCGAGGGGCATTCGTACGGCGGGTCCGTCGCCGCCCATTTCCTAGAGGCGCTCGCGGAGCATCCACCGCGCCGGCTGTGGGGGCTGAGGAAGACCAGCGACGATGTCGCCCACTTGGCAGCGCGGTGTGCGGGCCGGCAGGAGCCGCTCATGGATGCCTTCGTCATGCTCGGTTCGCCCGGGATTCCCACCCGCTTCGGCCGCGACCCGGAGCTGCTGGGGCTCCCCGTGGCGCACGTCTATGACGCCGTTGCCTCCAGTGACTGGATCGCCCGCGGCGGACGGCTGATTGGCAAACTCCTCGGCAATCGGGGACCGCTCGGGAGCCGGCTTCCGGTGGATGCCCTGCCCGCGCAGGGTCTGCTGCCCGTCACGGGCCACAATTCCTCACACTTTGTGCCCGGGCGATCGCAGACGTTGTTCGGGTACCGGGACGCGGGAACCCGGAGCCTGCGTAATATCGCCCGGATCATCACGGGGCAGGAACCGCTGTGACGGACCGGCCGCGCTACGCTGACGCTATGGACGCCGCAGAACTGCCGCCCGCTACGCTGACCCCGGCCGGCTCCCGCTGGGTGCTGACCTTCGCCGTCGACCTGCCCGTCAGCCGATGGGACGCGTGGATCGCTGTGACGACGCGCGATGGGCTGGGTGCGTGGTTCCCCGCGCGGATCCAGGGCGAATGGCGGCAGGACAGCGGCCTGATGTTTACCTTCGACGAGGAGGATGAAGTCAGCTATGGGCGCGTCGTCGACGCGGAAATCGGCTTTAGCCTGGCGTTCACGTGGGAGGAGGACTCGGTGCGGTTGAAGCTGGAGGAGTACGACGCCGGCACCCGCCTGACCTTTGCCGCCTCCATCGACGCGCCGGGCCGCGCCGCGCGCGACGCGGCGGGGTGGCACGCGTCTCTGGCGGCGTTGCGCGAATCCGTGGGCGGGTACGTCGAGGAGACCGACCAAGACGTCCGCCACCTGTTCGCGATGTATGAGGGACTCTTCGGGCAGGCCGC
The DNA here is from genome assembly GCF_015751895.1 of Zhihengliuella flava. Classification (NCBI taxonomy): domain Bacteria; kingdom Bacillati; phylum Actinomycetota; class Actinomycetes; order Micrococcales; family Micrococcaceae; genus Zhihengliuella; species Zhihengliuella flava. The sequence continues at coordinate 1,060,923 of NZ_JADOTZ010000001.1, read as the reverse complement.
GGCCACCGACAAACCCCCTAGCTATGACGAAGGGCCCTTGGATCCGTCCGGAGAGGACGGGCCCAAGGGCCCTGGCGGGGGCGCGATCACCCCCTGAACCGTTGCCCCTAGCGGGTGCGGCCTTGCTTGCGTAGCTGATTGACGCGCTGGACGTTGATCTCGTGCGTCGTCACGTCCTCCGGTGTCCACGCCGTGACGTTCTTGAGTTCTGGCATGTCGGAGGCGACGAAGACCGGGTCCTCGCCGCGCTTGGCCTGCTCTTGATAGTGCTTGAGCAGCTTCAGCGCGACGCCGCCGAGCGCGAAGATGGCGATGAGGTTGACGAGCGCCATGAGGCCCATGATGCCATCGGCGAAGTTCCACACCACGTTCACCGTGGCGAGGGCACCCAAGAGAACGGCGGCGGTCGCGAAGGTGCGGTACGCCACCATGACGGCGGGCGACTTGGTCATAAACGCAATGTTCGCCTCGCCGTAGTAGTAGTTGCCGATGATGGAGCTGAAGGCCAGCAGCAGGATGATGATGGCCAGCAGGATGGAGGACCAGGCCCCCAGAGATTCGGTGAGGGCGTTCTGTGTCAGGACGATTCCCTGCGTTTCACCCACCGGGTTCGGCACGGCCACCAGAATGATGAATGCGGTGACCGAGCAAACGATAAACGTGTCAAAGTACACGCCCAGCGTCTGCACCAGTCCCTGTTTAGCGGGGTGAGTCACGGCCGCGGAGGCACCCGCGTTGGGGGCGGAACCGAGGCCAGCCTCGTTGGAGAACATGCCGCGCTTGACGCCGGTCATGATGACCGCGCCCAGACCGCCGCCGATAGCGGAATTGAAGTTGAACGCCTCACTGAAGATGAGTCCGAAGACGCGCGGCAACTCGGAGATGTTCATGGCAACGATCACGATGCCGAGGACGATGTAGAGCAAGGCCATCGCGGGGACGAGGGACTGGCTGACCTGGGCAATGCGGCGGATGCCGCCGAAGACGACGAGGGCCGTCATGACGGCCAGCACGACGGCGATCGTCACCATGAGCGACGGGCTATCCGTTCCTGCCGCGCCAGAGATCGCCTGGGCGATGGTGTTGGCCTGCAGCGAGGAAAACGCCAGCGGGAAGCAGATGATCAGAATGATCGCGAAGATGATGCCGAGCCACCGGGCGTTCAGGCCCTTTTGCATGTAGTAAGCGGGGCCGCCGACGTATCCATCGGGGCGTTTCTCCTTGTAGAGCTGCCCGAGTGTCGACTCGATGAAGCTGGACGCGCCACCGATGAACGCCATCAGCCACATCCAGAACACGGCGCCCGGGCCCCCGACGGCGATCGCGGTGGCGACGCCGGCGACGTTGCCGGTGCCGACGCGGGAGGCCGCGGAGACGGTAAAGGCTTGGAAAGCGGAAATGGAGCGGGGCTTGCCGTCTGGGCCGATCAGGGCCTTGTCGGTCAGCGTCTTGAGCATGTTGGGGATCATGCGCAACTGCACCGCTCCGGTGCGGATGGTGAAGTACAGGCCGACGAAGGCCACGACGGGCAGAATAATCCACGTCCAGAGCCAGCCGCCCGAGTCGGAGAGCCAGCCCTCAATTAAGTCATTTTGGAAGAGTTCCATGCCGAGAATATATCGCGTCCCGCATGGTTTGGAACACATCCAGCTCCGGGCGGATTCACAACCTCCGGTACGTCAGGTCGAAGATCTCGCGGCCCGCCGCGATCGCCTTCGATTCGAAGCTGGTCTGCACCCGCCCGTCGAAGCGCGGCGCCCAGCCGCCGTGGACGTTCTCGAACGCCTCGTCGGGATCCAGGACGTCGCGCATATGCTCGGCGTATTCGGCCCAATCGGTCGCGAGTCGCCACGTCCCGCCGGCCCGCAGGGCTGTGGCTACGTGGCGGGCAAAGCTGGGCTTGACCAAGCGCCGCTTGTGGTGGCGCGATTTGTGCCACGGATCAGGGAAGAACACCCAAACCTCATCCACGGACCCCGGAGCGAGGAGGTGCTCGAACACCTCGGGGGCATTGGCTTGGATGACCCGCACGTTGGTCAAGCCCTGCTTGCCAGCGCGCAGCATCAGTTGGGCGAGGCCGGGGGTGTAGACCTCGACGGCGAGGAAGTCGCGTTCGGGATGCGCGGCCGCTTGGGCCACGATGGCCTCGCCCAAGCCTGACCCCACTTCCACCGTCAGGGGAGCTCGGCGACCGAAGGTGGTCAGCTGATCGAAGGTGGCCTGCCCGCTGACGGACGTATCGGCAATGTCGCGGGGGACCTCAATGAGGTAGTCGCTCGCGTAGCGCTCCCAGGCGCGCAATCGTCGCCCCTGCAGGCGGGAGCCGCGCCGGACAAAGGAGACCGGCTCGGTGCGGTAGTAGCGGAGGTCCTCGGCGGCGCGGCCCGAGGTGGGCGCCGTGGCCTTCAGCGCCTCGTCGTCGTTCCCTCGGGCGGCGTCGCGAGGGGATTCGGGCGTGGCGGCGTGCTCGGGAGTGTTCGCAGAAGTCATCGCCACCCAGAATACCGGGGTGCGACGCTGGCCGCGGAGCGATGAAGAATCCGGGAAGAATCAGGGGGAGCCCCTATAGCCAGGCGAGGCCGCCGAACGGTTGAATAGACACATGAAGACCACACTTTCAGCGGTACTCAATGTCATCTGGCTCCTGTTCGGTGGGCTCTGGCTGGCGCTGGGCTACTTCGCGGCCGGCATTCTGTGCTGCATCCTGATCGTTACCATTCCGTTCGGCATTGCCTCGTTCCGGATCGGCTTGTACGCGCTGTGGCCCTTTGGGCGCACGATCGTTGATCGCGGTCCGGGCGCTGGCGTGTTCTCGACTCTGGGCAACGTCATCTGGATCATCGTCGCCGGAATCTGGATTGCCATCGGTCACGTGCTGACCGCCATCCCGATGTTCCTCTCCATCATCGGCATTCCGTTGGGTATCGCGAACCTCAAGCTCATTCCGGTGTCCTTGGTGCCGCTGGGCAAGGTAATCGTCCCGTCCGACGCCGTCGTTCCTACCTACCGGCACCGCTAAGCGGGCGAACGCGCGGCCGTGAAAAGAAGCGGTGGGTGCGGGCAGAGGCCCGCACCCACCGCTTCTCTGTGCGGGAATAGATCGACCCGGGACAAAGTTGAGTAATATAGACTCAACTTTATTGAGTGGTTCGTCCTCAGAAAGAAAGGACCATCAGTGGACACGAAGCTCACCACCCAAAGTCAGGAGGCCCTCTCCGCGGCCGGCATGAATGCGTCGACGGCGGGAAACCCGCAGATCGAACCCGCGCACCTGCTCAAGGCCCTCATGGATAAGCGCGAGTCCGTGGCGGTGGCCCTGCTGAAGGCGATCGGCGCCGACCCCGACGTGGTCTCTTCCGCCGCCAGTGCTGCGATTAAGGCGCTACCCGCTTCCTCGGGTTCGTCCGTGGCTCAAGCCCAGTTCTCCCGCCAGCTGCTGCAGGTGGTGCAGACGGCACAGCAGGCCAGCGCCGAGGCCGGGGACACCTACGTTTCCACCGAGTTTTTGTTGATCGCTCTCGCGACGGACGCTGGCGCGGCGGGCAACGCCCTGCGCGACGCCGGAGCCTCCGTCGACGCCCTGCGCGCCGCCCTGTCCGGACTGCGCGGGGACCGCACCGTGGACAGCCCGGACCCCGAGGCGACCTTTCAGGCGCTCGAGAAGTACGGGACTGACCTGACCGAGATCGCCCGCTCCGGCAAGCTGGATCCGGTCATCGGCCGGGACGCGGAGATTCGCCGCGTGGTCCAGGTGCTCTCTCGCCGCACCAAGAACAACCCTGTCTTGATCGGCGAGCCCGGAGTCGGCAAGACCGCCGTCGTTGAGGGGCTGGCCCAGCGCATGGTCGCGGGTGACGTGCCCGAGTCCCTGCGCGGCAAGACGCTCATTTCCTTGGACCTCGGGTCCATGGTGGCCGGCGCGAAATATCGCGGCGAGTTCGAGGAACGGCTGAAGGCGGTGCTCGAAGAGATCAAGTCCTCCGACGGACAGATCGTCACCTTTATCGATGAGATCCACACCGTCGTCGGTGCTGGCGCCTCCGAGGGCGCCATGGACGCGGGCAACATGCTCAAGCCCATGTTGGCCCGCGGCGAGCTACGCCTCATCGGCGCCACCACCCTCGACGAATACCGAGAGAACATCGAGAAGGATCCGGCTTTGGAGCGCCGATTCCAGCAGGTGTACGTGGGGGAGCCCAGTGTTGAGGACACGGTGGGTATCCTCCGTGGGCTCAAGGAGCGGTACGAGGCGCACCATAAGGTGCAGATTGCCGATGGCGCTCTCGTGGCCGCAGCGAATCTCTCCAACCGCTACATCACCGGGAGGCAGCTGCCGGATAAGGCGATTGACCTCGTGGACGAGGCCGCGTCGCGCTTGCGCATGGAGATCGACTCCGCGCCCGAGGAAATCGACGTCCTGCGCCGGGCCGTGGATCGCCTCACCATGGAGGAGCTGGCGCTGGCCAACGAGACCGACCCGGCCTCCGTTGAGCGCCTCGATGCCATCCGCGCGGATCAGGCGGACAAGAAGGAGCAGCTCGACGCGCTGAATGCGCGCTGGGAGGCCGAGAAGGAGGGGCTCAACCGGGTCGGCGACCTCAAGGTGGAGCTGGATGAGCTCCGCGTGCAGGCCGAACGCATGCAGCGGGAGGGCGACCTCGAGAAAGCCTCTCGCCTGCTCTACGGGGAGATTCCCGCGCTACAGCAGCAACTGGCCGAGGCCCAAGCGGCCGAGGAGCAGGCGGGCGCGGGAGATCGCGAGCTTATGGTCTCAGAAGAGGTCTCCGCCGAAGACATCGCCGAGGTCATCAGCGCCTGGACGGGGATTCCGGCCGGCCGTATGCTCCAGGGCGAATCGGCCAAACTCCTCGCCATGGAGCAGTTCTTGGGTGAGCGCCTTATCGGGCAGAGCCGGGCCGTCGCCTCGGTGTCCGACGCCGTTCGGCGCGCCCGGGCTGGGATCTCCGACCCGGACCGCCCCACCGGCTCCTTCCTGTTCCTCGGCCCGACGGGCGTGGGTAAGACGGAGCTGGCCAAGGCGCTTGCCGATTTCCTCTTTGACGATGAACGGGCAATGGTCCGGATCGACATGTCCGAGTATGCGGAGAAGCACGCCGTCTCCCGCCTCGTGGGTGCCCCTCCCGGATACGTTGGCTACGAGGAGGGCGGGCAGCTGACCGAAGCCGTCCGGCGCCGCCCCTACTCGGTGGTCCTGCTGGACGAGGTGGAGAAGGCCCACCCCGAGGTCTTCGACGTCCTCCTGCAGGTGCTCGACGACGGCCGCCTCACCGACGGGCAGGGCCGAACCGTTGATTTTAGGAACGTCATCCTGGTGATGACGTCCAACCTGGGCTCGCAGTTCCTCGTCGATCAGACGTTGGAAGCGCAGGCCAAGGAGGACGCCGTGATGAACGTGGTCAATGCCTCCTTCAAGCCGGAGTTCTTGAACCGCCTGGACGAGGTCATCCTGTTCGATCCCCTCTCGTTGGAGGAGCTCGGCTCGATTGTGGACTTGCAAGTCCGGGCGCTCGCGGCACGGCTGTCCGAGCGCCGGCTGAGCCTCAACGTCTCTGACGCCGCGCGCGATTGGCTGGCCCTGACCGGCTATGACCCGGCCTTCGGGGCGCGCCCGTTGCGTCGCTTGGTGCAGCGAGAGATCGGCGACCGGCTGGCCCGTGCGCTGCTCGCCGGGGACATTTCCGACGGGGACGCCGTGGGCGTCGACACCCTCCCGGTCAGCCTGACCGCCTCGGAGGGTGCGTCCGACGCGCCGGCGTCGTCCGGCCTGACCGTCACTCGGCTCTGACGTGCGCGAGGGCCCGTGGACACACCGCGGGCCCTCGTCGCCGGCGGTGGGCCTACGAGGACGCGGACGCCGCCGCGTCCGAGCGCAGGAGCGTTCCCGTGGCCATGTCGCCGTCGTTGGTGGTGGCCAAGAAGCAGGCCACGGTGCGGTCGCCGGCCTCCCAAGAGTCCGCCGTCGGCTGGCTGAAGTGGTACTCCCACTCAAACGCCGTCAACACGTCGGTGTTGAGCTCGATGGCCTTGCAAGCCTCCACCGCTTTATCCGTGGTCCCCGGCTTGCCCGGGTAGGGGATGTCTTGTTCGAGGGCGGCGGTGCCAATGAATTGTGCGTCGTGGCGCGTGGAACACTCGACGATCGTTGCTGGCTCCAGCGGGCTCGTGAAGTCGGACAGGCAATCGCCCACTTCAAACATGCTGGCTGGTGCCTGAGTGGCGATAATGCCGTCGATTCCCGGGTCCTCGTTGCGCTCCACGTTGGTCGCTGGTCCGGCGTCGTCGGCCGTGACGCTGCGGATCACAAAAAACGTCGCGGCGACCACCACCGCCACCAGCCCGAGGGTGACCCAGAACCGTGCGGAGCTGCCGTGGTCCGCTGGCGTGGCGGCATCAGGTCCTGGTGTGGGGTGGTCGGTGTCCACGAAGCTCCTCGTCGGTCGGCGGTGGAATCAGGCAGACGGTCACGATCCAGACTAGCCGCGCGCTGGGGTGCCTCCGAACACCGTGCGGGGCGGGCCGAGCATGTCGACGTAGGTCACACGCGGGCCGCGTTCAGCGCGCAAACATGTTAACCTTGGAATACGAACGATCCAGTCACTTAATCCGGATCGCCTCTTCTTGCTGAAGGGGCATGCCGGATCACTACCGCGAAGGGGGTCACGCCATGGGGCGCGGCCGTCAGAAGGCAAAAGCTACACGGCAGGCCCGGGATATCAAGTACTATTCCCCGGCCACTGATTTGTCTGCCCTTGAACGCGAGTTGGGCTCACCCAACCCAGAGGGGAATCAGCACGACGACGATCCCTTTGAGGCGGATTATTCGGAGTACGCGGACAAATACGCTGATGGCGATGACGAGGACGAGCGACGCTTCGGCTGAGCGCCCACTCATCGATGGGGCCGGAGGTGGCGACGCCACCTCCGGCCAGCGTCGTTTAACCTCCGCCGATCTCGCGATCAGCACGGCCCATCAGGCCGCCCTCCGCTCGATCGCCCGCGTCGTTGACGAGACCGCCGAACCGCAGGATGCGGGTCGGGCCGCGGCCGGGCTCGCCGATCAGTTGCGCGGCGGCCGCGTGCTGGTCATTACCGGGGCCGGCGTGTCTACCGATTCGGGAATCCCGGACTATCGCGGTCCCAACGGGTCGCTCAAACGGCACCGCCCGATGACGTACCAGGAGTTTCGGCACGACCCGGCGGCGCGGCATCGCTACTGGGCTCGGAGCTTCATCGGCTGGCGCCACATGGGCCAAGCAGGGCCGAACCGCGGCCATGAATTACTGGCGGAGTTTGAGCGGCGCGGTTGGATCAGCGGCATCGTGACCCAAAACGTGGATGGCCTCCATGCGGCGGCGGGCTCGCAACGGGTGATCCCGCTGCACGGAGATCTCTCCGTGGTGCGGTGCCTGAACTGTGGAAATACCGAGGCGCGGCCCCACCTCGATGCCCGGCTCGCGGAGGCGAATCCGGGCTATGTGGAGCGCATCGACTTGGACCCTGAGGCGGTGAACCCCGACGGGGATGTGACGCTGGCCCAGCACCACGTGGACGCATTCGTGATGGTCGGGTGCCTCGTCTGCTCCAGCGTCGAGTTGAAGCCGGACGTGGTGTACTTCGGGGAGAACGTCCCCGCCGAGCGCAAGCGCGAGGTGGCGGCCCTCGAGGCAGATTCCTCGTCGCTGCTCGTCGTCGGATCCTCCCTCGCTGTCATGAGCGGATACAAGATCGTGCTGGACGCCGTCCGCGCCGGCCAACCGGTGGGGATCATCAACGGTGGCCCCAGCCGCGCCGACGCGAAAGCGACGTGGCGGTGGCGGACCCGGGTCACACCCGCTCTCGAGGACCTCTTCGCTCGGCTGGCCTGAGGCGCGCCTGCCGGGCCATGGCCGGCGTGAGGCACGACAGCCCGCGGCCGCCCCTGATGATCTCAGGGGCGGCCGCGGGCTGTTTGTGGTCAGGTGCCCCTAGCCGGCGTACGTGCCCTGCATCAGCACGGCGCCGCCGTCGACGCCCTTGGCGCCCTGGACAAAATCGGCACCGGCGTCCGCGGCGTCTTCCGGGGTCTGTGCCACCGTGCCGGCAATCCATGAAGGCAGTCCGCGCGCAGTGAGGTGCTCGACGACGGCGTCCGCCTGATCCGCGGAGACGATGCCGATCATGCCGACGCCGAGGTTCAGCGTGCGCTCCAGATCCGCCTGAGGAACGCCGCCAAGCTGGCTCACCAAACGGAAGATGGCGGGTAGCTCCCACGTGCTGCGGTCCACCGTGGCCATCAGGCCCTGCGGCAGAACGCGCGCGAGATTGGCGGCCAAGCCGCCGCCGGTGACGTGGCTGAAGCCGTGAACCGGGGCCGAGTCGGTGGAGTTGAAGGTGCGGATTACATCAAGGCAGTCGGCCGCGTAGATGCGCGTGGGGACCAACAATTCCTCGCCTAGCGTCTTGCCCAGCTCGGACACTTCGCGGTCCAAGGCCCAGCCGGCGTGGTTGATGACGCGGCGTACCAGCGAATAGCCGTTGGAGTGGATGCCCGAGGAGGCCATGGCCACGACGACGTCGCCCGCCTGAACCCGCTCCGGGCCGAGCACGGCGTTCGCCTCGACGACGCCCGTGGCTGCACCGGCGACGTCGTACTCCTGCTCGCCGAGCAGACCCGGGTGTTCGGCGGTTTCACCGCCCACCAAGGCCGTGCCAGCCAGCGAGCAGCCTTCGGCGATGCCGCGGACGATATCGGCGATCCGCTCCGGAACCACCTTGCCGCAGGCGATGTAGTCCGTCATGAACAGGGGCTCGGCGCCGACCACGACGATGTCGTCGACCACCATGCCCACGAGGTCGTGACCGATGGTGTGGTGGATGTCCATCGCTTGCGCGATGGCGACTTTGGTGCCGACGCCGTCCGTGGAGGTGGCCAGCAGCGGCTTCTGGTAGCTCAGCAGGCGGGAGGCGTCGAAGAGCCCCGCGAAGCCACCGACGCCGCCTAGAACGGAGTCGTTGTGGGTGGCCTTGATGGCGTCTTTCATGAGTTCGACGGCGCGGTCACCCGCCTCAACGTCGACGCCGGCAGAGGCGTAGGTGATTCCGGCGGGGGTGCTGTCGGTGGCGCTCATGCGGCGGTGATCCTTACGTCGTCTCGGTGCGTCTTAGGCGCGGGTCGTGGCAGTGCGGTCGGCATCGGTGAGGGACTCCTCGAACTCGGCGTCCGGTCCCGGGTCGCATCCGCCTTCGGGTCCCTCGGCTGCCTGGCCGGGGCGTTCCAGCAGATTCTTGCCCAGCCGGTCCGCGTCGGGGAGTTTGATCGGGTAGTCGCCGGTGAAGCAGGCCGTGCAGAGGCGCTCGCGCGGTTGCTGCGTGGCCCCGATCATGCCGTCCTCGGAGATGTAGGCGAGGGAATCGGCGCCGACGGAGGCGGTGATTTCCTCAATCTTGGCTCCGTTGGCGATGAGTTCGGCCCGGGAGGCGAAATCGATGCCGTAGAAGCAGGGCCACTTGATGGGCGGCGAGGAGATCTTGACGTGGATCTCGGCGGCGCCAGCCTCCCGCAGCATGCGCACGATGGCGCGCTGGGTGTTGCCGCGGACGATCGAATCATCGACCACGACGACCCGCTTGCCCTTGATGATCGGCTCGAGCGCATTGAGCTTCAGCCGGATGCCCAGCTGGCGGAGGGTCTGGGAGGGCTGAATGAACGTGCGGCCCACATAGGCGTTCTTGACGAAGCCGTGGGCAAAGGGGATGCCGGACTCCTCGGCGTATCCGATGGCGGCCGGGGTGCCGGACTCGGGAACCGGGATCACGATGTCCGCGTCCGCTGCGTTCTCACGGGCCAGCTGGCGGCCCATTTCCACGCGGGACTCGTAGACGCTGCGGCCATTGATGGCCGCGTCGGGGCGGGCCAAGTAGACGTACTCGAACACGCAGCCGGCGGGCTTGGCCTCCGCGAAGCGCTGGGAGCGGACGCCGTCCTCGTCGATGGCGATGAGCTCGCCCGGCTCAATTTCGCGGATAAAGCTTGCGCCCACCGTGGCGAGCCCCGGCTGTTCTGAGGCCACTACCCAGCCGCGGTCCAGCCGGCCAAGCACGAGGGGCCGCACGCCCTGCGGGTCCCGCGCCGCGTAGAGGGTGGATTCGTTCATGAAGACGAAGCTGAAGGCGCCCTTGAGCTTGGGCAGCAGGTTCATGGCCGTGGACTCGAGGGTGTCGCCCTCGTGGCCGCGCAGCAGGGCCGTGACGAGGGCCGTGTCCGTGGTGTTGCCTTGGGCGATCTCGCCGCGGACGTTCTCGCCCTGCTCCGACTGGATCATCTCCATCAGCTCGGCCGAGTTGATGAGGTTGCCGTTGTGGGCCAGCGCCACCGTGCCGTCGCTCGTGGCTCCGAGCGTGGGCTGCGCGTTGGCCCAGTGGCTGGCGCCCGTCGTGGAGTAGCGGCAGTGGCCCACGGCCATGTGCCCTCGCATGGCGTTCAGCGTGTTCTCGTCGAAGACCTGGGACACAAGGCCCATATCTTTGTACACATTGATGCGCTGGCCGTCGCTGGTAGCGATGCCTGCGGACTCCTGGCCGCGGTGCTGGATGGCGTACAGGCCGTAATAGGCCAGCTTCGCTACGTCCTCGCCGGGTGCCCAGACACCGAAGACACCGCACTCATCCTGCGGTCCCTTCTCATCGGGCAAAAGATCATGATTGAGCATTCCATCGCCTCGCGCCATGCTTCCCATTCTCTCATGTACGCGAGGCTGCTCGATGAGATGCATCACGCGGCGTGAGGGAGATCTCACACCCGGCGGGGCTGGTCCGTCATCCTAGGCGTCGGAAGCGTGGTGTGTGTCGTCGTCAATGAGCTCGGCACGTGTGCGGCGGGCCTTCTTGGAGGCCACCTTGTCCGCGATGAGATAGGCGACGGCGCCGACGGCCACGCCGATCACGCCGAAAATCACGAGCAGGAACCCGGCCACGGCGCCGCGGGTAAATTCCGTGCTCGGCTCGCCGGTGTAGGCGGAGATCAGCGCCACCAAGACGCCAACGAAGGCCCCCGCTCCCAGGAACGGCCAGAACTTGGGCGAACGGCGTACCTCAACGTCGATGGAGTCGGGGGCTGGCGGTGTCTCGGGGGAGTCCATGACCCAATTCTATCGAACGTCGAAAACGCGGCACGACCTCAGAACAGCGGAAGGACCGCGGAGAGGTCCGCGCGGATGCCGGACGCGGTGAGACGTCCGGATTCCTTCGCTTCTGGCCACGTCAGGCCACCGGTCGCGAGGGACAACCACACGTCGGCGGTCATCTCGACGACGTTCGGTGGAGTACCGCGGGTATGGCGGGGCCCTTCAAGGCATTGGGCGACCCCGAAAGGAGGCACCCGTACCTCGACGGAGTCTCCCTCGGCGACTGCGGACAGTTCCTCGAGGGCGAACCGCACGGCCGTGGCCAACGTCGCACGGTCCACCGTGCCGCCCTGACGCCAGGCGTCGAGGGCAGCCCGGCCCGCCTGAGCAGAGATGCGGCGTCGAACTCCCACTAGTCCAGCAATTCCATGACGTCCGCGGCGAGCCGGATGGTCCCGACCGGCTCGCCGCCGCCCAGGATGGGTTTCTGCGTCTTGGCCAGGACGGGGCCTAGCGCGTTCGGGTCGACGACGCCCGCGGCGGCCATCAAGGTCAGGCCCACCAGCGTGGCCGCGCGCCCATTGCCGTCCAAGACCTTAACCGCGCACGCCGTTCCGTCGGGGGCTCCCACAATGAGCACTCCCTCGGCGCCCAGCTTGGCGATGAGCCCCAAGTCCTCCATGACAATGGTGTTTTCCTCGCCGTGGCCGTGCACGGCCCAGGGGTAGTCCAGCATGGCGGTGGCGATGGTGGCAGCGCGGGCGTTCGAGGACTTGTCCGACGGCGCCGCGGACAGGGTGCCGACCGCGCGGGCGAGGCCGCGCAGGGAGATCGCGGGGACCGGGGCTCCACATCCGTCGATGGCCAGGTGCGCGATCTTTTCTGCGGAGTACTCCTCAATCACGGAGACCACCGCTTGCTGTAGCGGGTGGTCGGGATCCAAGTAGGTGGCCGTGTCCCACCCGTTCTCCACGCACGCCCAGAGGAAGGCGGCGTGCTTGCCAGAGCAATTGAACGCTAGCCGGGACTTCTCGGCTGGCAGCGGTCGGGATCCCACCGTCAGCTCGCCGCGGGTCAGGGCCGTCCGGGTCGGGCCATGCTGGGGCCAGGCGGTGGGGCAGCGCAGGTCCGCCTCGCTGAGGCCGGCGGCTTCCAACATGCGCTCGGCCACAGCCATGTGTTCGGCGCTACCCACGTGGCTCGCGCACGCCAGTGCCACCTGGTCGCCGACCAGTGGGGCGCCGGATTGCATGGAGGCGAGGGCTTGGAAGGGCTTCAAGGAGGAGCGGGGAAACACCGGGGTGGTCGTGTCACCGAGTTCCAGCACGACGTCGCCGGTGGGGGAGACGACGGCGGCGGAGCCGAGATGCCGGGACTCTATGAAGCCATTGCGGTCCACGTAGGCGAGGTCGGCGGCGTCGGCGGTGGTGAAGGTTCCAAGAGTAGGCATGCACCCATTGTCGCCCATTGTCATCTGTGCTCGCGCGGCTGCACGGGGCGAGGCCTCTGCCGGTAGGCTTGGGCAGCGTGAAGGTTTTGGTGATTGGCCCCGGTGGCCGCGAGCATGCCCTTGTCCGTTCCCTGCTAGCCGACCCCCATGTTTCCGAGGTTCACGCGGCGCCCGGCAACGCCGGTATGGCCGCCGACGTGCCCACTCACGCGGTGAACGCGCAGGACCCCGACGCCGTCGTGGCCCTCGCCCGGGAGCTTTCCGCTGACTTGGTGGTGATTGGCCCAGAAGCCCCGCTGGCGGCGGGCGTCTCCGACGCCGTGCGTGAGGCCGGGTTTAACATCTTTGGCCCGTCCAAGGCCGCCGCGCAGCTGGAGGCGTCGAAGGCCTTTGCGAAGGACGTCATGGCCGAGGCGAATGTGCCGACGGCGATGGCGCGCGTGGCCACCACGGCAGAGGAAGCCGCCGATGCCCTCGATGCTTTTGGGGCTCCCTACGTGGTGAAGGACGATGGGCTCGCGGCGGGCAAGGGCGTGGTGGTCACCGAGGACCGCGTGACTGCGCTGGCCCACGCTGAGGCGTGCTTCGCCGCGGGCGGCACCGTGGTGATTGAGGAATTCCTCGACGGGCCCGAGGTGTCCCTCTTCGTCATTTCCGACGGCAAGCACGCCGTCCCGCTCTCCCCGGCCCAGGACTTCAAGCGCATCTTCGACGGCGACGAGGGGCCCAACACGGGTGGGATGGGCGCATACACGCCCTTGACCTGGCTGCCCTCCGGATTCGTGGACGAGGTCATGGAGCGCGTCGCCTATCCCACGATCCGGGAGATGGCCAAGCGCGGCACCGAGTTCGTCGGGGTGCTGTACTGCGGTCTGGCCGTGACGAGCCGTGGCGTGCGCGTCATCGAATTCAACGCCCGTTTCGGCGACCCGGAGACGCAGCCCGTCTTGGCTCGCCTCAAGACGCCGCTCGGCGCGCTCCTGCTCGCCGCCGCGCGGGGCGAGCTGGACGACGCTGAGCAACTGCACTGGCGGCCTGAAACCGCCGTCGGCGTGGTCATGGCCTCGGCGAACTACCCGGACAGCCCACGCAAGGGCGATGTGATCAGCGGCATCGCGGATGCCGAGGCGTTGGACGACGTGTTCGTGCTCCACGCGGGGACGGCGGAGTCGGACGACGGCGAGACCGTCACCGCGGGCGGCCGCGTTCTCGCCGTCGTGGGCCTAGGTCAGGACCTGGTCAGCGCCCGCGGCACGGCGTACGAGGGCGTGGTGCGGATTAGCTGGGACGGCGCCCAATACCGTCGCGATATCGCCGAACAGGCGGCGGAGGGGCGCGTGCACGTGCCAGCGCAGGGGCAACCGGCGCCCGGCTCGGCTGAGGGGCAGGCCAACTGATGGCGGGATTCGAGACCGACGCCCCGGTCCTTGAGGGCTGGACGCACGTGTACTCCGGCAAGGTGCGGGACCTGTACGAGCCCGCGGACCCGAGCATCACGGACCGCGTCCTCGTCGTCGCCAGCGACCGAATCAGCGCCTACGACTTCGTCCTCAGCAGCGAGATCCCGGATAAGGGAAAAGTTCTCACGCAACTGAGCCTGTGGTGGTTTGAACAGCTGGGCGTGCCGCATCACGTGCTTTCGACGGACGTGCCGACCGAGGTCGCTGGGCGGGCCATGGTCTGTAAAAAGCTCACGATGTACCCCATCGAATGCATCGCTCGCGGCTACTTGACGGGTTCCGGCCTCAAGGAGTACAACGCGTCCCGCACCGTGTGCTCCCTGCCGCTTCCCGACGGGCTGGTGGACGGGTCCAAGCTGGAGCCGGCCATCTACACGCCGAGCGCTAAAGCTGAAGTCGGCGAGCATGACGAGAACATCACCTATGAGCAGACCGTGGAGCGCGTGGGCGCGGAGACGGCAGCAGAGTTGTCCCGGCTGACGCTTCAGCTGTACACACGGGCCGAGCAGATCGCCCGCGAGCGCGGCATCATTCTTGCCGACACGAAGGTGGAGTTTGGCCTCGACCCAGCCTCCGGGACCATCACCCTCGGGGACGAGGTCCTCACGCCGGATTCCTCCCGGTTCTGGGATGTTGACGACTATGTCCCGGGGCGCGCCCAGCCGTCCTTCGACAAGCAGTTTGTGCGGGACTGGCTCACCTCCGAGGCCTCGGGATGGAACCAGGCCAGCGGCGAGCAGCCACCGGCCTTACCGCAGGACGTCATTGCCAAGACGCGCGCCCGCTACGTCGAGGCGTACGAGCGCCTGACAGGCCGCACGTTCTAAGTCAGCGAGTCCTGCCACGCCGCGTGGAGCGCGGCGAACCGGCCTCCGGCGGCCACCAATTCCGCCGGGGAGCCGTCCTCCACGATCTTGCCGTCATGGACCACCAGCACCCGGTCGGCGATTTCGACCGTTGAGAGCCGGTGGGCGATGATCACGGCCGTGCGCTCCCCGAGCAGTCGGGCGAGGGCCGCTTGTACCGCCCGTTCGCTGGGGATGTCCAATGAGCTCGTCGCTTCGTCGAGAATCAGCACCGATGGGTCGGCGAGGAACGCGCGCGCGAAGGAGATCAGCTGGCGCTGCCCCGCTGAGACACGTCCACCCCGCTTGTTGACGTCCGTGTCATAGCCCTCAGGGAGCGATTCGATAAATTCGTGCACGCCGACGGCGCGGGCCGCCAAAATGACTTCCTCACGGGTGGCGTTTGGCTTGCCGAGGGCAATATTCTCCGCCACCGAACCGGAGAACAGGAACGCCTCCTGGGTCACCATGACGACGGCCCGGCGCAGGTCGCGCTGGGAGAGCTCACGCAGGTCGACGCCGTCGAGGGTCAAGGTGCCCTCCGAGAGGTCATAGAACCTGGCGATGAGCTTGGCCAGCGTGGATTTACCAGCGCCCGTTTGGCCCACCACGGCGACCGTCTGCCCGGCTTCGATGGTCAGGCTGAAGCGGTCCATCACTACGGGCCCACTGCCGTAACCGAACACGGCATCGGAAAACTCCACGCGGCCCGCAGCGTGCGTGAGCTGCCGCGGCCGCTCCGGTTCGACGACAGTCGGTACTTCCTCGAGCAGTCCGGAAACCTTTTCCAGCGCCGCCGTCGCGGCTTGGAACGAGTTGTAGAACATGGCGATGGCCTCGACGGGCTGGAACACCCGCTTGGCGGTCAGGAGGAGTCCCACGAGCGCGCCGATCTCCAGCGAGCCATCGAGGACCCGGAAGCCGCCGATCAGCAACACGGCGGCGACGGTCAAGTTTCCGATGAGCATGAGCGTCGGCTGCAGGACGCCGAACAGGGAGATGGTCCGCAGCGTATTGTCCCGGTACTGATGGGCGATGTCCGTGTAGTTCTCATCGCTCGCCTGCTCCCGGCGGAAGGCCTTGACGGCGCGGATGCCCGTCATCGTCTCCACGAACGTGGTGATGACGCGGGCGGAGATCACCCGGGACTCGCGGTAGACCAGTTCGGAGCGGACTTGGTACCAGCGGAAAATGACGGCGATCGGCACGGCCGCGCCGATGACCACGAGGGCCGTCTGCCAGTCCAGGATGAACATGCTGATCGCGGTAAACAGAATGAACGCCAGGCCGGACACCAGCTGAGACATCCCTTGGTCGAGGAGCTCACGTAGCGTCTCAAGATCAGAAGTTTGCCGCGAAATGACGCGTCCCGACGTATATGTTTCGTGGAACTCGAGGGAGAGCAACTGCGTGTGGCGGAACACCCGCAGGCGCAGATCCAGCAGCATCGCTTGGCTGACGGCGGCGGCCGCGTACGTGTACAGCCCGAGGAACCCGCCCGCGAGCAAAGCAGTGCCGATGTAGGCGCCCCCGGCGAACCCCAGCGCCGCGTAGTCACCCGCGACAACCCGGGGCAACATGGTGTCAATAGCCCACGCGACCAGCAGCGGCAGCGCCGCCCGCGATCCGGCCGAGACGAGGACCAGCAGGGCGGTGCCGATGAGGCGCCACTTCAACGGGCCGGCCAGAGCCTTGAGGAGGCGGAGCGACCGGCGCCGCACGCGCCGCCGATTCTCGGCATCGAGGTTAATATGATCTTCGTCGGCAACACCGATGCTCATGCCCGGCCCCCTTCAGTCAGAACCTCTTCGACGCTCGGCGGCTCGTCGCCAGCCGAAATGACGTACCGGTAGTGCGGGTTGCGGGCCAACAGCTCCGCGTGGGTGCCGACGTCCTGGATCCGGCCGTCGCGCATGACGGCGACCCGATCCGCCAACATCACCGTGGACGGCCGATGCGCCACGATCAGCGTGCTGGTTCCCGCGAGCACCGTGCGGAGCCGCTGGGTGACCGCCTCCTCCGTGCGCACATCGAGCGCTGAGAGCGGATCGTCGAGCACCAAGAACCTCGGCTTGGCCGCAATCGCCCGCGCGAGGGCGAGGCGCTGACGCTGGCCACCCGAGAGGGAGAGCCCCTCCTCGCCGATCAGGGTGTCCACCCCGTCCGGCAGCTCGTGGACAAAGTCCGCCGCGGCCGTGTGCAGCGCCTCCGAGAGGACGTCGTCGAGCTCCTGCCCCGGTGCCGGCTGCGCCCCGAGCAGCACGTTGTCCCGCACGGAGGAGGAAAACAGGATGGAATCCTCAAAAGCGACGGCCACGGCGGTGCGCAACGCGGCGACGTCGTACTCCCTGACGTCCACCCCGTCGAGGCGGACCGACCCGCCCGTGGCCTCATACAGGCGCGGGATCAGGTGCAGCAGGGTTGACTTGCCGCAGCCGGTTCCGCCGACCAGGGCCATGGTTTCTCCGGGACGGATGTCGAGGTCTAGGTGGTCGACGACGGGGCTCGAGGCGTCGGGATACGTGAAGCTGACGTCGCGCAGCTCGAGGTGGCCGGCTGGCCGCTCCGGTGTGCGGGGATGCTCCGGATCGGTGATCGACGTCGGCGCGTCGAGGACTTCGTAGTGCCGGTCCAGTGCGGTCTTCGTGGTGAGCGTCATGCCCAGGAGCATGCCGATGCCTTCCACGTGATTGGCCAAGAACGCGGCGGTGGCGAAGAACGCGGCGAGATCGCCGACCGACAGCGCGTCGGTGGCCGTGAGCCAGAGCCCGGTGAAAAGCCCGATGCCGAGCGTGACCTCAGGCAGGGCCACGACGAGCGCCAAGAAGCCGGCCAGAGTGCGGGCCTTGTGAATCTCCGTAGCGCGCAGCTTCTGCGCCTGCGCGTGGAAACCGGTGAGGGCCTCCCGGCCGCGTCCGAACGCTTTGATCACGCGGATCCCGTGGACTGATTCCTCCACGGTGGTGGCGAGGTCCCCGGCTTGGTCCTGACTCAGGCGGCTGGCATCGCGGAACACGGTGCGAAATTTAAACGCGCGCCACGTGATGGGGATGGCGCCAGCCACGTAGATCAGGGCCAAAATCCAGCTGGAGCTGAACATGAAAGCGAGGCCCACGAGGACTGTCAGAGAGGAGACCACCAGCATGATCACGCCAAACGCCATCCAGCGGCGCAGCAAGGAAAGGTCCGCCATGGAGCGGGAGAGCAACTGGCCCGAACCCCACTGGTCGTGAAACGCCACCGGCAGCTGCTGCAAGTGACGGAAGAGGTTCAGGCGCAGGGAGGTTTCGATGCGGGCGCTGGGAGAGATGACGAAGACGCGCCGGAGCCAGACAAGCAGTGCCTCGAAGGCGCCGAGCAGCGCGACGATGACCACGCCGAGCCAGATCGCCGAGGCGACGGAATCGCCAGCCAGCACGGTGTTGACGAGCCAGCGCAGAACCTGGGGGATGGTGAGCGCGACGACGCTGGCCAGCAGCGCGCAGAAGGCCCCCAGAATGAGCCGAGGCATGATGGGCCGCAAGTGCGGGATGAGTCGGCCGAACGTCTCCGCCATGGATGCGGAGGGCGCGTGTTGTTGAGCCAAGGGGTGCAGCCTCGAAACGTAGTGGTTGGTCTTGCCCAATTGGTGGCGTGACTAGTCTGCCACTTTTCGCACTGCGTTTAGTAGATATTTCAGAAATTAGGCCGTCAAGTGCAACAGCACGGCCTCGGGGCGGCACGCGATGCGAACGGGCGCGTACCGCGAGGTGCCGATGCCCGCGGAGACGTTCAGCGGGACCGTGCGTCCGCGGTGCTCCCACCACGTGAGGCCTCGGGCGCGCCACGTTGGTAGGTCGCAATTGGAGACCAGAGCTCCGTAGCCCGGGATGCAGACCTGTCCGCCGTGGGTGTGGCCCGCAAAAATGATGTCGGCCCCCGCATCCGTGAAGGCATCCAAGACCCGCTGGTAGGGGGCGTGGGCGAGGGCGATGCGCACGTGGGGGGCCTCGTCACCGCTGACCGAGCCCGCAGGCCAACCGGCGAACGCGTCGTATCCAAGGTGTGGATCATCAACACCGGAGAAGTCCAAGCGCAGCGGGCCGTGAGCCACGGCTTGGTGGCGATTGGCCAGGTTGATCCAGCCTGCGGCGCCAAAGGCCTCGTGCATCCGGCGCCAGTCGAGCTCCCGCAGCTGGCCCGCACGTTGCTTGGAGGGCCCGGCGAGGTAGCTCAAGGGATTCGCCGGCCGGGGCGCGAAGTAGCAATTGGAGCCGGGAACGTAGACCCCCGGCAAGCGCAGGAGCGGCTCGAGCGCCTCGAGCAACGGATCGACGGCCCGGAGGTGACTCAAGTTATCTCCGGTGTTGACCACGAGATCGGGTTCCAGCTCGGCGAGGGACCGCAGCCAGGCTGCTTTGGCCCGTTGGCCGGGCACCATGTGGATGTCGCTGAGGTGCAGGACCGTCAGCGGATCCGAGCCGGCCGGCAACACCGGGAGGCTCTCGTAACGCAACGTGAACTGGTTTTTCTCCCACAGGCCATAGCCCACGGCCGCCGTGGCCGCGGCGGCCAGACCGGTCGCGCTGGCCGCGGCGGTCCGCCACCCACTCCGTGTCACGATGCCCCCGTTAGTCGTCGTTGTTGCCGCCGTTGCCGTTACCGTTCCCACGCCCATTGCCGTTGCCGCCGGAGTCTTCACCGTCGCCAGAGGAATCCTCGCCCTCGGGGGCACTCTCACTCTGGTCCTCGCCGCCGGAGTCCTGAGTGGATTCCTCCTCCGGCTCGGACTCTTCCTCCGGCTCGTCGCTGGTGTCTTCCCGCGGTGCGGGGGCTGGCTCCGGCGCAGGCCGGGAGTCCGGCGTGCCGAATTCTTCGGCCTCGAAGTTCGGGATGACCTGACTCATGTAGTTGAGCCACTGCGGAGCCGCGAGCGTCGAGGAGTCGTAGGGGCTGTACGGATCCAGGTAGTCGTACTCGACGCCGTTGATGACCTCGTTATCGATTTCTTGGTTGCCCGTAAACCGGCCGACCCACGAAGCGGTAGAGATGCCCGAGGTGTAGCCGACGAACCACGTCGACGAAGCGCCGTTGTTGGTACCCGTTTTGCCAGCGATCGGCTGCGAAATGGTGCCGCGGGCGACGCGCTCATCGGCAATTTCGCTCAGCGTGCCATTGAGGTTCCGCAAGACGTTCGGATCGACAGCCTGACGGCATTCGCGCTCTGGCACCTTGTACTGGTTGCCATCACCGTCTTCGACCCAGCGCAGAGCGCGCGGCTCGCAGTATTCGCCGTCGTTCGCGAAGGCCGCGAAGCCGGCCGCCTGGGACAGCGGCGTGACGCTTGCGGTGCCGAGGACGAAGGACGGGTTGGACGGGTTGATCGGCTGTGGCTCGCCCGTCTCCTCATCGCGGTTGTCCTGATCCAGGATGCCGACTCGGGCGGCCGCGTCGGAGATGTCGCAGAGATCAAGCTTGGCCGCTTCCTGCACGGTGGCCGTGTTGATGGACCACTTCAGGCCGTAGTCAACCTGCATCCGGCGCTTGAAACCCTGCGAGGCATTACCTACGTCCCACTGACCGTCGTCGGGGTTCACCGTTTGGGTGTATCCCTTGGGGAGGCACGACGCAGTCCAGCGGTAGGAGTCGTTGTAGTAGTCGCGGCTCGCGTCAACGGTGTCCCACATGTTGTTTCCGGCCTCGAGCCACGCAATGGCGGTGAACGGCTTCATGGTGGAGCCGCCGGGGAAGCCGCCCGCGCCCCCGAGCTCGGCCGGAACGTTGAAGTTGTAGACGGTATTTTCCGTGCCCTCTTCAGGGCTGAAGTACTTATTCTGGCTCATCGCCAGAATCTCGCCGCTACCTGGCTCCACGGAGACGATCGAGGTGCCGATATTGGACTCGTCGTCGGCGGGCACCGTTTCGCGTGCCGCGCGGGTGGCCTCGTCCTGGGCGGTGGGGTCCAGCGTGGACACAATGCGCAGGCCGCCGCGGAAGAGGAGGTTTTCGCGATCTTCACGAGTTTCGCCGTAGGCAGGATCCGCCAAAATCAGGTGCTTGACGTACTCGCAAAAGTACGGAGCGCTGGACGAGGCATAGCAGCCGGAGCTCGTTTCGCGCGGATTGAGCATGGAGGAGATGTCGATGGCGACGGCCTCGTCGTACTCCTCCTGCGTGATCGCACCGGTGCGGAGCATGGCACCCAAGACCGTGTCCCGCCGCTTCTGCGTCAGCTCCGGATTGTTGAGCGGGTTATAGACGTTCGGAATCTGCACCATGCCAGCCAGCATCGCGGCCTCGGGGATGGTGAGGTCCGCGGCGGGCTTCGAGAAGAACTTCTGCGACGCGGCTTCAACGCCGTAGGTGCGGCCGGAGAACAGCACGATGTTGAGGTACCCCTCGAGGATCTCGTCCTTGCTCATCTCCTTCTCCACGGAGATGGCGAGCTTCATTTCGCGCAGCTTGTCCCCATAGTCCTTGGTGCCGGAGATGGTCAGCTCATCGGCCGACAGGCCGGAGAGTACGCCGGTGTTGATGAGCTGGTTGTTCACGTACTGCATGGTCAGCGTGGAGGCGCCCTGCTGGCTGGAGGAGACGACGTTATTCACGGCCGCACGCAGCGTGCCCTGGATGTCGACGCCGCCGTGCTCGTAGAAGCGCTCGTCCTCGATGGCCACGATGGCCTTCTGCATCGGCTCGGAAATCTCATCAATGGAGACCGGCTGGCGGTTCTGCTCATAGAAGGTCGCCAGCGTCGTCCCGTCCCGGGCCACCAGCGTGGAGGGAACGGAGAGAGGATCCTGACGAAGATCGTCAGGGAGCTCTTCGAAAAATTCGACGCTCGCGTTCGCGCTGGAGCCCGCCAACGAGGCGATGGGCACCAGCAATCCCGCAGCCAACACACCGCAGATCGCGCTCACGCCAAAGAAGGCGACGATCTTGCCGAGGGTGGTTGCGGTATCGAACAGAGGATTTTTGCTACCGGCCATACCCACCAGTCTAACGGGAGGGACTACGCTGGACGGTATGACGACTTGGGAATACACCATTACGCCTCTGCCCCTGCATACCCCGAAGGACGTTTTGGACACGTGGGGGTCCGACGGCTGGGAGTTGGTGACCGTGACGCCGGCGCCGAACGGCACCGGCCACGTTGCCTACCTCAAGCGCCCCAAGCAGTAAACGCATTCTGACAAGGTAAAACATGGATCACTCGACAGTGTCGGCCGGTCAATCGGCCATCGAGAAGCGGCTTGCTGAGCTGGGGTATGAGCTTCCGGAGGTGGCCGCGCCGGTGGCCGCGTATGTTCCGGCGGTCACCACCGGCCAGCACGTGTATACCGCGGGCCAGTTGCCGTTCATTAAGGGCGAACTCCCAGCCACTGGAAAGGTTGGCGCGGAGGTGGCCCCAGAGACCGCCCACGAACTGGCCGGCCGCTGTGCCCTGAACGCGCTGGCGGCCGTCAAGAGCGCCATTGGCGATTTGGACCGGATCACGCGGATCGTCAAAGTGGTGGGTTTCGTCTCCTCGGACCCGTCCTTCTTCGGGCAGCCCGGCGTCGTCAATGGCGCGTCCGAACTGCTCGGCGACGTGTTCGGCGACGCGGGTATCCATGCCCGTTCCGCCGTTGGTGTGGCGGTGCTGCCGCTCGACTCCCCGGTAGAAGTTGAACTGGTCGTCGAGTTCGCGTAGCCGGATCGCGGGCGCCGGGGCGCTGGGGCGGCGTTCCGTCGGCGCCCCGGCCACCGAGACGCTGGACCGCCACTTCGCTCTGCCGCCGGCTGAAGTCCCGGCCGCGGAGAATTGGGCCGCGCATGGCGAGCGCGCCCCCCGTGCGGCCCGCCGTGCATCGTCGGTCATTCTCTTGAGAGATGGCGCCCACGGCGTGGAGACCTACTTGGGGTACCGGCGGGGCATGTCGCCGCTCGGCGCCGTCGCCTTTCCCGGCGGCAGCGAGGAGCACGACGACGACGCCCCCGTCGACTGGTTTGGCCCTTCACCCGCTCAATGGGCGGATCGGCTCGGCATCCTGGACCACCGGCATGCGCGGGCCCGGATCGTCTGCGCGGCCCGCGAACTCTTCGAGGAGACGGGCGTGCTGCTCGCGGGGCACGACGAACTCTCGATGATCGAGAACTGTGCGACCCGCGAGTGGATGGAGTTGCGCCAGGCCCTTGCCGGCCAGGACATCACGTTTGCGGAACTGCTCAGTGGCCGCGGCCTCGCGCTGAGGACGGACCTGCTGCGGCCCATCGCGCGGTGGGTCAGCCCCGACTTCGCGCATCGGCGCTTTGATACGTGGTACTTCGCTGCCGCGATGCCCGTGCGGCAGCAGGCGTGCCTGCTCGAAGACAAAGGGACGTGGTCCGCGTGGAAGACGGCTGCCGAGGTGCTCCAGCAGCGGCAGACGACGGCCCTCGGCGACGAGGTGGACCACGAGCAGACGCGGGGCCTGCCGCTGAGTCAGATCACCACACCGGCGGTCGAGGTCATTCTGGAGAAGATCGCCACCACCCGGGGAACGATTGCTTACCTCGCCCACCGGCGAGAGCTAAAGACGTTTCACCCGCAGCTGGCCCAGGTCGACGGGGAGTTCATGCTCCACGTCGGCGTCAGCAACGCCAGCGAGGGCGGGGCGTGCTGGCGCTCGCGCTAACGACTCCCCGGACATGACGAAGGCCGCCCCTCTGCCAGAGTGAGGCGGCCTTCGCTCTGCCGGCTAGCGCGAACGCTGGCGCAAGCGCTGGATATCCAAGATCACCACGGCGCGGGCCTCGAGGCGGAGCCAGCCGCGCTGGACGAACTCGGCCAGGGCCTTGTTCACGGTCTCGCGGGAGGCGCCGACCAGCTGGGCCAGCTCTTCCTGCGTGAGCTCGTGAGCCACGAGGATGCCGTCGGTGGCCGGGCGGCCGAAGCGGTCGGCCAGATCCAGCAGGGCCTTGGCGACGCGGCCAGGAACGTCGGAGAAGACCAAGTCGGCGAGGGATTCGTTGGTGCGACGCAGGCGGCGTGCCAGCGCCTGCAGCAGCTGGATGGAGACTTCGGGGGAGCTCTCAATGACCTTGCGCAGGTTCTCGTGGCGCAACCCGGCCAAGCGGGTCTCCGACACTGCGGTGGCCGTCGCATTGCGCGGGCTCGGATCGAACAGGGCCATTTCGCCGAAGAGCTCGCCGGGTCCTAGGACGGCGAGCAGGTTCTCGCGGCCGTCCGGGGCGGTGCGGCCGAGCTTAATCTTGCCGGAAACGATGAAGTAGAGCTGATCTCCCTGATCGCCCTCGCGGAAGACAGAAGCGCCGCGAGAGAGGTCGACCTCGGTCAGTTCATCGGTCAGAGCAGCGAAGACGTCGTCTCCGAGAGTCTGGAAGAGCGGTGCGCGGCGAAGTACCTCGGTGTCCATGAAATCTCCTGTCCAAAAATAGATAGCGCTGTCTACATTCTGCCGTACATGAGGGGCTTGTGACGACTTCCACACGCGATTCCGGCGTGCTGACCCTGTGAATTAAGCTGACAGCTTGCCCAGCTGCCACCAGTACAATTAGCTCACGATGATCTTCGGTTTCAGCTGGCTAGACATCGTTCTAGCCATCGTACTGCTCTCTTTCCTTGTCTCCGGGTGGCGGCAGGGCTTCTTGGTGACCCTTGGGCGCATCGTGGGCCTCATCGCTGGCGCGATCGGCGCGTTTTACGCCGTGCCGACCGTCTCGTCGTGGGTGCCCAGTCCCGGGTGGCGCCTGTTCTGGGTGGTGGCCGTCGCCGTCGTGCTCATTATTGTCGGCCAGGCGATCGGGACCGCGCTCGGAGCACGGATTCGCCGGTGGCTTAACCTCAAGGCTTTGCGAGCCTTCGACCGCCTGACGGGTGCGGTACTGAACACCGCGGTCGCCGCCGTCGTGATCTCGGCCGTCTCCTTCTCCGTCGCCGCGATGGGCATCCCCATCCTCTCCCAATCGCTCGCGGACTCGCGGGTGATCTCCACGATCCGGCAGTACACGCCGGAGCCCGTGGAGCAAGCCCTCGCCTCGGCGCGCTCGGCGGTCATGGGGGAGTCAATCCCCGAGCTGTTCGAGCCCTTCGCGCCCACCGAGGCCGCACCGGCGCCGGAACCGGAGGAAATGGCGGCCGGTCCGGGAATCGACGCCGCGGCCAACGCCGTCGTGAAGGTCTCCGGTACGGCCTATCAGTGCGGCGTGAACCAGACCGGTTCAGGCTTCGCGGCCGCGCCGGACCGGGTCATCACCAACGCGCACGTCGTCGCTGGCGTCACCGACCCCGTGGTCACCACACGCGATGGCCGCGCTCTGCCGGCCACGATCGCGCACTTCGATCCGGCGCGGGACCTCGCGGTCCTTGCGGTGCCGGACTTGCAGCTGACCCCCATCCCCGTGGGGCAGGACCTCGGCGAGGGCGAATCCGGAGTGTTCATGGGGCACCCGGCGGGCGGCCCCTTTACCGCGCTCGGCGCCACCGTGCAGTCGGTGCGGGACGTGTCCGTGCAGAACATTTACGGCGGCGAGCCGTCCTCGCTGAACATTTACCAGTTGGGCGCCGACATCGAGCAGGGCAACTCCGGCGGCCCTCTGGTCGACGAGGAGGGTCGGCTTATCGGCGTGGTCTTCGCCAAGGCGCGGGGCGCTGAAGACGTCGGCTACGCGCTGTCCCTCGAGGAGGTGGCCCCCCTCGTGGAGGCGGCCGAGGAGTACGACGACGTCGTCTCCTCCGGGGCCTGCACCTCCTGAGCGGCAGGCCCGCCGCAGGGGGGCTAGAGGTTCTCGAGGGCGCTGACGCCGAGCATGGCCAGCAGGCCGAAGCCGATGCCCCACAGGATGATGGAGATGGTCTGCCAGATGATGACCTGCCGCTTGTTCGAGCCGATACCCACCAGCAGCATCGACGTGATTTGGCTTGGCAGCACCCACTGACCGAGGAGGCTCACGCCGGGGACGCCGAACCGGTTGAACATGCGCATGAAGCGCTGTTGGCCTTTGGAGGGCTCACATCGGGACTTCTCGGCGAGCTTGCGCTGAATTCCTGCTCCCAGAGTGACGAGCCCGAACATGCAGAGCCAGTTGCCGATCACCGCCGCCGTGATGGCCACGGCCACCGGCAGCCCGATGACGACTCCGAGCGCCGAACCGGTGTATGACTCGACGAAGGGGATGGCGCCGGCCAAGGCGATGACCAGTGATTGCAGGGCGGGCCCGAGCGGTGCGGCGAGTTCGTGCAGCCAGTTGATGACGTCCATGGTGTGCCTTTCGTGAAGTGGAGAGTCCAGTTCACTCGATGCGGCACGTTCGTGGCAGTGCCGCGGTGTCACGGGGGCGCGGGAGGTTTTCACGCGGCCGCAGTGACAAATGTCATTGGCCTAAGCTGGCGGCATGCATCACCACCCCGTCTCGCCGCGCGCGCTCAGCACCATCTGGTGGTGGACGTGGGTCTCAATCGTGTTCTTGTACACCGTCCTCTACCTGGCGACCGCCGCCCAGCTGGCCCGCGCCTCCACATCGGGGGTCCTGCTCTCGATCCAACTGGCGCTCTTGCTCGCGGCGGCCTTGCCGGCGTATCTCAGCTCCCTCGAGTTCCGCCAGGGGCTGCCGGACGCCGGGCCGGTCCGCTGGCGCACGCTCGGGCCCGTGGCCGTGCCAGCGGCGCTCCTGGCCGCCTCAAGCTTCGTCGGCGGCGGATTGCCCGCGCTGATCCCCGCGTGGCTGGCCGTCTCCCATGTGGCCTGCCTGCTGCCGCGGGGACTGCGGGCCCGGGGTTTCTGGGGTGGAGCGGTGGCCGTGCTCGGGCTCGCCGCCCTCTTGATGCTGGTGACGCCTCCGGCGACGTGGTGGCCGCCGATGGGCGCCGCGGGACCCAACACCACGTCCATGGTGGTGTTCTATGTCCTCTGCGTGCCCTTGCTGGTGGTGGGATCCGTGTGGTGGTGGGACGCCGTGGAGCGGTTGCGGAGGGGCCGGGCGGCCGAGGCTCAGCTGGCCGCCACCCGCGAGCGGCTGCGTATCGCTGCCGATTTGCACGACATTCAGGGGCATCACCTGCAGGTCATCGCGCTACAGGCGGAACTCGCTGAGCGGCTCCTGGCCAAGGATCCGGCGGCGGCCGCCGAGCACGTGCGGACCGTGCGCGCTGCCGCGGCCGAGGCTATGGGGGAGACCCGCGCCGTGGTGAGCGGGTTGCGCACGGTGGGCTTTGCCGCGGAACTGGAGAATGCGGCCGACGTTCTGGGCGCCGCGGGGATCGACTGCCGTGTCACCGGATGGGGCCGCGAGCTGGTGGGCGAAGCACGTGAGGTCCTCGGCTGGGTCATCCGCGAGGCGTCCACCAATATCCTGCGCCATGCTCGGCCCACCCGCGTGGACCTCACCTTGGAAACACGGGGCGGCCGCGCGGCCCTCACCGTCACCAACGACGGCGTGGCGAATGCAGACACCGTGCCGACTCTGACGGGGCGCCACGGTAGTGGCCTCGCTGGTCTGCGCGATCGTGTCATGGCGGCCGGCGGCACCTTCGCCGCCGCCCGCGAGGGCGAGCGGTTTGTGGTGCGGGCGGAGGTCCCTGCGATGAGTGAGGTACGCGGATGATCAGGATTCTCTTGGCGGACGACGAAGACCTGATCCGTGGCGCCCTCGTCGCGCTGCTGAATCTGGAGGACGATCTGGAGGTGGTGGCGAGCACGGGCGATGGGGCGAGCGCGCTCGACTTGGCGATCACGCACCGGCCGGACGTCTGCGTCTTGGACTTGGAGATGCCCCCGACGGACGGCGTCGTCGTCGCCGAGCAGCTGCGCCGCCACGTGAAGGCCAAGTCACTGATCGTCACCCGGCACGCTCGGCCCGGGGTGCTGCGCCGGGCCCTCGGGGCCGGGGTGGACGGGTTCGCACCCAAATCGATGCCGGCCGAGGAATTGGCGCGCGTGATCCGCGACGTGGCCGCCGGTAAGCGGTACGTGGACCCGGAGATCGCTGCGAGCGCGCTGAGCGGACAGAAGTGCCCGCTGAGCGAGCGGGAGCTGGACGTCCTCCGCGTAGGACGCGACGGCGCCCGGATCTCGGCGATCGCGGCCCAGCTGCACTTGGCGGAGGGCACTGTCCGGAACTACGTCTCCGCCATTCTGGCGAAGCTCGACGTCGCCACCCGCCAGGAGGCTGCTCACCTCGCCTGGGAACAGGGGTGGATCTAGCCGGAGGCGGCGCCGCAGCCCTAGATGTACTGTCCGTCCTCTGGCCAGGATCCGGCGCTGAAACCGTCCGCCACCCAGTCGATTTCCGCGCCGTGCTGATGGGTGTGGGCTAGCGGAACGCCATCGAGCGCGAGCGTAAAGACGCCCTCTCGTTCGCGGGGCACGGCAATGTCCGCATCGGTGGCGGCAGACATGAAGAACCCTTCGTTGGCCACCCAGCGGCACGGCAGCGAGGTCACCAGCTCCGTGAAGCGCTCCCGGAGGTCAGGCGGCAGGTAGGCGATGACCGCGGAGTGGTAGACCACGGGTGTTTGACCTGCCGGAACCCGGCTGACGAGCCGCTCCAGTTGGTCCATCAGGTCCCCACGGACCAGCTCGAGTCCGTCCAGCGACGCGACGACGTCGAGGCCGGCCCGCAAGCGCTCCAGGCGCCGCGTCTGGCCGGGCCACACGAGGCACTCGAGCCAGCGGCGGGTGGCCGGATCCGCGGCGTCCAAGGGGTTGAGATCGACGCCAACCCGGCTGGCGATCTCCGGCAGACGCGTGGGCAGAGGCACGCCGCCGCGGGTCGTGCACGGCAACAGTGGGGCGCCTGCGGTGAGGTTCTCCGCCCCGAGGACCTCACCGTCGTCGTACTGATACGCGTAGCGGTCCGGGACGAGGCACAGCCCGGCCGAGGGGCCGAGCTCGATGAGGGCCAGCGGCTGGCCGCTCTGCCGCTGGATGTGCTCGAACACGGGCAACAGCGTGGCGCAGCGGGCGGATTCGTTGGTCTGCGTCATGCGGGAGCGGGCCTCGGCGGCGATCGCGTCCCACCGTTGAAGCGCGAAGGCCTTGAACTCCTCGAAGCCCGCATCCGGGCAGCCGCAGAAGCGGGCCGCGGCGAACACCAGGTTGGGCTGTTGCTTCGAGGTCGGCAAGCTGCCGATGCGCTCGAGAAGTTCGGGCGAGGCCGCAACGCCCTCCGCCCACTCGGCATAGAGCGGGGAGTGGGCGGGGAACCAGACGCGCGCGTACTGAGTGTACTGGCGCTGGGTGTCGGCGTACGGCGTGGTCATGGGCGGCGTCGTCAGGCGGTCAGCGCGTGGGCCAACTGCGCGATGCCCAGGCGGTACCCGTTGGTCCCCGCGCCCACGATCACCGCCGCGGCCACGGGAGAGATGTAGGAATGGTGCCGGAAGGACTCGCGTTGGTGCACGTTGGAGAGGTGCACTTCCACCACCGGGAGCTGGATTCCGGAGACGGCGTCGGCCAGGGCGATGGAGGTGTGCGTGTAGGCGCCGGGGTTGAACACGACGCCGGCGTGGACGCCGCGCGCGTTGTGCAAGGCGTCGATGAGAGCGCCTTCGTGGTTGGACTGCTCGAACGCGACGTCGAATCCGTGCTGCGCCGCTTCGGTCCGGCAGAGCTGCTCCACGTCGGCGAGGGACTCATGCCCGTAGATCTCCGGCTCGCGCGTGCCAAGAAGGTTCAGATTGGGGCCGTTGAGGATCAGAATCGAAGCCATGTCAGTACCCTACACACGCGGGTGGCCCCGCCCGAGAGAACCGGGCGGGGCCACGCGTCATGTTTCTACTTGCGCATGTCCTCGGCGATCTTGGTCATCACTGTCGGGTCCGCCAGCGTGGTGGCATCGCCCACCTCGCGCCCCTCGGCGACGTCCTTGAGGAGGCGGCGCATGATCTTTCCGGAGCGCGTCTTCGGCAGTTCCGGGACCACCAACACGTGGCGCGGCTTGGCGATCGGGCCGATCTGCTGGCCAACGTGGCTGCGGAGTTCGGCGACGATGTCGTCGCCCTGCTCGACGCCGCCGCGGAGGATGACGAACGCGACGACCGCCTCGCCCGTGGTCGGATCCTTCGCGCCGACGACGGCGGCCTCGGCCACCTTCTCGTGGGCCACGAGCGCCGACTCGATCTCCGTCGTGGAGAGTCGGTGGCCGGAGACGTTCATGACGTCGTCCACGCGGCCCAGGAGCCAGAGGTCGCCGTCCTCGTCGTACTTGGCCCCATCGCCAGCGAAGTACATGCCATCAAACCGGGACCAGTAGGTCTCCTTGAAGCGTTGCGGATCGCCCCAGATGCCACGCAGCATGGACGGCCACGGCTCCCGGATGACCAGCAGGCCGCCTTGGCCGTGTTCCACGGACTCGCCCATTTCATCGACGACGTCGATCGCGATACCGGGCACCGCGACCTGAGCGGCGCCGGGCTTCGTGGCGGTGACGCCCGGCAGCGGCGCGATCATGTGCGAGCCGGTCTCCGTCTGCCACCAGGTGTCCACGATGGGGGCCGGGTGGTCCTTCTTTTCGCCGTTCTTCCCCGCGTTGCCGCCGATGACGTCGCGGTACCACATCCACGCTTCGGGGTTGATGGGTTCGCCGACGGTGCCCAAGACGCGCAGCGAGGAGAGATCGTATCCGTCCGGGATCTCACGGCCCCACTTCATGCAGGTGCGGATCGCCGTCGGGGCCGTGTAGAGCAGGGAGACCTTGTACTTTTCGACGATCTCCCACCAGATGCCCTGATGCGGGCTATCCGGGGTGCCCTCAAACATGACTTGGGTGGAGCCATTGATGAGCGGGGCATAGGTGACGTAGGAGTGACCGGTGACCCAGCCGACGTCGGCCGTGCACCAGTACACGTCCGATTCGGGGTGTAGGTCGAAGGTGTCCTTGTGGGTTGCCGCGGACTGGACGAGGTAGCCGCCGGTGGTGTGCAGGATGCCCTTGGGCTTGCCCGTGGTGCCGGAGGTGTACAGGATGAACAGCGGGTGCTCGGCGTCGTGCGCTTCGGCGGTGTGCTCCTCGCTGGCGGCGGGAACGACGTCGTGCCACCACCGGTCCAGGTCCGCGTTCCACGCGGTCTCCTCGCCATTGCGCTTGACTACCAGAACGTTCTCCACGGAGTGGCCGGGCGCCGTGAGGGCTTCGTCGACGGCCGGCTTGAGGGTGCTCGGCTTGCCGCGCCGCCACGTGCCGTCCGCCGTGACCACCAGTTTGGCTTCGGCGTCGTCAATGCGCGAACGCAGCGCGTCCGCAGAGAACCCGCCAAAGACCACCGAGTGGATGGCACCGATGCGGGCGCACGCCAGCATGGTGATCACGGCCTCGGGGATCATGGGGAGGTAAACCGCCACGCGGTCTCCCTTGGAGACGCCCAGAGACTCGAAGGCGTTCGCGGCCTGCTTCACGGCCGTCGTCAGCTCCGCGTAGGTGTAGGTCGCCGAATCGCCCGTGGCGCCCTCGAAGTAGATGGCGACCCGGTCCCCGTGACCGGCCTCCACGTGACGGTCCAGCGCGTTGTAGGCCGCGTTGACCTTGCCGCCGACGAACCACTTGGCCACCGGGGCGTCGGACCAGTCGAGGGTTTCAGTGAAGTCGGTATCCCACGTGAGGACCTCGCGCGCTCGGTCGGCCCAGTAGCCGAGGCGGTCGGCTTGAGCGCGCTCGTAGCGCGAGGCATCCGCCACGGCGTGCGCGGCGAAGTCGGCGCTGGGCTCGAAAGCGCGGGTTTCATGCATGAGGTTATCCAGCGTGGAGGACGTATCCGTCACGTCGAGTCCTTTCAATCGCGGTGAAACTGACATGAGTCTGTGTCACAGGTTACACATCCGCACGCCGCAGGCTGTGCCGGGGGTCACATTGGGCCGATGGGTGGGCCGTTTTCTGCGGTAAGCGGTCGGCCAGTGGCACCCACGTGCGCGGGGCCGGGTACCGATAGGCTCGTCGGGAGTGAGTTCCGTCGATTGACCGCAAGGAGTCCGCCCATGCCAGCCGCCGCCAGTCCAGCGCCGAGTGATCTCGCGCTGAAGCGCCGTGCCCGCAAGACCTACCGCGAGCTCGTCGAGGCGTACCCGTACGCGGTGCCGGAACTGGACTTCAGCAACCCGTTCGAGCTTTTGGTGGCCACCGTTTTGTCCGCGCAGACCACGGACGTGCGCGTCAACGCCATTACTCCAGCTCTCTTCGCGCGTTTCCCGGACGCGCAGGCGATGGCCAGCGCCGATCCCGGTGCGTTGGAGGAGATCATTCGTCCCACCGGTTTTTATCGAGCCAAAGCCAAGAATCTGCTGGCGTTGGCCCAGCGATTGGTGGACTCCCACGGCGGCCAAGTCCCACCGCGTCTTGCGGACCTCGTGAAACTGCCGGGCGTGGGTCGCAAGACCGCGAACGTGGTGCTCGGCAATGCGTTCGGGGTCCCGGGAATTACCGTCGACACCCACTTCGGTAGGCTCGCCCAGCGCTTCGGGTGGACCCAGGAAACTGATCCCGTCAAGGTGGAACACGCGGTCGGGGACCTGTTTGAGAAGCGGGACTGGACCATGCTCTCCCATGTGGTGGTCTTCCATGGCCGGCGCGTCTGTCACGCGCGTAAACCGGCCTGTGGTGCCTGCCCCGTGGCCCACCTATGTCCCTCGTTTGGGGTGGGCGAGCCGGAACCGGTGGCCGCCCGCAAGCTGCTGAAGTACGAGCTGGCGCCCGGCCGTCAAGAATTGTTGGAGCTCATGCGGGCGGGCCGCACCCGCCGCGAGTTGCGGGCCATGGGCTACGGGCTGGACGCGTGATGACTCGGTTGCCCGCGGCCCGCGCCGCGCTCGAGAGTCTCGCCGCACGGCATGCGGAACTGGCCGCTGCCGGGCAGGCCGACCCGCGCCTGCCGTCGTCGTGGCGGTTTGCTCGCCCCGACCCGGCCGGGCTGCGGCACGCAGCGGTCTTGATCCTCTTCGGCCGGCTCGACGACCAGCCAGCCCACAACCCGCATGAGGTGGTGCCGGAGGACTTGGATGTGTTGTTTGTGCAGCGGGCCGACACCCTGCGCCAGCACGCCGGACAGGTGGCCTTTCCCGGCGGCAAGGTGGACCCTGGGGATGACGGGGCCATTGGCGCCGCTCTGCGTGAGGCGGAAGAGGAAACCGGCCTCGATCCGGCTGGCGTCGACGTCATCGGCGAGCTCAACGAAACCGAGCTTCCCGTGAGCAACTTTCTGGTGACTCCGGTGCTGGGATGGTGGGCGCGGCCGTCGGCGGTCGGCGTCGTCGACCCCGGTGAGTCCGCGCACGTGTTTCGGGTCCCCGTGGCGGATTTGCTGGACGCGCGCCACCGGGTGAGCGCCGTCGTCGTCCGTGGCGAGAACAGGTATGCGTCTCCGGCCTTTTCTGTCGATGACACGCCACTCATTTGGGGGTTTACGGCCATTGTGCTCTCGCGCCTATTTGATGAGTTGGGGTGGACCCTGCCCTGGGATGCAACGCGGGAGCTGCGCGTGAACTAGGGCCGGGGTCGCGGCCTACTTGGCTTGATCGTAGGAATCGACCACGACGACAGAGACCGGCGTCTCCACGAGGTCATGCCGGAACACGAGCTCCGTGGCCGTCGCCGCCGCCTGCTCGACGATCTCCACCACGGTGCTGACCTGTTGTTCGGGTACATGCAGCATGACTTCATCGTGGAGAAAGAACACAATCCGCGAGCTGAGATCCGGTAGGCGCTGGCGCAGACCGAGCCGGATCTGGCCCAGCCAGCACAGCGCCCACTCGGCGGCGGTTCCCTGCACCACAAAGTTGCGGGTGAATCGCCCGCGCGTCCGCGCCACCTGCTCGGCCCGTTGCTGCTCGGCAGCGCCGGCGTCGAGCGCGCCCGCGGCCCGATGCGCGGCCACGAAGGCCTCGTCCGGGCCGGGGCTGCCACGTCCGAGGAACGTGGCCACCGTGCGGCCCGCTTCGCCTGCGCGCGCGGCGGCATCGATCAAGCCCACCGCGTCGGGGTAGGTGCGGCGCAGCTGGGGCATGAGCCGTCCCGCTTCCCCGCTGGTTTGCCCGTACATGGCGCCCAGCATTGCGAGCTTGGCATCGGCCCGGTCTCCGCCAAAGCCTCGATTCGCCACCGCTTGATACAGATCGCTCCCCGTGGAGGCGATGGCCAACGCCTGATCCTGACTCATCGCGGCCAGAATGCGCGGCTCGAGTTGCGCCGCATCCGCGACCACCAGCCGGTGGCCGTATTCCGCCCGCACCGCAGAACGCACCGTGGCAGGAATCTGCAAGGCGCCGCCGCCGCGGGCCGACCAACGGCCCGTGACCACTCCGCCGACCGTGTAGTCCGGCCAAAACCGATTCTCCCGAATCCACGCATCCAACCAGGCCCACCCGTTGGCCGTATAGAGCCGGGAGAGTTTCTTGTAAGCCTCGAGGGCCTCCAGCGCGGGATGGTGATACTCCGCCAGTTCCCACGCGCTGGTGCTCTTGGCGTCAATCCCCGCGCGGTGTAAGGCCCGCAGTACCTCCTGCGGCGAATCTGGGTTGAGCCGCGGCGCCTCCAGCCGCTGCCGGAGCTCGTCGGCCGCCGCTTCCAACCGCGCGGGGCGGTGTCCCTCGGCCGGCCGTGGGCCGAGTTGCTCGGCGAGCAACTCCAGATGCCTCTGGCGATCCCACGGCATGCCGGTAGCCCGGATTTCCGCGGCGATGAGCGCACCCGTGGACTCGGCGGTGAGAAGGAGGTGCAGCTTGCGCCCGGCGGGCGTGTTCGGCAGCGCGGCGCGTTGGGCGGCGAATTCAGCGGCCACCTGCTCGACCGGTGCGCCGCGCGGGGAGGGGGCGGCGAACAGGGAGCCTTGCGCGGGCGGAGCGGTGGGGGAGGGGGCGGCTTGATCGAGCGCGTCATCCGGCGCTGGCGCGTTGGCGGCGTACTCACCGGCCTGCGTGACCGGCGAGCGCCGCAGGATCGTCCGGCTGAGGCCGACGTCCCAGCACTTAGCCAGCGTCATCGAATCGGAGAGGAACATGCCGTACCAGTAGCGGGTCGATTCCCAGACCCAGCGCGCCCCGCGCCCCTCGCCCCACGTGACGAGGTCTCCAATGTCTTGATAGCTAAAGCGCATCGGGGCAGCGAGCGGGCGGGCATCCGGCCCGAGGAGGAGGACGACGCCGGCCGGCTCTTCCTCGCTGAAGTCCCCGGCCGCGCGCAAGGACTCCTTCTGCGACCGGTTGTTGGCCGAGGCCGCCTCGCCGCGCAGAGCGTGCACGTCGAAGTCGCGGGCCTCGCCGGTGGCGGCGGTCGCGACGGCGATGAAGGCGGGACGAGGCATTGGCGTGGGCACGTCTCTTATTGTGGCAGGCGCCGAGCACACAGTGGGCGGGCCCGTTCATGCTCGACGGCGCGTGGTCGGCGCCGCGGGGCGAGCACTCGGCGTCCACATGGCCGCGAGCGGGCGGAGGTGTCCACAGGCGGGTCCGCGGCCCTAGTGCCGGGCCGAGGAGTGCCCTCAAGGTGGCGGTATGAGCCTGCAAACCTTCATCCCCCAGCCGCCGGGTGGACTCAGCCGGGTGCCTCAGCGCGCCTCTTCCGTGTTTCACGAGCCCGAGTCTCCGCCGGCGGCCGGTACGGCTGACCAGCCGCCAGCCGCATGGTTGGTCAGCCGAGATACTCGACTCATCGACCAGGTCGCCTTGATTGCCGCGGCGGCGGGCACCGAACTGTTGGTCGGCGAGGTGGCGCAGGAAGCGCAGCAGAGGGACGCGGTGGTCATCGTCGGCCACGATCAGCTCGAACGCGTCGGCCAGCTGACGGCGGCTGCCGTCATCCTGTTGGGTTCGGTCGAGCACGCTGACCAGCTCTGGCAGGCCGCGGCCCGTCACCCCGGGGCCCGCGTCGCCGTCGTACCGGAGGCCGCCGCCTGGCTCGGAGAGTACCTCGGCGAACGGGGCCTCCGGCAGGGAGCCGGAGCCGTGGTGGAGTTTTCCGGGCTTACCGGCGGCGCGGGTACGACGACGCTGGCCCTTCTCACGGCAAGCCTTGCAGCAGCCGCTGGCCGGAGCACGCTCCTCATCGATGCGGACCGCGCGAGCTCCGGCCTCGGCCCGGCGCTGGGTCTCGCGGGCCGCGACTCCGTGGGGCTGGGCTGGCAGGACATTTCCTCCACCGTCGGGCGGGTCCCGGGCCGGCAACTTGCGGAGGTGCTGCCGCAGGCTGCGGGCTTCTCGTATCTGACGTGGGCAGCGCCGGGCGATGCGGTCAGGCCGCAAACGCTGGCCGAGGTCATGGCAGCGGCGCGTCAGGCCTTCGAGGTCGTGGTGGTCGACGCGGGCCGGTGCCGTGTGGGGGCGCCTCGCGGGGATGCCGAAGCGCCCGCGGACGGTTCGATCGTCGTCGTGCCCGCCGAGCGAGCGTGGGCCGTACCGAAAGCGGTGCGCGTGGAGGGCCATCACGCGGCGGTCGTGGGCGCCCTGTCGGGCGGGCAGGATGTTCCATCCATTGCGGCAGCAGCGGGGCTCGAGCCGTTGTTGCACGTGCCTCGGCTGCGGCGGCTGCAGCACGTGGCGGAGGTCGGGGTTCCGGCCGCCGCGCGGACGCGCGCGGTGCGCCGCGCGCTTCGCCCGTTGGAGGCGTGGTGGACCGCATGAAGCGCCCGCTGGATACTCGAATTCTCGAATTGGTGAGGACGCGGGCGCTCGAGCAGGGCGGCGTCCTGACGGGCGCAGATGTCGCGGATGCCGTCCGCGCCTCCGGGCTCGTCGTCGGCAGCGGCAGTGCGAGCGAGGTGATCCGGCTGCTCCAAGAGGAGCTGACCGGCCTGGGACCGTTGCAAGTCCACGCGGACTCGGTCGCCGTGACGGACGTCTTGGTCGATGAAGCCGGCTGGGTGTGGACGGACGGCGCTGACGGTCTGACCCGTCAGCCCGATCAATTGAGTCCGGAGGACGTGATTCGTTTGGCCACCCGCTTGTTCACGTCGTGTGGTCAACGGTTGGACGAGGCGGCGCCCTACGGCGACGTCGTCGTCGATCATTACCGTATTCATGCCGTTCTCCCACCCATCGCGGCCGCCCCGCTGCTGTCCATTCGAGTCCGCCGCACCACGTCCGCCCGGCTGGACGAGTTGGTGGGTGACCACGATGGCTGGTCCGCGGTGTTGCGTGCGCTGGTGACGTCCCGAGCCAACTTCCTGATTTCCGGTGGCACGGGAAGCGGTAAGACGACGTTGCTCTCGGCGTTGCTCGCCGAAGTGGGGCCCGCGGAGCGCCTCGTGATCTGCGAAGATGCTCGCGAGCTCGCACCAGCGCATCCGCACGTGATTGGGATGCAGACCCGGCCCGGCAATGTCGAAGGCGCTGGGTCGGTGGGGCTGAGCGAACTGGTGGCCGAATCCTTGCGTATGCGCCCGGACCGATTGATTGTCGGTGAGTGCCGCGGGGCCGAAGTGCGCGATTTTCTTGCGGCGATGAACACGGGCCACGATGGCGCCGGCGGCACCATCCATGCCAGCGGCGCCGAAGCGGTTCCCGCCCGTCTCTTGGCCATGGGAGCCCTCGCAGGTATGTCGCCGGAGTCCACCGCGGTGCAGGCGGCGAGCGCGATCGACTACATCGTGCACCTACGCGCCGGAGCCCCGCGGGGACCGGCACAGCTGGCCGCGCTCGACCTCGATGACACTGCGGGACAGGCCCGGCTGAGGATTCGTCCCCTCGCTGTGGACGAGGACGGGACGCTGGCCAACGTTCCCGGTGCCGAGGCGGCCCTTGATGCATTGCTCGGCGCGTCCGCCGCGACGCCGGCACGGAGGACGCCCGCATGAGTGCGGAACTCATCACGGCCGGGCTCTGTGTCGGCGCCGCCGTCTGGCTGGTCTGGCCCACGCGTGGCCTGACCCGCGCCCCGAAGCGTACTGACCGGCGCGTTCACAGCGTGCAAGGTCGGATTCGTGGGCCTCGTCGGCGAGCCGCTACCGAGGCTCACTCATCGATCACTGACCATGCGCAGGCCCTCCGCCAGCTGGCGGCCCTGTACGACTCGGGCAGCCCGCCGGTGCGCGCATGGGAACAACTCGCCCTCGCGTGGCGCTCCACCGCTCGCTCAGACCCCCACGATGCGACGCCGGGGGTCAGGCGTGAACCACGGCAAACGAGGGCCGGAGATCCCGCCGCCGTCGCTGCGCGGGATATCGCGTCGGCGGCAGCGGCCGCGCGCGCTGCGACCGTGACCGGCCTGCCGTTGTCCTCCGGCCTTGCGCGCCATAGTGCTGAGGCCGATGGCGCATGGATCCGCGTGTGGGAACGGGTGCGCTGGTGCAGTGAACTCTCCGAACGCACGGGGGTCGCGATGGCTGGCCTGTTGGAGTGCGTGGCCGATCAGCTCGAGGCCGAACAGGACGCAGAGCGAGCACGCGCCACGGCGCTCGCCGGACCGCGGACCACGCATCGGCTGTTGGCCTTGCTGCCGCTGTTCGGGGTGGCGCTCGCCGGCGTCCTCGGCGCAGATCCGGTGGGCGTGCTGCTCACCGAGCGCGCCGGTCAGATCGCCGGACTCGCGGGACTCGGATTGTGGGTAGGGCACTGGTGGTGGAGCCGCCGTCTACTCCAGCGGGCCACGGGATGATGGCCGTCGTCGCCACCGTGCTGGCAGCACTCGCCGTCTGGGTGTGGGCGACTCCGCCGGGCGCCTTTGCACGAGATCGCCGACGGACCGGGCTTCGTGGCCCGATGCTCCCGGATCGCAGTGCGCAGCGGACCGCACGACCCGTGGAGACGGGGCTCCTCCTTGAACTCGCGGCGTCGTTGCTGGAGGCAGGCCAACCGGTGCCCTCCCTGCTCGCGCACCTCGGCGACGTCGTGCCCCAAGGGGAGCAGCTGACGCGAGTCGGCCGCGCTCTGGAGCTCGGCCTGTCGTGGGAACGAGCCTGGGCGGGCACTGACGCCCGGCTGATCCAGCTCGCGAGGGCCTTGGGTTTTGCCCACAGTTCGGGGGCGGCCGCCGCCCAGCTGATCCGCCGGGCGGCAGTGGAACAGCGGCGAGCGGAGGCACGAGAAGCACAACTGCAGGCGGCGCGACTGGCCGTTCGATTGGTGGTCCCGCTGGGCCTGTGCGCCCTCCCAGCATTTATCTGTTGGGGCATAGTCCCGCTCGTGGTGTCTATGATGCCCGACCTCTGAGCGGGGCGGGTGACTAGCTATCCACACGGCGAGCACGTCCGGCAGTTTTCCAGACCTCGACCCGTGACTCTTGGTCCGCCGTCCGCGCCGAAGAACAGTGGAAGTGGGCCGTGACAGGTCCACCACTTCACACGAAAGGAACCGCATGAAAACGCTCACCGCAGGCCCCTCGCCAGAGGACGAGTGGCTGGACTTTGACAACGTGGTCTCCCTCGGGGACTACCGCCACCGCGACGCGGAACGTCGCGAGAGCGACGAGGACCCGGAGTGGGCCCCAGAACGGCTCACCCGTGAGTCGGGCATCGCCACCGCCGAATTTGCGATCGTCACCTTTGGCGCCGTGGCTTTTGCTGGACTCCTCGTGGCGATCCTCTCGAGCGGAGATGTCAGCGACATGCTGCTCGGACTGGTGACGAAGGCCTTGGCAGGCTGATGTCCCGTTCTCGACTCGTGACGCGAGCGCGTACCGAGCAGGCGGGCAGCAGCACGGCGGAGTTCGCCGTGCTGCTGCCCGTGCTGGTACTGCTCATGGCCGCGGTCTTGGCCTGTGGCACGGCTGGCCTCACCGCCGTGCAACTCGAACAGGGAGCGCGGGCCGCGGCCCGGGAACTGGCCCGCGGGGAAGGGGACGACGTGGTGCGAGCTGCCGGCAAGGAACCGGTCTGGAGTGAGACGACGGTGGAATTACGCCACTCGGCGGGACAGGCCGCCGCCCACCTGACGACCACGATCGAGGTTCCGCTCATCGGCGTTCGGGTGATGACTCTGGAGGCCGAGGCGTCGGCCCGCACGGAGGCTGTCCATGACTAGGTTCAGCGACGATGCCGGAGGCGGCACCGCGCTCGGCCTCGCGCTCACGGCCGTGCTCGTGTTGGCCGCGGTCTCCGTGCTCGGAGTCTCCCACGCCGCCGTGGTCCACCAGCGGACCACGACGGCCGCAGATCTGGCCGCCTTGGCCGCCGCGGATGCGGCCCGAGGCCTCGCCAGCGGCGAACCGTGCGCTGTGGCCGCAGCGGTGGCCAAGTGGCACGGTGCGGACCTCAGCGAATGTCTCCAGCGCGGGCAGATCGTGGACGTGACCACGTCCATTCCGTGGGCTGCGAATTTGCCGCTGCTTGATGCGGCCGGGCTCGCTG
Organism: Zhihengliuella flava; assembly: GCF_015751895.1. NCBI lineage: Bacteria > Bacillati > Actinomycetota > Actinomycetes > Micrococcales > Micrococcaceae > Zhihengliuella > Zhihengliuella flava. Next base: position 1,020,820 of record NZ_JADOTZ010000001.1, on the reverse strand, counting down.
CGCATGTCACAGCACGAGCCGGGCCGCCGCCAGCCTGGGGAGTGGACCCGAGCGGCGACGTTCGGCCGAATTAGTCCTGCGCGTCGCGGAGCAGACGCGTCAACAACGTTTCGGCACCCGACTTGGAGAGGGGATTGTTCTTATTGCCGCACTTCGGAGACTGCACACAGGACGGGCACCCGGACTCGCATTCGCACGCCTGAATCGCACCGAGCGTCGCATCCAGCCACGCAACGGCCTCGTGATATCCGCGCTCGACGAACCCGGCGCCACCGGGATGGCCGTCGTAGACGAAGATCGTCGGCGATTCGGTGTCCGCATGGATGGCCGTGGAGACGCCGCCGATGTCCCAGCGGTCGCTCGAGGCCACGAGCGGCAAGAGGCCGATCGCCGCGTGCTCGGCCGCGTGCAGGGCCCCCGGAATGTCGGAAGCCGGCAGGCCTGCCGAGAGCATCTCTGCCTCCGAAATCGTGAACCAGACGGCCTTGGTGTGCAGGTCCCGCGGTTCCAGGTCGAGCGGCTCCTCGCCGAGGATCTCGTTGCTGGAGATGGACTTGCGCTGGAAGCCCACCACTTGGGTGGTGACCCGCACATCACCAAAGTGGACCCCCACGCTGCCCCACGCGCGGCTCTTCGTTTCCTCGAGCACCTCAACGGTGGTGATGTCGCGGGCCTGCGTGTAGTAGTTCGGGTTCGCCCGGCGGACTAACACGCAATGGTCCTGCTCGTTGAGTTCCTCGACCAAGTAGCTGGCCCCCTGATGCACGTACACGGCGTCTGGGTGAGCTTGGTAATGGGTTTGCGGAGAATCCATCGTCCCTAACAACGTGCCGGTGTCGGCCTCGATAATGCTGACCGGGCCGCCGCCGTCGGCGCGAAGATTCACCATCGCGGCCGCAGACTCGGGGTGGGTCCAGTACCAGCCGGAGGGGCGGCGCCGGAGGTAGCCCCGCTCCACGAGCCGCTCCATCAGCGCGTCGGCGCTGGGGCCGAACAGGGGCACATCGTCCGGCCTCAGGGGATGTTCCGCGGCCGCGGCACACAGATGCGGGCCCAACACGTAGGGATTCTCCGGGTCGAAGACCGTCGCTTCCAGGGGGGCGTCGAAGATGGCCTCCGGATGGTGCACAAGATAGGTATCGAGCGGGTCATCGCTGGCAACGAAGACGGCGAGCGCATCTTGACCGGCGCGGCCAGCGCGTCCGATCTGCTGGAAGAACGAGGCCCTCGTGCCCGGCCACCCAGCCACCAGCACCGCATCCAAGCCGGCGACGTCGATCCCGAGTTCCAGCGCCGGGGTCGACGCGATGCCGAGGAGCTCACCCGAGCGGAGCTTCGCTTCCAGTTCACGGCGTTCCTCAGGCAGATAGCCGGAACGATACGCGGCGACCCGCCCACGCAGTGCGGGATCAACCTCGTCCAGCATGCTCTGGGCGATACGGGAGATCGTCTCCGCGCCGCGGCGGGATTTGATGAACGCGATGGTGCGGACCTGCTGGCACATCAAGTTGGTCATGACTTCGCTGGTCTCAGCGATCGAGGTGCGTCGCCGAGGAGCCCCGTTCTCGCCCGGAAGATCCGTCAGCGGTGGCTCCCACAGGGCGACCGTTTTGGCCCCGCGCGGGGAGAAATCGTGGGTTACCTCCGTGGCAGTGTCCCCGATGAGGCGGCCGAAGGACTCCGCTGGCGCGGCGCTGGTGGCGGAAGCACCGATGAAGACCGGGTGAGAGCCGTAATGCTCACACACCCGGCGCAGTCGCCGGAGCAGGTTGGCCACGTGGGAGCCAAAGACGCCGCGATAGCTGTGCGCCTCGTCGATGATGACGAAGGCGAGGCGCTTGAAGAAGCGCGACCACCAGCCGTGGTTCGGCAAGATGCCGTAGTGCAGCATGTCCGGATTGGCCAGGACCACGTTGGCGTGGTCGCGGATCCAGCGACGCTGCGTTGACTCCGTGTCGCCGTCGTAGGTCGCCGCCCGAACGTGTGGAACGGCAAGGGCTTCGATGGCGGCCAGCTGGTCCGCGGCGAGGGCCTTGGTCGGGGAGAGATAGAGGACGGTGGCGCCATCCCCATTCGGGGCCGCACGTGCCGCCGAGACAATGCGGCTGAGCGCCGGCAGCTGGTAGGCGAGGGACTTGCCGGAGGCCGTTCCGGTGGCGAGGATGACGTGTTCGCCCGCGTGGGCCGCGGACGCGGCCTGCACCTGATGTAGCCACGGCTCGTGCACGCCGAGGCGAGCGTAGGCGGCGACGACGTCTTCCGCCGCCCAGTCGGGCCACGGCCCGCAGACCGCTTCGGCGGCGTCAATGACCCGCGTATGGCGGAGCGACTCCGGGGCGTCGCCGCGGCCGATCAGGGGGACGAGGGATCCGTACCCAACGTCGAAATCGGTGACGGCTGGCCGGGAGGCAGGGCGGCGCTGCGGCTCGTTCAGTGTTGCGCGGCCTCCACGGTCACCATGGAGCCCAGCGTGGTCCACCCGAGATATCCGTAGAGGCCTTGGCCGTCGACGGTGGCAATCAGTAGGCCCTCGGAGACGTCGTGCTCGAGCGCGAGTGCGGCGAGAGCGCGCATCACCAGTGAGCCGAGACCGCGCCGGCGGTAGTCCTCCGTGGTGACGATCCGGTCAAAGACGGCATAGTCCTCCACCACGGTGACGTGGCCGCTGGCTGCCACCAGCTCCGGGGCGTCCTCGACGTGCACGGAGACATACGCCCGCGTGCTGTCCCGTTCGGTTTGCAAGGTGAACCCGTCCGGGCTGATGGGTTCCTCGACGTCTTGGCCCCCCATGTCCGTGACCATGAGGACCTCGTCGTTCTTGCGCACGCCCAGCCGGGCGGCATGTGAGGCCTCGGCGAAGCGATCCGGGGAGTCGACGAACGCGGTCAAGAGGCGGGATGGGTGCTTGTGCAGTGTGTCCGAGATGGCGACGAGTTCCTCATCGCTCGGCTCGTGGATCACGTATTCCCAGTCGCCGATCGTGTCGTGCCGGAGCGCAGCGTGGATGCGGCCTTCGTGCCGGCTTTCGTAGCCACGGCCCGAGGCCCACCCGGTCAGCCAGGTCCCGATCAGTTCATCGCTCGCAGAGGATCCCATGCTGTGAAGACTACCCGGCGCGCTGCCGATGCGCACGAGGGTGAAGTCAACTGTTGCAGTACAGTAACCCGGCCGTCATCAGGGCAGACACCGCCGTTCGCTCTGCGTGGTCCACGGTGTGCTCAGGGACACCATGGACGAGTCCTCGGCGGGCATCCGTCCGCCGGAAACGGGTCGGTACCCTTAAGGGCGTGTCTGTGAACCGAATCGTCTTGTTCTACGCTTTCGCCCCTGTGCCCGATCCGGAGGCGTTGCGCCTCTGGCAGCGCTCTCTGCTGGAGCAGCACGGCCTCCGCGGACGGGTGATCATCTCGCCGCACGGTATTAACGGAACCGCGGGCGGAGAGATCACGGCCGTGAAGGCCTACGTCAAGGCCACCCGGCAGTACCCGGCCTTTAAGAAGATGGACATCAAGTGGTCGGCCGGATCGGCCGACGACTTCCCACGGATCTCCGTCAAGGCACGTGAGGAGATCGTCTCCTTCGGCGCACCGGAAGAGCTCGAGGTCGACGCCAACGGCGTGGTCGGCGGCGGGACCCACCTGCGCCCCGAACAAGTGCACGAGTTGGTGGATGCCAAACGAGCCGCCGGCGAAGAGGTGGTGTTCTTCGACGGCCGCAACGCGTTCGAAGCGCAGATTGGCCGGTTCAAGAACGCGATTGTCCCCGACGTCGAGACCACGCACGACTTCATCGCCGAGCTGGATTCGGGCAAGTACGACGACCTGAAGGACAAGCCGATTGTCACCTACTGCACCGGCGGAATCCGTTGTGAAGTGCTCTCATCCCTGATGGTCAAGCGCGGCTTTAGCGAGGTGTACCAGCTGCAGGGCGGAATTGTGCGCTACGGCGAGAAGTATGGTGACGCGGGCCTGTGGGAGGGTTCGCTCTACGTGTTTGACCAGCGCATGCACATGGAGTTCACGCCCGACGCCGTCACGATCGGCACGTGCGTCGGCTGCGGTACGGGCACCAACAAGTTCGAGAACTGCGCCAACCCGGCCTGCCGGAACCTGCGCCTCTTCTGCCCCGACTGCGCCGCCAACGAGGAGCTGCGCCGCTGCCCCGACTGCCAGGTAGTGGCCTCGTGAGCCCGGCTATGACACCTGTGAGCACCGCCCAGGACCGGCTCGACGCGCTCGCCGACGACCTGGCGGGTGTCCGCTACTATGCCGATGACATCACCGAGCTGATCGGTGCGGAAGCGCACGAGGCGCTCGGGCGGGATCAGCCGATTCCGGCACGCCTCGCCCTGGCGGATCTTGAGGCCGGTGACCCGCGCGCTCAACTCGCCGCCGTCGTCGACCTGTTCTTAACGGGCGGCACCGTGCCCGCAGTGCGGATCGACGCGGCCCTGCCGCGCACCGGTGCGGCCGGGCTCCTGGCGCTGGGGTTGGCCGAGGTTGGCCTACCCGAGGCGCTCGATGAGGGGGAGGATGACGACGCTGCGGTCACCGTGCGCGCCGCCGTGGACCTGCGCCCGCACGCCTCCGACGCCGACGCGGAACTCTGGGTCGCCTCCGATCTGTCCGCCTACCAACGACCGGGCATGTTGCGGACCGACCACGTCCTCGGCATCGGTCAGGCCTCGCGCACGCTCGCGCAGACCACGGCCCGCCGCCCCGTCCGGCGTGCGTTGGATGTGGGCACCGGCTGCGGCATTCAGACCTTTCATCTGCTCTCCCACGCAGAGCACGTGGTCGCCACGGATGTCTCCGAACGGGCGCTGGACTTCGCCCGCTTCAACCTGCTATTGAACCACCGGGCCTTGGGGATCGACCCGGCGAACCTCTCGGCGCGCGTGGACCTACGGCTGGGCAGTCTGCTGGAACCGGTCGCTGGGCAGACGTTTGACCTGATCGTGTCCAACCCGCCGTTCGTGATCACCCCGCGCCGTGAGGGCGAGCGGGAGGAGGAGCGGTACACCTACCGGGACGGTGGGCTGCCCGGGGACACGCTCGTCGCCCATCTGGTCTCCGAGCTGCCGGCCTACCTGAACGACGGCGGCACCGCCCAGATGCTGGCCAACTGGGAAGTGCGGCGTGAGGCGCAGGCGTGGTCCGATGGCCCCGCCGCATGGCTGGCCACCGGAGCAGCGGCCGAGTGCCAGGTCGAGGCGTGGTTCATCCAGCGGGATACGGAAACGCCTCAGCAGTACGCCGAGGTCTGGCTTCGCGACGCGGCCGAGGGGCGGGATGCGCGCCACTACGAGCGCCAGTACCGGGCGTACCTCGAGGACTTCGCCTCCCGTGACGTGGCGGAGATTGGGTTCGGCATGGTGTGGCTTCGCCGCCCGTCGGGGGAGGGCCGCGCCGTCGGGCGCCGGTTCGAGGAGATCACCCACCCCATCGAGCAACCGTTGGGCCCGCACCTCGCGGCGGCCATCGCCGCGGCTGATACGCTGCCCGGCGACCTAGGCTCCGTGCACGCCGTCGTGGCCGACGACGTCACGGAGGAGCGGCATCAGCGCCCCGGCGCCGAGCACCCCGGGGTCATTCTGTTGCGCCAGGGTGCTGGCCTGCGCCGCACTCACCTGCTGACGACGGCGGAGGCTGGCCTCGTCTCGGCTTGCGACGGGGAGCTCACGCTGGGTCAAATTGCCGACGCGATCGATGCGCTGCTCGGCGAGGACGATCCGGAGGCCAAAACCCGCCTGCTGGAGGGGGCGCGCCGACTTATTGTGAACGGTTTTCTCACTTTGGTGCGCTAGAGGCGCTATGGTTTTCGGATATGACCCAAGACACGTATCGGCCCGCGCCCCAGCGCACGTCCCTGAGCCTTGGGGACGCTGTGGCGGGGCACGGCCGGGCAGAGGAGCGAAAGGGGACTTCCGTGGCCGCCGGTAAAAATGAGCACGCGGTGGTCATTAATGACCCGCAGGCGATTCGGGCGCTCGCCCACGAGGCCCGGCTGGAGGCGCTCGAAGAGCTCTTCGCGTCGCAGGCCAGCCGGACGGCCACGGAGCTGGCGTCCCGCTGCAAGCTGACCCCGAGCGCCATGAGCTATCACCTCCGCGCCCTCGAAAAGTACGGGTACGTGCGCCGGGCCCCCAGCGAGGGGGACGCGCGGGAACGGCGCTGGCAGGCCGCCGGTGACCGGCTGGTCGTCGAGTCCTTTAATCAAACCCCGTCCGCCAAGAGCGCGTTCCTCAATGTGCAGCTTGGCGCGTTCCGTGAGCGCCTGGCCGCCGAGGTGTCCCGCCGCGAGGCGGAAGCCAAGGCGGGGATCGAGCCCCCGGCGGATCGGCATCCGGTGATGACGACGGGCATGGTGTTCCTGTCCGAGGAGCAGCGGGAAGAGTTCATCAGCCGCATGTACAACCTGGTCCGGGAATATGAGGCCCTGGCGGAGCCGGAGGAGCGGTCCGTGGACGCGCAGCGCGTCTATTACATGCTCTCCCTGCTGCCCGAGTTTGAGCAGGCCAGCCCGGGGACCGCGGGGCCAGCGCAGCACAAGCCCGGCTTGCCGAAGAGGTAGAACGCGCTAACCTAGTGCGAGTATTGAGCCAGCGGTGCCTGCTAGGGGCGCCGTCGTCCGAGCTCGAACCCGGCCGTTAAATAGGAGTGTTGTGCCCGCCAAGGCGAAGGAAAAGACCGGCAAGAAGCTCGTCATCGTCGAGTCCCCGGCCAAGAGCAAGTCAATCGCCAAGTACCTCGGCGAAGGCTTCGTCGTGGACGCCTCCGTGGGCCACATTCGTGATCTGCCGCAGCCTTCCGAGCTGCCCAGCGACCTGAAGAAGACGCCGGTGGGCAAGTTCGCCATCGACCTCGAGAACGACTTTGAGCCGTACTACGTGGTGAACCCGGACAAGAAGAAAAAGGTCTCTGAGCTCAAGAGCGCGCTGAAAGAGGCCGACGAACTCTACCTCGCCACCGATGCCGATCGCGAAGGCGAGGCCATCGCGTGGCACCTGCTCGAGGTCCTCAAGCCCAAGGTGCCCGTGCATCGGATGGCCTTCACCGAGATCACCAAAGAAGGCATTAGCCGCGCCCTCGAGAACATTCGTGAGATCGACACGGACCTTGTCGACGCTCAGGAAACCCGCCGGGTCTTGGACCGGTTGTACGGGTATGAGATTTCCCCGGTGCTCTGGCGGAAAATCGCCCGCGGACTCTCCGCGGGGCGTGTGCAGTCCGTCGCCACCCGCCTGGTCGTCGAGCGAGAGCGGGAACGCATGGCGTTCCGTTCCGCCAGTTACTGGGATTTGACCGGTGAATTCGCCACCACCGCGGGCGAGTCATTCAAGGCCAAGCTCTCGGCCGTGGACGGTTCACGCATCGCCTCCGGACGTGATTTTGATGACAAGGGTCAGCTGAAGGCCAAGGCGAGCGGTGACGTCGTGCTCCTCGAGCAGCAGGCGGCCGAGACCCTCGCTGAGGGATTGACCGGCGCGGAGTTTGCGGTCACGGGGATGGAGACCAAGCCGTACACGCGCCGCCCGGCGGCGCCGTTTACGACGTCGACCCTGCAGCAGGAAGCCAGCCGCAAGTTGCGCTGGTCCTCCCGCATCACGATGCAGATTGCGCAGCGGCTGTACGAAAACGGCTACATCACCTATATGCGTACCGACTCCGTGGCCCTGTCGAGCGAGGCCATCGGGGCCGCCCGCCGGCAAGCCAAGGAACTGTACGGCGACGACTTCGTGCCGCAGAAGCCCCGCTACTACAAGGGCAAGAGCGAGAATGCCCAGGAGGCCCACGAGGCGATCCGCCCGGCCGGTGATTCCTTCCGCCGTCCGCGCGATGTGCGCAGCCAGCTCTCCGCGGACGAGTTCAAGCTGTACGAGCTGATCTGGAAGCGCACCGTGGCGTCCCAAATGGCCGACGCCAAGGGCTCGACCGCGTCCGTGCGCCTCACGGGGACGGCCACGGACGGCCGGAGCGCCGAGTTTGCCGCGTCCGGAACCGTCATCACGTTCCGCGGATTCATGGCCGCGTACGAGGAAGGCAAGGACGTCACCGAGGAGGAGCGAGAGGCCAGCGACGCCGAGCGCCGCCTCCCGCAGTTGGCGGAGGGAGACGCGCTGCAGGGAGCGGAGATCGAAGCCAACGGCCACGAGACGACGCCGCCGGCACGCTATACCGAGGCCTCGATCGTCGCCGAACTGGAGGCGCGCGAGATTGGACGGCCCTCCACGTACGCTCCGACGATTTCCACCATCATGGATCGCGGCTACGTGAGCAAGCGTGGGTCCGCGCTGGTCCCAAGCTGGATCGCCTTCTCCGTGGTGCGCCTCCTCGAAGAGCACTTTGGCCAGTACGTCGACTACGGTTTCACTGCCGCGCTGGAAGACGACCTGGACGAGATCGCCAAGGGCCACAAGGGCCGCGGCGCGTGGCTGAAGCACTTCTACTTTGGCGACGATGGCGTGCGGGGACTGCGGGACGTCGTCGACAACCTGGGGGACATCGACGCCCGGGCCATCAATTCCATCGAAATCGCCGATGGCATCGTCCTGCGCGTCGGCAAGTTTGGCCCGTACCTCGAAAAGCCCGTGGCCGCGGACGCTCCGGAGGGGACGGCGCCGCAGCGGGTCAACGTCCCCGAGGACTTGGCGCCGGATGAGCTCACCGCCGAGAAGGCGATTGAACTCATGGAGAATCAGGGGCCGGACGAGCTGGTCCTCGGGACGGATCCGGAGTCGGGACGCACGATCGTGGCCAAGGACGGACGCTACGGCCCGTACGTCACCGAGGTCATCGAGGAGATGACGGACGAAGAGCTCGAGGCGATGCCCACCGAGTACTACAAGAACGGTAAGCCGAAGCCCAAGAAGAAGCCGGCCAAGCCGAAGCCGCGCACCGGCTCGCTGTTCAAGTCCATGTCACTCGACACCGTGACGTTGGAGGACGCGCTCAAGCTCCTGTCCCTGCCGCGCGTGCTGGGCGAGGACGAGGAGGGCAAGCAGATCACCGTGCAGAACGGCCGATTTGGTCCGTACCTGAAAAAGGGCACGGACTCGCGCTCCATTGAGTCCGAAGAGCAGATCTTCACGATCACTCTGGACGAGGCTCACGCGATTTACGCGCAGCCGAAGCAGCGCGGCCGTCGGGCCGCGGCCCCGCCGCTGGCGGAGTTCGGTGAAGATCCGGCGTCCGGCAAGCCGATCGTCGTCAAGGATGGTCGGTTTGGGCCGTACATCACCGACGGCGAAACCAATATCACCGTTCCCCGGAGCTCCTCGGTGGAGGAGCTCACCCGTGAGCGCGCGGTGGAACTCTTGGCGGAGAAGCGGGCCAAGGGGCCGGCCAAGCGTTCAGGCGCCAAGAAGACGGCGACGCGCAAGACCCCGGCGAAGAAGAAGTAGCCGCGGAAGGGAAGGCACGGCGTGCGCCTGGGAGTACTGGATATCGGGTCCAACACCGTTCACCTGTTGCTGGTGGACGCCTACCCTGGCGCGCGGCCGAACGCCTTTGCCTCCCACAAGCGTCCGCTCTCGTTGGTGACCTACCTGGACCCTCAGGGCGCCATCACCGAGGCGGGCCAGCGCGAACTGATCGACTTCGTCCACGAGGCCAGCGAGTTCGCGGTTAAGCACGGCGCGGTGGACATGCTGGCGTTCTGCACCTCCGCGATTCGTGAGTCCGCCAACGGCGAGGCGGTGCTGGATCGGGTGGCCACCGAGACGGGGGTGCACCTGACGGAGCTCACCGGTGAGCAAGAAGCCGGAATGACCTACTACGCGGTGCGTCGCTGGTTCGGGTGGCAGGCCAACGGCATTCTCGAATTTGATATCGGCGGAGGGTCCTTCGAGATGGCCGTCGGAACGGACGAGTTTCCGGCGATCGCCCGCTCCGTCCCGCTCGGCGCAGGCCGCCTGACCCGCGACTGGCTCCCGGAGGATCCGCCCGAGATGGCGGATATTAAGGCCCTGCGCGCCTACGTGCGCGAGCAATTGGCCGAGCCGGTGGCGGAGCTGCGGGCCGAGCTGGGCAAGAAACCTGACCTCGTGGCGGCAACGTCGAAAACCTTCCGCTCCTTGGCGCGCATCGCCGGTGCCGCGCCCTACGGGGAGGGCCCCTACGTCAAGCGGGTGTTGCGCCGAGAAGACCTGAAGCTGTGGACGCACCGGTTAGCGGCGATGACTCACGCGCAGCGAGCCGACTTGCCGGGAGTCTCTGCAGTGCGCGCCCCGCAGCTGCTCGCCGGCGCCATCGTGGCCCACGAGGCCATGGCGGCGTTCAAGATCAAGTCCCTCAAGATTTGCCCGTGGGCCTTGCGAGAAGGCCTCATCCTCCGCCGCTTCGACCATCTGGTGCTGGACAGCGAGGCGCCCTATGGCGATACGGTTGGAGTGGGGCACGTGGAGTTGCTGAAGCAGCAGCGGCGCGAGCCCTCGGTTTCCGCGTCGGCGCCTTCGCCGTCCGACGCCGCGGGGCCGTCGTCGACCGTCTCCGAGGGGAGTAACGCATGAGTTCAACCCCGCCTATCGCGCTCTCGAGCGCCTCGGTCTACCCGCTCAACGTGCACGACGCCTTTTCCGTGGCCCACGATTTGGGGTACGACGGGGTGGAAGTCATGGTGACCGGCAACCGGGTGTCGCAGGACGCCGCGCAGCTGAACACCCTCGCCGAACGCTATGATCAGCCGATTCACGCGATCCACGCGCCGACGCTGTTGCTGACCCAACAGGTGTGGGGCTCGGCCTGGAACAAAATTCAGCGCAGCGCACAGTTGGCCCTGGACACGGGGTGCGACGTCGTCGTGGCCCACCCCCCGTTTCGCTGGCAGGGGACGTACGCCTCGGACTTCGCGGACGGCGTGAAGCGAATCTACGAAACCGTCGGGGTGCGGATTGCCGTGGAAAACATGTATCCGTGGCGGGCGCGCGGCCGCGAGGCCAAGATGTACCTGCCGCACTGGGATCCGGTGCCCCAGCCCTACCAGCACGTGACGTGGGATTTTTCCCATGCAGCGATCGCTGCGATGGACTCCTACGAGGCGATCAGGCAGCTCGGACGACGCCTGACGCACGTGCATCTCTGTGACGGCGTGGACAACGCCAAGGATGAGCACTTGGTGCCGGGCTACGGCACGCAGCGGGTTAGCGAATCCATGCACCACCTGCGGGACACCGGGTTCGACGGCGTCGTCGCCGTCGAGGTCGCCACGAGGAAGGCTCGCGGTGTGGGCGGTCGCGAGGAGCTCTTGGGCGAGACCCTCGAGTTTGCTCGTGCTCATCTGGCTTCTGTCCCGGATGAGCCCGCGGCGGCACCTGGCACCGTCGCCGGCTGAGTCCGCCCGGCGTCTGGTGCGGCCGTCGGCGCAGCGAACTAGGTTTCGGCGCGGGTGATTGACACAATGGCGGCATGGCTGACACGAACGCACAGAATTCGACCGCTGACCTGAACCTTGCCTTTCTCGGCACCGGATCCATGAACGGTGCCATCATGCGCGGCATCATTGCTGCCGGACACGACCCGGCCCGGATCACCGCCACCGTCCGCACGCCGTCGAAGGCCGTCGCCTTGGCCGAAGAGACCGGCGTGAACGCCCTGGCCACCGAAGATTCGGCCGAGGCCAACCTCGAGGCCGTCGCGCAGGCCGACGTCGTTTTCCTCGGCGTCAAGCCGGTCGGCATCCTCGAGCTGTGCCGAGAGATCGCGGGGGCCCTGAAGCCCACGGCTGCGGTGGTCTCCGTCGCCGCCGGCATCACCGTCGGCGCCATGGAAGCCGCACTGACGTCCGGCCAGCCGGTGGTTCGCTCCATGCCGAACACTCCGTTGACCGTGGGCCTGGGCGCCGTCGGCGTCGCCGCGGGATCCAGCATTGACGAGGCGACGCTCGAGCAGGTGGTGGCCCTCTATCGCGGCGCCGGCGTGGTCAAGGTCGTGCCCGAGGACAAGATTGAGGCCGTCACCGCAGTGTCCGGGTCCGGCCCGGCCTACATCTTCTACATGGCCGAAGCCATGGCCGCTGCCGGCGAAAAGCTGGGGCTCGATGCTGACACCGCGCGCGAATTGGCGGCGGCGACCGTGGCCGGGGCGGGCCGCATGCTGGCCGAGCCCGACGCCGACGCGGCGCAGCTGCGCCGCAACGTCACCAGCCCCAATGGCACGACGGCGGCCGCGCTAGAGAGCTTCGCCCAGTCCGGGCTGGAGGAGATGGTGCTCACGGCGGAGACCGCGTGCGTGGAGCGCTCGAAGGAACTGACACGCGAGCTCAGCAGCTAAGCCACGCCGCCTGAGCGCACCGCATCCCGTCCCGGTCATCGATCTGGGGCGGGATGCGCGTCGTTTAACGGGGCTACGGGCGCGCTGCGAAGCGTTCGAGGAGGTCCACGTGGCCGGAAACGATCAGGACGTCCCGCCGCGTGACCTTGGTGTCCGGCTGGGCATAGGTGAAGTCCTCGCCGGGACTCTTGACGCCCACCACCGTGACGCCGTACTTGGAGCGCACTTGGGACTCTCCGAGGGTGAACCCCTGGGTCTCCTTGGGCGGGTACATCTTCACGATCGCGAAGCCGTCGTCGAACTCAATGAAGTCCAACATGCGCCCACCGACGAGGTGCGCCACGCGGACGCCGGCGTCCGCCTCCGGGTAGATCACGTGGTTGGCACCGATGCGGGAGAGGATCTTGCCGTGCGCCGGGGTAATGGCCTTGACCCACACGTGGTCCAGTCCTAAGTCCACGAGGTTCACGGTGATGAGCACGGAGGATTCGATTGACGTGCCGACGCCGACGACGGCGGAACTGAACTCCTGAGCGCCGAGCTGACGCAGGGCGTCGATGTCCGTCGCGTCCGCCTCGACGACGTGGGTGAGCATGCCGGAAAATTTCTGCACCAAGGAGGCGTTGCGCTCGATGGCCAGAACTTCCCGGCCCTGACTGATGAGCTGTTCGGCGACGGCGGCGCCGAACCGGCCGAGCCCAATCACCAAGACGGGCGCGTTGTGATCGGTGCGGTTCTCAGCCAATGATCGGCCTTTCCTCGGGGAAGTGATAGCGGGTCTCGCGTTGGCGAGCGGACAAGGCCGCTGCGAGGGTAATCGTACCCACGCGGCCAGCAAACATCAGGGCCACCAACACGTACTTTCCAGCGGGCGGTAGCTCGGCGCTCAAACCCACCGAGAGGCCGCACGTGGCGAACGCGGAAATCGTCTCGAACAGCACCCGGTCCAGCGACTCCTCGCTGATCCACAACAAGAGCGCCGCCCCGAGGGCCACGAGCGTGGCACCGAGGACGACGACGGAGAGCGCCACGCGCATGGTGCCGTCCGGGATGCGGCGGCCAAAAGTCCGGATGTCTGAGTCGCCCCGTGCCTCGGCGGCCATAGCCAAGAAGAGGACGGCGATGGTGGTGACCTTGATGCCGCCGGCCGTGGACACGGAGCCGCCGCCAGCGAACATCAGGGCGTCGGTGATCAGCATGGTGGCGGGATGCAGCTCGTTTTGATCGACGAGGGAGAATCCACCGGAGCGCGTGTTCACCGACGCGAAGAACGAGTGCAGGATCTTGTCCCAGACGCTCAGGTGGCCCATGGTCGCCTGGTTGTTCCATTCCAGCCCGCCCAGAACGACGGCGCCGACCACGGTCAGGATGAGGCTCACGCCGATCGTCAGCTTCGCGTGTAGCGACCATTTGCGGAATTTGTGCCGAAGCGTCAGCAGCACCATGAGGACGGGAAAACCTAGGCTACCCACGAAGACGCCGATCATGATGGGGACCACGATGAACGGGTTGGACTCGAAGCCGGCGAGGCCATCGGGGTGAGAAACGAACCCGCCGTTATTGAAGGACGAGATGGCGTAGAACGAGCCGTGAAAGAACGCCTCGCCCAGCGTGTGGTCCGCGACGTAGAAGGCCGGAATGAGGAGGACGGCCAGAGCCAGCTGAATCGTCGTCGTGGTGGTGATGATGATCCGCAGGAGCGTGCCCACCTCGCCGAGGCGGCCGTCGTCGTCGGCCGCCATGGCCTGCTGGGTGAGCAGCTTGCCGCGCAGCCCCAAGCGCCGGGAGACGGCGAGAGCCAGAATCGACGCAAGGGTCACCACGCCGAGGCCGCCGACGAACATAGCCACCATGATGACCACCAGTCCGAACTGGGACCAGTGCTCGCCGGAGTTCACCGTGGTCAACCCCGTGACCGTCACGGCCGAGGTGGCGGTGAAGAGGGCATCGTAGAAGGGGGTGACCACGTGCTTGGCGGTGGCCACGGGGAGGGATAGTAGGGCCGTAAACACCGCGATCACCAAGAAGAGCGCCGTCAGGAAGAGGCGGGATGGCGAGGACGAGGCCATCGTGTCCACGGTGTCCCGTACTTTCCGCAGCGTGCGCACGGGCCACGACGCGGGCGTGAAAGACGGTGCGGCGGGCATGACCCCCACCATAGTCCACGCGCCCGCCCGCGCGCGGAATCACAGTGGGGGGTGATGGTGCGGGCTGGCGTGGTCGTCGCCCCGGGTGCCTACATGCGATTCGACCGCGTTGTTTAGGTAGCCTGTGGGTGTGAGCCGAATCAATGAAGCGTCGCCGATTGCCACGACCGTCCCGTGGTGCTCGGACATGATGGAGTATCGCTTCAGCGAGACCCACCCGATGAATCCGCTGCGGTTGGACCTGACGGTCAGGCTGGCCGAGGAGCTGGGGGTGCTGGGCCGCGAGCAGATCACCGTGGTCCGCCCCGAACGAGCCACGGATTCTGAACTCGCCCGGGTCCACGACCCGGCCTACATTGCCGCCGTCAAGGCCGTCGCCGCGGACCCCACATCCTGCGATGCCGAGCGCGGACTAGGCACGGAGGACAATCCGGCCTTTGCGGCGATGCACACGGCGAGCGCGCTCCTCGCCGGAGGGTCGATCGCTGCAGCGGAGGCCGTGCTCGACGGATCGGCGCTGCACGCCGTGAATTTCGCCGGCGGGATGCACCACGCCGGCCGCGGCGTCGCCGGTGGGTTCTGCATCTACAACGACGCCGCCATCGCCATCCAGCGGCTGCTCGACGGGGGAGTCGCACGGGTGCTGTACATCGATGTTGATGCGCACCACGGCGACGGGGTAGAGCAGATTTTCTGGGAGGAGGATCGCGTGCTCACCATTTCTTTGCACGAATCCGGCATCTCCCTCTTTCCGGGGACCGGCTTTCCGCATGAGGTCGGGGCAGCCGAGGCCGCCGGACGGGCGGTCAATGTGCCGCTGCCGATGGGAACCTCCGACTCCGGGTGGCTGCGCGCCTTTCACGCCGTCGTGCCCCAACTGGCGGCCGAGTTTCAGCCCGAGGTGATTGTGAGTCAGCACGGGTGCGACGGCCACCGGCTGGATGAACTCACCAATCTCATGCTGAGCGTGGACGGCCAGCGGCAGAACATGCTGGACATCGCCGAGCTGGCGGCCAAGCACTGCGACGGGCGTTGGGTCAGTTTGGGCGGCGGCGGGTATTCCGTGGTGGACGTCGTGCCGAGGGCGTGGACCCACCTGCTGGCCATCGCCTCGGGCCAGCCCGTCCCGCTGCGGACTCCGACCCCGACGCCGTGGCGCGACTACGTAGCGGACAGGTACGGCGTGGACGCGCCCGAGGTGATGGGGGACGACGCGGACACGTGGTGGCGTTCGTGGGAGGTGGGGTATGACCCCGCCGATGCGGTCGACCGGGCCGTGGTGGCCACGCGGAAGGAAGTGTTTCCGCTCTATGGATTGGACCCCTGGTTCGACTGACGCGGCGGTGTGAGCGCGTGCGGCAGCAACAGTTCACAACATCAAAATGCCCTCGAGCGTATATGCGGCTAAGGTGATGTATATGCAGCACCAGAAAGTCTTCTCCGCTTTGGCCGACCCAACGCGCCGCCGCATCCTTGAGGAACTCGCCGAGGGGGACGTGGCGGTCGGTGACCTGGTCGAACGCGTCGAAGCGAGCCAGCCGACGGTCTCTAAGCACCTCCGGGTCTTGCGGGATGCCGCGCTTGTGCAGACGCGCGCCGAGGGGCAGCGGCGCTACTATCGGCTGCAACCGGCTGGCCTTCAGCAGGCCCTGGCCTGGTTCTCGCCGCTGATCGAGCCACTGGCCACCAGCGCCTCGGAGGGGGATGGGGAATCGTCCGAACAGGCCTCTGCCGCGGCGCCCGCCAGCGCCCCAGCGCAGGAGAAGTCCGCCCTGACTCCGGGCGCCGGGGAGGGCGCGGGCACGCGGGAGTTTGGCCGCACGATGAACGCCACCGTGGAACAAGTGGCGGACCGAGCGCACCATCTGCTGGGCCGGCTGCCCAAGCCAAAGTTCGGGCGACGACGGTAGGTGTGACTCACCATGACGGCGCGCGTGTGCAGATTCGCGCCGTCGGGGTAAGGTGTGGGGCATGAACAGTCAGTGGTATGCGTATTTCACGTCGGCTCTGGAGGGGCCCGCGTCGCACTAGCGCATTCACTTTTCCTTCAGAGCCGACAGGACCGGGGCATCAGCCCGCGGTCCTTTTTTATGTCTCAGGCTCTGCAGGTTCGGCGGCGGGGCCACTCGTACCGAAAGGCCCACCATGAACACAGAATCCGTCCGCACCGGCGCCATCGAAGCCCCTGAGGGCACCAATAATGTGCGCGTCACCGAGTTCGCCCCGCTGCCCACACCCGCGCAGGTCCGCGCGGAACTTCCGGCTGACGAGGCGCTGGGGTACCGCATCCAGCGGGCCCGTGACGAGGTCCGCGCGGTCCTCGACGGCGTCGATTCCCGACTGCTGGTCGTCGTCGGCCCCTGTTCCATCCATGACACCGACGCGGGCCTTGAGTACGCTCGGCGCCTCACGGAGTTGGCCCGGCAGCACCGAGAGCACCTCTTGATTGTCATGCGTACTTACTTCGAGAAGCCGCGCACCACGGTGGGGTGGAAGGGACTGATCAACGACCCGATGCTGGACGGCTCGCACCAGATCGCCGACGGTTTGCGGGCGGCACGGCGCTTCCTCCTCGACGTCGGGGCCTTGGGGTTGCCCACGGCCACGGAGTTCCTCGAGCCGATTAGCCCGCAATACATGGCCGACCTGGTCTCGTGGGGAGCGATTGGGGCGCGCACCACCGAGAGTCAGATTCATCGGCAACTGGTCTCGGGCCTCTCCATGCCCGTGGGATTCAAGAATGGGACCGACGGCGGCACGCAGGTGGCCATCGACGCCTGCGCAGCGGCGTCCGCCCCGCAGGCTTTCCTCGGCATCGACGATTCCGGAGCCGCCGCCCTGGTCTCGACTCGCGGCAATACGGACGCCCACCTGATCCTGCGCGGTGGTGCGCACGGACCGAACTACTCGGCGGAGGCAGTGGCCGAGGCCTCGGCACAGCTGGCTGCCGCCGGGCAGAACCCCCGCGTCGTGGTCGACGCCTCGCACGCCAACTCCGGTAAGGACCATGAGCGCCAGCGCCTGGTCATCGCGGAACTGGCCGAGCGCATTGCCGTTGGCGAGCGGCATATTGCGGGCATCATGGCGGAGAGCTTCCTCGAGCCCGGCGCCCAAAAATTCACCCCTGGGACCGATGATCCGCAGCGGCTGACTCGGGGGCAGTCGATCACAGATCAGTGCATGGGGTGGGACGCCACGCAGCAGCAACTGGGCGAGTTGGCGGCGGCCGTGGCCCGGTCACAGTAGGCGAAGGGTTTCACTTTCGTCCCACGGGACACTATTGTTTCTATTCGAGGCGGCAGTGCCCTGCTGGGCCACGCCGTACGAAGACCACCTGCGAGATGCCGCGGTTGCGGCGGACCACCGCGGGGTCAGCCGAACGCAAGTAGGAGATGTGACAATGGCGGAAGGTCAGAACTTCGCGGACGCTCGCTTCATGACCGTGGCCGAGGTGGCCGAGGTGATGCGCGTGTCCAAGATGACCGTTTACCGCCTGGTGCACTCAGCCGAGCTTCCGGCCGTCCGATTCGGGCGCTCATACCGGGTCCCCGAGAATGCGGTGGAGGAATATCTGCGCCGTGCGCAGATCGATTCCGACTCGGCGTCCGCCTAGGGAGCCAACCGCCAGCGATCGGTACTGCGGGCACTGGTGTCCGTGAGGACCTTTTTAAGCGGGTAATCTGTTAAGGAACGTTTAACGTCCGTTGGTTGCGCATGCGTGCCTACGGCGCGGAACGCAACCACGTAGTTAGTGAGGAATCAATGGGCTCTGTTATCAAGAAGCGCCGCAAGCGTATGGCGAAGAAGAAGCACCGCAAGCTGCTTCGCAAGACTCGCCACCAGCGCCGCAACAAGAAGTAAGCGGCCCGCGGCTATTGCCGCAACGAGTGGGGGCGCCTTTCGGATGATCCGAAAGGCGCCCCCACTGGCGTTTAAGCGGGCGGCTCAGCCGGGGAGCGCCCGAAGAGTCGACGCCACCCGCGCCGGGCCCCGTAGGCCACCCCGTAGGCCGTCAAGGCTTTGAGTCCCCAGATGGCGGCCCGGCGGCCCGCCCGGTAGTCATAGACCGGCCAGTTCTTGTCCTGGGCGTAGCGGCGGAGCTTGGCATCCGGGTTGACCGCCACCGGGTGCCCCACGGACTCGAGCAGTGGAATGTCATTGGATGAGTCGCTGTAGGCCCAGCAGCTCTTGAGGTCCAAGTTCGAGTTGGCGGCGAGTTGCCGCACTGCCTCCGCCTTCGCGGTCCCATGCAGAATGTCAGTCACGAGTCGCCCGGTGTAGACGCCGTCCACCTTCTCGACTTCGGTGCCCAAGGACCCCGTCAGGCCGAGCCGCTGCGCCATGACCTCTGCTACCTCGGTGGGAGTGGCGGTGACGAGCCAGACTTGGCGGCCGGAGCGCAGGTGCTGCTCGGCCAGGGCGCGGGTGCCGGGCCAGATGCGCGAGGAGATGAATTCGTCGTACACCTCGTCGCCGATTTGGCGCATGAGTTCCGCGGGAATGCCGCGCACAATGCTGAGCGCCGAATCGCGGATTGAATGGATGTCGCCCAGCGTCTCGCCGCGGAGCGTGAAGAAGAACTGCTTGATGGCGTAGGACGCCGCTTGGCGCACGCTGAAGAGGTCGCGACGGTAGGCGTTGCGGGCCACGGCGAAGAGTGAGGCGCCGCGCATCATGGTGTTGTCCACATCGAAGAACGCGGCGGCAGCGTCAGTGGAGCCCGGCGCGGGAATGGGCGCGGCGGCGCTGCTGCTCGGCTCAGGCATATTGTCAGTTTAGTAGACGGGGCGCCACGGCCGCGCCCGGGCGATGATTCGCATCACACCTCTGGGGCAGGCCCGCACCCTGTGGGGCGCCGGAAATACTGCAGACACCCTGTGGCAGCTACATTGGAGGTATGCACTCTGATGACGGCACACCGCGGGTGGAATTGGTGACGCGCTCCGGGTGCCACCTCTGTGTGGACGCTCGAAAGACAGTCAATGAGGTCGTCACCCGGCTCGGCCTGACGTGGCGCGAGTTGAGCATTGACGACGACGCAGACCTGCGGCAGCGCTTCGCCGAGGAAGTCCCCGTGCTGCTCGTTGATGGCATCCAGCGGGATTTCTGGGTGATTGACCCGGACCGCCTCGAAAAGTTGCTCACCGCGTGAGGTCCAAGACACCGCGCCGTAGCGCCGAGGACGGCCTGTCGATGGAGCCGGCAGCGGCCGGGGCCGTGGCCAAGGGGCTGCCGGAAGCAACGCTGGAACGGCTCACCGTCTACTTGCGCGTGTTGCACGTCGCCGAGGGGGAGGGCAAAGACAATTTGGCCTCCGCAGACTTCGCCCGGGCTGCCGGAGTGAATTCAGCCATCCTGCGTAAAGACCTGTCCCTGCTGGGCGGCACCTTCGGGCGCCGCGGCGTCGGGTACGACGTGCGCGGGTTGGCCGAGCACTTGGCGACGACGCTGGGGCTGCGTCAGCAGTGGCGCGTCGCGATTGTTGGCACCGGTAACTTGGGGCGGGCCCTGGCTGGCTACGCAGGCCTGCGCAATCACGGCTTTCAGCTCGCCGCCTTGTTCGACTCGGACCCCCACGTGGTGGGCCGTGTGGTCAACTCCTTGCCAGTGCGCTCGGCGGACACCCTCGAGGAAGTGATCGGCGAGCACGGTGTGAACATGGCGATCATGACGATCCCCGGCCCTGACGCGCAGGTGATGTGTGATCGCCTCGTGGCCGCCGGAGTGCGCAATATCCTGAACTTTGCGCCCGTGGTCCTTCAAGCTCCGGAGGGCGTCAACGTCCGCAAGGTGGACATGTCACGGGAACTGCAGATTTTGGCCTACTACGCTCACCAAGGGATCGGCTACCAGGACGCGGTGCCCGCGGAGGACGCGGACGCTTAACGGCGCCAGCGCTTGGCCTCCTTGACGGCGGCGATGTACTGAGAGGACGGGCGCAGCCACGCGGCGACGATGCCGCCGATGCCCAGCAAAGTGGTCAGCATGGTCAGCACGTCCGTGCCGACGAGGCCCGCGAGCGAGAGTACGGCCAAGACCGTGCCCGTCACCCGGGCTCCATTGCTGCCCTTGCGAATGAAGAATGCGATGAGCGCGTAGATGGCCACCGCGACGACCATCATGACAACACCGAAGGTTTTCGCGAGGTCCGCCAAGGCGGTGACGCTAATGCCCGTTGTCGCGAGCTGTTCGCTCAGCATCGGGTCCGCGGCGTAGAGCTCTTCCAACATGGCGGCCAACTGCGGCGTCGGAGTCATCAGCAGGATGATGCCCGAGACCAGCGTCAGAGCGCCGGCAGCCAAGATCAATCCGAAGGCAACCATGATCGACTTGGGAGGCGTCGGCGTCGTTCCTTGACCGGGCCCGTAGGGGCCCGGTTGCTGGAAGCCTCCCTGCTGGTACGGAGAATTCTGGTAGGGGCCAGCTGAGTAGGGGCCCGACTGACCGGACGAGGAGGCGGCTGACTGCTGTCCGTACTGCCCCGGCGACGGTGGCGGGACCTGTCCACCACCGTAGGGATTGGACGGTTGGCTCTGCTGTTGTGGCGGGGCTGGGCGCTGATCCTCGGGGAGCCGCACACCGTACTGGGGTGGCTCCTCGCCGTTGGGCTGCTGAGGGCTGTTCGAACTGTTCTGGCTCATGATGGCTCCTCCACGTTTTGACTCTGTGTCCAGCTTACCGGCCGGGCGGAGTCTCTGGGCGGACCTGCACCACAGCAGGGGAGCCGCCGCCGTCACCTCATCAGCACACCGCGGCCGGGGCGGGCCGCAGCGATCCGCTGACGAAGGAGGCCTTGTAGGCGGCGGCGGCACGCATGTACGCGCTGGCCGAGGGGAGCCACATGGACAAGAGTGCGCCGAGGCTGATGAGCGGGATGAACAGCAGCAGGGTCGGCGCCGGCGCGGCAAAGAAGGGCATCGACGCCGCGGAGGCGACGGTAGCCCAGACGCGTGCTCGGTGATGCCCCGTGAAGATGAGGAAGGCGCAGAGCACGTAGCATCCCGCCATGCCGCCCACGAGGAGCACCGCGAGGAACTTGACCAGTGGGCTGGCGAGGAAAAGGAGCATGCTGCCGAATCCCAGCCCCGACGGCTGGAGCAGTACCGTGACCCCTCCGGCCACCATCAGGCTCGGCGAGACGAGAACGACGAGGTAGACGATGACGAGCAGGGCACCCGCGCCCAAGAGCAAGCCACGTGCGGCGCGGACGGCAGTCGGCCGCACGGGGACTCCGTGCTCGTTGACCCGGTGCGCCGGCGGGTCGGCCGAGGGGTGGTCGGTGGTGCTCGATGCGGCGCTGTGGTCGGCCATGGTGACTCCTGCTGCTGGGGGACGGCTTTCTCGACAGTAGAAAGCCTCGGTCCGCATCGTGGTGCTGCCGCAGGTGCCTGTGGAAACAGCGAGTTGTCCACAAGAAACGGCCCCGGGCGCGGCGCATGCCGCGGCCGGGGCCGTCGTGGAGTGTGTGGGGGGAGGTTAGCCCTCAGCCTTCACCAAGGACAGGTCCAGAATGATGGTCACTTTGTCCCCCACCAGCACGCCGCCAGCCTCGAGCGCAGCGTTCCATGTGAGGCCGAACTCCTTGCGGGAGATGGTGGTGGTGGCCTCGAATCCGGCGCGGGTGAGGCCGAACGGATCGACGGCGGTTCCCTGGAACTCAACGTCGAACTCGACGGGCTGGGTGGTGCCGCGGATCGTGAGGTCGCCGTGCAGGGTGAACTCATTGCCTTGGCCCACCAGATCCTTGCCGGCAAAGGTCATCGTCGGGAACTGCTCCACGTTGAAGAAGTCCTCGCCCTTAAGGTGGGCGTCGCGGTTTTCGTCGCGAGTGTCGACCGAGGCCGTCTGCACCACGGCCTGCAACTGCGACTTGGCGACCTCCTCGGCCACCTGGAGGGTGCCCTCGACGTCGCTGAAACGGCCGCGAACCTTGCTGATGCCTGCGTGGCGGACCGAGAAGCCGATCTCGGAGTGTGAGTTGTCAATGTTCCAGGTGCCGGTGCTGAGCTCTGCGGGGATGGGCATGGTGTCTCCTACTTGTTCGTGGTCTGCAGCCCGCGGGGTCGCGGCCTGCCGTTGCCTCTACCGTAATACATGCATTTGCATATATCTAGACCGCGGAGACGATTTGTGACGCTCGCGGCCAGTCGGTCGGCCCTCAGCCCCGGCATCGTGCGACGTGCGGCGAGTTCGCTGGTGGCGAACGGCCCGGTGCCGTCATTTTCTACGGATTGTCGAATAGGGGCAGGACGACGGCGGTTCTGTCGCCAGTGCGCGAGCTGACCGGACCGTTCGTTGATTGGGGGAGGCACAGCAAGCAGTGAGAGAATGGCGCCCATGGCTCTCGCAACAGTTCATCTTGTGCGCCACGGTGAAGTGCACAACCCTGACCGCGTCCTCTACGGGCGCCTGCCCGGGTACCACCTCTCAGAGCTGGGCTACGAGATGGCTGAGCGCATCGGCGCACACTTCGGTGCCCGCGCGGCCGCCGGAGCGTCCATCGTTTCCCTTGCGGCCTCACCCCTGCTTCGCGCACAAGAAACCGCCCGGCCGACCGCCGCGGCGCTGGGTCTCGAGACCGGCGTCGAGCACCGCATCGTCGAGGCGGGGAACCATTTCGAGGGCATGTCCCATGTGGCTGCGCGCCTGCGCGAGCCCAAGCTGTGGCCGCTGCTGGTGAACCCCTTCAAGCCGTCCTGGGGCGAGCCCTACAGCGAGCAGGTAGAACGCGTCATGGAAGCGGTGGATGAACACCGAGCCCGCGCCGTCGAACTCGGCGGAGACGGGGCGGAGGCCATTTTGGTGGCCCACCAGTTGCCCATCTGGGTCACGCGCCTCGCTGCGGAGAATCGCCCCCTGTGGCACGATCCTCGCCGCCGCGAATGCAGCCTCGCCTCGATCACCAGCCTCGATTTTGATGGCGAACGCCTCGTGGCTGTCCGCTACTCCGAACCCTGCGCCGACCTGCTGGCCCGCGCCGCCAACCTACCGGGCGCCTGAGGAACTACGCATGAAAAGCACGCCCCTGTCCCGACGCCGCCTTTTGGCCTCCGCCGCCGCGCTCGCCGTCGTCGCGCCCGTTGCCGCCTGCAGCCCGGCCGAGGACCCACTCACCTCCAGCGTCTCCAATCAGAATTATGTGGCCGGCGACGGTTCGGTGGAGATCTACGCCGAGTCAGATCGTGGCGAACCGCTCGAGGTGCAGGGAACGTTTTACAACGGTGACGCACTGGACTCTGCGGACTGGGCGGGGCAGGTGACCATCCTGAACTTTTGGTACGCCGCATGCGCCCCGTGCCGGGTGGAGGCTCCGCACTTGGTGACCTTGGCCCACGACTTCGAGGATCAGAACGTCGAATTTGTCGGCGTGAATGTCCGCGATACGGAGCCGACGGCGGCCGCCTTTGAGCGCACCTTTGAGATTCCCTATCCGTCCGCCCCGGACACGGATGGCTCGATCCTGCTCGGAGTCTCGCAGTTTGTGAACCCGCAGGCCGTCCCGACCACGCTGGTGCTGGATGCGCAGGGCCGCGTCGCCGCCCGCATCCTCGGCGTGGTGGAGGAGGCGACGCTGCGCGGCCTCATCGAGGACCGTCTCGGCGAGGCCGCGTGAATCCGTTCGCCGAAATCGTCGCGGACGGTTCGCTCCTCCTCGCGATTCCCGTCGCCCTGCTCGCCGGGCTCGTCTCCTTTCTCTCTCCGTGCGTGGTGCCCTTGGTCCCCGGGTATCTGGGCTACGTGACTGGCCTGACCGGAGCAGATCTTGCCGACCAGAAGCGCGGGCGGCTCGTCGCGGGCATCAGCCTGTTTGTGCTGGGTTTTACGGCGGTGTTCATGCTCGCCGGCGTGCTGTTCGCGCAAGTCAGCATCTGGTTGCGGTTCCAGGGCGCGTGGGTCACGCAGGTGCTGGGCGTCGTGGTGATCATCATGGGGCTTGTGTTCATGGGCGGTCTGGGCCTGTTCCAACGCACGCGCAAACTGAACTATCGGCCGCCAGCGGGACTCTGGGGTGCGCCGGTGCTCGGCTTCGTGTTCGGGTTGGGCTGGGCCCCCTGCATGGGGCCGACGCTGGCCGCGGTGCTTGCGCTCAGCTCCGGAGCCAACCCGGACGTCGGCAAGGGAGCCCTGCTGACCTTCGCCTACTGCGTGGGGCTTGGGCTCCCGTTCATTCTGATCGCCATGGGTCTGCGCCGCGGGATGGGGGCGCTCGCGTTCTTCCGCCGCCACAAGCGGGCGGTCTCCATGTTCGGTGGCATCATGCTGATCGTCCTCGGCGTGCTGATGGCCACCGGCGTGTGGGGGATGTGGGTCGCTGAACTGCAGAACTGGTTCGTCAACGATGTGAGGCTGCCGATCTGATGGCACAGGACAATATTCGCGAAGAGCGCGCCGAATCCGCTCAGACGGGCCGGTCGCCGGCCTCCGCCACCGGCGGCAAGCGCCCGGACGTCGCGGTTCCCGCGCTCGGATTCGTGGGCATGCTGCGCTGGGCGTGGACCCAATTGACGACCATGCGCACGGCGCTCTTCTTGCTGCTGTTGCTGGCCGTGGCGGCCGTCCCCGGATCCCTCTTCCCGCAGCGTGACGCGAACGAGGCCGCCGTGACGGCCTACCTCGAGAACAATCCGACGGCGGGCGAATGGCTCGATCGCTTCCAGATGTTCGACGTGTACTCGTCCGTCTGGTTCTCCGCCATCTACCTCCTCCTGTTCATCTCATTGATCGGGTGCATCCTGCCGCGCACCAAGAAGCACTGGCGGGCCATGCGCACCCCGCCGCCGCGCACCCCCGCCCGCCTGTCCCGCATGCCGGAGCATGGCAGCCTGGTGTGGAGCCCGGGCGAAGCGGAAAGTGCAGCGCACGACGCCGACGCGGCGCCGTCGAGCCTCAACCTGACGGCGGCCGTGCAGGCCGCTGCGGCCGCCTTGAAAAAGCGCGGATACCGCGTCGAGGCTCGCCCTGGAGAGGCCGAGGCCTCGGTCGGCGCGGAGCGTGGGTATTGGCGTGAGGTCGGTAACCTCGTCTTCCACGTCTCCTTGGTCGGCATTCTTGGGTCAGTCGCCGTCGGTGGGGCCTTCGGCTACAACGGTCAGCGGATTTTGGTTGAGGGGGAGTCCTTCGTCAACACGCTGGTGTCTTACGATTCCTTCAGCTCCGGTACCGCGTTCACGCCGGATTCCCTCGAGCCGTTCTCCATCTACCTCGACAACTTCGAAGTGACCTATGACCGGGACACCACCAGTTCCTTCGGTCAGCAGATTGACTTCGACGCCTCCGTCACGACCCAGTTACCGGGGGAGGACCCGGTGCAGCAGACGCTCAAGGTCAACGAGCCCCTCCGCATCGGCGGTGCCTCCGTCTATTTGGTGGGTAACGGCTACGCTCCGGTCATCACGGTCCGGGACGGCAATGGTGACGTGGCGTTCTCTGGCCCCGTGCCGTCGGTGCCGCAGGATGCGGTGTTCACCTCGTTGACCGTTTTGAAGGTGCCCGACGCCCAGCCAGATCAACTCGGTTTTGTGGGGCTCTTCCTGCCCACCGCTGGCGAGGCTAACGGCGTGGGGATCTCACTGGACCCGTCGCCCGCGTTGCCGCAACTGCAACTGAACTCCTACTACGGCGATCTGGGGTTGGATGGGGGAACCCCGCAGAACGTCTACGTGTTGGACACGGAGGATCTGACCGAGCTCAACAGCCGCAACCTCGACGCGGGTGGCCTGGTCATCAACCCGGGCGAACGAATCCAACTGCCAGAGGGCAAGGGCTCCATCTCGTTTGATGGGCTCGAGCGGTTTGTGGGCCTCGACATCCACCACGACCCGGCGAAGGCTCCCGTGCTGATCTTCGCGATCTTGGCACTCGGCGGCTTGGCCGTGTCCCTGTTCACCCCACGGCGCCGCGTGTGGGTCAAGGCCCGCCGCGACGACGACCGACTTATCATGGAATACGGACTCTTGGCCCGTGGCGAGGACCCGCGCCTCGCCGAGGAAGCCCAGCACGTCCACCGCCTGCTGGAGCAGATCGCTCCCCACGGCACCCGCAAGGATCAGGAGTAATCATGCCCGTCATCAATGAGGAACTTGGCGCGTTCAGCGACATGTTCATGCTGTTGGCCGCGTTCGCCTACGCGGTGGCACTCATCGCGTTCGCCTGGGACATGGCTAAGTCCAATGCCACGATTCGGGCGCTGGAGTCCGAGGTGCTGGCCAACGAACGCGCCGAGGTCAAGCAGTTGGCCAGCGTGGGCGGCCGGGGCGAGGACGCCCACTCCGGTCCGGATGATTCCGCGCCAACCCAGCTGGTGGACGACTCGATGGAGTATGCGGCCGGGACGGACAAACGCCCGATCGCGCGCATCGCCGTCGTCCTCACGTGGCTCGCGGCCGTGGTTCACACCGCCGCCGTCCTGACCCGCGCCTTCGCCGCGGGCCGGGTGCCCTGGGGCAATATGTACGAGTTCTTGACCACCGGCGCGCTGTTGGTGGCCCTCGTGTACTTGCTGGTGCTGCTCAAGAAGGACCTGCGTTTCATGGGCGTGTTTGTCACGCTGCTGGTGACCGTCATGCTGTGCGCGGCGACGATTGGATTCCCGACCCCCGTGGGCCACTTGGTCCCGGCCCTGCAGTCGTACTGGCTGATCATTCACGTCTCGATCGCCGTCCTCGCCTCCTCCCTGTTCACCATCACGTTCGTCGCCAACGTGCTGCAGCTGTTGCAGCACCGCCGCATGACGAAGCTCAAGGAGACAGGCCGGGACGTCATGCCGTGGCTGCGCCTGGTCCCGTCCGCGGGGGCGCTGGAGAATTTGGCGTACCGGATCAACGCCGTGTCCTTCGTGATGTGGACGTTCACGGTGATGGCGGGCGCCATCTGGGCCGAGCAGGCATGGGGGCGCTACTGGGGCTGGGACCCCAAGGAAGTCTGGAGCTTTGTCATTTGGGTGGTCTACGCGGGCTACCTGCACGCGCGCGCAACGCGCGGCTGGACGGGCGTGCGTTCGGCATGGTTGAGCATCGTCGGTTACGCGTGCCTGATCTTCAATTTCACCGTGGTGAACATCTACTTCGACGGCCTGCACTCCTACGCCGGCGTCTAGCCAGGTCACGCACGGCATCGAGTCGGCCACTTCCGCGGGGCGGAGGTGGCCGACTCCGTGTTTGAGGGGACGGTATCAGCGTGTGCGGTGCCGACGACTCCGCGTCTGTGGGGCTTGTGCGTGCCACAAGGACCACTCAGCGCCGAATGGTCGGTGTGCCTGCCCTCAGCCAGTGCCGCATGGCCCTCGCTGCTGGAGCTGGGAGGGATTGCCCCTAGGTATCCTTGGATTCAGGGTTGGGGCCCGCGCCGGAGTCGTCACCCTCTTGGTCAGGATCTGAGGGCCCCGAGGAGGCCTCACCGGGCTTCTGGGAACCGTTCTCCCGCTTGTTCAGCTCATCCTCGCGGCGGCGCAGTTCGGCTTCCCGGGCCTTGTGCTCGCGCTCGGCTTGCAGGCGGCGCAGGAACGCGGCGTCGTCATCCGGGGCCGAGCTGCGCGAGGAGGAACCCGGTGCGGAATACGGATCCGGCTGGGCGCCAGCTCGCGGGCGGCCGAGGGCAAACCACAGCACGGCGCCGATCAGCGGCAGGAGCAGGATGGAGAGTATCCAGGCGGGCTTGGAGATGCTGCGCACCTCGTGAGGGCGGGTGCGCACGCACTCCACCAGCGCGTAAATAATGACGAACAGCGCGATGATCGACGCCGCGACAATCAGCCGGATAACCATGAATCTAGTTTAGGTCAGCGGCGGCGGGCGCGCGTGTCGATTCCGCGCAGGGCCAAGTGCAGCGGCTCGGCCGGCAGATCACCCGCCCGGTAGAATGAAGTGGTGCATTTTCTGAAATTTACGCTGCTCCGCCTCGCCCTGTTCCTCGCCGTCTTTGCGTTCATCTACTGGGTCATCGGGTGGAACCTGTGGGTGGCAGCGGTGCTTGGCCTCGTGATTGCCTTCGCCGTGAGCTACCTGTTCTTCAACTCGCTGCGCCTGCAGGCCGTCAACGAGATGGCGGATCGCATGGCGGGGCGCCGCGGTCAGGCCGCGCGCATCGCTGAGGAGGACGCCGCCGCGGAGGACGAGGCCATGGAGCAGGCGGACCGCCGGCGAGGCGAATCCACCAGCGACTAAGCGAGATCCGGCCTCGTCCAAGCAGCCGCGAACGGTACGCGTTAGAGGGAACCCAAGCTCACGGAGATGACCATGCCGACGGCGAAGAGCCCCGCGTAGGCCAAGCTGATGATCCCGGTTTGCTTGAGCACCGGAATGAGGGCGCTGCGTGCGGCGCCCGGTTCGTGGCCTGCCCGCATCATGGTCAACGACGGCCCGATGCACAGGGGAGCGGCCAGAGCCACCAGCAGCAGCCAGGGGTGGGAGCCAACCAGGAGGACCGGGAGCAAGAGCGCCAGAGCAATCATCAGCACGTAGCTGGCCCGCGCCCACTCGTCGCCGAGGCGCACGGCGAGGGTCATCTTGCCGGCCTGGCGGTCAGTCGGGATGTCGCGCACATTGTTGGCCATGAGCAGGGCCGCCGCGATCAGACCAGACCCGATCGCCCCGATCCATGCGGGCCCGGTCAATTCCAGCACCTGGGTGAAGGTGGTGCCTAGTGTCGCCGCCAGCCCGAAGAACAGGAAGACAAACAGGTCACCGAGGCCCAGATATCCGTAGGGGTTCTTGCCGCCGGTGTAGCCCCAGGCCGCGACGACGGCGGCCGCCCCGACGAGCAGAAGCGGCCACGCCTGCGAGACCCACACCAGCAGGGCGCCAGCGATCGCGGCCAGGCCGAAGCAGGCGAAGGCCGCGAACTTCACCTGGACTGCGGGCGCGGCCCCGGACGCGGTCAGCCGTAGCGGTCCCACCCGGTGGTCGTCCGTTCCGCGGATCCCATCCGAGTAGTCGTTGGAATAGTTCACGCCAATCTGCAGCATGAGCGCCACGAACGCGGCGAGCAGAGCCCGTACCCAGTGGAACCGTCCGTCGACCTCGAACGCGGCGGCCGTGCCGATCACGACCGGCGCGACCGCCATCGGCAGCGTTCGCAGCCGCGCTCCTTGGACCCATTGGCCAACTGTCGCCACGAACGCCTCCTGAAGAATTGAGATCTCTCAGCCGCTTATTTTCCTCCGCTCACCGGCCGGAGGGAAATCGTCACGCGAAGAGGGCCGCCACGGCCTGCCGGTCCGGTTTGCCGGTGGACAGACGCGGCAGCTCCGGCACGCGCAGGTACCGCTTGGGTACAGCGGCGGGGCCGTGGGCTGCCCGAGCCGCGGCCGAGAGCTCGTGAGGACTGGCCTCACCCGTGTACACACAGACGACGACGGCGCCCCACTCGTCGTCCGGTACGCCGGTCACGAGCACCTCCCCGGCGGCCGGCACGGCCTCGAGGGCCCTCTGCACGGCGTCCGCGGAGACCTTGACGCCTCCGGTAATGACGACGTCGTCGAGGCGCCCCTGCACGGTGAGTCGGCCGTCGGTCACCGTCCCGACGTCGTCGGTCCGGAACCAGCGCTCGCCGGATTCGTCCGTGCTGAAGTGCTCGGCCGTGCGCTGCGGCTCACCGATGTACCCGGCGGCAACCATCGGCCCGCCGAGGCTGAGCCGCCCGCCGTCGGCGCTGACCTGCACGCCCGGCAGCGGTACGCCGTCGTACACACACCCGCCACACGTTTCGCTCATGCCGTAGGTCAAATGGATGGCCAGGCCGTGCTTGGCGGCTTCCGCGCGCACGGCGTCCGGCGTGCGCCCGCCGCCGACCAATATGGCGTTGAACCGTTGGAGAACGGCCAAGGTCTCCGCGCTGGGGTCCGTGAGCAGGCGCTGCAATTGGGTTGGCACGAGCGACGTCAGGCGCGTCCGGTCCGTCATGCCGGCCGCCGCCTCCGTAAAACCCTGCACGGAGAAAGGCGCGGAGAGGTCGAGGCCCACCGGCGCTGTGCCGGCGAACAGTGAGCGCGTCAGGACGGAGAGCCCGGCCACATAGTGCGGCGGCAGGGCCAGCAGCCATTGGCCGTCGGCGCGCAAGGCCATCGCCGTCGCCTCGGCGGACGCGGCGAGGGCCTCCACCGTCAAGGCGGTGCGCTTGGGCGTGCCGCTGGAGCCGGACGTGCGAATGACGACGGCGGTGCCCGCCGGGCCGTCGGTGGGGTGTTCAACGACGGGGTCGCCGCCGATCGACGAATCGACCGGTTCGATCGCGGGTCCTTCGTCGAGCGCGTCGGCCAGTTGGCCATACAGGGCCTGGAGCGGTTCGGAGAGCATAACCACCTAGGTGTTGGGGTTTAGAAGTAGTAGGGGTAGGCGGACCAGTTCGGGTCCCGTTTGCCGAGGAACGCGTCGCGGCCCTCGACGGCCTCGTCCGTCATGTAGGCCATGCGCGTCGCCTCGCCCGCGAAGACCTGCTGACCCGCCAGCCCGTCGTCAGCCAGGTTGAAGGCGAACTTCAGCATGCGCACCGCCTGCGGCGATTGACGGGCGATGTCCGCGGCGTACTCCAGCGCCACCTGCTCGAGACGCTCGTGCTCTACGGCCTCATTGACCGCGCCGAGGCGGACCATGTCCTCCGCGGAGTACTCGCGGGCGAGGAAGAAGATCTCCCGGGCGGCCTTCTGGCCGACTTGGCGGGCCAAGAGGGCTGAGCCGTAGCCAGCGTCGAAGGAGCCCACCGTCGCGTCGGTCTGTTTGAACTTGCCGTATTCCTTCGAGGCGATGGTGAGGTCGGAGACCACGTGCAGCGAGTGCCCGCCGCCCGCGGCCCAGCCGTTGACGACGGCGATCACCACCTTGGGCATGGTCCGGATGAGGCGCTGGACCTCGAGGATGTGCAGCCGGCCGGCGCGCGCCGGGTCGATGGTCTCGGCGGTCTCGCCCTCGGCGTAGCGGTAGCCGTCCCGACCCCGGATGCGCTGGTCGCCGCCGGAGCAGAAGCTGTGGCCGCCGTCCTTGGGGGAAGGCCCATTGCCCGTCAGCAGCACCGTGGCGACATCGGGAGTCATGCGCGCGTGATCGAGGGCCCGGTAGAGCTCGTCCACCGTGGAGGGGCGGAACGCGTTGCGGACCTCGGGCCGGTTGAACGCGATGCGCACGGTCGGCAAATCACGCAGGATTTCCCCGTCGGTAGTTCGCTCCACCTGGCGGTGATAGGTCATGTCGGTGAAGTCGAAGCCGTCGACGACACGCCAGTGCGTCGGGTCGAAAAGATCGGATACCTGTTCAGGGAACGTTTCAGCACTCACCCGGACGAGTCTAGCTCTCCACCGGCCGCCGTCACGTGGCCTTGGGCGGCATCGACGCGTCGGCGGGCGCGACGGGTGCCACGAGGTGGCGCGGAAAGTTCTCTAGACTGGACTGTCGCTATTCGCGACCACCCTCAAGCAATTGGCTCTACCATCCCTAGGAGTCCGTGTGTCTACGAGCACTCACAGTTCGTCGCCTACCGGCGCCGACCAGCACGACGGCGGCAATGAGGCCGCCTCCCAGCTGACGGGGGAGGGGTACCAGAAGTCCCTTTCCCGCCGCCATGTCCAGATGATCGCGATGGGCGGGGCCATCGGCGTCGGCCTCTTCATGGGTGCCGGCGGGCGTCTGGCCTCTACAGGGCCCGGACTCGTCTTGTCCTACGCGCTCGCCGGGCTGATCGCCTACTTCCTGATGCGCGCCCTGGGCGAGCTGATCATGTACCGCCAAACCTCCGGTTCCTTCGTTTCCTACGCCGCGGAGCTGTTCGGCCCCAAGGGCGCCTACGTCTCTGGCTGGATGTACGTGCTCAACTGGGTCATGACCGGCATTGCCGAGCTCATTGCGGTGGGCCTGTATTTCCAGTTCTTCTTCCCCGGGGTCCCGGTGGAGATCTCGGCGCTGTGCGCGCTCGCCGTTCTGGTGGGCGTCAACCTGTTCAGCGCCAAGGCGTTCGGTGAGGTGGAATTCTGGGCGTCCTTCCTGAAAGTCGCCGCCATCATCCTCTTCTTGATCACCGGCACCGTCATGGTGGTGATGAACACGCAGATCGGCCAGACGCAGGCCTCGGTCAATAACCTCTTCGCTGCCGAGGGTGGCCTGTTTCCCTTCGGATTCATGGTCTCCATCTTGGTGTTGAACGCGGTGATTTTCGCCTACAACGGCGTGGAGCTGGTGGGCATCACGGCGGGTGAAATGAAGCAGCCGGAGCGGGAAGTTCCCCGGGCCATCCGCGCCGTCGTCGTCCGTATTGCCGTGTTCTACGTGGGTTCCGTGCTCCTGTTGGCGATGCTGTTGCCCAGTGATCAGTACAAAGCAGGCGAGAGTCCGTTCGTCACCGTCTTCGCTCAACTGGGGATTGGGTGGATCGGCGATGTCATGAACTTCGTGGTGATCGTCGCCGCGCTGAGCTCCTGCAATTCCGGGCTGTACTCACTGGGCCGCGTCTTCCGGGCCATGGCGAACAACGGCCACGCGCCGACGTGGCTCACCAAGATGAGTAGCCGCCACGTGCCGTACATGGCCATCCTGAGCGTCGGTGCGGTGTACGTGATCGGCATCCTGGTCAACATTTGGTTGGGCGGCACTTACGCGTTCGATTTGGCGCTCAACACCGCCTCGATCGGCGTGCTGTTTACGTGGGGCACCATCTTCGCCTGCCAGATCATGCTGCGCCGCACGCGCGGCAAGGTCTCCTCCCTGCCCATGCCGGGCTCGCCGTGGACCAGCTGGATCGGCCTGACGGCGCTGGCCATCATCGGTTTCCTCATCACCTTTGATTCCATGGTGGACCCGACCACGGGCGAGGTCTTCCGGCTGGGGCTGTACACGATCTGTACCGTGCCAGTGTTCGCGCTCGCCCTCTGGCTGGGGTGGCGCCGGGTGCGCCGCGCAGAGCGCAGGTCTGACGCGGACGGCGAACGCTCCGGCGCCTAGCCCTGCTTCGCGCTGCGCGGTGCGGCGGTGCCGTGTGACGCCTCAGTGGTTGACCGAGGCCGTGACGAGTGACACTATTAGTGAACGAACGGTCAGTAAGTCACGTGCGGCGCGAGAGCGTCCGGACGCTGCGGCATGCCTCAACGCAGAGGGCCGCGAACGCCTCAAGGAGAACTCATGGCAGAAGCATTCTTGGTGGGCGGTGCCCGCACCCCCGTGGGCCGCTATGGCGGAGCGCTCAGCTCCGTCCGCCCGGACGACCTCGCGGCGCTGACGGTGCGCGCCGCCGTCGAGCGCGCCGGGATTGATCCCGCGCTGGTCGACGAGGTGATCCTCGGCAACGCCAACGGCGCCGGCGAGGAGAACCGAAACGTCGCCCGCATGGCGTGGCTCCTGGCCGGATTCCCGGACACCGTTCCGGGCATCACTGTCAATCGCCTCTGCGCCTCCGGCATGTCCGCCATCACGATGGCCCAGCACATGGTCGCGGCGGGCGCCGCCGACATCGTGGTGGCCGGCGGCGTCGAATCCATGTCCCGCGCCCCGTGGGTCATGGAGAAGCCGACGACGCCGTTCGCCAAGCCCGGCGCCTCCTATGACACCTCGATCGGCTGGCGCTTCCCGAACCCCGCGTTCCTCTCCGGCGAGCTCTCCCGCGAGGGGAAGGCCACCTACTCCATGCCGGAGACGGCTGAGGAAGTCGCCCGCACGTTCAACGTCTCCCGGGAAGACTGCGACGCGTTTGCCGTGCGCTCCCACGAGCGCGCCATCGCGGCGATCGAGGCCGGCCGCTTCGCGGACGAGATCGTGCCGGTGGAGGTGACCGGCCGCAAGGGCAAGGTCACGGTCGTCGACACCGATGAGGGGCCGCGCCCCGGCACGACCGCCGAGGTTCTCGGCGGGTTGCGCCCGGTGGTCAAGGGCGGCGAGGTGGTCACCGCCGGAAACTCCTCCACGCTCAACGACGGCGCCTCGGCCATCATCGTCGCCTCCGAGGCCGCAATCGAGAAGTACGGGCTGACCCCGCGGGCCCGCGTAATCGGCGGTGCCTCGGCCGGCCTCGCTCAGGAAATCATGGGCGTCGGCCCCGTTCCGGCCACCCGCAAGCTGCTGGAGCGCACGGGCCACCAGATCGGCCAGCTGGCCGCCGTCGAGCTCAACGAGGCGTTCGCCTCTCAGTCGCTGGCCTGCGTCCGCGAGCTCGGTCTCGACGAGGGCATGGTCAACAACGATGGCGGCGCGATCGCCCTGGGGCACCCGCTGGGCTCGTCCGGGTCCCGGCTCGCGATTACACTGCTGGGCCGGCTGGAGCGGGAGGCTGATCCGGGCGCACTGGGTCTGGCCACGATGTGCGTGGGCGTCGGCCAGGGCTCGGCCCTGCTGCTGGAGCGGGTGTAAGGATGCAGCTCGACGGATCCCAGTTCACCACCCTGCGGCTGACCGAAACCAGTGGTCGGCTGGTGGCCCGGTTGCATCGCCCCGAGGTACGCAACGCGATCGACCAACAGATGGTGGACGAGCTGCACGCGGTCTGCGCGTATCTGGAACGAACCCCCAAGGTTCTGATCTTGGCCGGCACGGCCTCACAGGCTCCCACGGAGGAGAACCCGAAGGGCGTCAAGGGGATCTTCGCCTCCGGCGCGGACATCGGGCAGTTGCGCGAGCGGCGCCGCGACGACGCGCTCGCCGGCATCAATTCCTCGCTCTTTGACCGTTTGGCCAAGCTGCCGATGCCCGTGATCGCCGCCCTAGACGGCTACGCGTTGGGCGGCGGTGCGGAGCTCGCGTACGCGGCGGACTTCCGGATCGGTACGCCCGAGCTGCGCATGGGCCAGCCAGAGACCGGCCTCGGCATCATGGCTGCCGCCGGCGCCACGTGGCGCCTCAAGGAGCTGGTGGGCGAGCCGCTGGCCAAGGAAATCCTGCTGGCCGGGAAAATTCTGCGCGGCGAGGAGTGCCTGGCCGTGGGGCTGATCACCGAGTTGGTCGACGCAGCCGACCTGATGGACGCTGCGCACGCGCTCGCGGACCGGATCGGCAAGCAGGACCCGCTCGCGGTGCGCCTGACCAAGTCCGTCTTCCACGCCCCGCGTGAGGCGCACCCCGTCATCGACACGCTGACGCAGGGAATGTTGTTCGAATCCGAGGAGAAGTTCCGCCGCATGCAGGACTACTTGGACCGCAAGAAGTAAAGGGAAGATTCATGACTGAGCAGAACCTGCCGGCGAAGGTCGGCGTTCTTGGCGGCGGCCGCATGGGCGCGGGCATCGCCCACGCCTTCCTGATCCACGGTGCGGACGTCGTCGTGGTGGAACGGAACGACGACGCCGCGGAGGGAGCCCGCGAGCGCGTGGTGTCCGCCGTCGAGAAGTCCATTGCCCGCGGGCTGCCCGAGCAGGACTACGCCGCACACCTGACCGTGACCACGGACTACGCGGCCTTTGCTGACCGCCACCTGGTCATCGAGGCGGTGCCGGAGATCTGGGACCTGAAGGTCGCATCCCTGCGCGCGGTGGAGGAGCATCTGGCCGCTGACGCGGTGTTGGCCTCTAACACCTCCTCGATGTCCGTTTCCACCCTCGCCAACGAATTGCAGCGCCCGGAACAATTCCTGGGCCTGCATTTCTTCAACCCGGTCCCGGCGTCGACGCTGATCGAGGTGGTCATCGGAGAGCAGACCGCTCCGGACCACATTGAGGCCGCGCGCGGCTGGACCGAGGCGTTGGAGAAGACGCCCGTCGTCGTCAATGACGCCCCGGGCTTCGCCTCTTCCCGCCTCGGCGTGGCGATTGCGCTGGAAGCGATGCGCATGGTCGAGGAGGGGGTGGCCAGCCCCGAGGACATCGACAACGCCATGGTGCTGGGATACAAGCACCCCACGGGCCCGCTGCGCACCACGGACATTGTGGGTCTGGACGTGCGCCTCGGGATTGCCGAGTACCTCGAGTCCAAGCTGGGACCGCGCTTTGCCCCGCCGCAGATTCTCAAGGATAAGGTGGCCGCTGGGGAGCTGGGCCGCAAGTCCGGCCGGGGCTTCTTCGACTGGAGCTAGCCCGCGCTGGCACCCTGACGAGCGCGCCACGGCCCGTGCCCGGCCGACCTCCTCGTGAGGCCGGCCGGGCACACGCGGTTAATGGTTAGCCGAGGGTTCCGCAGAAGCGGCGGGCCAGGCTCCGCTGGCCAAGAACGCGTCAATCACGCCCTCGTAGGGCGCCGGGTCGATCTCCTGGCCGGCCAGCCAGCGCTGGTCCGCATAGCTGCGCCGGTAGCGTTCGCCGCTATCGCACAAGAGCGTCACCACACTGCCGCGCTCGCCGCGGGCCACCATGGAGGCGATGAGCTGCCACGTCAGCCAGAGGTTGGTACCTGTGGAAGGGCCAGCGCTGAGGCCGAAGCGACATGCAAGGTGCCGCATCGCGGCCACGGACGCGCCGTCTGGGACCTGCGCGATCGCATCTATGACCGACGGGACAAAGCTTGGCTCGGGCCGCGCGCGGCCGATCCCCTCGATCCGGCTGGGCGAGCCGACCACGGCGGCCGGGTCCCCGCCGTCGTTCCATGCCTGCCACGCCGGCAGGAACGCGGAACCCTCTGGATCGGCCACGGCCAGCTGGCTGGCGTGCCGGTGGTAACGCACGTAGCGGCCAATAGTGGCGCTGGTACCGCCCGTGCCGGCGCCGACGACGACCCACGTGGGAATCGGGTACGGTTCGGCGGCCAGCTGCTCGAAGATGGACTCGGCAATATTGTTGTTGCCGCGCCAGTCCGTGGCCCGCTCGGCGTACGTGAACTGATCCATGTAGTGGCCGCCGGATTCGGCCGCGATGCGCTCGGCGACCGTGTAGACCGTGCCCGGGTCCTCGACGAGCTCGCAGCGGCCGCCGAAGCGTTCAATCAACTCGATCTTCTCGGCGCTCGTACTGGCCGCCATGACGGCCACGAAGTCGAGCCCCAAGAGCTGGGCGAAGTACGCCTCGGAGACCGCTGTGCTGCCGCTGGAGGCCTCCACGATGGTGGTGTCCTCCGTGATCCATCCGTTGACGAGGCCATAGAGAAACAGGGAACGCGCTAGCCGGTGCTTGAGGCTGCCCGTTCGGTGCGTCGATTCGTCCTTGAGATAAAGGTCGATGCCCCACGCTGGTGGCAAGGGTAGGCGGTGCAAATGGGTATCGGCGCTGCGGGTGGCATCGGCCTCGATGGCGCGGACGGCGTCGTCCACCCACGCATTACGGCGGGTATTGGTGAGCATAGAACCAGCTTATGGCCCGGGCCGTGCAGCGGCGGAGAGCGCCGCAGTGAGGCCGGCCGGATGAGGCATCATGGGCTCATGACGCCGACGCCACCCGCCCAGCCCGCTGCCTCCCACTCCACCGTCACGTGGGACGGCGCGGTGAACGCCCACCACGTCGCGGGAGGGCTCTACCGTATGGGACGCAGCGAATGGCTCACCCCGGCCGGGTGGGCCCAGCTGTACGACGACGGCGTCCGGACGGTGATCGACCTGCGGAACCCGGCCGAACGGGTGCGGCGCACCACGGACCCGGCGGTCACGGCGGACCTGTTGCCCCCGCTGGCCGTCGTGAATACGCCGACGGAGGATCAGAGCAACGAGGAGTTCATGGCGCTCGTGGGCCACTACCTCAGCGACCCGGCGTACTACGGCGAAAACGCACGCCTGTTTCCAGAGAAGATCGCCGCGGCTTTCCGGGCATTAGCCGCTGGCCAGCAAGCCGGTGGGGTGGTGGTTCACTGTTCGGCGGGCCGGGACCGGACGGGGCTCATCATCAGCATGGCCCTCAAACTCGCGGGGCGCGAGGACCTGATTGACGCCCAGTATGAACAGGCGCTGCGCGGCATCAACGCGTGGCATGCGGTGAGCCCGGTGCCGCACCCTCACGAGAGCCACCAGCCCGAGAGCCGCGTCTCGGCGGAGCTGGAGGGAAAGTTGGAGCGGCTTCATGAGTTTCTGGAGGGGCTCGACGTCGAGCAATTGTTGCTCGCGCCGGGCGGGGATGCCTCGCACGGCGTGACGCGGGAAGAGCTGGACGCTGTGCGCGCTCTCCTGACCTAGCACTCAGATCTGTGGTTTGGAAGCCGTAGTGGCCTGGCCGTGGAGAACTGTCGTTTTGTCGATGTCAGGCGAGGACTATCACGCCGTTGCATTAGCGTGACGCACAGGTAGTTAGGTGGTAATGCAACGTCAGGAGGGCGTGATGGTGACAAGGTGGGTGCGGCAGTGGTGGCGGCCCGGCGTCATGATGGCACTCTTCGCCGTTGGTGGCGCCGCAGTCGGTCGCGTGATGCCACCTTTCGTCCTCGACGATCCGTTGTGGCGTGATTTCTGGACGGGCCCACCGGCTGCGGGCGTCTTCGCGCTGGTGGGCGCCGCGGTCGCGTTTGTGGCCGCGACCAAGTCGGCTCGCGTGCAACGGCGTGCGGCCGAGCGCCAGGAATGGTGGGACCGTGCCGAATGGGCCTTCAATCTAGCCATGAGTGAAGACGATAGCTCGAGGTATATCGGATTGAAGGCATTCGAAGCGCTAGAAACGGACGCAACCCGAGCTGAATACGCCATGATGGCCGCTGTGACCACAGCGGTGGCAGGAGATGCGCCTATGGACGGCCAACTGCAGGGGGCGGATAATGATGGGGAGTAGGAGGTTGCGTTGTGACTCAGTTGAATAGCCGTCGCCCCAGCGCTCTCGAGCGAAAAATTCGAGATGGGAGAGCCGACCCCATCACTCCAAGAGAGCGGGAGATCGCGGCCGGCATCCGCGCACGGTACGAAGCCAAGTACGGTCCGTTGACGGGCGTGAGCGACCGCGAAAGTGAACCGAAGCGTGGTTGGTTCGGTCGCCGCACGTAGAGTCTCCCTGCGTAGTGCTCGTTCGTCCCGCAATGATAGAAGGATCCCGCGCGAATCGACTCGATTCGCGCGGGATCTTCTCGATGGGCGGAGGAACGGACCCGGTTAGCCGGAGGCGATCGGGTTCTCGAGTGATCCCGCGTAGATCAGCCCGCTAGCCTGGTCGCCCAAGTCCAGCATCTGCTGGTTGTTCCGCAGCTGGAGCCGGTTGAGGCAGGACAGGCGAAACTCGGCGTCAAACAGTCCCAGCTCGTCGAATTCCGCGGCGAGTTCCGGGTTGCGGTCCCGGTACGCGCGCAACCGCTCGGCCACGACCGTCCAGAAGTCCGCTTCGGAGATGAGTCCCTCCTCGGCCAAGAGCGGGGCGAGGAAACGGAAAATGCAGTCGAAGACGTCCGTGAAGACGGAATACACGCGCTCGGAGGCCGGCACGTCCACCCGGATTCGCTCGGCCGCCTCGGGAAGGGGAGTGCGCGGGCCCAAGACGGCCACTTCCTCGGCCAAGTCCTTCATGAGCATCCGGTCCGGCAGGCCCTCCCGGGTGACCAGAATGATGTTCTCCCCGTGCGGCATGAACACCAGGTCATAGCGCAGCAGGAAGTGCACCAGTGGCACCAGATAGGCGTCGAAGTAGCACTGCAGCCACGCCTCAGCGCCGACGCCGGAGCGGCGGATCATCGCCGCTGCGACGGACTTCCCGTCGGCGTCCACATGCAGCAGCGAGGCCATGGTGGCCAGCTCCTCGCCCTCTGCCAGCCGGTCCGCGGGGGACTCGCGCCACAGGGCCGCGAGCATTTTCCGGTAAGCGCTCGTCGCATCCGTCGCCGCCTCGAATAAGGGGTTCCGGTAGCCGACGGCGGCGACTTCCTTGAGGAGGTCGACCCGGCGCTCGTGCAGTTCGGCATCGGTGGCCACCACGGATTCCAGCCATTCGTTGATCGCCGGGGTGGATTCCATGTAAGCGGCGCTCAACCCGCGCAGAAAACCCATGTTCACGATCGACAGGGCCGTCTTGACATAGTGCTTCTCCGGGCGGCTGCGATTGAAGAAGGTCCGGATGGACTGTTGCGGCTGGTACTGGTCGGGGCCCGTGCCCAAGTGCACCATCGTGCGGGCCGCGACGTCGGCGGCGAACGTGACGGCCAACCGGTGCTCCCACTGCCACGGGTGTACCGGGAGATACAGGTAGTCCTGCGGTTCCAGCCCCGCCGCGCTCAGCCGCTCGTCGAACTCGGCCAGCGCTGACTCGCCCAGCTCCGAGGCCAGCAGGCTGCGGTGCGTCAGGCCGTCGACGGCGTCGTACCGCGCGCGCGTCGCGTGCAGCGCCACCCACTCCAAGTCCACCGCGCTGCCGGTCTCCGGCGCATAGTTCAGGTAGTCCTGGGCGCCGAGCCCGATCCGCCCGTTGTTGGCGACGAAGCACGGGTGGCCCTCCGTCATGGCGGCTTCGATCCGCTGAAATGCGCTGATGGGGTCCGGATCGCCAGCGGCGAGCTCGCGGGCCGACACGGTGGAGTGCAACTGCTTATAGCAGTGGCTCGCCAGGGTGGAGCCGAGTTCCTCCACATAGGTGGGCAACTGCTCCGCGGAGATCCCCAGCTGCCGCTGAAACACGACGGCGAACTCCTGCGCGTCGACCGCCGCGGACTGCCCGGCGGCGGTGTGCGTGACGGAGGCGGCG
The DNA here is from genome assembly GCF_015751895.1 of Zhihengliuella flava. Classification (NCBI taxonomy): domain Bacteria; kingdom Bacillati; phylum Actinomycetota; class Actinomycetes; order Micrococcales; family Micrococcaceae; genus Zhihengliuella; species Zhihengliuella flava. The sequence continues at coordinate 979,934 of NZ_JADOTZ010000001.1, read as the reverse complement.
TCCACGCGCCAGTGGTTGAGCAGGTGCCGTGTGGCGGCGAACGTGTAGCCGTGTTCGACGCCGTCGGGACCGGTGCCGCGCAGGACGTAGGTCCCGGCCCCCGCGCTGGCGGACTGCGGTTCCGGTTCGAGGAGGCGCTCGTGGCTGAACTCACCGATCGCTTTGGCCACCACGTGACGGTTGGCCGCCGCCCAGCGCGCGGGGTCCAGGTGGGCGGCGATCGTGGAACTCGTGCCCGTGGCGCGGGCAAAATCGAACCGGTCGCAGAAGGAGAGCAGGGCCCGCTTGGCCGGCTCGGCGCCGAACGCCGGGAGGTCAATCCGGCCCTGCGGCCGGAAGCCCACCCGAGAATTGAGCGCATGAATGGCCGTATTGGACGCATCCGGCTCGACGACCACCCGGGTGATGGCGGGGTCGGTGAACACGTGAGCCAGCGCCGCGGTCAGGGCCGCTTGGCTGAAACCTGGTCGCGGCGTTTTTGGCGCCGGCAGGAGTAGGTGCAGCCCGGCGTCGCCGTCGCGGTGCGTGTAGTGGCCGGCCAGCTGCGAGTGCGCCGGGTCATACACCTCGACGAGGAACTGGGCTGTGCCCTCCCGCTCGGCCACGAGCGGGAGGTGATGCGGGTCAGCATCCAGCCGTTCGTACTCGGCACGGACCTCGGCTTCCGTGGCGTGCGGCATGCCCCAGAACCGTGCGTGTTCGGTGGCGATCCACGCGTGCAACAGCGCCGCGTCAGAGGCTGGGTCCACCGGGCGGAAGGAGAACGACGACGGCACGCCCGTGGCGCTGCCACCGCGAGGACGGTCGGCATGGTTGGGGGAGACAGTCGGGACGAGACTCATGGGGTGGACTCCTGCAGTCGGTGGGTGGGGAGGGCGGAACCGAACTCCTGATAGGCGATGCGACGCTCGACGGGGTACACCTCGCGCCCAGCGATCCGGTTCAAGATCACCGAGTTGCGGTAGGCGCCCATGCCGAGGTCCGGGGCCGTGAAGCCATGGGTGTGTAACTCGGCGTTCTGCACCAGAAGGCCCTCGCCGATCCCGTATTCTCGGTCGACGGCGAACCGGCCATCGGGCCCGCGGTGGATGCGATCGGCGATGCCGGCGAGGAAGGCGGGCTCCCGGTAGCGGTACCCCGTGGCCAGCACGGCGGCGTCGGCCGCGATGTGCTGCGTGCCGCCGTCGTCCGCGTCGGTGACGGTGAGGCGCAGCCCGCCGTCCGGCGCTTGGGTCAGCGACTCGAGTGCCGTCGCGGTCTTGAGCCGCACGGTGCCCGGCCCCCGTTCCACGTGGCGTTGATAGAGCTGTTCGTGGATCTGGTTGATGAGGTCAGCATTGATGCCCTTGTACAGGCCACGCTGCTCGGCGCCCAGGCGATCCCGCGTGTCCGCGGGCAAACCGTGAAAGTGGTCGATGTAGTCGGGGGAGGTCATCTCCAGCGTCAGCTTGGTGTACTCCAGGGGGAAGAAGCGCGGTGAGCGCGTCATCCACGTCAGCTCCCGCCCCGGGGCCTCATCCACCCAGCCGGCCAGTAGGTCGGCGACGATCTCCGCGGCGGACTGGCCGCTGCCCACCACGACCGCGCGCCGCGCGCCGTCTAGGTCAGCGCGCCGACGGGTGTAGTCGCTGCTGTGGAACGCCTGGCCCGCCGCCTGCACGGCCGGCTCGACGGCGTCAGGAACCCAGGGTTGTGTGCCCGTGCCGAGCACCACCTGCCGGGTTTCAACCTGCCGGACACCGTCCGGTGACTGCACGGTGAGGAGGTAGCGGCCGTCGTCGTATTCGAGGCCGGTCACGGTGTGGGAAAAGTGCACGCTGTCCAGCCGGTGCGCGGCCCAGCGGAGATAGTCGCTGTACTCGCGGCGCAGAGCGTAGAAGTTCTCCCGAATGTAGAACGGGTAAAGGCGCCCGGAGAGTTTGAGGTAGTTCAGGAAACTGTACTCGCTGGTAGGGTCAGCCAGCGTGACGAGGTCCGCCATGAAGGGGACTTGCAGGTGCGTTCCCGGCAGCATCATGCCCGGGTGCCAGGCGAAGTCCTCGGCCGCCTCAAAGACGGCCACGGAGAGCTCGGGCGCGCCGTCCGCGAGCGCGGCGAATCCCAGGTTGAAGGGGCCAGCACCGATTCCGACGGCGTCATACATCATGCCGCCACCTCCTGGCTGAGGCGCTCGCCGGCCGCGACGACGGCCTCGAGCACCGCCTCGAGGTCCGCCATGCGGGCGCGGGGATTGAGCAGGGTGAGCTTCAGGTGGCGGGCTCCGTCCACCGTTGTCGCGGCCACCATCGCCTCGCCGGAGGCATAGAGCGCGGCCCGGATGCGATCCTGCAGGGCGTCCAGCGCGGCCGGGGACCCGGCGTCGTGGGCCGCGGGCCGGAAGCGGAACACCACGGTGCTTAACTGGGCCGGCGCGGCGAGCTCCAAGCGCGGGTGGGCGTCGACGCGGTCGGCAGCGGTTTCGGCGAGGTCGATCAACTCATCGAAGAGCGCACCCATCGCCTCGGCGCCGAGCGAGCGCAGGGAGATCCAGAGCTTGAGCGCATCAAACCGCCGCGTGGTCTGCAGGGACTTGTCCACCTGGTTGGGCACGGTGCCGGCCTCGGCCGCAGGGTTGAGGTAGTCGGCGTAGTGCGTGATGTGCCCAAAGTCGGTGCCGTCGGCCAGCAGCAGCGCGCTGGAGCCGATCGGCTGGAAGAAGGACTTGTGGAAGTCGGTGGTCACCGAGTCGGCGCGCTCGATCCCGGCGAGGCGATCGCGCCGGCGGGAGATGAGCAGTCCGCAACCATACGCGGCATCGACGTGGAACCACGCGCCGTGTTCCGCGGCGAGGTCTGCGCAGGCGGCCAGCGGATCGATCGCCCCAAAGTCGGTGGTTCCCGCCGTGGCCACGATGGCCATCGGGGTGTGGCCCGCGGCCACGTCCCGCTCGACGGCCGCGCGCAGTGCGGCGGCGTCGAGCCGCCGGTGAGCATCGGTGGGGACTGGCACGACGGCGTCTTCGCCGAGTCCCAGCAGTGTGGCGGCGTTGCGAATGCTGAAGTGGGCCTGAGTGGAGGCGTAGATCCGCAGCCCCATAAGCCGCTGAGGCAAGGGTCCGGAGCGTGGGGCGACCGCCCGATTACGGGCAATGAGGAGGGCTTGCAGATTGGACTGGGTGCCGCCGGAGGTAAAGATGCCGTCGGCGGTGGGGCCGAATCCGATGAGGTCAGCGGCCCAGCGGGTGAGGCGGCGTTCGATCAGAGTGCCGCCGGCCGACTGGTCCCACGTGTCCAGCGAGGAATTGATGCTGGTCACCAGCGCCTCGGCCGCCACCGCGGGGATGAGTACCGGGCAATTCAGGTGCGCCTGGTAGCGGGGGTGGTGGAAGTAGACGGCGTCGTCGAGGTAGAGGTGCTGGGCCTCCGCGAGCGCGGCATTCGTGTCGCCGAGCGGCGTGCCGAGGTCCACGGCGTCAATTCGGTGGGACAGAGCCTCGGGCGTCGGGCCGGTAGTGGGCCCCTGAGCGCCGGTGATGGCGGACGCCGCGAGGAGGGTGGCCGCGCCGGACTCGGCGATGTACTGGTGCACCGTCTCACCCGCGAGCAGCTGATTGGCTGCGGCGAGCGGATGTGGCTCGGCGACGACGGCGTCGAGCCGGCCGAGGGCGTGTGGCCGGGTGGCGTCACCGGCGGCGTTCACTTCAGTCATGAACTCTCCTGATGTTGGCTCCTGACGTGCACTCTCGGTGCACGACGGGAGCGCTGACACTTCAATGTTTAAGTAAGGCTTACCTAAAGCCGGAACATTAAGCGCACACATCTGGTACCTAATTCAAGTCTCAGGGTGTCCGATAGATTGCGCGCGCCGGTGTGGCAATGCGCCGCTCACTGATTGGCAAAGATCAACCAATCGCCTATGCTGGTGAGGTTCGTGATGGCCGATCCGGGAGTTGATGCAGTGAAGACAGCGCGCCGACCCGCCTAAAGCGCGCCGCCAACCGCTGGTGCGCCCACCTCAACCTCGGGAGCGCCCATGCCTTCACGCCCATTACGAAATGATTCTTCTCTCACCTTTGACCACCTCGGCCTGACGTGGCCGAATGGCCGCAACGTCTTCGCGGACCTCTCCGTCACGCTGACCGGGACCGTCGGCGTCGTTGGTTCCAATGGCCTCGGCAAGTCAGCCCTCCTCCGCGTGGCCGCCGGCGAGTTGCGCCCGACGTCCGGGCACGTCGTGGCACCGCAGGATGTGGCCTACCTGCCTCAGCACGTGGCCCGTTCGCGGGACCGGACGGTGGCCCATGTGCTGGGTGTCGAGCAGCAGCTCGAGGCGCTGCACAGGATCCTCGCCGGGAGCGTGCCGGAGGACGAGCTCGACGAAGCGTTCCACTGCGTCGGCGATGCGTGGGATCTCGAGGAGCACCTCGTGGCCTTGCTGGGGACGTACGGGGTCAGAGCCAGCGCGGACCTGCTGGTGCGGCCACTCGCGAGCCTCTCCGGAGGTGAGGCGACGATCGCCGCGCTGGCGGGCCTCGAGCGCCGCGCGGCCGCCCTGACGCTGTGTGATGAGCCGACCAACAATCTCGATGCCGTCGCCCAGGCGCGGTTCGCCGAGACGGTGGAGCAGTGGGATGCTGGCACGCTGGTGGTGGCGACCCACGACGTCGCCATCCTGCGCCGGGTTCAGACCATCCTCGAGTTGCGGCCGCGGCGCGTGCGGTCCATGGCCGCCGACGGCGTCGTCGTGCGGCAGTTTGGGGCCGCGGCGGCAGAGAGTGCCTGGGAGGTCTACCAGCGGGAGTCCGAGGTGGAGCGTCAGGCCGCCGAGCGGCGCGTGCGGGACGCGAGGGCGGTGGTCAACGCGGAGCGCCAGCGCCGCACCGCGGCCGAGACGGCAATGGCCCGCCGCGCCCGGGCGGGCCGAGAGGCGGCCGACGGTCTGCCGAAAATCCTCGCCAACGCTCGCCGGAGTGACGCCGAGGCCGCGGGAGGAAAGCTCCGGGCCCAGCTCGCGAGCCGTCAGGAGCGGGCGCGCGCCGAGCTCGAGGCTGCTCACGAGTCCGTTCCCGCGGATCTGTCCATTTCGATTGACCTGCCGGGCACGGAGATCGCGGCCCAGCGCGTCGTCCTCGACGTCGCGCTCAACTCGCTCAGGCTGCCGGAGGGAACCCGCCTCGACGCGGCCGATGCTTACCTCTCGATCCGCGGGCCGGAACGCGTGTGGGTGACAGGCCGCAACGGCGTCGGCAAGTCCACGCTCTTGGCTCAGGTGGCGGCCGGGGCGCGCGTCCCGCTGGGGTGGCTCCGGCAACAGCTCGACGCGGACGGTGCGTGGGAGGGGTTGCGTGACGACCTCACGGTGGCCGAGCAGATCGCCACGAGCGGCACCCAGGCCCAAGTGCGGGCCCAGTTGGCGCGCTTTCACCTGCGCGGCGACCGCGTGAACGACGCCGTGGGGCAGCTCTCGGGTGGTGAGCGCTTCCGGGTGGCCTTGGCTCGCCTCCTGTTGGCGGATCCGGCGCCGCAGTTGCTGATCTTGGACGAGCCGACGAACAACCTCGATCACGCCTCGGTGGGTCAACTGGTGACGGCCCTCGAGGGGTTTGGCGGCGCCGTCGTCTTCGTGAGCCATGACGAGGACTTCGCGCAACAGCTCGCGCCCAGCCGGCGGTGGCATCTCACTAGTGCGCTGGTGTGATCCCTGCTACGCTAAACCTGATTACTGACCGATCGTTCAGGAAGGAATTGTCGCCGATGACAACCCAGATTGTGCCCAGCTACGTGCAGGACACGTGGTGGACCCCCGCTGAGGACAGCCGGACGGCCGACGTTCGCGACGCCAACACCGGCGAGATCGTCGCACGCTTCGGCTCCGACGGCCTCGACCTGCCGGCCATGGTGGAGCACGCCCGGACGGTGGGCCAGCGGGAACTCGGGCAGCTGACGCTGCACGAGCGCGCGCTCAAGCTCAAGGAACTGGCGATCTACCTCAACGAGCACCGCAAGGAGCTCTACGAGGTGTCCTTCGGCACCGGCGCCACCAAGATCGACTCCATGGTGGATATCGACGGCGGCATCGGCGTGCTCTTCACCTTCAGTTCCAAGGGCCGCCGCGAGATGCCGAACTCCAACGTGGTCCTCGACGGTCCGGCCGAGCCCCTGTCCAAGGACGGGTCCTTCCTCGGAACTCACATCTACACTCGCATTCCTGGCGTCGCCGCCCAGATCAACGCCTTCAATTTCCCCGTCTGGGGCATGCTGGAGAAGTTCGCCCCCGCCTTCATCGCTGGCGTCCCCACGATCGTCAAGCCGGCCACCCCCACCGGCCACCTGACGGAGGCCTGCGTGCGCTTCATGGTGGACTCCGGCATTCTGCCGGCCGGCTCCATCCAGCTCATCTCCGGCTCGGCCCGGGAGCTGCTGGACGTCATGGACTATCGGGACATGCTCTCCTTCACGGGCTCCGCCAGCACGGCCAACCGGCTCAAGTCCCATCCAAACGTGATCGAGGGTGGCGTCCGCTTCACCTCGGAAACGGATTCCCTGAACGCCGCGATCCTCGGCCCGGACGCGGAGCCCGGCACCCCGGAGTTTGAGGCCTTCATCAAGGCCGTGGTGACGGAGATGACCGTCAAGGCCGGGCAGAAGTGCACTGCCATCCGCCGCACGATCGTCCCGAAGGGCCGCGAGCAGGCCGTCGTCGAGGCGCTCCGGGACCGGATCGAGCAGCGGGTCGTCGTCGGCGATCCGCGTGCCGAGGGCACCACCATGGGCGCCTTGGCCTCGCTCGACCAGTTGCAGGACGTCCGCGGGGCCGTCGAGGCGATGTTGGCCGCCGGCGGCGAGCTGGCCTACGGCAGCCTCGACGCGCCGGTGGTCAAGACGCAGGGCGGTGAAGACGCCGTCGTGCCGGAGGGCGCCTTCATGTCCCCCCTCGTGCTCACGTGGGACGACGTCAATGCCGAGGCCGTGCACTCGAAGGAGGCCTTCGGCCCCGTGTCCTCGGTGCTGGGGTACGACGACGTGGCGGACGCCGTGCGGCTGGCGGCAGCGGGCGCCGGGTCGCTGGTGGCCACCGTCTGCTCGAACGATCCGGAGGCGGTGCGGGAGTTGACGGTTGGAATCGCCGGGCACCACGGCCGCGTGCACATCCTCAACCGGGAGACGGCCAAGACCTCCACGGGGCACGGCTCGCCCGTACCGCACCTAGTCCATGGTGGCCCGGGCCGCGCCGGTGGCGGCGAGGAACTCGGCGGCATCCGCTCCGTCAAGCACCACATGCAGCGCACGGCGCTGCAGGGCTCGCCGAACCTGCTCACCGCGGTCACCGGCGTGTGGCACACGGGTGCGGACCGCACGATCGCCGGCTGCGAGGCGTTCGGCGCAGAGGCCGCTCACGAGCATCCCTTCCGCAAGTCGCTGGCAGAACTGCAGATCGGCGACGCCTTCGCCTCAGATTTGCGCACCATCACGCTCCAAGACATCGAGGACTTCGCCCGGGAGACCGGGGACACGTTCTACGCTCACACGGATGCCAGGGCTGCCGAGGCCAACCCGTTCTTCCCGGGGCAGGTGGCGCACGGCTACCTGCTCGTCTCCTGGGCAGCCGGGCTCTTCGTTGAGCCGGCACCGGGGCCCGTGCTGGCCAACTACGGACTGGAGAACCTGCGGTTCATCACCCCGGTGGCCGCCGGCGACTCGGTCCGCGTGACGCTGACCGCCAAGCAGGTGACCCCGCGCGTGACCGATGAATACGGCGAGGTCCGCTGGGATGCCGTGCTGCACAATCAGGACGGTGAAATCGTGGCTCAGTACGATGTGCTGACGCTGGTCGAAAAGGAAAACACCACGTACAAGAACTGGTAAAAAATATCCACGGCGCGGCCCGGGCGAACAGCCCCGGCCGCGCCGTGGCGCGTTAAAGGGGACAACTTATCACGGTTCGACAAAAATGCGCTCAGGTCCCGCAATTGCCTAGCGTGCCGGGGGCGCGGTGGATATGTTGGACATCATGCATGTCAGCAACTGAACCAACTCTCTGAGGTGAGAATCCATGACAGTGCTGAATCGACTTGCTCAAAGATGGGGGCTTAAGACGGGGACTTTTCTCTTCTTTGTCTCCGCAGCAATCGTGGTGGTCTTTGCTGTCGCCACCATCATTTTCACGGGCCCCATGGGGTCGGCTTTTGGAACCGCCTCCGATTGGCTGATGGCCAATCTGGGTTGGTTTTACATTCTCGGCGTGACCGTCTTTCTCTTCTTCCTGATTTACCTGGCGCTGAGCCGGTGGGGCCGCGTGCGCCTCAGCGATGAGGAGGAAAAGCCGGAGCACTCAGACAAGGCGTGGTTCGCCATGCTGTTCGCTGCCGGTATCGGCACCATTCTGATGTTCTGGGCCGTTGCGGAGCCGACGTACCACTTCGCCCAGCCCCCGCGCGCCGGCGTCGAGCCGGAGAGCATCGAGGCCGCCCAGGAGGCCATGGGCTTCACGCTCTACCACTTCGGCCTGCACACGTGGACCATCTTCACGCTGCCGGCCCTCGCGTTCGCGTACTTCATTCACAAGCGCCGCCTGCCGCCGCGGGTCAGCTCCATGTTCCAGCCGCTGCTCGGCGAAAAGATTCACGGGCCCGCCGGCAAGACGATCGACACGATCGCCATCGTCGGAACCGTGCTGGGCGTGGCCGTCTCGATTGGTCTGGGCACGCTCCAGATCAACGCCGGGTTGTCCGACCTCTTTGGGGTGAGTGAATCGGCCATCGCGCAGATCATCATCATTTCCGTCGTGACGGGCGTGGCGATTCTCTCTGTGGCCGCTGGCCTGAACAAGGGTATTAAGGTCCTCTCCAACGTCAACATCCTGGTGGCCATCGGCCTGTTGGTGTTCGTGCTGATTACGGGCCCGACGTTGGTCATGATCAAGGGGACGGTGGAGTCCGCGGGCACGTACCTGTACATGCTGCCGGAGCTCATGCTCTGGAATGACACGTTCCTTGACACCGGGTGGCAGGGCTCTTGGACGGTGTTCTACTGGGCGTGGACCATCACGTGGAGCCCGTTCGTCGGAATCTTCATCGCCAAGATTTCCAAGGGCCGTACCATCCGCCAGTTCGTCTTGGGCGTGCTGGGCCTGCCGACCCTCTTCACCATCATCTGGTTCGGTATCTTTGGCATGGGTGTGTTCGACATCGAGATGAACGGCGAAGGTGGCCTCGTGGACCGCGTGGTCGGGGAGGGAGACATCCCGGGCGCCATGTTCGAGTTCCTCTCCAACTTCCCGCTGGCCGGCGTCACCTCGGCCATCGGCATCATGCTGGTAGGCGTCTTCTTCATTACCTCGATGGACTCCGCGGGCCTGGTCTTGGACACCATGTCCAACGGCCACGAGGACCCAGCACCCACCAAGCAGCGCGTCTTCTGGACGTTCGCCGTGGGTCTGGTGGCCGCGGCCCTGTTGTTGGCCTCGGGCGATGAGGGACTCGCGGTTCTGCAGGACTTCATCACTGTGGTGGGGTTGCCGTTCTTCGTGCTCGGCTTCCTCATGATGATCAACCTCAAACGCGCCCTCAAGGAGGATGCGGGCGAGCTACCACCGCTACAAACCCGCCGCTGGATGCGGGTGCTTCCACCGGAGGAGTGGATGCGCCGCCGTCGTGCCGGCGAGGCCGAGGACGCGGTCATGGTGCCCGAACCGATCGAGGGGACGGAACCGGAGTACACGGACGAGCCGTTCGATCTCTCCTCCGACCCGGATCAGGACAAGGACAAGTCCTCCGTCAAGGAGTAAGCGCACACACGAAATCCCCCGCCACGGTCTCGACCGTGGCGGGGGATTTCTGTTGTGTTAGTAGGCCTTGACGCGCTGTTCGACGATGAGGTGGATGAGGGCAAACTGGCCCTGCTGGGTGGCCTGCAAGGCGGCTTCGACGGCGGCCGGCACGTCGGCGTCGTTCTCCACCCGTACCCCCACGCCGCCAAAGGCCTGCGCCATGGCGGCGAAGTCGGGGTTCTGCAGTTGCGTGCCGGAGATGCGCTCCGGGTAGTCCCGCTCCTGGTGAGTGCGGATGGTGCCGTACTCCTGGTTGTCCATGACGACGACCAGCGGCGTCGCGCCGTACTGGGCCGCGGTGGCCAACTCCTGGCCGTTCATCAGGAACTCACCATCGCCCGCGATGGTGACCACGGTGCGTCCCGGGTAGCTGAGCGAGGCCGCCACGGCGGACGGGATTGAGTAGCCCATGGAACCGTTGCGGGCCGAGAGCATGGAGGCATAACCGTTGGTGGGGAAGTAGCGGTGCGCCCAGTTGGTGTGCTCGCCCGCGCCGAACGTGACCATCGCGTCGCGCGGCAGTTGCGGGACGAGGTGCGCCATGAGCGTGGCCATCCGGGCTTGGCCGGAAGCCGGGGTAGCCTCGGGCAGCGCAGCAAACTTCTCCTGTTCGCCGCGCATCCTGGTGGTCCATTCCTTCCACGAGTCCTTGACCGTCAAATCCATGCGCACCAAGTCCCGCACGAACACGTCCGGCTTGGCAACGATCTGGTGCGTGACGGGACCGGAGCGGCCGCGCAGGGACGGATCGATGGTGACCAAGAAGTTCTTCTGATCCCAGTTCTGGCGGATATTGAAGCCGTCAGTGATGACGTCGCCGGGCACGGTGCCCACGAAGACCAAGAGGTCCGTTTCCTCCAGCAGGTCATAGGTGGGCTTCGGGCGCCCGTAGCCGATGGGGCCGACGTAGGACGGAGAGTCGAAGGGAACAGTGCCCTCGCAGCGCCACTCGGCGGCGGCAGGAAGATGGTTGGCTTCCAGCCACTGCGTGAACTCCGCCGCGCCTTCATGGCTCCAGTCGTTACCGCCAAAGATGAACAGCGGCTTGTCCGAACCCTGCAGGGCCTCGTTGAGGGCCTTCCAGTCGGTGACCGTCATGCCGCCGAAGGCGACGGGGATCGGCGGGTGGAGTTCGGCCGGGATCTGCTTTTTGATGATGTCCTCCGGCAGGCCGACCACGACGGGGCCCGGCCGGCCGGAAACCGCCGCGAACATGGCCTCGGCGACGACCTCGGAGGCTCGCTCCGCGTGGTCGAGCACCATGACACGCTTGGCTCCGGTGCCGAACCACGCCTTGGGGTCAAACTCCTGGAACGCCTCCTTCTCCCGATGCTCGTAAGGGATCAGCCCCACGAACAGCACCAGTGGCGTCGAATCCTGCCATGCGGTGTGCAGGCCCACGTGGGCGTTGGCCGCGCCGGGGCCGCGCGTGACCATGGCGACGCCGGGGACCGGATGCATTTTGCCGTCCGCTTCGGCCATGTAGGTGGCGCCGCCCTCATGACGGCACACCACGGTGTCGATGCTGGAGTGGTGCAGCCCGTCGAGGACGTCGAGGTAGCTTTCGCCCGGGACCACGTAGGTGCGCTGGACGCCGTGGGCCTCGAGGGTATCGACGATCACGTGGCCCGCGGACTTCGTGGGCGTGGCCGCGGAGTTCACGGCGGGGGAGGAGAGAGTTTCAGTCATGGTGAGAGGACCTTTCGCCATTGAAAGTCGGGATTGCTTTCAAGCTACCCGAGGGCGGTCCAACTCACGAAGATGGGTGTGGCACTGTGACGAAACCGGAGTACGTCACAGTCCGCCGGCTAGGAAGCTAGCCGGCGTAGGGGCTGGGCGGGTACGCGGCGCCCTGCTGCGCGTCGTCGACCTCAGGACCGCGGCGGGACGCGCCGGCCAGAACGAACCCGTAGAGAGCGGCCAGGAACTGCAGCACCAAGACCAGCAGGCTGCCGAACCCGGGGGCGAAGGTCAGGAGCCAACCGAGATAAGCGGCCGTGCCGGCGGCGCTGGCCAACCACGCCCATCGCACGCCTTGGGCAATGCCGACGAACGAGGCCGTGGTCACGGCGAGGGCGCCGAACTGCAGCCAGGTCATGGGCGCATCGATAATCGCCGAGGTGAAGAGGAAGGGGCCCCATTGGGCCGCGGTGAGCAGCGCGACGAGCGCGACGCCCCAGGCCAGTTGTCCGATCGAGAATCCGGCGGGCGGGACGAGGCGGGTGAATTTGCCGCGCAGATCAAAGGCGCTGTAGCGCCACAAGCCGTAGGCCGCGATGCCCAAGGCCGGCACGGCATAGAACAGCCCCTCATATCCAAACGTGAGGGCCAGCACCAAGGGCCCGGCAAAGACCGCGAGGATCTGGAACCACCAGCCCAAATCATTGCGGTGGGCGAGCACCATGAGGGCGATCGCGGTGAGCAGCGTGCTCACCGCGGAGAGGGCCACCTGCAGGCCGGTGTCCGTGCCGAACGGCTGATTAAAGAGGGTGCTGAACAACTGATCCACGGCCAGCCATCCTACCCGCTGATTATTTGTTGCGCGTGTGCAGGCCGTCCAGCATCATGGCGATGGCGTTTTCCTCCACGGCCTCCGCGGAGAACGGGCCGTCGGGGCGGTACCACTCCACGAGGGAGTTGATGGTGCCGAACAAGAGGCGGGTGGTGGTGCGCGGGTCGATATCGCCGCGGAGGCTGCCCTCCTTTTGCGCGGCCACCACCAACTCGGCAACCCGGCGGTCCATCGCACGGCGCCGCTCCATGGCCGCCCGCTCCACCTCGGTGTTTCCGCGCAGGCGCAGCAGTAGGGTCACGTAGGGCTGGCGCTCCATGAGGACGCGGATGGTTCCACGCAGCAGGAACTCGAGGCGCTCCTCGGCGGTGCCCGCCAGGCCGCGCTCGTCCTCGCCGAGCTGCTCCAGCGGCGCCAAGGCCTCGTTGAGGGCCAGCCGCAGCAGGTCTCCCTTCGACGGCACGTGGTGGTAGATCGCCGACTTGCTGATCCCAAGGTTCTCGGCCAAGGTGCCCATCGACGTCGCGTCGTATCCGTGCTTATTGAAGACCTGCACGGCGATGTTGAGCACCGTGTCCTGGTCGTAGCCGGGCCGGCCGCGACGCGTGGACTGCGTCGCGGCCGAACCGGCCCCGTTCTGCGTGGTGGTTGGCATGCGCCCTATTCTGTCATTCCTAGAGGTTGCGCAGATCGTGGATCCGCTTGAGCTTGCCGACCGAGCGCGGCAGCGACTCGGGGTCGACGACGTCGATCCGGCAGGTGGAGCCGACGTGGATCTTGATGAGCTTCTGCAGCTCCGATCCGGCGGCATCGGCGCGGTCCGAGGTGCAGTCGGTGCGCCGCTCCACCTTCACGGCCAGCTGGTCCATCCGGTCCGGGCGGGTGATTTCCAGCTGGAAGTGCGGGGACAGGCCGTCAACCTTGAGGATGAGCTCCTCGATCTGGGTCGGGAACAGGTTCACGCCGCGCAGGATGATCATGTCGTCACTGCGGCCGGTGATGCGGCCCATGCGGCGGTGGCCGGCGCGGGCGGTGCCCGGCAGCAGACGCGTCAAGTCGTGCGTGCGGTAACGGATGATCGGCAGGGCTTCCTTGGTCAGGGAAGTGAACACCAGCTCGCCGTGCTCGCCGTCGCCGAGCACCTTCGTCTCGTCGAACGCATCCACGATCTCCGGGCGGAAGTGGTCCTCCCAAATGTGGGAGCCGTCCTTGAGCTCATCCGACTCGCCGGCGACGCCCGGGCCCATGACCTCGGACAATCCGTAGATGTCGCAGGCATCCAGGCCGAACATCTCCTCGAGCTCGCGGCGCATTTCGGCCGTCCACGGCTCGGCGCCGAGGACGGCCTTCCGCAGGGAGGTCGACGCCGGGTCGATGCCGGCGCGCTGCATTGCATCGCCGATGGTCAGCAGGTAGGTCGGCGTGCACAGGATGGCCTCGGGCTGAAAGTCCTGAATTAGGGTGATCTGCTTTTCGGTTTGGCCGCCGGACATGGGGATGACCGTCGCGCCCAGCTGCTCGGCCGCCGCGTGGGCGCCGAGGCCGCCGGTGAAGAGCCCGTACCCGTAGGCGTTGTGCACGCGCCAGCCGGGCTTGACGCCGGAGAGCCGGAGGCAGCGGGCGCCGAGCGTGGCCCAGTTGTGGAGATCATTCTTGGTGTAGCCGACGACGGTGGCGCGTCCGGTGGTGCCGGAGGAGGCGTGAATGCGGGCGACTTCCTCGCGCGGGACCGCGAACATCCCGAACGGGTACGTCTTGCGCAGGTCTTCCTTCTCCGTGAACGGGAACTTGGCCAGGTCGCCCAGTTCCTTGAGATCGGACGGGTGCACGCCCGCGGCGTCGTACTTTTCCTTGTAGAGGGGGACTCGGTTGTACGCGTAGGAAACGGTTTCCTGAAGGCGCTCCAGCTGCAGGGACTCGATCTGGTCCCGGCTCATCGTCTCTTCGGGATCCAGCGGGTTGGCCAGGTCGGGAGTGGTCTCGGCGGCGGATTGCGTCATGGCGGCGTACCTCTGTGTTGGTGGGGTGGCTACTTCTTGGCGATGGTGCGGCTGCGGCCGCGGAACTCGGCGACGACCTCGTCATCGGCGCCGGGAACGGACTGGTAAATGCGAACGTCGTAGATCCCGCTGCGGCCGCTCTGGGCGCGGCGGTCTGCGACGGCGGTGAGGGTGCGGCCGGGGATGCCGGCCTTGAGGAAGTTCACGTCGACGCCGGAAGCCACCGTGATGGTGTCGACGCTGCCAGTGTGCGGATTGCAGGCCAAGGCGAACGTCGTATCCGCGAACGCGAAGATCATGCCGCCGTGGGCAATGCCGAAGCCGTTGAGCATTTCCTCGCGGAGCGTCATCGTGGTGACCGCGTGCCCGTCGGCGAGGTGGCGGACTTTGAGGCCGAGCCAACCGGCGGTGCGGTCTTCGGCCAGGATGGGGTGATCCAGGCTCGCGGCGTCCTCGTGCGCCACGGACAAGTACTCCGGGCCCGCAACGGCGGTCTGGGTGGTGGCCTCCGTCATGGCGGGTCCTCCTCGTTTTATTTACCGAACGATCATTAGGTAATGAAGAAAGTGTGACCCACATCAAGGAGAAAATGCAAGAGTGTGGCGGCGGGGCACATCTTTTTGGGGAGCGCTCTAGATTTGGAATACCAAAGCGGCGTAGGATGAGTTTCCCTGATCACTCGCCCGCGGAAGGCCGTTCCATGACCCTGATTCTCACCGCTTCCGACTTGGAACAGGTCATTGACATGCCCTCGACCATCGCCGCCGTCGAACAGGTGTTTGCGGATACCGTGCGCGGCAGCGCGCGCCAACCGGATCCCGTGGCCATGACGGTGCCGGCCGGAGACTCACACTTCATCGTCATGCCCTCGCTGGCCTCCACCCAGCAGGCCTCCGCGGTCAAGCTCTTGGCGGACATCCCGTCCAACGCCGAGCGTGGGCTGCCGTCCCAGCGGTCCACCCTCCTGCTGAGCGATTACCGCACCGGCGAGTCCCTGGCGATTCTCGACGGGCGGGTCCCGACCCGCGTGCGGACGGCGGCCGCGAGCGCCGTCGCGAGCCGGCACTTGGCGCGTGCCGACGCGAGTGTGCTGGGCCTCGTGGGTGCCGGCGCGCTGGCCGTCGCCCACGTCGAGGCTTTGGTCCACGTGCTGCCCTTGCGGCGGGTGGTGGTCTGGTCCCGCACCCGTGAGCGCGTGGAACAGTTCCGGCAGGCCGTGGCCCACCACGGGCTGAGGGTCGAGGCCGCCGACGACGTCGCGTCGGTTTTCGCGGTCAGTGACGTGGTGTGCACGCTGACGCCGTCGGTTGAGCCGCTCGTGAAGGGCGCATGGTTCCGCGCGGGGCAGCACATCAACGCGGTCGGCGCGCGTCCACGCCCCACGGAGCGGGAGATCGACGCCGAGGGCCTGGCCAGGGCGGACGTCTACGTGGACCACCGTGGCACCGTCGCGGCCAAGTCAGGCGACTATCTTTTGGCGGTCGGCGAGCGGGGCACGGAGGCCATTCAGCTGCGCGGCGAGCTGGGAGAGGTGGTGGCCGGCAGCGTCCCTGGCCGCGGGCATCAAGGGGCGATCACGCTGTTCAATTCGGTGGGGATCGGCCTGCAGGATCTCGCCGTGGGTCGCTTGGCCTACGACCGCGCCCGGGAGCGCGGTTTAGGATGCGAGATTGATCTATCCGCCTAGCCGACGCGGCGTGCGTCAATGCTCTAGGATCGCGGGGGAGCGAATGCTTGGAGACGAATCACGACGCAGGGGGCATCAAGTGGCAGAGCAGGCCGAGTTCAAGTCGGAGGCGGCGCGTGTCACCGAACTGCTCCGCAACGAGATCGTGGACGGCGTCCGGGCTCCCGGCAGCAAGCTGGTGGAGCGGGATCTGGCCGTTGAGCTCGGGGTGAGCCGGTTGCCGGTGCGTGAAGCCCTGCAGGCGCTGGTCGGCGAGGGCCTCGTCACGCCGCGGCCACGCAGCTGGGCGATTGTGCGCGAATTTACCGCCTCAGACATCGCGGATCTGATTGAGGTCCGTACCTCCTTGGAGGTACTCACGTTCGAGCTGGCCGCCCAGCGGCACCACCGTCAGGATCTGGAACAGCTGCGCGCTGCCGTCGACGAGGAACTCGCCGCTGCCCGCGCGGGCGCTGCCGTGGAGGCGCGCCGCGCTGGGGTGCGCTTTCACGAGGTGGTCACGCGCCTGGCGGGCAATGAGCTCCTGCTGGAGGTGCAGACGCAGTTATCCGCTCGGATGCGCTGGCTCCTGTCCCAGCATCATGACCTCCACGGGATCGCCCGCGAACACGTGGCCCTGTATGAGGCCATTGCCGCGCGCAACGTGGCTGGTATGCGCGACCTTGTGATTGCCCACTTGGAGACCAGCCGCGCCAACGCGGCCGAGGCGACGGGCCACGAACTGAGCTAAGCCACGCGGACGGCCCCGACACGCGTTTCATTTGGTATACAGTTCAGAGCATCGGCAGATCCTCAACGGAAAGGTAGCACCGTGCTCATCAGCAACGTCCGCCCGTGGGGTGGGGAATCCAGTGATGTTCGGCTGAAGGACGGCGTCATCGAGGCAGTGGTGCCACATGAGCCTCAGCGAACTCCAGAGGGCGATGCGCTCGACGGTCGGGGGCGCCTTCTGATCCCCGCTTTCTCCGACGTCCACGTGCACCTCGACTCGACGCGCATCGGCCTGCCGTTCCGTGAGCACACCGGCGGGCCGGGTGTCTGGACCATGATGACCAACGACCGCGAGAACTGGAGAGAGGCCGAGCGGCCGCTGCCGGAGCGGGTGGCAGGCACCCTCGAGCGCATGATCGCTCGGGGCACGACGCGGGTCCGCTCCTTCGCGCAGGTGGACGTGGACTGTGGCCTTGAGAAGTATGAGGCGGTCATCGAGGCCAAGGAGAAGTTCGCGGCCGACGCCGATGTGCAGGTCATGGTCTTCCCGCAGGCCGGCATCCTGCGGGAACAGGGGACGCGGGACTACTTGGAGGCGGCCCTGCGCGCTGGCGCTGATGCCATGGGCGGGATTGACCCGTGCTCGCTGGACCGGGACCCGGCGGCTCATCTAGATACGGTCTTTGAGCTGGCACAGAAGTATCAGG
Organism: Zhihengliuella flava; assembly: GCF_015751895.1. Taxonomy (NCBI): domain Bacteria; kingdom Bacillati; phylum Actinomycetota; class Actinomycetes; order Micrococcales; family Micrococcaceae; genus Zhihengliuella; species Zhihengliuella flava. Next base: position 962,510 of record NZ_JADOTZ010000001.1, on the reverse strand, counting down.
TGGACATCGACGTCCACCTCCACGAGATGGGCACGATGGGCGTCTTCTCGGCCGAGCTGATTGCGGAGCGCACCCGGGCCCTGGGGATGCAGGGCCGCGTGAACATCTCCCACGCCTTCGGCCTTGGCGGTGTTGACGACGCCACCACGCGCCGGCTCATCGAGCTGTTTGCCGAGCTCGACATCTCTTGGACCACGGTCGCCCCGCGCGTGACCGAGCACCTCCCGATCGCCTCCTGCACCGACGCCGGCGTCCGCATCGGCTTGGGGGAGGACGGGCAACGGGACTACTGGAGCCCGTACGGCAATTGCGACATGTTGGACCGGACGTGGCAGCTGTCCTTCATTAACGGCTACCGTGACGACGCCCTGATCGGCCACGCCTTGGCCATTGCCACGATGGGCGGGGCCTCCATCATGGATCGAAGGATTCCCCGCCTCACCTCGGTCGAGGATCGGCCCGGCCTGGGGGTGGGGGATCCGGCGGAGCTGGTCCTCGTCGACGGCGAAACCGTGGCCTCCGCCGTGATGGACCGCGGGCAGGACCGCACCGTGATCCACCGCGGCCGGGTGGTCGCCGACGCGCTGAAGGTGCTGTCGGTGCCGACGAGTTACTGAGCCGCCGGGTAGGTGCCGGGGAACAGCTCCTCGGCGCTGCGCCGACGGTAGTCGCGCTCCGGATAGGCGGCCACCATGAGCTCGAAGAGCTCTTGGCCGTCGCGCATGAGCTCGGCCAAGTCGATGCCCGGGAGGGCGGAGTCGACGACGACGGGCCGCCCCGCGACGAAGGTGTCCGTGACGTTGCGCGCTGACCCGTTGAGCACCAGCGTGCGCAGGGGGTCCTCCTGGACGCCGTCGCGGAAGTCATCGTGGGAGAAGATCGTCAGATCCGCCTGCGCTCCGGGGGCGATCCGCCCTAGGTCCGGGCGCCCGAGCGCCGTCGCACCACCGAGGGTGGCCGCATTGAAGAAGTCTGAGACCTTGCCGGCATCGCTGCGGCCCTCGACGAGCCGGGCGAGGTGCGTGCCGACGTCGATGCCCCGGATGAGGTCCGGCGGGAAGGAGTCCGTCCCGAGGCACATCGTGATCCCCGCCGCGTGGAAGGCGTCGAAGGAGGACAGCGCCTTGCCGTAGTGGAAGGTGGTCAAGGGGCAGTGCACCACGCTGACGCCGTGGCGCGCGAGCAGTTCCAGCGGGCCGCCCGCTGCGGTGGCTTCTAGGCCCAGTGCGTCGATGACGATCCCGTGCGGAATGAGGAGCCGCGCCTGCAGCATGCGTGAGTCCTCGAGTTCCTGCAGGACGGTGTTCCCCGTGCGTTCCCGTAGGAAGTCGTCCTCGGCGGGGGACTGAAGGCAGTGCAGGCGCACCAGGGCGTCCCGGTCCAGGGCCACACGCGCGGTCTCTCGGAGGAGATCCGCGGAGAGGGTCTCGATGCGGCACGGCAACAGGACGCCCGTCACCAGCGGGTGATGGAGCTCTTGGGTGTAGTCGAGGAACTCCACGGCCTCGCGTAAGCCGCGCCGGCCTTCGTCCTCGTCGAAGAGGATGACGCGGGAGCCGTCGTCGTCGGTGACATTGATCCCGGAGCGGTACGCCGGGCCGAGGAAGCCGCGCAGCCCCAGCTCCAGTGTGGTGGCCGTCATGTCCTTGAGCTCGGCGAGGCTTTCCGCCCACGCGCTGTGGATTTCTGAGGCGATCGGCATGAACGTGGTCACGCCGTGCAGGGCCAACTGGGCCAGGGCGAACCGGCGGACGGTGTGGCGCTGTTCGAGGGTGAACACGTCGCGGCGGCGCTGCTCAAAGTAGTCCCGGGACCATTGCAGGCCGGGAGCGGTCTCGGGGGTGGGCCACGAGTCGATGATGAGGTGGTCGATGTCCGTGAGGGCGTCGAGGTCGATGAGTCCCGGGGTGATGACGCTGTTGCCGTAGTCCCGGTACTCGTCGACGGGGCCGTCGTAAGACGTCCCGACGTAGCGGATCACGTCATCCTCCATGATCACCTGGCCGTCGGTGAAGAGGACGTGCTGCGTGCCGTCGAATCCGAGGACGTGCCGGGCCGTGAGCTGCGTGATCATGGTGCCTCCAGTAATTTTCAGTATTCCAAAACTAAGCCGATCGGTCGTTCGGTGCGCGATCAAGAGTCAGGTCATCGCCGGTGTTTGTGAATTTCCGGCGTCATTCTCTTGTTCGGACCTGTGATCCACCTTACACTCAGGTATACCAAATATGAGTGTCCGTAGCGGCATCGGCGAGAGGTGGAGTACATGGAGCGCGAGGCAACGGCTGACGCGGCAGGACCGGCGGAGGAATCGCCGGTCCGGGAGGCCGCACCCCAGCGATTCACCCCGACACCGCGGCAATGGGGCCTGGTCATCGTGTTGTCCACGGCCATCTGCGCGGGCGCCATCCTGCTGGGCACCTACAAGATAGAGCTCGGCAATGCGGCCATTGTCCTGATGCCCATCCTGTGGGCCGTGCTGATGGGAGCCATCGTCGGCGTCCAGCGCCTGCGGCCGCTTTCCGGGCAGAGTCGCGCGGTGTCCTCCGTGCTGCTCAACGTCAGCATCGTGCTGTTCCTGGCCGCGCTGGGCGTCAACGTCGGGCCCGCGCTGAGCGAACTGACCGGCATCGGGCCGGCCGTCCTCCTGCAGGAGGTCGGACACATCTTCGGCACCGTCATCCTGGCCCTGCCCGTTGCGGTGGGCCTCGGCATGGGGCGAGCCGCCATCGGTGCCACGTGGGCGATTGATCGCGAATCCTATTTGGCGTACGCCCTGCAGAAGTTTGGCGTCACGTCGCCGATCTACCGGGGCGTCTTTTCCGTGTGGTTGCTCGGCAGCGTCTTCGGCGCGGTCTTCGTTTCGCTGTTGGCGGGCTTGCTCGGTGGCACCGGGTTCTTCGACCCGCGGTCCCTAGCGCTCGGGCTGGGGCTCGGGTCGGGATCCATGATGATGGGCGGCGTGGCGGCCCTGTCCATCATTTATCCCGAGAGCGCGGGTGAAATCCTCGCGCTGGCGGCCCTGTCCAACCTGGTGACCAACTTGGTGGGGTTCTACGCCGGCGTCTTCCTCTCCTTGCCGCTGGCACAGCGGCTCTACCCGTTCTGGTCCAAGGTGTTCCGCAGGAACGACGACGGCCACCGCATCGGCGGCCGCAAGGAAGCGGCCGCACTGCGCGCTCGGGAGGTCGACGTCGATGCCGTGGTGGCCGATCCAGAGGTCAGGATGCGCCCGAGGACGTGGGTCTTTGTGTTCGCCGTCGCCCTCGCCGTGGGGCTGCTGCTCAACGTCTTGGGCACCGGGAGCTTCCGGTTCGCGGACGTGGCCGGCATCCTGATCCTCGGCGGGTTGGCCGCGGTGGCCTTTGTCCTGTCCCACCGCTTCCGCAGCGTGCCCCCGAGCGTGTGGGTCCTCGCGTTGGCCACGCTCGTGACGGCGCCGTTTATGCCCACCGCCGACGTGGTGGTGGCCGCGACTCAGCACCTCGATGCCCTGTTCGTGGGGCTCGCCTCGATCGCCCTGTTGGGGCTCAATCTGGGGCGGGACGTGAATGCGTTGAAGACGCTGAATTGGAAGATCGTCATCGTGGCGATGATGACGTTCTCCTCCACCTTCATCGCCGCCGCGTTGCTCGCGGAAACCGTGATCAACCTCTAGCCCGCGCGCTCGGCCCGCCCGAACGGGCCTCCGCCCGGACCCGCAGCACGGGTCCGGGCCGAGCACGTTAAGGCTTAGCGGGTGGGCACGTCCGAGGCAGTGCTCAGCCGAGCGGTCGCTTCGAGGGCGTCGAGGACGTAGGCGTAGTCCCACGCGCGGTCCTTCCACCCCTCGTACCGCCCGGAGGCGCCGCCGTGGCCGCCGTCCATCTCGATCTTCATCACGATCGGTTCGGTCCCCGTGGTGACCTCACGCAGCTTCTGGACCCACTTGGCTGGTTCCACGTAGAGCACGCGCGTGTCATTCAGGCTCGTTGCGGCCGCGATCTTCGGGTAGGGGACGGCGGCAATGTTCTGGTACGGGCTGTACGACTTCATGTACTCGTACACGGCCGCGTCCTCGATGGGGTTGCCCCACTCCTCCCATTCGAGGGCGGACAGCGGCAGGTCGGGATCCAGAATGGACGTCAGATTGTCCACGAAGGGCACCTGGGCCAAGATGGCGCGGTACAGCTGTGGGGCCAGGTTGGCCACGGCTCCCATCAGGAGGCCGCCGGCCGAGCCGCCCATCGCGGCAATCCGCTCCGGCGCCGCCCACCCGGCACGCGTGATGTGCTCCGTGACCGCGATGAAGTCCGTGAAGGTGTTCTTCTTGCGCAGTTTCTTGCCGTCGTCGTACCACTGGCGGCCCAGCTCGCCACCGCCACGCACGTGGGCAATGACAAACACCACGCCGCGGTCCAGCACGGATAGGCGGGGAATCCCGAAGGCTGGATCCATGCTCATCTCGTAGCTGCCGTAGCCGTAGACGAGCGCCGGGTTGGTTCCGTCAGCGGTCACGGAGCGGTGGCGCATGATGGTCACCGGAATCCGCACGCCGTCGGCCGCCGTCGCCCAGTCGCGCTCGGCCACGTACTCGGAGGCGTCGTACCCGTGCACGGGGGTTTCCTTGCGCAACAGGAGTTCTCCGGTGCCCAGTACGTAGTCGTAGACCCGCGGCGGGGTGAGGAAGGAGGTGTAGGTCAGGCGGGCCACCGGGGACTCGAAGTCCGCGCCGGCCAAGGCGGCCGTGTACAGCTCCTCGTCGAACGCGGGCTCCACGGGCTCGGCCTGCGCGGCGGTGCCCAGCCCGTCCAGCGGAAGAATCTGCACCCGTTCGGTGGTCTCCCGGCGCAGCACCACGAGCAGGTGGGTGTGCGTCAGGGCGGTGCCCTCGATCTTGACGTCATCTGCGTGGGGCAGCACCGTGGTCCAGGACTGGTCCGAGAATTCCCGCTCTAGCTCCGTCGCCGGTACGAGCGAGACCATGTTGTTCGGTGCCGCGTCCCCGCCGGGGGTGTGGTTGTGGGTGATGAGGTAGTGACGCGTGCCGCGCAGGGTCAACGGGTCCATGCCGTGCAGCAGGCGGGCCTCGCGGGAAATGAGCAGCCGCGGGCGGGCCGCCGCGTCGGTCAGGTCTAGGCTGTGCGTCTCGGCGTACTCCGAGTTGCCCACCTGAATCAGCAGTTCTGTCCGGTCCGGGGAGAGCTCGAACCCGGTCCACATTCCGGGGTCTGCCTCTTCATAGAGCACGACGTCGTCGCTCGCCGCGGTCCCCAGCGTGTGGACCTTGACCTGATAGGGCCGCCACGAATCGTCCACCACCGTGTAGTAGATGCGCTCGGCATCCGGGGAGAAGGCCAGCCCGTAAAACACGTTGTCTACGGTGTCCGGCAGCAGCTCGCCGGTGCGCAGGTCCTTCACGCGCAGCGTGAATCGCTCGTCACCTGCGTTGTCCACCGCGTAGGCCAGCAGGTGGCCATCCTCGGAAATCGCCATGCCGCCGAGGGAGAAGAAGGGCTGGCCCTCGGCCTCGGCGTTGCCGTCGAGCAGAATCTCCTCGCCGTCGATCGGTTGCCCCGGCTCGATCGCCGGCGGGGTCCAATCGGCAACGTCGTCGCCCGTGGTCGCCGCGGGGACGCGGCACTGGACGGTGTATTGCTGACCTTCGGCGCTGCGCGTGAAATACCACCAGCCGCGCTTGCGGGAGGGTACGGAGAGGTCAGTTTCCTCCGTCCGGGCCTTGATCTCGCTGAAGATGGCGTCCCGCAGCGGCTGCTGGTGGGCCGTGACCGCCTGCGAGTACTCGTTCTCTGCGCGCAGGTGGGCCAGGACATCGGGGTTGTCCTTCGCGCGCAGCCATTCGTAATCATCGGTGAAGGTGTCGCCGTGATGGGTGCGCTCGGTGGGCACCTTGGCCGCGACGGGGGCGGGGGCCGACGTCGTCGCCGCGGTGAGGTCGCGGTGGGAGGGGCCGGGCTCTGCCGGGGAGCTCGCGGACAGCATGGGATCACTCATGCCCCCATTGAACGCCACGGGCGGGGCGGGGCGCGCGCCGTGCACGCCCGTGTTCGCCGACAGCCGCATAGCGTGGCGGTCGGTTCGCCGTCGGGCAGCCCGACGGCGGGCCCGAATGTGGTGTTGACCACCCGGCGCCGATCGCATATTCTGAACGAACGGTCAGTAAATAATTCCTGAGTGAGGTAACCATGGCTGAGCAAAACGGCGCCCGCCTAACGGCCGTCGCATCCGAGGAAGATCGCGCCGGGCAGGCGCACTTTGACGAGATCATTGCGAAGGATTCGCGCATCGAGCCCCGTGACTGGATGCCGGAGGCCTACCGCAAGGGCCTGACGCGACAGGTCTCCCAGCACGCGCATTCGGAGATCATCGGCATGCAGCCGGAGGCCAACTGGATCACCCGGGCTCCGAGCCTGAAGCGCAAGGCCATCCTGATGGCCAAGGTGCAGGACGAGGCCGGCCATGGTCTGTACCTGTACTCCGCCGCGGAAACCCTCGGCACCCCGCGGGACACGCTGAACGATCAGCTGCTCTCCGGGCGCGCTAAGTACTCCTCGATCTTCAACTACCCGGCCCGCACGTGGGCGGACATGGGGGCCATCGGCTGGCTGGTCGACGGCGCCGCGATCGCCAATCAGGTCCCGCTGTGCCGCGCCTCCTACGGCCCCTACGGCCGCGCGATGGTGCGCATCTGCAAGGAGGAGTCCTTCCACCAGCGGCAGGGCTTCGAGATCCTGCTGGAGTTGGCCAACGGCACCGAGGCACAGAAGAAGATGGCCCAAGACGCCGTCGACCGGTTCTACGAGCCGGCGCTGATGATGTTCGGCCCGCCGGACGCGGACTCGCCGAACTCGCAGCAGTCCATGGAATGGAACATCAAGCGCTTCTCCAACGATGACCTGCGCCAGCGGTTCGTGGGCATGATCGTGGAACAGGCCAAGGTGCTGGGCCTGACCTTGCCGGATCCCGAACTGCGGTTCGACGAGGAAACCGGACAGTGGATTCATCAGGACCTGAACTGGGACGAATTCAAGGCCGTGATCTCCGGAAACGGCCCCTGCAACGCGCAGCGCCTGGCGCGCCGCCGCGAAGCACATGAGAACGGCGCCTGGGTGCGCGAAGCCGCCGCGGCCTACGCGGCTCAGCAGGCAGAAAAGGTGGCCTAAGGAATGACTGACAACACGAGCTGGCCCCTGTGGGAAGTCTTCGTTCGCTCCTCCCGCGGGTTGTCCCATGTGCATGCGGGTTCGTTGCACGCGCCGGACGCCGAGATGGCCGTCCGCAACGCTCGGGACCTCTACACGCGCCGGAACGAGGGCATCTCCCTGTGGGTCGTGCAGTCCGAGGACATCATCTCCTCCGACCCCGACTCCAAGGATCAGTTCTTCGAGTCCCCCAAGGGCAAGGACTACCGGCACGCCACGTACTACACCAAGAGTGAAGGGGTGAAGCACCTGTGAGCCATCATCTGGAAGAGGAGATCGCCGAGGACCTGCAGTCCTACGGTGACATCACGGCGTCCGCGACGCGCGTGACGCCGGGCAACGCTCTGCGCCCCGAGGATATTGCCGTGGCGGGTGAGGCGCCGGCGAGCGACGCCATCGCCGAGTACGCGCTGTGGCTGGGCGACGACGCCCTGATCCTTGCGCAGCGGCTGTCCTGGTGGATTTCCCGCGGCCCCGAGATCGAAGAGGACATCGCCCTCGGCAACATCGCCCTCGATCAGCTGGGCCATGCCCGGTCCTTCCTCATCTATGCGGGCAAGGGCCTCGGCAAGTCCGAGGACGAGCTGGCCTACTGGCGCGAGGAGGAGGAATTCCGCTCCTGCGCCCTCGTGGAGCAGCCCAATGGCGATTTCGCCGTGACGATTGTCCGCCAGCTGCTGGTCTCGGTCTACCAGAACTTGTTGTACACCGCGCTGCTGCAGTCCTCGGATGAGACCATCGCCGCCGTCGCCGCGAAGGCCGTGAAGGAAGTGGACTACCACCGGGATCACGCGATCCAGTGGACGCTGCGCTTGGGTCTGGGCACGGAGGAGTCCGCGCGCCGCATGCGCGTCGCACTGGCGGACCTGTGGCCGTATGTGGAGGAGCTGTTCACGGACGAGCAGCTGCACGACGACGTCGGCGACGCCGGCGTGCGCCCGTCCACCTTGCGCGCGGCGTGGGATGAGGAGATCACCGCGATCCTGTCCGACGCCGCCCTGGACGTGCCGCAGGTTCCCGCCGCCATGGGCCGCGGACGCCACGGCGAACACACCGAGCACTTGGGCTACCTGCTGGCCGAGATGCAGGTGTTGGCTCGCAAGCACCCGGGCGCTAGCTGGTAACTGCTATGGCTCTGCAGAACACGGACACTGACCTCTGGACGATCGCCGCGCAGGTGACGGACCCGGAGATCCCGGTGTTGACCATCGAGGATCTGGGCATCCTGCGTGACGTGCAGCGCGAGGGCGAAGACGCCGTCGTCGTCACCATCACCCCGACCTACTCCGGCTGCCCGGCCATGGGCACCATCCAGGTGGATCTGGAAAACGTGTTCAGCAAGCACGGCCTCGGCGCCCGCGTGGAGCTGGTGCTGACGCCAGCGTGGAGCACGGACTGGATGAGTGAGGAGGGCAAGGCCAAGCTGGAGGCCTACGGGATCGCCCCGCCCACCGGCACCAAGCCCGCCGGCCCCGTCTCGCTGGGACTGACCGTGAAGTGCCCGCGCTGCCACTCGCTGAAGACCAAGGAACTCTCCCGCTTCGGCTCCACCTCCTGCAAGGCGCTCTACCAGTGCCAGGAGTGCTTGGAACCATTTGACTACTTCAAGGTTTTGTCATGACTGAAACTGCAACTAGCCGCCGCCGCGCGGCGTTCCACACGCTCGACGTCGCCGAGGTGCGCCGACTGACCGCGGACGCCGTCGAGGTGACGTTCGCGGTGCCGGAGTCGCTCGAGGGCGAGTTCGACTACGTGCCCGGCCAGTACGTGGCCCTGCGCAAGGAACTGCCGGACGCTGAGGGCACGGTCCAGGAGATCCGCCGCAGCTACTCGATTTGCGCCGAGCCCGTGCCCGGGGAAATCCGGGTGGCCATTAAGCGGGACCTCGGCGGCATCTTCTCCACGTGGGCCAACGAGCACCTGGCCGCCGGGGAGAAAATTGACGTGATGAGCCCGACGGGGGCGTTCATCTCCAAGCACAAGATGACCGGGCTCAACGACCCAGAATCTATCGACACGGACACCGAGCACACGTTCGTGGCCGTGGCCGCCGGCTCCGGCATCACCCCGGTGCTGGCCATCGCGCGCACCGTGCTGGCCGCCAACGACTCGACGCGGTTCGACCTGATCTACGCGAACAAGGCCTCCGCGGACGTGATGTTCCTCGAGGAACTGGCGGACCTGAAGGACCGCTACCCCTCCCGCTTCGCGCTGCACCACGTGCTCTCCCGCGAGCAGCGCATTTCCCCGCTGTTGTCCGGGCGCATCGACGCGGAGAAGCTGACCGCGCTGTTGGACAACGTGATCCGCACCGATCAGGTCGATGAGTGGTTCCTGTGCGGACCGTTCGAGTTGGTGCAGCTGGTGCGGGATTCGCTCGACACCAAGGGCGTCGAGGCGGACCATGTGCGCTACGAGCTGTTCACCACGGGCAAGCCGGCCAAGCCGGAGGGCCACATCGGCCGCCCCGTGCAGGTGGACGAGGCCGGAGACAACTTTGAGATCGAGTTCCGCCTCGACGGCTTGCAGGGCGAGGTGAAGTCTCCCAAGTCGGGCGGCGAGACCATCCTGAACGCGGCCCTGCGTGCCCGGCCGGACGTTCCCTTCGCGTGCGCCGGCGGCGTGTGCGGCACGTGCCGGGCCAAGTTGACCGACGGCGACGTGAAGATGGGGGAGAACTACGCGCTGGAACAGGACGAGGTGGACAACGGATACATCCTCACCTGCCAGTCACGCCCCACGAGCGACCGCGTCCGCGTCGATTTCGACGCCTAGAAAGGAAGCCCAGTGATCGAGCTCAGCATCGCGGACGGTATCGCGACCGTCACCCTCAACGCCCCGCAGAAGATGAACTCGCTGGACCCCGCCGCGCTGGCGGAACTGTCCGAGGCCTACGATGCGGCCGCGGCCGCCGTCGAGCGCGGCGAGGTCCGCGCCCTGCTCCTGAAGGGGGAGGGGCGCGGGTTCTGTGCCGGGCGGGACATCTCCGGCGTGGACCCCGCGGACGACGACGTCATCGGGTACCTCGGCGGCACCGTTCAGCCGGTGCTGGAAAAGATGGCCGCGTTCCCGGCCCCGACGTTCGCGGCCGTCCAGGGCGCGTGCCTCGGCGTCGGGCTCGGCCTCGCGATCGCCACCGACGTCGTCTACGTGGCGGACAACGCCAAGATCGGCTCGCCGTTCGCCAACCTCGGGGCCACGCTGGATTCGGGCGGGCACTGGCTGTTCACCGAGCGCCTCGGGGCACACCGCACGTTGGATCTGATTTACACGGCGGAACTCATCAGCGGCGAGCAGGCCGTGGCGGAGGGCCTGTTCAGCCGCTCCTTCCCGGCGGATGAGCTCATGGAGCGCTCGGAAGAGATCGTCGCCCGCGTCGCGTCAGGAGCCACCGGGGCCTTCCGCGCCTCTAAGGAACTGGTGGCCCAGATTCGGGACCAGCGGCTCGGGCTGTGGGAGTCCATGGCGAACGAGAATCGCGCCCAAGCCGATCTGTGCTCCACCGACGACTACGCCGAGGGCTTCGCGGCCTTCCAGCAGAAGCGGAAGCCGGAGTTCTCCGGGCGGTAGAGTCCGGGGTGTGACGCCGGAAGAACTTGCCGAGGAATTGACCGTCGGGCAGCTGGCACAGCGCAGCGGCCTGGCGGTCTCTGCTTTGCACTTTTATGAGCGCAAGGGCCTGATCCATAGCCGCCGCACGGCGGGGAACCAGCGCCGGTACCCGCGGTCGGTGCTGCGCCGTGTGGCGGTGATTCGCGCCGCGCAACGGGCCGGCATCCCCTTGACCACGGTGGAGGAGGCCTTCGCGCAGCTCCCGGAGCGGGGGACCCCGAGCCGGGCTGACTGGGAGCGCATGTCCCAGGCGTGGCGGGAGGAAATTCAAGGCAGGATCGACCGGTTGGAGCACCTGCGCGACCGCTTGGATGGCTGCATTGGGTGCGGTTGCCTGTCCATGACCTCCTGCGCACTGGTCAACCCGGAGGATCGGCTCGGCAGGGAAGGCCCCGGCGCTCCGGCACTGGATCTCTAAGGCCGACTGTGGCGTCTGGCACATCCCGGCCCCTTTCCCTTGACCTCAACTGAACTTGAGGTTCTACGGTGGGGGTATTAGCCGTCGATCGAAAGCCGTTTGTATGTCACTGCCCACCAGCGCGGAGCCCACTCACCCCGTGCACGCCACGAATGAGCTGTTCCGCGAGGCCTTCCGGCACCACCCGGCCGGCGTCGCCATTGTCACCGCGGCGAATCCGTCTCCGGTGGGGATTACGGCCTCATCCGTCGCCTCCGTCTCCGCCGACCCTCCGGCCCTGTCCTTCTCCGTCTCGGGAGGATCCTCGGCGGCCCGCGTCGCGGAGGCAGAAACCGTCGTCGTGCACTTGATGGATGCGGCCCACGTGGATACGGTCAAACGGTACGCAACTCCCGGGGCCGCAAGGTTCCTCGAGGGAACGTGGGAGCCGGCCGCCACCGGCGAGCCGGTCCTCAACGACGCGCCGTGGGCGTTGCGCTGCAGGATCGTCCGCCGGGTCCCGGTGGGTGGTTCACTGCTGGTGGCCGCGGAGGTCGATCAGATCCTGCGCGGCGAACACAGCGAACCGATGGTCTACCACAACCGTGCCTTTCACCGACTCACCGAGGCGTCATTGATTCAGCCTCGGGACGCTGGCTGACTAGGCTAATAGTCGAGTACCGGATGTTCCATCCGGTACGACGGCGACGGCGCCGCCGCCGCTGTCACCCCAAGTTGTGGACGGTGCGCCCGGGCAGTCCGGGCACCGTCACGCCGCGACGACGAAAGCCGCCGCGGATCAACGAAAGGAACTGGCATGACCGAGAAGTACACTCTGCCCGAGCTGAACTACGACTACGCGGCGCTGGAGCCGAGCATCTCCGCTCGCATCATGGAGCTGCACCACTCCAAGCACCATGCCACCTACGTGGCTGGCGCCAACACCGCGCTGGAGAAGCTCGCCGAGGCGCGTGAGAAGGGCGAGTACGGCAACATCCCGAAGCTGTCCAAGGACCTCGCCTTCCACCTGGGCGGCCACACCAACCACTCGATCTTCTGGCAGAACCTCTCCCCGGAGGGTGGCGACAAGCCGGAGGGCGAGCTGGCCGCCGCCATCGATGACGCCTTTGGCTCCTTCGATGCGTTCCGCGAGCACTTCAACAACGCCGCCCTCAGCCTGCAGGGCTCCGGTTGGGCGCTGCTCTCCTACGAGGGCATCGGTGGCAACCTGGTCATCGAGCAGCTCTACGATCAGCAGGGCAACGTCCCAGTGGCGACCACCCCGCTGCTGATGCTGGACATGTGGGAGCACGCCTTCTACCTGGACTACGTCAACGTCAAGGGCGACTACGTCAAGGCGTTCTGGAACATCGTGAACTGGGCGGACGTGGCCAAGCGCTTCGACGCCGCGCGTTCCGGCGCCAAGGGCCTGATCACCCCGGCCTAAGCGCCATCCCGCGCCCGCGGGGAAACAGCAGGGCGGCCACCGTGCGCGGTGGCCGCCCTGCCGCGTTCTGGGTCCGCTGCCGTGTGGCCCGGGGCAGGGTGAATTTGCGGGTGAATCACGGCACCCGCGCCGCGGAGTGGTCACCGGTGGTGCCGGGCACTGCCCACAATAAGAGGGCGCGTTTTCCGTTCGCGCACTTGCCTCCGGCGGCGTTTTCCGTTCGACGCCGGAGATGAACGTTCGGAACGGGCCGGCGCCGCAAAACCCCCTCCTTGCGGCCGGCCCGTTCCGATCTTCCGTCCACATCTTGGTGCGGCCGCCGCGTGTGCGGGCCCCGCTAGTGGGAGACGTCCGCGGGGGCAGTCGGGTCCGGACGACGGCGGGCGGTGGCGACGACGTCGTGCAGGGCGCGCACCTCGCCGCCGGGCAGCATGGCCTCACGCGTGGTCGCGAACGCTTCGACGACGTCCCACTCCGCGGGATCCAGCACCGCCTGCATCTGCTCCAGCGTTACGGTGGCCTCCTCCGGCGGATCCAGCTCCTCCGCCGCCCCGTGGCCGTGCTGGTGCCCGCCGTGGGCGCCGTCGTCGTGAGCGTGCCCGCCGCCGTGACCGTGCAGGTGGCCTACCAGAATCAGCGTCCCTCCCGGGGCGACCCACGCGGCCATCCTCGCGTAGAACTCCAGCTGGGGGATGGGGGCGTGGGCGTAATGCGTGGTGACGAGGTCAAAGCGCTGTTCCGGTGTCCACGTGCTGGCGTCCGCCTCGATCCATTGCACGCGCTCCTCGACGCCGGCGGTGGCCCCGAATTCGCGCGCCGTCGCCAGCGCGGTGGCGGAGATGTCAATCCCGGCCACCCACCAGCCGCGCTCGGCCAGCCACACGGCCTCCGTCCCCGTGCCGCAGCCGACGTCGAGGGCGGTGCCGGGCGTGAGTCCGCGGGTGGCCTGCACGGTGTGAGGGTTGGGTGCCAGCATGCCGCCGGCGGGCCGCTGCTCCCAGTGCTCTTCCCAGTAGGCCTTGTTGAACGTGTGCGTCATGGCGTTCTCCTCGGTGGGCGGCTTCTCCCGCTCAGTATCGCGTATCCAGGTCCTCGAACACGAGGAACGTTTGCGTGTCCAACACCCCGGGCATGGATTGCAGCTGGTCGAAGATGACTTGCCGCAGTTCCGCGTTGTCCCGCCCGCGGACCAAGAGGATCACGTCGAAATTTCCGCCGACGAGTCCAATGTGCTGGACCTGCTTGATTGCGGCGAGGCGCTCGCGCATTTCCCGCCACGAATGCTGGCGTAGCTTGAGCGTCACGTAAGCCGAGGCCTGCAGGCCGGCCTTCACGGGGTCAATGACAGCCGTGTAGCGGGTGATGACGCCCTCGTCCTGGAGGCGATTGATGCGCGAATACGCGTGGGCGCGGGAGATGTGGGCCTTTTTGGCGATCGCCGTGACGGATTGGCGCCCGTCGCGGGACAGTTCGGCCAGAATGCGCTCGTCGGTGGCGTCCAACGGGACGGGTGGCTGTTGCACTGGTGCCCTCCAAGGTGGGTCCGGAACGACGCCGCGGCAGCCTGTTCACAATCGTGGCTATTGCGCCGCTCACAGTGAGCTTTCGTCTTTTATTTTACGGCAATAGGCTCCGAAGTGTCTGCCATAGGGGCGTTCGGTGACTACAGATTGTTCAGATCGGCGCATACTGGTGGCATGAACGCCACTGAGTGTGGCTCATGTCATGCGCCCGCGCGGTCCTGCCACGCGGGTTGAACGGCCCACGCGGGCTCGGTGACGGGGCGACTCAGCGGGAAGCTTTCAACGAAGAAGGAGACCGCCATGGGCACGGAACAGCCGGGTGCCGCAGCCGCCAGCGCTGGCGAGGTGGACCGCGCCGCGTACCTCGATGAGACGGCGCGGAAGTTTGGGATCTCGGTGGAGGATTACCTCCTGCCCACCCACGGGTCCATTCGGATTCTCGATGAGACGGGCCGCCTCCGCGACGTCGGCGAGCAGGGCACCGCGCCGGGGCACGAGTACCCGATGCCGGAGGCCGACGAGCTCCTCGCGGCGTACGAGGCCCTCGTCGTCGGCCGCCGCGTCAACGATCAGAATTCTGCCCTCGTGCGCCAGGGCCGCATGGCCGTGTACCCGTCCAGCCACGGCCAGGAGGCCTGCCAGGTCGCCGCGGCCCTCTGCCTCGGGGACAACGATTGGATGTTCCCCACCTACCGGGACTCCGTGGCCGTGATGACCAAGGGCATCGACCCGGTGGAGACCATGACGCTGTTCCGCGGCGACTGGCACGGTGGTTACGACCCGGCCAAGTACAAGGTCGGCATCCAGTCCACCCCGCTGACCACCCAGCTCCTGCACGCCGTGGGCGTGGCTCACGCCGCCAAACTGCGCGGGGAGGACACCGTGGTGGTCGCCATGTGCGGCGACGGCGCCACCAGTGAGGGCGATTTCCACGAGGCGCTGAACTTCGCGGCCGTCTTCAAGCTGCCGGTGGTGTTCTTCGTCCAGAACAACCAATACGCGATCTCCGTCCCGCTGGCTCAGCAGAGCGTGGCCCCCTCGCTGGCGCACAAGGCCGTCGGCTACGGCATGGCGGGTGAGCGCGTGGACGGCAATGACCTGATCGCTTTGATGGCCGTCATGCGCCGCGCCGTGCGGCTGGCCCGTGAGGGCCACGGGCCCCTGCTCGTGGAGGCCCACACCTACCGCATGCAGGCCCACACCAACGCGGATGATGCCACCCGCTACCGGCAGGATGCCGAGGTGCAGGAGTGGATGGCCAAGGACCCGGTCACCCGCATGCGGACCTACCTGCAGGGCGAGGGCGTGCTCGACGAGGCGGCGGAGGCCCGCATTGCCGAGGCCGCGGAGGCCATGGCGTCCCAGTTGCGCGACGGCCTGAACGCCGAGGTGGAGCCGGATCCGGAGGACCTGTTCCGCTACGTCTTTACCGAGCCCACTAGCCAGCTCGCCGAGCAGCAGGCTCGGCTCGCCGATGAACTCGCCCGTGATGCCGCAACCCAGACGGAGGCCACCCGATGACTGTCACTACCTCTTCTGACGCCAACGGCAACGTGTCCGCGGCGACGGCTCGGGCCACCGAGCGCGCGGCGGAGTCCGCCGCGGCCGCTGCCCCGCAGCCCGTCACGTTTGCCAAGGCACTCAACACGGCTCTGGCCGACGCGCTGACCGCGAGCGACGACGTCGTCCTCTTTGGCGAGGACATCGGCACCTTGGGCGGCGTGTTCCGGATTACCGATGGGCTGACGGCCCGGTTCGGCGAGCACCGCTGCTTCGATACGCCGTTGGCCGAGTCCGGCATCGCCGGCATGGCCGCCGGTATGGCCATGAACGGCATGCGCCCCGTGGTGGAAATGCAGTTCGACGCGTTCGCGTACCCCGCGCTGGAGCAGATCTTTAGCCACATCGCCAAGATGCACAACCGCACCCGTGGCGCCCTGAAGATGCCGATCGTGATCCGCATTCCCTACGCGGGCGGCATCGGCGGCGTGGAGCACCACTGCGATTCGTCCGAGTCCTACTACGCCCACACGCCGGGCCTGAAGGTGTACGCGCCGGCCACGGTGGCGGACGCGTACCGGATGCTGCGCGAGGCCATCGATTCCGATGATCCCGTGGTGTTCTTTGAGCCCAAGAAGCTCTACTGGTCCAAGGAGACCTTGGACCTGGACGCGTTGCGTCAGCAGTACGACGACGGCGCGGACGCCTCCCGCTCGGAGGGGCGCGCCGTGGTGGCCCGCCAGGGCACGGACGCGACGTTGATCGCCTACGGGCCGTCAGTCTCCACCGCGATGGCCGCCGCCGAGGCTGCCGCCGAGGAGGGGCGCAGCCTCGAGGTCGTGGATTTGCGCACGATCGTGCCGCTGGATGATCAGACGATCACGGAGGCGGTGTGCAAGACGGGCCGGGCCGTGGTGGTCGCTGAGACTCCGGGCTTTGCCTCGGTGGCCAGCGAATTGGTGGCCAGGATTCAGGAGCGTTGCTTCCATTCGTTGGCCGCGCCTGTGCTCCGGGTGACCGGGTTCGACGTCCCGTTCCCCGCGCCGAAGCTGGAGGAGTACTTCCTGCCGAGCGTGGACCGCATTTTGGACGCTGTTGACGACTTGCAGTGGGAGGCCTGAGATGCAGACATTCAACCTGCCCGATTTGGGTGAGGGACTGACCGAGGCGGAGCTCGTCTCGTGGCACGTGGCGGTCGGGGACACCGTGGTGGTGGACCAGCTGATCGCCGAGGTGGAGACCGCCAAGTCCGCGGTGGAGGTGCCGTGCCCGTTTGCCGGGACCGTGGCCGAGCTGTGCGGCGAGCCGGGGCAGACCCTGCTGGTGGGCGCGCCGCTGATCCGCGTGGCCGCCGAGGGAAGTGCCCCCGCCGCGGATACTCACGAACGCGAGGGGGCGCAGAGCTACGCCGAGGAGGAGTTGGCGGGCGTTAAGGCTCCGGCCGAGTCGCCAGCCGACGACGCCGCGGCAGAGTCCGGCTCGGGGAACGTGCTCATCGGCTACGGCACCCCCGGCGGTGCTGGTGCCACGAAGCGCCGTCGGGCGCCCAAGGCCTCCGGCCGCGCGAACGACGCCGTGCCGGCGCCCGCTGCCCCGGCCCAGACCGCCGCGCCAGCTGAGGCCGCCGCTCCGGCCCTCGCCCCGCGCGTGGTCAACCCGATCGTGCGGCGCATGGCGCGCGAGCACGGGGTCGACGTCGCACGACTGCAGGGCACGGGTGAGGACGGCCTGATCCTGCGCGCCGACGTCGAGGCCGCCATCAGCGGCGCGCCAGCCGCTGGGGGCGCCGACGCCGCCCCGCAGGCCGGGGCCACGCCGAGCACTTCCGCCGCGGGCACGGGCGAGCAGGACGCGCGCACCGGCCTGGGTGTTGCCGAGCGCACTCCGGTGCGCGGGGTCCGCAAGGCGATCGCCGACGCCATGACGCGCTCGCGGGATGAGATCCCCGAGGCCACGGTGTGGGTGGACGTGGACGCCACGGCCCTGCTGGAGCTGCGTCAGTCCCTCAAGAATTCCGCAGCGGGCGCACCGGGACTGTTGGCCCTGATGGGTCGGTTCGTGACCGCCGGGCTGGCTAAGTATCCGGAGCTGAACTCGCGGATTGAGCAGGTGGGGGATAGCCAGGAGATCGTGCGCTTCGACGGGGTGAACCTGGGCTTTGCGGCGCAGACGGACCGCGGCCTCGTGGTTCCCGCGGTCGAGCACGCGGAGGCCCTGAGCGCCCGCCAGCTCGACGTGGAGTTGCGTCAGCTCACGGCCAAGGCTCGCGAGGGCAAGTGCTCACCCGCCGAGCTCATGCGGGGGACGTTCACCCTGAACAACTACGGAGTGTTCGGTGTGGACGGTTCCGCGGCGATCATTAACTACCCGGAGGTCGCCATCCTTGGCGTGGGGCGCATCATCGACAAGCCGTGGGTGGTCGATGGCGAGCTGACCGTCCGCAAGGTCACCGTGCTGACCCTCGCGTTCGATCACCGCGTGTGTGACGGCGGCGCGGCCGGCGGGTTCCTGCGGTACATCGCCGACGCGATCGAGAACCCCGGGACGGTACTGGCCGACCTGTGATGTAGTTCACTACCATCGGTGTCATGGCCGGGCAAATCGAAGCTCAGGTCACGGTAGCGTTAAGGCACTCTATGGGCCTTGGGGTTGTGTCGAGCACTCCAGAATGTGCACAATAATGACACACTCCAAGGCCCGTACTTCGGGTTCCTTGAGCAACCGCAGCGCATAGCTTCACCCGCACCGAGCGCCGATGAAGGGAACACACCACATGAATCAGGGCATCAAGCCATTCGCCATTCTCTCGCCGGACCGGGGCACCAAGGATGGACGGCCGCGCCGCAGCGTGGGCCGCCCGGCCGTGATTGATCCGGAGGCGACGGCGGCGTGTGCCCTGCGCCTGTTTGATGAGCATGGCTATGACGCCGTGACCATGGAGCAGGTGGCCAAGGCCGCGGGCATCGGCCGCAAGAGCCTCTACCGGTACTTCGCCTCCAAGGCGGATCTGGTGTGGGGCGGTTCGCTGCCGGTGGCGTCCAAGGCGGTTTCCCTGATCGAAGGCAAGAAGGCGAAGTCCCCCGAGGACGCGTTTGCCACCTTGCGCGAGTACGCTCGCGCCAGCAGCGAGGACCTGGACGCGGAGGTCACGCGCATCCGGCTGCGTTTGACCAACCAGCACCGTGAGCTGGCGGGCTACGGCTACAGCTTCCTGGCCGAGCGCGGCCGAGCCATCGCGGAGTACCTCGAGCGTTCCGGCATCGCGCAGCCGCGAGCCTCCTACCTGGGCGCCGCGGTGATTTCCGCCATCCATGCCGCGTGGGTGCTCTGGGCGCTCTCCGATGATGAGAGCCCGGCCCCGTACTTGGCCGAGGCCGTCGACGTCGTCCTCTAGGCACAATTTTGACGCAGGACTTTGACCTGCAGCGCATCGGTCAGGGGCTCGCCTTCGCAGAGTCCCTGGCCGATCTGCGTCAGGCGCTGACGGGTGCGGGCGCCACCGCCGTGGTGCAAGCGCCGCCGGGCACCGGCAAAACCACCCTCGTTCCGCCGCTCGTGGCGCGCCTGGTCGGGGCGGACGAGCCGGCGTCGCCGCGCGTGATCGTCACGCAGCCCCGGCGCGTCGCCGCCCGCTCGGCCGCGCGCCGGCTGGCCCAGCTGACCGGGACCCGCCTCGGCGAACTGGTGGGCTACACGGTGCGCGGCGAGTCCCGCACCTCGGCGGCCACCCGCGTCGAGTTCGTGACCGCCGGGCTATTGCTGCGCCGCCTCCTCGGCGACCCGGGGCTGGACGGCGTCGGCGCCGTTGTCCTCGACGAGGTCCATGAGCGCGGCCTCGAGACGGACCTGCTGCTGGGCCTTCTGGCGGACGTGCATGAGCTCCGCGGCGACCTCCGCGTGGTGGCCATGTCCGCGACCCTCGACGCGCCGCGCTTCGCCGAGCTCTTGGGCCGGTACGACGGCGGCGGTCCGGCCCCGGTGGTCGACTCGCCCTCCGTTCTGCACGCGTTGGAGGTGCGCTACACGCCCCTGCCCGCGCGCGGGTCCCGTTCCGGTGGCCGAGCCGCGGCACCGGCGTCGTCGTCTGGGCGGTTGGATGAGCGCGGGGTGCGCCCCGAATTTCTCGAGCACGTGGCGGCGACGGCGGCCAGCGCTCACGCCGAAGCCCTGGCGGCCGACGCCGCCGTGGACGCCTTGGTCTTCCTGCCCGGTGCGCGCGAGGTGGACCGGGTGGCCGCCCACCTCGAGCGACTGGCGCCGGGGACCGAGGTGCTGCCGCTCCACGGCCAGCTGGCCGCGGCCGCGCAGGACCGTGCCGTCTCGGGGCGTGAGCCGGGCGGACCGCCGCGCATCGTGGTCTCCACGGCGTTGGCCGAATCCTCACTCACCGTGCCGGGCGTGCGGCTCGTCATTGACGCCGGGCTGGCCCGCGAGCCGCGCCGGGACGCCCGTGGCATGAGCGGACTCGTCACGGTGTCCGCGTCCCGCGCCGCGTGCGAACAGCGTGCCGGACGCGCCGCGCGCCAAGGCCCGGGCACGGTGGTGCGCTGCTTTGAGGAGAAGACGTGGGCCGCGGCCGCGCCCTTTGCCACGGCCGAGGTCCACACCGCGGACCTGACGCAGGCGGCGTTGACGTTAGCCTGCTGGGGATCGCCCCGCGGCGAGGGGCTCCCGCTGCCCGATGCGCTGCCGCCGTCCGCGCTGGCCGACGCCGAGTTGGTGCTGCGCGGGCTCGGGGCCATCACCGAATCGGGCCACGCCACGGAGACGGGTCGCCGCTTAGCGGAGGTGCCCGCGGACCCGCGGCTGGCCCGTGCGCTGTATGACGGCGCGGGGATCGTCGGGGTGCAGCCCGCCGCCGAGGTGGTGGCCCTGCTGGCCGGAGACCTGCGCGGCTACGGGATCGCCCCTGCCGGTGGAGACGTCGCCCGCGCGCTCGCCGCGCTGAGGACCGGGAAAGGCCCCGAGGCCAAGCGCTGGGGCACCGAGGTGCGCCGGTTTGCCGCGCTGGCCGACGGCGTCGTGCCCCAGCGCGTGAACCGGTCGGCGGCGGACGACGCCCGGGCCGTGGGAGTCGTGACGGCGCTGGCCAACCCGGAGTGGATCGCCCGGCGCACGGACGGGCAGGAGTACCTGCTGGCCTCCGGCACCAGGGCCCAGCTGGCCCACGGAAGTGCGCTGTCCGGGCAGCCATGGGTGGCGGCGGCTGAGGTGGCGCGGACGGGCGGTGCCGCGGTGATACGGGCGGGCGCCGCGGTGGATGAGGCCACCGCGCTGGAGGCGGGTGCGCACCTGCTGACGGACTGCGTGGAGGCGGAATTTGTGGGGTCCAAGGTGCGGGCGCGCCGGCAGCGGCGGCTCGGCTCCGTGCTGCTGGAGTCCACGCCCGTCACGCCGCGTCCCGCGGAGGCGGAAGCGGCGGTGCAGCGGGCGTTGCGGGCCGAGGGGCTCGCGGTGCTCGGGCTGTCTCCGGCGGCGCACGCGGTGCGCCAACGCATGGCGTTGCTGCACCGTGAGCTCGGGGAGCCGTGGCCGGACGTGAGTGAGGAGGCCTTGCTGGGCCGTTTGCAGGACTGGCTGGCTCCGGAGATCGGGCGGCTGGCCGGGGGTGCCGCTGCCGGGCAGATCGATCTGGCGGAACCGCTCCGGCGCCTCTTGCCGTGGCCGGACGCGGCCCGGTTTGACGAACTGGTTCCGGAGCGCCTGCGCGTTCCCAGCGGGAACACGGCCCGGGTGACGTACGACGACGGTCAGCCCGTGGTTGCGGTCAAGCTGCAGGAGTGTTACGGCTGGGCCGAGACGCCGCGGCTGGTGGACGGGCGGGTGCCGGTGTTGTTTCACCTGCTCTCGCCCGCCGGACGCCCGCTCGCGGTCACGGCGGATTTGCACTCGTTCTGGGAGGGTCCGTACGCGCAGGTGCGTGCTGAGATGCGGGGGCGCTACCCGAAGCACCCGTGGCCGGAGGATCCGTGGACGGCGCCGGCAACGGCGCGCACGAAAAACCGGATGTAGAGTCCACTAGTTAGACGTTGATAATGCTGCGGGAACTGACACAGAATCCCGATGAATAACCTGCCCCTCTAGGACGTGATGAACGGCTGTGGGCCGGGGGCCAGCAAGCCGTTCCAAGAGCGTTTTCGCGGCGACGACTCCCATGTCGTATGCCGGTTGCGAAATGACAGAGATGGGCGGGGATACCAGCGACGACCACGGCATGTCATCGAACATGAGGAAGGAAACATCGCTGGGAACCGCGCGTCCCAAGCGGCGAAGAGTGGTGAGGACTTCAAGCCCCACCACGGAGTCCGAGGCGATTAACGCCGTCGGCCGTTCGGCGCTGGAGAGCATGCCCTCAACCGCAGCAGCCACGGCGGACGGGGTGTGGGCATTGAGTTGAATCCATGCCGGGTCAACCACAATATTTGCTTCGCGGCAGGCATCCAGAATGCCGCCAAGACGCTCGGCGACGGATGAGTTGGTCAAGGCGAGGTCCGGAGAGTATCCGGAGGTGGGGGCGGTGATTGAAGAGATGAAACCGATGCGCCGATGCCCGAGGCTCACGAGTCCTTGAGTTGCCTGTTGGGCTAGGCCGCGCAGGTTGACCGTCACGGCATCGACGTCCAGGCCTTCGATGAGTCGGTCCAAAAACACCAGAGGCCGCTCGGAGTCGAGAAAGGTCCTGAGATGGTCCGTGCTGGCCGAACTGGCCGGTGAAACAACGAGGCCGTCGACGCGCTTGTCGAGCATGACCCTGACGGCGTCCTGTTCGACGTCGGGGCGCTCGCCGGTGTTGGCGAGCACGACGTCATACCCCTGATCGCGCAGGGTGTCCGACAGTCCTCTGGTGGCCAGGCCGAAGAACGGATTTTCGACATCGCCGATCACGACTCCGATGGTTTGTGAGCGACCTGTATTCATGCTGCGCGCGAGTGCGTTGGGGCGGTACGCCAGGGCGTCGGCGGCGTCGAGTACCTTCTGCCGAACGGCTTCGCTGACCGCTCCGTACCCGCCGAGTGCACGGGCCGCTTGAGCTTTGGACACCTTCGCCGCGCGAGCAACGTCGGCCACGGTGGCCGGGCGTCGTGCCTGTGTTTCGCTCATGAAAATTGTTCTCCGAACCCTTGACGGCGATCTCGCAACGACTGTAGCTTACTTCACATCCTCATG
The DNA here is from genome assembly GCF_015751895.1 of Zhihengliuella flava. NCBI lineage: Bacteria > Bacillati > Actinomycetota > Actinomycetes > Micrococcales > Micrococcaceae > Zhihengliuella > Zhihengliuella flava. Next base: position 939,665 of record NZ_JADOTZ010000001.1, on the reverse strand, counting down.
AGACCGGACTCACTCAATAAATGCAAGGGTGAGACCGGACTCACTATCTCGCAGATTGGATCGCACCATGCAGAAGAAGATGATGACTCGGCTGACGGGCGTGTGCGCGGTAACGGCCGCCGCCGCGCTGATGATGACGGGATGTTCCGGCAGTGGAGAGGCAGCCGGAGAGAACCCCTACGACCTCATCGACCCAGGATCAATTCGGGTGGCCAGCATCGGCGACGCGAAGCCGTACACGTACACCGACGCCAACGGCGAATTCACGGGTTTTGACGTTGAGCTCTTTACCGATGTCGCCGGTCGCATCGGGATTGACGATGTCGTGTTCACGGGCCAAGACTTTGCTGCGATCTTGCCTGGCGTAGCCAACGGTCAGTTCGACGTCGGCGCCGCGGCCATCGGCATCACGGACGAGCGTTCGCAAACCGTCGATTTCACCGACGGGTATCTCGCTGGTTATCTGACCGTGCTGACGCCCGAAGGGTCGGAGGTCGAAGACGTGGAGTCCTTGTCGGGGCACCGCCTCGGCGTCGTACAAGGAACTTTGCAAGAGGCCTATGCGGAGAAGAATTTCACCGACACGGATTTGGTGCGCTTCCCGGACAACAACACCGCCGTCAGCGGCATGAACAGCGGATCTGTTGACGCTCACTTCCTCGATTATGAAGCCGCAAAGGACTACATGGAGCAGTACGGCCACGTATCAGCGGCTGATATCCCGTCCTTTGACGCCCCGGCGGGATTTGCCGTCGCGCAGGGAAATGACGAATTCCGTGAAGACCTCAATGAAGCATTGCACGCTGCCATGGAGGACGGGACGTGGAAGGAGCTGTACCAGAAGTGGTTCCCAGGCTCTCCGATGCCCGAACAGTACCTGCCGAGTGACGAGCAGACGGGTGAGTCCGACGAAGCGGGCGCCGAAGGTTAGCCCTTCGCTTCTCCCACTACACCACTGAGAGGAATCAGCTCGTGGATTTTTTTGACAATCTCTCCAGAACCTTTTTGGACTTCGAAGCCATGGGAGAGGTGCTGCCGCAACTGCTGGGCACGGGCCTTGTCAACACCCTAGTGCTGTCCATCGCGGCGACCATCATTGGCATCTTCTTTGGGATGGTGCTGGCCGTCATGGGAATTTCGCCGCTCCGTTGGGTCCGCGCGCCTGCGCGCGTCTACACGGACATTTTCCGTGGTTTGCCAGAAATCTTGACCATTCTCCTGATTGGACAAGGCTTTTACCGGATTAGCTCGGAGCTTTTCGGTCCGTCACCCTATCCGTTGGGAATCATCGCACTGAGCCTCATCTCCAGTGCCTACATTGGCGAAATCTTCCGCTCCGGCATCCAGAGTGTGGAGAAAGGCCAGCTGGAAGCGTGCCGAGCCCTCGGCATGAGCTACGGCCGCGCAATGGCCTTGGTGGTTATTCCTCAGGGCGTGCGACGAGTGTTGCCCGCGCTCGTCAACCAGTTCATCTCCATCGTCAAAGCGTCGTCACTTGTCTACTTCTTGGGGTTGATGGTGGGCGAGCGCGAACTGTTCCGCGTGGGCCAAGACGCGGCTGTATTGACGGGCAATTTGTCTCCCTTGGTGCTGGCGGGAATCTTCTACCTCGCGATTACTGTCCCGCTGACCCACCTCGTGAACTACTTCGATCACAAGTTCAGAACGGGACGTCGGAAGCCCACCGGTCCAACGAGTGGCCTCAAAGAAGTGACCGAACTGGAAGATCGAGAAACGGCAGGTGCCACGCGATGACTGCAGTAGAGACAACCACGCCGGACGCTGTGTATGAGGGCTCAAGCGTAGAACTGCGAGACCTCTCCCTGGCCTACGGAGATGTAGCGGTGGTGCGCGACGTATCGCTGACGGTGGCACCGGGCACGACGACGTGTGTCATCGGGCCCTCGGGGTCCGGCAAGTCCACGTTGTTGCGTGGAATTAACCGGCTGCACGATCCGGCCTCCGGAGACGTGCAGGTGGCTGGCCGGTCAGTTCTGGGGGACAAGCCGGACGACCTGCGGCTGCGCATCGGCATGGTCTTCCAGCACTTCAATCTGTTCCCGGACCACACGGCTTTGGAGAATGTGGCCTTGGCCCCGTGGAAAGTGAAGGGGCTGTCCAAAGCGGAGGCCCGCCGATTGGCCGAGGAGCGGCTCCGCGAAGTCGGCTTGGGCGAACGCATGGATCACCGGCCGCGGGACCTCTCGGGTGGGCAGCAGCAGCGCGTCGCGATTGCACGTGCCTTGGCCATGCGCCCTGAGGTCATGTTGTTCGACGAAGCCACGTCTGCGCTTGACCCGGAACTGGTCAAGGGCGTCTTGCGTCTCATGGCCGAGCTGTGCGAACGCGGCATGACCATGGTGGTCGTGACGCATGAGATGGGATTCGCCCGCAAGGTCGCTGATCAGGTGGTCTTCATGGATGAAGGCGAGGTGGTGGAGTCCGGGACCCCGGAGCAGATTTTCGACCACCCGCGCTCCGCGAGACTGCAGACCTTCCTCTCGGAGGTGCTGTAATGACCCGGATCCGCACGGCCATCATCGGTTTCGGTGTTTCCGGGCGAATTTTTCACGCCCCATTCCTTGCGGCTGATGACCGGTACGAACTCACCCACATCGTCACCTCGAATCCCGAACGTGCGGCTCACGCACGGGCGGAATACCCGGACGCCATGATCGTGGCCCGCCCCGAGGAACTCTTCGCGCGGGCCGAGCACCTAGACCTCGTGGTGATTGGAACCCCGCCCCGGACCCATGCGGAGCTGGCTGCGGAGGCCATCGCCTCCGGGCTGAACGTCGTGGTGGACAAGCCGTTCGTGGTCGGTGCCGAGCAGGGGCGCGTTCTCATGCGGCAGGCCGAGGCTGCTGGGGTGAGTCTGACGGTCTTTCAGAATCGCCGTTGGGATGCGGACTTGCTGACGCTCAAGGCGCTCATAGCCGCGGGCGAACTCGGTGAGCCCTTGGTTTTCGAATCGCGGTTCGAGTGGTGGAAACCCGAAGGAATGCGGGATTGGAAGGGCCGCACCAACGTCGCCGACGGGGGAGGGATCCTCTACGACTTGGGGCCGCACCTCATTGATCAGGCCATCCAGCTCTTCGGCCCCGTTGATTCCGTGCACGGTGAGCTCACCCGGCATCTGGCCTCCGATGACGCGGATGCCGAGGACGACGCCGTCGTCCTGCTCACGCACAGCAGTGGCGTCAGCAGCCGGCTGACCATGAATGCGGTCTCCGTAGCCCCGGGCCCGCGTTTCCACGTGCTCGGCACCGCGGGGACCTACACCAAACGTGGACTGGACCGGCAGGAACCGCAGTTGATCGACGGGGTGCGCCCCGGCGATGCGGGACTCGGCGTCGAACCACCCGAATCGTGGGGCACGCTCACGACACCCACGGGAGCGCGGGAAGTGGAACCGGAGCGCGGCGCGTATGGAGAGTTTTATCGCCTCCTCGCCGAGCACCTCTTGAACGGCGGCCCCGTCCCCGTCGATCCCGCGGAGGCCGTCACCTCCCTCGACATCATCGAACAGATTCACGGCCGTGCGCGGCCGAAGCGAAAGGAACAGCATGACTAACAAGGTGCAGACAGCCGTTGTCCTCGGCGGTGGGGTGATTGGAGTGTCCGCCGCGACGCACTTGGCCCGGGCCGGTGTGCAGGTGACCTTGGTGACCGACGCGGAGCCGGCGTCCGGTGCCTCCGGACGCTCGCTGTCCTGGCTGAACTCGGCCGGCGAACGGTCCAAGCCCTACCACGACCTGCGCATGGCGGGCATCGATCGCTACCGAACGCTCTACGCCCAGGATCCCACCCGGGACTGGCTGCAGTTCGATGGCGCGGTCTACTGGCCGGCCGCTGAGGATGCCGCCGCCGCGAAGGAACGTCATGCCTACGAACTCCGCCACGGGTACGATTCCCGGTACGTGACCGCGGACAATGTGCGTGAGCTGACCACGGATGTGGACCCCCAGGCTATGGTCGCTGACGGCGTTTATAACCCCGGCGAGGGGTGGGTGTCTCTGCCGCATCTCATCGAGTTCCTGTTGGAGGGCTTCACCGCCGCCGGTGGGACGCTGGTGACCGGCGCAGGCCAGTGCCACGTGGTGGTCGACGGCGGACGCGCTACCGGTGTGCGCGCGGCCGACGGCACGGTCTACGCGGGTGAAGCCGTCGTGGTGGCTTGCGGGCCACAGACCCCACAGGTGATCGCCCCGCTCGGGGTGCAGATCGGCGATGCCTCGCCGGTCTCGATGGTCGTCATCTCCGAACCACTGACGTCTCCGGTCACCACCGTGATGAATACTCCGCGTGCCGCCATTCGCCCGAATCCGGGAGGCGCCGTGGCGGTAGATCACGACTGGTACGAGGAGTCGATTATCGAATCCGAGGATGGCTACGAGATCCCGGAGGGCGTCGTGGACGAGCTGATGGAAGAGGCCGCGAGATTGCTGGACGGCGTCGAGGAACTGCCGAAAGCCTCGTGGAAGATCGGCCGCAAGCCGATCCCGGGGGATGGAGAACCAGTGTTCGGCGAACTGGAAGCCGTCCCTGGATGCTACGCCGCCTTCACACACTCGGGTGCCACCCTGGGCCTGCTCGCGGGCGAACTGATCACCTATGAAGTAACCGCTGGTCAGAAGCATCCGATGTTGGAGACGTTCCGTCCCGAACGATTCGGGTAAGTAGAGGGGTGTGAGCGATGCCCCGGATACCGGCGGACCACTGCCGGCGCCCGGGGCATCTGCGCCGCCTACCCGTCGATCAATCCGAGCTCTGCTCTTTACCGGCCTGAGCCGGGGCCGTACCCTCGAACATATAGCCTGAGGCCGGGATCCTTCCCGTCGGGGTGAGGAGGCGGATATGCCGGTGACTAGCGTGGTCACAGATCTGGAGGCGCTGACCTTCACGGTGTCCTCCCGTGTGAATGCGGCGCCCGAGTCCGTGTGGCGGTTGATCGAGGATCCTTCCCTCTTGGAGGGCTGGTGGGGTCCACCAGGCCACCCGGCCGAGTTCAGCGAACACAGCCTGACGCCGGGGGAGCGGTGCCGGTTCACCATCTTCGAACACGGTGTGGTGGCCTCCGGGTGGTGGCGAATCCTTGAAGTGGAGAAGCATCACCGGCTGATCTTTGAGGATGGCCGGGAGCCCGGCCAAGACCTTCCGCGCGGCACCACGCAGATGACCCTGTCCCTCGATGCGCTCCCGGGCAATCAGCCCGGAACCTTGGTCCGCCTGTGCGTGGAGTTTTCCTCCGCCCGCCAGTTGGATGCCATGGCCGAGGCTGATTTCGAGGAGACCCTGTCAGCGTGCGTGGGCCAAATGGATAAGCTGCTCCTCGCGGCTGCGTGAGGCCGCCACGCGGTCACTGGCATCGTCCTGAGTTAGCGGATGTCTGCCGCGTGACGGGCAGGCGGAGTCAGGCGGCGAGGCGGTGGCGCTCCGATTGGAAGCGCTCGGTGGCCTCATGGCAAATATTGGCGATGATGGCTGCCGCGCTGTCCTTCGGGGTGCGGGCGTAGTGCAGGCGCCGGGCCGCGACGGCCAGCCGGTCCGCAGTCTCATTGCCGAGGTCCCCGTTGTGTCCGCGGACCCAGACGAACCGCACGCGAAGATTTTTGGTGAAGTCCCGGATGGAGGTGGCGAGCGCGATCTCCCGGGACGTGGCGCTCTCCGGCAGCCAACCGGGTTCCCGCAGCATGCGGACGGCGATGGCGCAGTCACTGCGCACCCGGAGGCCGCCCGTGCGGAGCGCCTCCCGGCCGAATTGCCGATCCGCCGCCTTGAGGGCCTTCAGGATGCTGTAGAGCTCGGCGGCGCGCACCGTCCGCTGCGTGGACGTGGTGCGGCCCATAACCGGCCGGTACATGGTGGCGGATTCGATGAACCAGCCGTGCCCCGACGTCGTAGTCCGCCCGCACGAGGCGTCGGTTGAAATCTTGATTTCACCGAGGTGGGCGATGCCCTCTTGGGTGAGGGCCTCCGCCGCGGCCGCACGAACGGCGGAGGGCGCGGCCGCACTAGAGACGGGTATACCGAGCTCCGCGAGGGCATCGTGAACCCCGCAGGAGGCGCTGGTGGTCAGCGGGCGATGAACCGAATAGTCCACCCCCACGCCGAGGTCTATCACCGCAATCGCGAGCTGGCGCTGGAGCTCCTGATCCACCGCGTCCTGCAGGGCGGTCCCGGTGAGCCGCGGCGCACCCTTGAGATCTACCGGATCAAAGTTCCCCGTCAGGCGCTCGACGACGGCGTCCCCGTGAAACTTCACGGCGGACCAGCAGAGGAAGCCGAAACGTTTGGACGCGTCCACCGTGATGCCCGTGCGGTGGCCGGTGTGGGGTTCTACCTTGGTCAAGCGCAGCTTCGGCGCGCTGGGCTTGGGTATGAACTTTTTCCACTCCATCGGCACTCCCCACGTTGGTCGATCACAGTAGCGTGTTGCTCATAGTGTGAAGAGTACGCCCGGGCACCCACACTTTGGGAGGCCACAGCGTCATCTTGCCCAACCTCTTCGGCAACGCACAGGCTGCGGACAGATCCGCCGGCTCAGCACACGCTTACTCGTCCAGCCACTGGAGCGTGCGGCCGCCGCCGAGCAGGCGCACCACCTGGCTCAATCCGTCCACGGTGGGCTTGGGGCGTCCGGAGAGCTGTTCAATGTCCACGTCCCGCAGGCTCACCGAATGCGGGGCCCAGTGGGCGTCCCGCAACACGTCGGCCTCGGGTAGGCGGGCCGCCAACTGCTCATCGAGGGCCATGGGCGAACCCGGATGATCCGGGGCCCAGGTCACGGGCGGGTTGGTGAACTCGTTCGCCTTGTTGGCCCAGGTGAAGACGCGGGGGCGCAGGCCCAACGCGGCGAGCCGGCGGATCGGGGCTAGTGCTTCCTCCGGGAGCCGGGCGGCGTCGGACCCGTGGTCACCCTGCCCGGCCCGCAGGGCCGTGCCGTCCAGGTCCGTGATGTAGAGGACGACGCCGTCCCGCGCCGTGATGCGCGCGCTGTCCGCGATGATGCGCACGTGCTGATTGAGCCGAATAATGCCGCGCTCCGCGTAGTCGGCCAGCGTGGCGAGCCACGCGGAGTCGCCGGTGAGGACCGTGGGCTCCCAGAAACTCAGGCAGGGCACAGTGGCGGTGCGGCGGACCTCGGCGAGGGCCTGATCCGTGGGGCGCTCGGGGTCCTCGATGAAGCGGTGGAAGAGCGCGGCGGCCAACTCCGTGGGATGCCCGCCGGAGTCTTTCAGGAGCGCCGGCAGGACGTCGGAATCCAGCAACGGCGCCAAGGAGATGGTGTGCTCGGGGAACTCTCGCTCGATCTCCGCCAGATTCCACGTGGGGTGCCGGTACGTGCCGTCCGGCTGGAGGTAGCGCCCCTCGCTACGCGCGCGGTACTCGCCGGCCACGAGGCTCCAGAAGAGAAAGCGGATGGCCGGGTTGCGCCGGCGCAGATCGTCGAGTCGGTTCAGGTAGCGCTCCAGCATCTGAGCGTCATGCTCCGGCGTGATGAGAGCGGCGTCCACGGAGGCGTGTGCCTCGGGGTGGGCCGGGTCGGTCAGGACGCGGTTGCCGATCCGGAAACCGGGCACCATGAGCAGGCATTCCTGCCCTGGCCGGGTGACTGCGTCGTCCTCAAAGAACGGGTGGAGCAGGGAGAGCGCCAGCCGGGCGTGGAACTGGAGGGGCCGGCGGGGCGCCGGTGTGGCGCCCATGTCGATGGCGCGCTGGAAGTGCACCAGGTGGGAGTTTCCGGCCAAGGTCAGCGGTGCACGGTGCATCGGGGACAATCCGTTCGGGGAGCGTTCAGGAGAGGCCAGTTTAGGGCCGCTGGCCGGACGCACGCTGGGAGTGCGCACGGGTCAGGTGGCCCGCCACGCGCCTAGGCCGGGACCGACTCGTTCGGCGCGATCCCATAGATCAGCGCCATGATGAGGAATGGCAGAAAGATGATGATCAGCAGAATCCAGGCGATCATCGTGAGCGAGTTGAGGATGACCCCGGCGAGGGCGGGGCCGCGGCCGGCGGGCTCCTGCACTAAGCCGAGGATTCCGAAGGCAAGGCCCACCATCGGAATCAGAATCGTGAAGCCAAGCAGAATAGAGACCAGCCCCAGCACCAACGAGGTGATGCTGGCGCCCTTGCGCTCGGCGACAACCACCGTGGGGACCTGCTCAGGCACAGTCATGACTCCATAGTATGGGCCCGGACCATGGCGCCTGACTGGCGCGCATGAAATTATGCGTGTCAGAGACCTACGGTGTGGACAGCGCCGCGGCCCGGCCCTGAGATGAGGAGAAGCATGGAAACGATCGACAAGGTGTTTGTGGTGACCGGCGGTGGAGCGGGCATCGGACGCGAGGTAGTGTTCCAGCTCCTCGGCAAGAACGCGCGGGTTGCCGCCGTTGACCTCAACGAGGCCGCACTGGAGGAAACCGTGCGCTTGGCCAATGCCGGAGACAAGCTCTCCACTCACGCCCTCAACATCACTGACCGCGAGGCCGTCGAAGCCCTACCGGCCCAAGTGAAGCAGATTCACGGGCAGGTGAATGGCCTCATCAACGTGGCCGGGATCATTCACGATTTCAAGCCGATCTCCGAACTGGACCGCTCCGCGATCGAGCGCGTGATGAACGTGAACTTCTGGGGCACGGTCAACACCACCACAGCGTTCCTGCCGGACCTGATGGCCGGACCGCCGGCAACGCTGATGAACGTTGCCAGCATGGGCAGCCTCATTCCGTTCCCGGGTCAGAGCGCCTACGGCGCCTCCAAAGCGGCGGTGAAGTTGTTCACCGAAGGGCTGATCGCTGAGCACCAGGGAACCAAGCTGGCCGTGTCCGTGGTGTTCCCCGGGGCCATTGAAACGGAGATTTCCAAGAACTCCGGCGCCCAGATGCGGGAACGATCGGTACCCGAGGAAATCCCCGCGGGCAAGAAGCGGAAGAAGGCCAAGAAGCCCGCCAAGCACCAGATGACGAGCGCCTACGACGCCGCGGCGGAGATGGTCCGGGCCATCGAGGGCAACAAGCAACGCGTGCTCATCGGCAAAGACGCCGTGATGATGGACCGCATGGCCCGCATCATGCCCTCCAGGGCCATCACTATCATCGCCAAGAAGATGGCGGGCATGGCTCAGTAGCCTGCGCTACTCCTGCGGGTTGGGGTACTGCACCACGTTGGAGAACACCGCGGTGCGGGTGCCCGTGTTCCGGTAGCCGTGGGCGACGTCGGCCGGGTGCGTGGCCGCGTCACCGGCCTTCAGAACGAATTCCTGATCGAGGACGCTGAGGGTCAGTTCGCCTGAGGCCACGTGCACGAGCTCTCGTGTGCCGCCAGGGTGAGGTTGGCCGAGGTAGCCTTCGCCGGGGGACATGCGGAACTCCCAGAGCTCCGCGATGTTCGTCCCGGGCAGAGACCCCGCAAGGTGCGCCGAGCCGCCGTCGTTCCCTTCCCACAAGCGCGGTCCCTGACCAGCCCTGACCACCTGAATCTGTTCGCTGGGGCCCGTCTCCACGAGGGAGACGAAGGCGACGCCGAGCGCGTCGCTGATCGAGGACAGCACGGCGATGGAGGGGTTGGCCTGCCCTTGCTCGATGGTCACCAGCGTCCGGCGACTCACGCCGGAGCGGGCCGCCAAATCGTCCAGCGTCCAGGCCCGCTTACCGCGCAACGCGCGCACGCGCTGGCCGATCAGTGCGGCGATGTCCTGATTCTCGGTCACGTAGATCCTCGTCGGTGGCGGGCACGGGGTGAAGATCAGTCTAACGGGGTGGGCCGGAGATCACGGGGGCCGGGCGCCCACCGGACGCCTCACCCTGTGATGCACCGCATGATGCAGTATTCTGCACGCTACGGTACGGTGGGGCGGTGACCAGCTACCGCGACCTTTTCCGAACCCCAGGCGTCTTCCGGATTGTGATCTCCCAGCTGATCGCGCGGTTCCCGGCCGGCATGCTCGCGCTGGCCGCGCTGATCCACATCGAGCACCAGCACGCCTCCTATACCGCCGCAGGCCTCGTCCTCGCCGCGCTCGCCATCGGCCAGGCAGTCGCCGGGCCGTTGACCAGCCGTATCTTCGAGCGGTTCGGTATGTTCCGCGTGGTAGGCGTGACCCTGACCATTTCCGCGCTGGCCACCGTCTCCCTGGCCATCCCGAACCTCTCCGTGCCGCTCTACACCGTGATCGCCTTCATCGCCGGCGTCTCCACGCCCCCGATCCAGCCCGCGGCCCGGTCCCTCTACCCGTCCATGGTGCCGCCCGCCCAACGCACCGCCTTGTTCTCCTTTGACGCCTCCGTGCAGGAGGTCATCTGGATCATCGGGCCGGTCATGGTCACGTTCCTCTCCTTGAACGTGCACAGCGCTCTCGGCATCCTCGCCGCCGCCGCGCTGCTGGCCGCCGGCGGCGTCTGGTTCCTCGCCTCGCCGCAGGTGGTGCGCGCCCGCCCGGAGGCGCCGAGCGGCAAGCTCGGCGCCGTGCTCAGCTCCCACGCGCTGCTCATGGTGCTCGCCATCGGATTCGTCATCTCCGCCGCGACCGCCATGCTGGAGGCCGCCACGGTGGCCACCTTTGGTGAGGGAGGCATTCAAGCCGGCCTCATCCTGGCGGTGCTCTGCTGCGCCTCGCTGGTGGCCGGGTTCGCCGTCGGGCAGCGCGAGCTTACTCGCTGGTCCCTGGTCCGCCGGCTGGGGCTCGTCGGCATTGGCCTCGCGTTGGCCTCCGTCAGCACCGACTTCTGGTGGGTGCTCGCCTCCGGCGTCATCGCCGGCGCGGGCATCGCCCCGGTCATTGCAGCCATCACCCACATGACCTCCAACGCCGTGGCCGCCGGCGACGTGGCCGAGGCCTTCGGCTGGTCCACCACCGCCCAGTTCGTCGGGATCGCCGGCGGCTCCGCGCTCGCCGGCGTCCTGATCGACCTGTTCGGTGGTCAGATGGCCTTGTCCATGGGCGCCATGCTGACCTTCGCGGGCGTCGCGCTCGCCGCCCTCGTGGGGCGGGGACAGCCGCCCGCGCGCAACGCTCGCACGGGCCGGCCGCGGCGCGTGTGGCGCGTCGCTCGCCTGCGCGCCTGACGGTCGCTCTGGCTCGGCCGCCCCGGGCACGACGGCGGCGGGCTGCCCGTGCCTGCACGGCGTGAGCGGGTGCGCCACTGCCCAAGTTGAATTCGGCGACGTAGGCTGGGCGGATGGACGTCATTCTCATCCCCGGTTTTTGGCTTAGCGGCGACTCCTGGAATGCCGCCACCGGCGGCCTCGAAGCGAGCGGTCATCGCTGCCTCGCCATGACGCTGCCGGGCAAGGAATCGCCCATCGCGTCCCGTCATGGGATTGGACTGCGCACCCATATTGACGCCGTCGTCGACGTCCTCGACTCCGTGGATGGCCCCGTGAGCCTCGTGGGGCATTCCGGCGGAGCCGTGATCGTCCAAGGAGCCGCTGAGGCCCGCCCGGAGAAGGTCGGCCGGGTGATCTACGTGGACGCGATCCCGCTGCCCGACGGCGGGGTGATCAATGACGAACTGCCCGCCAGCGGCTGCTCGCTGCCGCTGCCGGCATGGGACGTCTTCGAAGAGGCCGATCTGCGGGACCTGACCCCCGAACTCCGCGACCAGTTCCGGCTGATGGCCGTTCCCGAGCCCGCGCTCGTCGCGACCGAGCCGGTGGCGGTGTCCAACCCGGCCCGCCTCGGCATCGAATCCCACGTGATCGCCTGCGAATTCACGGAAGAACAGATCCGGAGTTGGATGGAGGCCGGGGTGCCGGAGACGGCGGAGCTCGCCCAGCTCGATGACCTGGCGATTCACGAGCTGCCCACCGGGCACTGGCCGCAGCTGACGCGCCCGGCCGAGCTGGGGGACCTGCTGGCCCGCATCGTCGGGACGAAGGCTTAAGGTATTCCTGAGTAGTCGTTAACCTCGCGTCCACCGGACGGTCGAGAGCTACTGGTCAACTCTTCAGGTACTTCACAGCCCACCTGAGGACAGCATGACTAACCCATCTCAACGCGGCGCGGCCTTCGCCGCGCGCCGCCCGCTGGCCTGCCTGACGGCAGCCGCCGTGCTGGCAGGCACCGCGATCATCGACCCCGCCGCGGCCAGCGCGGCACCGCAGCCGCCGGCCGTCTTCGTCTCGGAGATCATGGCCAACAACTCCGGCGCGGACTACCTCGAGTATTTTGAGGTCACCAACACCACGGACGAGCCGCTCGATCTGGCCGCCGCCGGCATTTCCTTCTCCTACACCTACACGGACGGCGTGGCCGCTGACGGGGACAACCCGCTGAGCATCGTCGAGGACGACGCCGTCACGAGCAAGAACGTGGTCCTCGCCGCGGGCGAATCCCACGTCTTCTGGCTCTCCACCACCGATGCGAGCCGGAACGCGAGCGTCGCCGACTTCAAGGCCGCCACGGGGGCGAGCGAATCCACGCGCGTCTCCCGCATCACGGGCCAAGGAGCCTTCGCCAATGGGGGCGATCGCGGCATCCGCATTACGGATCCCTCCGGCGTGCTCGGCTGGTCCTACTACCCGGCCGGATCCGTGGGCGACGATCTCTCCGTGGACTTCCAGATTCCCGCGGCGACCGGCCACGCAGCGAGCGTCCTCGCCACCCTGGCGCCCATGACCCCCGGCACCGTGACCGATCAGGCGCTGGTGCCGGCGGAGCCGGAACCCGAAGGACCGGGCGACGTCTCGGGGCTGGAGCCTGACGAGTCCGTGGTCACGGCGCCCCTGCAGATCACCGAGGTGCTGCCGGATAGCACCAACGTGGGCGGAGCGGACGGTTACGAGTTCGTGGAGGTCTATAACGCCAGCTCCCAGCCGGTGGACTTTTCCGACTACGCGCTGACGTACCTCTACCCCAAGGATTTCGAGACCAACACCAACGAGGCCCTCTGGCCGGTGGCCCCCGCCGACGTGACCATTGGCGCCGGCCAAACGCTGGTTGCGTGGATCAAGAACGGCAGCAATGATGCGCTGACCGCAGAGGACTTCAACGCCCACTTCGGTGCGGACCTGACCGCCGGCGAGAACCTCGTCGAGATCCACCAAGGCGGCCTCTCCAATGGGGGCGCCCGCGGGGTCGCCCTGCGCACCAACACCGGCCATGGCATCAACCGGGCCTACTACAACATGACCGAGGCCGATGACACGGCCGCGGACCAAGGCATCCGGTACACCGGCAGCGACGACGTGGCGCTGCAGGACCTGCTGGACACCCAGCCCGCCAGCCCCGGCCGCGTCCAAACGGACCAGGTCCCCGGCGGTCTCATGGTCGTCGCGGAGGACCAATCCGCCCCGGAGGTCGCCGACCACACCGTGGACACCATCGACCCGGCCGAGGACTTCGTGGTCGACTTGTCCATCACGGACGACGTGCAGGTCAAGACCGTCACGCTCAACCTCCACAACGACGTCGACACTGAGCCGATCCAGCTGAACATGCTCGCCTCCGGGGAAGACGGCTACTCCTCTACGGTGGCCTCGGCCGACCTGCGGGGCAAGCAGTGGTACGAGTACACGGTGACCGTCTCCGACGGCACGCGGCAGATCACCACCGAGCCCCGCCGCGTCGCGATCGACGGCGCTGAGACGGACCCCGTGCGCCTTAACGTCGACGACGGGCAGTATGTTGGCGGCACCACGACGGTGTCCGCAGCGGGGGAGGAGTACCCGTCACCGATTGAGCTGAGCATCGACGGCACCGGCGTCGAGACCCGCGCCTCGCTGGAATCCGAGCCGTACTTCGTCTTTGAGGTTTCGCAGACCGACTACTACTTCCGCAACGGGGTGCGGATCGGGGACGAGACGCTGCACATCTTCCTCGAGGGCACCTACGCGAACACGGAAACGATGGCGGTGCCGGTGGGCCTCGAGCACGTCGAACAGGGCGAAGACCTCACCGTGAGCGTGTGGGCCGGCACCAAGGCCGGGCCGTGGATTGACGAGGACGAGAACAACGACGACTTCGTCATCTCCGGGATGCGCCTGGTGCTGCCGGACGGGCGCACCCTGCGTCCAGCGGGCTACGAGGACCCGAGCGAGCTCATCAAGATGGGCGACAGCGCGGGCAAGCACGACTTCTTTGACTCCACGTTCACGCTGCCCGACGACGCCTTCGCGGCCCAGGCGCACGACTGGGAGACCACGAACGCGGAGGACGGAACGCACATCGTTTCCGCCACCGACGGCGAGGCCACGGCCGAGGCGGCGGTGACCGTGGACAACACGGCGCCCAGCATCGAGCCCACGGTGGCCGACGGCGAGACCTACCAGGGTGAGATCGTGCTGGACGCCGAGGTCTCCGACGCGGGCTCCGGCGTGGCGGACACCGTCCTGACGTTTGACGGGCAGGTCATCGAGCCCGGCACCGCCACCTCCTCGGTGGAGCTGGAGGCCGGCGAGCACACGCTGACGGTCACCGCGGAGGACGCGGTGGGCAACAGCGCGGAGAAGACCATCACGTTTACCACCCCGGTGGAGGCGCCGACCGCCTCAGACCTGGCCCCGCAGGACGGCGCCGAGGTCCGTGGCGAAGCAGAGCTCTCCGCCACGGTGACCGATCCCAGCGGCGACGCGCTGGACGTGTCCTTCCGGCGCGGCCACCGGTTCGACCTGGCCGAGGGCGAGGTGGACGCGCTGGCCGGCACCACCGGTTCCTCCGACGCCACGGACCGCGCGGGCGAGGTCGTCGACGGCACGGCGCTCACGACCGACGTCGGACTGGCACCGGTGACCAGCACCGATGCGCTGCCGTTCTACCAGTTCGAGGTCCCGGTCCCGGCCGACGCGGGCGACGACGCGACAGCCCGCCTGACGTGGACTGGCGAGTCCGAGGCCGGGGCGGAACTGATCTTGTACGCCCTCACGGCCGACGGCTCCGAATGGACCGAGGTGACCCGCACGGTGGGCGACGGCGGCGCCGTCGAACTCTCCGGGACCGTGGACGCGGCCCGCGCGGCGGATGGCACCATCACGGCCTTGGTGCAGCATACGGAAGGCTTCGCGGGTGAGAACCACACGAGCCGCGAATCCACTGTGGAGAAGAACCACCCGGAGGACACCGAGCGCAGCGAGTACGACTTCTCCATCGCCTGGGAGTCGGACACGCAGTACTACCACCAGACGCCGGAGTACTTCGAGCACCAGCAAGCCATCCACGACTTTGTCCTGGACCAGCGCGAAGAACAGAACATCCAGTACCTGATCCACACCGGGGACATCGTCAACAACTGGGATCAGCAGTACCAGTGGGACGCGGCGGATCCGGAATATCAGCGGCTGGATGACGCGGGCATGCCCTACGGTGTGCTGGCGGGTAACCACGACGTCGGCGGTATTTTGGCCGATTATGGTGCGTACTCGCAGTACTTTGGCGAGGAGCGCTATGCGGGCAACCCGTGGTACGGCGGCAGCCATCAAGACAACCGCGGCCACTATGACCTCATCACCGCCGGCGGCGTCGACTTCCTGATGCTCTACATGGGCTGGGACCCGCAGGACGAGCAGATCGAGTGGATGAATGAGGTCCTGGCGCAGTATCCCGAGCGCGTGGCCGTGATTAACCTGCACGAGTTCATGCTGACCACGGGTGGGCTGGGGCCCATCCCGCAGCGGATCCTCGATGAGGTCGTCGAGCCGAACCCGAACGTCCGCGTGGTCACCTCCGGGCATTATCACGATGCGTTCAAGCGCGAATTCGAGTACGACGACGACGGCGACGGCGTCATGGACCGCACGGCGACCGCCATGCTGTTCGACTACCAGGGGCTGGAACAGGGTGGCCTGGGCTACCTGCGCTTGCTGCAGTTCGACAACCTGGGAGAGCAAATGCGGGTGCGGACCTTCAGCCCGTCGCTGGCGAAGTACAACTCCGAGGATCCCTCCCTCATGGGGCCGGAGACGGACCCCTACATGTACCAGGACTTCACGCTCGGCTATGAGCAGTTGGGCATTGAGGTGGTGGAGAAGTCGCTGACCACCACGGGCTTCACCGTGGAAATCCTCACGAGCGTCGAACTCGGCGCCCAGCAGGACGTAGCGAGCGGATCCACCGTGGCCGTCACCGCGGACTTCGGCGAGCCGGGCACCTATGGCTGGTACGTGCGCACCTCCGATCCCCACGGCGGCGTCGACACCTCCGCTGTGCAGGACATCGTCATCGGCGATGATCATCCCGGGAACGGGAACGGGAACGGGAACGGGAACGGGAACGGGAACGGGAACGGGAACGGGAACGGGAACGGGAACGGGAACGGGAACGGGAACGGGAACGGGAACGGGAACGGGAACGGGAACGGGAACGGGAACGGGAACGGGAACGGGAACGGGAACGGGAACGGGAACGGGAACGGGAACGGGAAGCCGGGCAAGGGCCAAGGCAATACGAATGGCCACGGCAACGGGCAGCCAGGGTTCTGGGACTGGCTCCCGTGGAACCGCTAGGCGGTCTCGACTGACCGGAGCTAGCCAGCGAGCCGCGCGGGCCGGCCGGTGACCCAAGAGTCACCGGCTGGCCCGTTCGGCGTTAAGCCCGCAGGAAGCGATCCACGGCAGGGGCCAAGGAGGCGCCGCACTCCTCCGGGGGCCGGCGATGCCCCTTGATATTGAACGAATGATCCGCGCCCTCGACCCATTCGACCTCCACGCGGGAACCGGCCGGAGCCATCAACCGTTCGGCCACCGCCTCCATGAGGTCGATCCGTGCGAAGGCGTCCCGTGTGCCCTCGACAAAGAGCTGCGGAACGGCGAGCCCGTCGAGGTGCCCGTCCCGCAGCTTCTCCGGCTTTCCCGGCGCGTGCAGCGGATACCCCAGATAGATCAGCCCGGCCGGGGTCATGGGCCGCTCCAGCTCCTCCCCAGCGGCCGCCAGCGAGGCCATCCGCGCCCCGAAGGACTTGCCGGCCGCCCAGATGCGCCCCGTCGTCGTCTCCGCCACCCCGGCAGCGTAGGCGAGAACGGCGTCCCACGTGCCCACCGCCAGTGGAGGACGGTCGGGAAACTTTTTGCCGGCATCCATCGCGGGAAAATTGAAGCTCAACACCGCGTGCCCTTCCGCGGCCAGCGCGCCCGCGAACCCGGTAAGAAACGGATGCTCACGCCCGGCGCCGGCGCCGTGGGCGAGGACGACGACACTATGCGGCTGGCTGGCCGCCACCCACGCGCCGCTGACCTCAGTGTTCACCGTGCCGCGCGGCGTCGTGGCGGTGACCGGGATCGTGACGGTACCGGGAGGCAAATTCATGGCCCCATCATCGCAGACCCACGCCGCGTGACGCCGGTTGCGCCGTCGGCCCGCCCACCTCTTGAAGTCGCCCCCGAGCGGGTCTACCATCCGAGGTACTCAGGGGCCACCGGCCGGGCGGCCCCCCGGTGAAAGTGGAAGGAGGAGTCACGATGACCGACACCGTGGAGCGCCAGCAGGGGCACAAGTTCGCGGATAAGGACTTCGGCTCCGAAGTCCTGGAGCATGAGCACCTCGAGGACATGCAGCACCACTCTCAGGAATCGTCCGAGCGGAAGGAAGCGGCCGCCAAGACCGGCTTCGACGCGATCCAACCGCATCACTAACCCCGGGACGAACGCCCGAGCTGAGCACCCGGGCCGGCAGCTACGGCTCCCGGTCCGGCGGCTCCGCGTCTGCCCGCCCGGCGCCGGAAGAGCGAGGATTTACGCGAAGTCGGCCTTTCTGATCAGCCCGTGCACGCCGACGGTCCGGTCCACCACTTGGGAGATAGCGAAGTCGGCCGCCGCGGACAGGTAGGCGTAAGCGATGGCGCGGTCCATCCCGCGATCGTGCTCCAAGAAGTCCAAGGCGTTGACGATCGCCCGGCGCATGGCGATGTTCAGGTCGCTACCGACGCCGCCGCCGTCGAGCCCGTCCGGATCGGAGAGGCCAATCGGAATCCACGCATCCGGTGTTTCGCCAAAGGGATACCGGTAGGCCACGGAGGGCGCGTCGCCGGAGTCCGGCTTGCAGACCGTCAGCCGGAAGGTGCCGCGCAGGGACCCCTCCATGGCGGTCAACGCCACCTCGCCGTCGCCCATCCCCATGTGAGGATCGCCCACGTAGAACAAGGCGCCCTCGGCGCTCACCGGCAGGTAAAACGTCGATCCGGCGCCCAGGTGACGAATGTCGATGTTGCCACCGCCGAGCGTCGGCGGGACGGAGTTGGCCTCGGGGGAGGTGAGCCCGTCGGAGTCCGCGTAGGCGACGCCCATCATGCCCATGAACGGACGGAGGGGGAACCGCGCCGTCAGGTCACCGCTGCGCATGACCGCCTTCCCCTCCTCGATGGCGGTGAAAACTGAGACGTTTCCGTAGTCGCTGGGGATCCCGGAGGAGCGCTGGTCCATCGCGACCGGCGGCATCACTTCCTCCAGCGTGATCCCGTCCGGGGCCGAGCCGTCGGACTGGATGGCGAGTCCGCCCTTGCCGTGGCGGCTCGAGACGACGCCGTAGGGCACGCGGGGCAGGGCCTCGAAGATGTCGATCTTCAGGACGTCGCCGGGCTCGGCCCCCTCGACCTGGATGGGGCCGGTGACCACATGCGGTCCATCGGCGTCGAAGTCCCGCTCGGTGCGGTTATAGTCCGCGGCGATGGCGACGGCGTCTTCGAGCACCTGATCTTGTGCGACGCCGTGCTCGCCGAAGTAGTCGAGGGGGCTTCGGCCTTGGTCCTCGAGGATGCCCTCGTGGGACACCGCATCGATCGTGACCGTTTGGCCCGACTTCATGGACAGGACGGGGCTGGCGTGGACCGTGGGAACGTAACCCCACAGCACCTCCTCCGGAGTGGACGCCAGATAGGCGTCGCCGTTGAGGGGGCCGCGATGCGGTTGCAGGATCTCACCGAATCCCGTCGACGGCGCGGCACCGGAGGCGTTGGCTGATGCCGTTGCCGTTCCGGAGGCGCGCGAGCTGCCGGCCTGTGCGCTCGCGCCCGAACACGCCGTGGCCGCCGAAAGCGTCCCGAGCGCCGCGACGGCGCCCATGAACCGGCGTCGTCCCAGCCCCTTGACCAGCGTCTCCGCCGCCTTGCGTCCTACTTCTGTGTTCACACGTCCTCCTCGGTAGTTGTGCGTTGATGCTAGTCAGCCGCAGTTTCTTGAGGTTTTCGGGGGTGTTTCCGGTGGATTGACTGGCGGGGGCAGGGGTGGTGTGACGTTGCCAGCCAGCTGCGCTACGCGTTTGCCGCCGCGGGGCCTAGGGTGGGCGGTATGAAAGATGATCCTGCTGTTCAGTCCTCGCTCGAGCAGCCGCCGGAAGATGGCGGTGGGGGAGAGGAAGTCACCGTCAGCACCGTGGCGGACCGCCTGCCGCCGATCGACCGCGCCGCGGCCCGCCGCATGTGGGACGAATACATCGCCGCCACCGGCGTCGTGCCCGAAGGGAACCAGCAATACGAGGTGGACTATTTCGGCGATTCGCCGCAGCTCGCCGATGCGCTGCTGAAGGAGGTCACTGAGGGGGATAAGCGGGCCACGGCCTCCCTCATGGACGAATACACGGATCCCGAGGATCCGCTGCCCACGATCGGCGGCCACTGGGTGGCGTGCGACTCCACGGGGCAACCGGCGGTCGTGCTGCGCACCATGGCCCTGGCGTTGTCAACGTTCGACGACGTCGACGCGGATTTTGCGGCCGCGGAGGCCGAGGATGATCGCAGTCTCGACTCGTGGCGGCGCGAGCACGAGAAGTACTGGCGCCGAACCCGGGAAGCGGCGGGGGAGCACTGGTCGCCCGAGGACACCCGCACGCCGGGACGGGAAGTCATCCAAGAACGGTTCACGGTGGTGTGGCCGGCCGAGCTGGCCGATGGCGAGCCCGAACAGGAAGTCAATCCTTCAACTTAAAACTCCTACTCAGCGGTACTTTAGGCGTTGGTTAGCCAAGATTCTCGTGGGCGCATCACGGCGTTTACCCGCGGGAACCAGTCTGGAGAACGGGGGAAGCCATCGGTGGTTTCCCCCGTTTTCGTTTCCGACTGGAGGACTACCGTGCAGAACTTCATTTCAACCCAAAAGCGAGGCGTGGCTCGCTGGGGCCGTGGCGCCGGCGCCGCACTCACCGCGGCCGCTGGCCTCACCGTCCTCGCCGCGACGGGTGCCTTCGCTGGCCCATCAGGTCAGGGCTCCGTGCAGGGCCAGGCTCCCTCCCACGCCCAGGGGGACTGGGCAGAGACCGCCTTCCGCGGCCACGTCGACGTCGCCGAGGGGGCCGCCGCCGATGCGGAGACCCTCACCGGCGTCGTCTTCGATGACCGCAATCACAACTCCACGCAGGACCGCGGCGAGCGGGGCATCAAGGGCGTGAAGGTCTCCAACGGTCGGGAGGTGGTCACCACGGATGCACACGGTGCCTACGAGCTGCCGGCGTACGAGAACATGACGGCGTTCGTCACGCAGCCCTCCGGGTGGCAAGTCCCCGTCGACGAGGACAACGTCGCCCAATTCCACTACAACCACTTGCCGGAGGGCACCCCGGAGGACCTCGATTTCGGTGGCATTGCCCCCACCGGGGCGCTGCCGGAGGCCGTTAACTTTCCGCTGGTCAAAGCACGGGCCACGGGCGGCAAGCAGCAGAGCTGCGTGATTGGTGGAGACATCCAGACGTACACCGAGCAGGAAGTCGAGTTCGCCCGGGAGGGTGCCTTTACCGACTTGGCGGCACGGACGGACTACACGGGCTGCGGCGCCCTCTTCATCGGAGACGTGGTGGGCGATGACCTGTCCCTGTACGGCAAAACCCGTGAACTGGCCGGCATGCTCAACGGCCCAGCCCGCTTTCTGCCGGGCAATCACGACCTGGACTTCGACGCGGTCAGCAACGAGCACTCCTTCGATACGTTCCGCGAGCAGCTGGCGCCGGAGTATTACTCCTACGACGTCGGCAACGCGCACGTGATCGCCCTGAACACGGTGGACTACCAGGCCGGCAGCAGCTACAACGGAGCCCTCGATGAGCGCCAGCTCGAGTGGCTGCGCAATGACTTGGCCAATACTCCCGAGGACAAGCTGGTGGTTCTCGGCGCTCACATCCCGCTGCTCGACTTCGCCGACTCCAGCGCGTCCCGCCATCAGGTGGATCAGGTCGCAGAAATCTTCGAGATGCTGGAGGGCCGCGAGGCCGTGGCCCTGGGCGGCCACACCCACAGCATCGAGAACATGCGGGCCGGGGACTCCTTGGCCGGCTGGAACGAGCTGTTCGGCGTCAAGGAACTTCCGTTCACGCACATCACCGCCGGCGCGATTTCCGGCGACTGGTTCTCCGGGGCGGACACCGGCAACGGCTACCCCGAGGCGATTCAGCGCGACGGCGGGCGCCCGGGCGTGCTGACGCTGGACATCAAGGACACGGACGTCGTCGAACGCTTCACCGTCCGCGGCGAGGACGATGACTTCCAGATGGCGCTGGGCCTGAACACCCCGACGTACCGCGATTGGTACGCCGCCAACCTCGACAACGCGGGCCAGGCCGAAGAGTTCGCCGCGCCGGCCACCGTGACGGGCGACGATCTGGCCGGAACCACGTGGCTGACCACCAACTTCTGGATGGGCTCCACCGGCTCCACGGTGGAGGTCGAGCTCAACGGTGAGACCACCGAGGCCGTCCGCACGCAGCCCATGCAGGGCGAGGACGTACACGTTGGTGCCGAGTATTCGGACCCGGTGGCCGTTCAGGAGCAGTTGGTGCACGGCGGCAGCCTGGCGGACCGGACCATGCACCTGTGGCGCTTTGAGCTTCCGGAGGACTTGGCCGCCGGTGAGCACACCGCGACGGTCACCGCCACCGACGTCCACGGCCGCGAATTCACCGAGGACATCACCTTCACGATCGCGCGCTAGCGCGGACGACGACGGCGCCCGCCCCGCACGGATCCGCTCAGCGCGGCCGGTGGGGTGGGCGTCCGGTGCGTCAGGCGGACTCGCGGCGGCGGACCATTTCCTCAATCCACACGGGGGCGAAGGGCGAGGTGCAGTTGGGCGGGGTCGGGTAATCCCGCAGCACGCCCAAGCGTTCGCCGATGGCGAGGGCGCGCTCGCGCTGCTCGGGATGCTCAATGCCGATCTGGGCGAGGCAGGTATTCATGGCCCACTGCAGGCGCTCCGGGGCGTCAGCCATCTGGGCTTCGATGATCTCGAGGAGCGCCGGGAGGTCTAGGCCGTCCGGGTTCTTGACGACGCGCTCGGAGGTGAGCGCCCAGCCGGCGCTGGCCACGCTCGGGTCCTCGTCGTCGAACCACAGCACGCGCAGGGCCTCGGCGTGCGCGGACTTCTTGACGACGTAGTTGACCAGCCAGTCCTGAACCTTCGGGGCCCGCGATGCCCGGAGCATGGTGTCCAACTCCGCCGCGCTAAAGTCACGGGGCCGGCAGATCAGGAGCGCGAGCAGGCGCGCGGAGGTCTGCTGGGAGGCCCAGAGCTCGACGGCGAGCGGCTGCTGCTTCTTGAGGCGCTTGGCGATGGCGCGCAGATCGGAGAGCTTGATGCCGTGGTCATCTCCGTGCTTTTCGTTGATGGCCCGCATTTTGGCGTCTTCGAGGCCGTCCAGCTCCGCGAGTAGGTCCGTGACGTCACTCATGTGCTGCTCCTTCGCCTGATGATGCTTCTAGCGTAGGTCACGCCGTGGTGGCGGGGATGAAGAGTGGCGGGAATGAACCGGACCACCCGAACGTTTTATATGCAAATGCATATATAGCCGCTGCGTGCGGCGGAAGGGAAGGTCATGGCTGAACAACGGATGGTGGTCCTCTCCGGCGGATTGTCCTCGCCGTCGACGAGCCGCATGCTGGGCGAGATGATCGCCGATGCGGCAGCGTCCGCGGCCGGAGGCCGCGGGCTCGATGTCGGGTATGAGGTGATCGAACTGCGCCCGCTGGCCTCCGAGATCGCCCGCAGCATGGTGGCCGGCTTTGCCAGTGGTGAGGTGCAGAACGTCCTCGAGCGCGTGCGGGCGGCCGATGCCCTCGTCGTCGTCAGCCCGGTGTTCACTGCCTCCATCTCCGGGTTGCTGAAATCCCTCATTGACCTCATGGATCCGCAATCGATCGTGGGCAAGCCCGTCCTCCTGGCCGCCACGGGTGGCTCCGTGCGGCACTCGCTGGTCATCGACTACGCGATGCGCCCCATTTTCGCTTACCTCAAGGCCGCCATCCTGCCCACGGGCGTCTTCGCGGCGCCCGCCGATTGGGGCGCCGGTGACGGTGACGCTGCCGGCGAACCCCTCAGCGAGCGCGTGCGGCGGGCCGGGCTTGACATCGCCCACGCTCTGGCCGGTGCCGCCGAGGTGCGCGGCGGCGTCGACCACGGCGCCAGTGGGCAGCAGAACGCCCGCGAGGAGACCGCGTCCTTCGCGGAACTCCTCGCGGGCGTCAATGGCAACCGCCTCGCCTCCGGTGCCGACGGCGGATCCTAGTGGGAGCCGCACACCGCCTTGGGGTGGGGGTTGCGCTGCCACGACGCCGGCTTCTCGCGTCCCAGCGGCTTGTTCACCGTGTCGTAGACCACCTCTCCGTTGATGATGGTGGCGCGGACGGGCACGTCGGCGATCTCGGTGGGGCTCATCCGGGAGATGTCGCCGTCGACCACCGTGATGTCTCCGGCGAAGCCCGGCTGTAGCCGCCCCTTCCACGACTCGGCGCGGTCCTGCCACGCCGGCGTCTGGCAGTAGGAGCGCAGCGCCTGCTCGAACGAGATCTCTTCCTCCGGGCCGTAGATGTCCCCGCTCGAGCGGCCGCGGCGTTCCATCATCATGGAAATGCCGCGGCGGAAGTCCGGGTAGACCACCGGGGCGTCGGAGGTGCTGGAGACGTTGACGCCGGCGCGCAAGGCGGAGGCGTAGGGCCACTCGTATTCCGCACGCTCGCGGCCGATGCTTTGGAGCTGCGAATCGACGAGGGACCACTTGATGTTCGGGTTGAAGCTGGCGCCAATCTGCAGCTGCGCCATCGTGGAGAGCGTCTGGGCGCTCGGCAGGTCACAGTGGATGATGTAGTGGCGCCGGTCCGATTCGCCGCTGGCCTGCAGGGCCTGCGCGTAGGCGGCCACGGCGGCGTCGATCGTGCGGTCTCCCGTGGCGTGGGTGCCAATCTGGAAGCCGTATTCGTGGGCCAGGTTGATGACCGCCTCGAGGCTCGCGACCTGTTCCTCCGGCGTGCTGCCGTCCATGGTCATGGAACCGTAACCGCCGCCGACGTAGGGCTCTGAAAGCCAGGCAGTCTTGTTCACGGTCGGGACGCCGTCGGCAAAAATCTTCACCTGCTGCGAGTTCAACCATTCGGGGGCGTAGATGTCACGCGCGGCGTACTGGGTCAGCGTTTCCTCGAACCCGGCGGGTCCCGCAGGGGCGCGCAGCATCAGCGAGACGCGCTCGGAGAGCGTGCCGGCAGAAAGCAGCTCGTCGTACACCTTCATGTCCGCGAGCTTCAGGCCGGGCTCGGTGTAGCTGGTGATGCCCTCGGCGTGCATGATGTCGAAGGCCTGGGTGAGTGCCTGCCGCTTTTCTTCCGCGGTGAAGTCCGGCACGTGGTCCCGCACCAGGTAGGCGGCACCCTCCAGCAGCACGCCCGTGGGCTGACCGTCCGCGTCTTTGACGATGACGCCGCCAGCCGGCGGCACCGTGGTGTCGGTCACCCCGGCCGCCTCGAGGGCCGCGGTGTTCACCCACACGGCGTGACCGGACCATTCCGTCAGGATGACCGGATTGTTCGGGGAGACGGCGTCCAGGTCGTCGCGATGCGGCTGACGGCCATCGCCCAAGTAGGCCGGATCCCAGCCGCGGCCGCGGATCCACTGCCCGGGCTCGCTCTCGGTCACGCGGGCGGCGACGGCGTCGCGGATGTCCGCGATCGAGTTGACCGTTGGGTATCCCACGTCCAGCGTGAACGGTGGACGGGTGAGCCCGAAGTTCAGCCCGTGCAGGTGAGAATCGTTGACGCCGGGAAAGGCGCAGGCCCCGCGGAGATTAATGCTCTCCGCCGGCCCCTTGACGGCTCGGCGCACTTCGCTGACGGAGCCGGCGGCGATGATCCGCCCGCCGGAGATCGCCACGGAGTCCACCACGCGGTCACTGCCGTCAAAGGTGAAGATCTTGCCCCCGTGCAGGACGAGCGGCCGGGCATTGGCGGCCGCGGCATAGGGGGCACTGGCGACTCCGGCGGCGCCCATGGCTCCGAGGGCGAGCCCGGCCACGCCACCTTGAATAAAGCGGCGGCGGGCAATGGGGCTGCGGGGTTCTGTGGTCATGGCTCCTCCTGGTGTGGGTGGGATCGCGGCGGTGGGATCCCGGGGTCCGTAGCCCGAGTCTAAGAACTGGTATACCTATCCTGCTTGTGAGTTAGCGCATAGAAATTGGATGCCGGGGTCCGTGCGTTCATACGCGGCCACCAACCGCGGGCTGCGGACGCGGGGCCGTTAGCATGGTCTGGGATCGGCGGGCGTGGCCCGCCGGCGAGAGACAACCCGCTAGGGCGGGAACGCAATGAAGCGGAAGGCGCACGCATGCTCAGTGATGAGACCATCACCCAGATCGCCGACGAACTCGTCGCCGCCGGCCAGAACCGGACGCCGGTGGCGCGTTTGACGGCCCGGTACCCGGAGATGACCGTTGAGGATTCCTACCGGGTCCAGAACTTGTGGCGCCAGCGCAGCGAGGAGAACGGGCGCACGCTCGCCGGTCGCAAGATCGGCCTCACCTCCCGCGCCATGCAGATGGCGACCGGCATCACCGAGCCGGACTACGGCATCATTTTTGACGACATGATCCATGAGACGGGCGTGGAGATCACGTGGGCGGACTACACCCACCCGCGCGTGGAGGTGGAACTCGCCTTCAAGCTGGGCCGGGACATCACCGGCCCGGGTGCCACGATCTTCGACGTCCTCGATGCCACAGATTACGTGGTCCCCGCGCTGGAAATCCTCGATTCGCGGATCGAGATGGAGGGCCGCACGATTGTGGACACCATCTCGGACAACGCGGCGATGGGATCCATGGTGATCGGCGGAAACCCCGTGAAGCCGCACGACGTCGACCTGCGGTGGGTCTCCGCCATCCTGTTCAAGAACCAAATCGTCGAAGAGACGGGCGTCGGCGCCGGTGTCCTGAACCACCCGGCCTCTGGCGTGCACTGGCTCGCCAACAAGATTGCCCCGCATGGCGATGGGCTCAAGGCGGGAGAGATCATCCTCGCCGGATCGTTCACCCGGCCCATGTGGGTGTATGAGGGCGATACCGTGTTGGCCGACTACGGACCCTTGGGGACGGTGACATGTCGTTTCGTGTAGACCCGCCCCGGTCTTTTAAGGACCTCTTCCACGGCGAGCACGCGCTGGGCCGCACCGTGGCCGGCATGTTCGTGTGCTCCGGGGACGCGTCCGTCGCGGAGATCTGTGCTGGCTCCGGGATGGACTACCTACTGATCGACGCCGAGCACGGCCCCATGAACCTGCAGTCCGTGCTGGATCAGTTGCGGGCGATCGCCGGCTACCCGGCCGTGCCCGTGGTGCGGGTCCCGTTCAACGATCCCGTGCTCATCAAGCAGTTCCTTGACCTGGGCGCCCAGTCGCTGATCGTTCCCATGGTGAACAACGCGGACGACGCCGCCGCGGCCGTCTCCGCCATCCGTTACGCCCCAGCGGGCGTGCGCGGTGTCGGCTCGGCCCTGGCGCGATCGGCGCGCTGGAACCGGGTGCCCGACTACCTGACGCGAGCCGAGGACTTTCTGACGCTCTTGGTGCAGGTGGAGTCGGCGGAAGCCGTCGAGAACGCTGCCGCCATCGCGGCCGTGGACGGCATCGATGGCGTCTTCATCGGCCCCTCCGACCTCTCAGCCACCATGGGGCTGATTGGGCAGCAATCGCACCCCGACGTCGTCGCCGGTGTGAAGCAGACCATCGCAGAGGTCAAGGCGGCCGGCAAGATTGTGGGTGTCAACGCCTTCGTCGAGTCTCAGGCGCAGGACTACTTGGTCGCGGGAGCGGACTTCGTCAACGTCGGGGCGGACGTGGCCCTGTTGGCGCGCGGTACCGAGGCCTTGGCGGCACGCTTCATCGGCGAGGCCGATGGGGACGGCCCGGCCAGCTACTAAAGCGGGCCGGGCTAGGCCCGCGCGCGGGCCATGGCCATCGCGGCCCGGTAGTGGCCGAGCAGCTCGTCGCAGAGCGCCGGCCACGTCCGGCCCTGTACCGATTGCCACGCCGCCGTCGCGAAGGCCTGGCGCTTGGCGTCGTCGTACACCAAGTCGGTGACGTGCCCGCGCAGGTCCTCCAACCGTCCGGGAGCGTACAGCCAACCGGTGCGCGAATTGTCCACGAGGTCCAGCGGCCCACCGCGGCCCACCGCGATGACGGGAACGGCGCACGCCATGGCCTCTTGGATGGTCTGGCAGAACGTCTCCGACTCGCCGGGGTGGACGAAGACGTCGAGGGAAGCGACCATCTCGCCCAATGCGTCACCGCTGAGGAAGCCGGCGAAGTGGGCGCCCGGGAGCCGCTGCTGGAGCTCCTCCTTGAGCGGCCCGGAGCCGACGATGACCAAGCGGGTGCCCGGCAAATCGGCCAGCACCTCGAGGTCCTCCACCTGCTTCTCGGCGGCGAGGCGGCCGACGAACCCGATGAGGCGCTCGCCATGCGGGGCCAGCTGGGCGCGAAGCTCGCCAGAGCGCCGGGCCGGCGTGAAGCGCTGGGTATCCACGCCGCGGCGCCACAGTTGCAATCGCGGGACGCCCACGCCGTGGAGTTGGTTCATGGAGTACGTGCTGGGGGCCAAGTTGACCGTGGAGGCCTGATGCATGGTGCGTACGTGGTTCCAGAGCAACTGCTCGAGCCACGGGGCCCCGTAGCGCTGCGCGTATGCGGGAATCTCCGTCTGATACACGGACACCGTGGGGACCCCCAGTTGATTGGCCGCCTGGATGGCCCGCCAGCCGAGGACGAAGGGGCTCGCCACGTGCACCACGTCAGGGGAGATCCGCTCGAGCAGTCTGCGCACCCTCGTCACGGTCCCCGCGGCGACGCGGACGTTGGAATATCCGGTCAGCGGCAGAGCCGGCAAGGCGTGAACCTCGAAGCCTTCCACGGTGGCGGGCGCCTGCTCGGTGGCCCACGCGGGCCCCGCCCAGCTGGTAGCGGGGGCGAGGATCACGGCGTCGTGCCCGTGGCGTCGCAGGTGCCCCAGCAACTGCAGGATGGAATTTGTCACGCCGTTCATGTGCGGCAGGAACGATTCAGCAACCACTACAATCTTCACGGTATCCAGCGTGCGCGGCGAGGTTGGCGCTGAAGTGAAATCGACGGGCAGTGAAGGTGAACACTTTGTGTCGCACCATCCGGCGGCCGGGCCGTGCTCCCGGATACGCTGGCTCGGTGGATGTCATGGCGCTGTGGTTAGTCGTAGGACTCGCGGTGATTGGCGCCGTCGCTCAACGGGTCGCTGGCCTGGGGTTCGCCATGTTGGTGGCCCCGTTCCTGGTGCTGCTCGTGGGCCCGCAGCACGGGGTGTTCCTCATCAACGTCTTCGGCGCCGTCTCCTCCCTGCTCATCGTCCCGCGGGTGTGGCGTGACATCGACTTCTCCATGTACCGCTGGCTGGCGCTCTCCGCCGTTGCCGGAATCATCCCGGGGGCGCTCTTGGCCGCGCTCTTGCCGGAAGCGGTCCTTTACACCGTGGTGGGCGGCTTGGTGTTGGTCGGCCTGCTGCTCTCCGTCGCGCTGAGCCGCACCGCGGTCGTGGTGCGCGGTAAGCCCGCCCGCGCCGTGGCGGGCACCGCCGCCGGGCTGACGACTGCGATGGCCGGCGTCGGCGGGCCCGCGGTCAGCGCCTACGCGGTGCTCGCGCGGTGGCCGCAGCGGCCCTTCGCCGCCACGTTGCAACCGTTCTTCGCCACGGTGGCCGCGACGACCCTAGCCGTGAAGCTCGCGATTGATCCGGCGGGCACCCCGGTGCTCGAGTGGTGGATGTGGGCCGTCATGGTCGCCGCCATCGTCGTGGGGATCTTCGGCGGCGAGTGGGTGGGCCGATTCGTCACGGATCGGGCCGCCCGGCTCTTCGTCCTCTTGCTCGCGTTCGTCGGCGCCCTCATGACGTTCGTCAAGGGCCTCGCCTCCTTGGCCTAGCGCCGTTTCCCGCCTGACGATCCGCTGGGTGTGCGCAGGATTTCCCGAGTCGTTCGTCCGCTGTCCCCCGGGGCGGTGGCAGGATGTGAACCGATGGCCAACAAGTCTTTACGCGAACGCGCTCGCGACGCCTTCACGGACGGGATCCCGATGCCCCTGTGGCTTCAGGGCGCCTTCGAGCTGCTGCAAAGCGCCATCCTCTCCGCGCTGCTGGTGATTGTGCCGCTCGTCGCCGTGTGGTTCGCCGGAGGGTTCGAGGACCTCGAGTTAGAGAATCTGTTGCGCCTCTGCGGCCAGGCCTGGCTGTTGATCCACGGGGTTCCCCTGCACCTGAGCATCCCCACGGAGGCGGCCGCTCCGTTGACCGGAACCCTGTCCCTGACCCCGCTCGGCCTCGCTCTCGTGCCCTTCCTGCTCTCGTGGCGAGCCGGGCGCCGGATCGCCCGCGCGTCGTACGCGGACCAACTGTGGCAGGGGCTGCTCGGCGCGCTCGGAGCCTACGCCCTGTTCGGGGTGGGCACCGGGTTCGCGGTCCCCACCGCCGAGGTGGAGGTGCCCCTCGTCGCGGCGGGACTGATCCCGCTGGTCGTCGCGGGTGCCGGCGTCGTCATCGGGTGCCGCCGCGAGGCGGGCTCGTGGGCGCGGTTGATCGGCGTGGACCTCGTGACGTGGATTGCCAAGACCAGCCAGCACGCGCGCTGGGCCGGCACCTACGTGTGGGCCGTCATCCGCGCTTCGGTGGTCGCCTACTTTGCAGCCTTGGCCTTGGCCGCCTTGGTGCTGGCCGTGGACTTGGGGGCCCACTGGGCCCAAATGTCTAACCTCT
Organism: Zhihengliuella flava; assembly: GCF_015751895.1. NCBI lineage: Bacteria > Bacillati > Actinomycetota > Actinomycetes > Micrococcales > Micrococcaceae > Zhihengliuella > Zhihengliuella flava. The sequence continues at coordinate 909,724 of NZ_JADOTZ010000001.1, read as the reverse complement.
ACCAGCAGCTCGGGACCGGGGTCATCGGCGGGATTTTGCTGACGGTGGGTCAGCTGGGGCTCGTGCCCAACTTTGTGTTTTACACGCTGGCCTGGATCAGCGGCGGTGGCTTCAGCCTGGGCACCGGATCCACGCTGAGTACCTTGGAAACCACGGTAGGCCCGCTGCCGGCTCTTCCGCTCTTGGCCGCGCTGCCCACCGGGGACGTGCTGGGCAGCGCCTGGATGTTCATGGCCCTGCCCGTCGTGGCCGGCTTCATTGCAGGGTGGTGGTTCGTCCGGGAAGGCGAAGACCATCTGGATGACTGGTGTTCGCTCAAGATCCCCTACCGCTGGCTCTCGCTCTCTCTGTCCACCCTGCTGCTGGGGCTCTTCACCGGTGCCGGCGCAGGCCTGATCTCCCTCGTGGGCAGCTGGATCGCCTCCGGTTCCGTCGGGATCGGACGCCTCACCGAGATCGGGCCTGACCTGTGGCTCACGGGGGCACTGGTGGGCGCCGAGGTCGCCATTGGGACGATGCTCGGCGCGCTGTCCGGCCCGCTGCTGGTCCCGGATCCGGTGTACGACGGCGAAGCCCGCTGAGGTGACGGGCGCACCCGCGGAGCGGGCGGCGGCCGTGGCACCATAGAACGCGCAAGGGCCCTGCGGAGCACGGGCCGCCGGGGCGAGACGAATGGGTGGAGGAGGCAGCATGTCCGAGCACGATCGGCGGGCCATCGACCCGGTCGAGCCGACGCGAGAGCCCGCCCCGGACTCGACGGGACAGGCGACCTCCACGGCCCCCGCGCAAGTCGAGTCCCGCGCGCTATGGGCCGGGGGCATCGCCGCCGTCGTTGGCCTCGCCGTGGGCTTGGTGGGCTTCGATGGGTTCCGGCCGCCGCTGTGGGGCGAACGCTCCGTGGCGCTGTTCGCCGCGGCCACCTCAGGCCTCGCCGCCGGTGCCGGGTTCGTGGCCGGCTATCTCCAAACCATCCGCGGCACCCACGCGTGGCTGGCGGCGCGTCCCTTGCTCCGGCAAATCGTCGACGGCGCGGCCCTCGTGGTGGTCCACGCGGCCATCGCCGTCATGACCTCCCTCGTCGCCTTCCGGGTCTTCCAAGACGCCTTCTACGGGCTGACCGTCGATTCCTACGGCGGTGGCGGCATGCTGGCCCTCGTCGCGGGAATCGCCGCCTACGCCGCCTATGATTCGGGAGCCCGCATCAACGCGGCCAGCCTCTCCCTCCTGCTCGCCGTCTTCATGGCTGCCGGAATGTTGGTCAGCATGCTCGCCGCCGAGAACCGGCTCTGGTGGCACATTATGTTCAGCGAGCTCGGCACCGGCGCCGCCGGGATGACCTCCTTCTGGACGTTCAACACCACGCTGACCACCTCCGGAATCGTGCTCACCACCCTGTCCGCCTTCGTCACCCGGGACCTCAGCCGCTGGGCCCACACGCGGGACGCGCACGACGCCGCCTCGGGCCGAACGAGCCGGCGCTGGCTGCGGCCGCGCGCCGGAGTCGTGCGCTGGTGCCTCATCGGTGTGGGCCTGTGCATGGTAGGCATCGGGCTCGTCACCCTGCACGCCTCGGAGCCGGTGCACACGTTCTTCGTGCAGCTGCTGGCCGTGATCCTGCTGGTGCTCTTACTGGGGATCCCGTTCTGGGCGCCGGGCTACCCGCGGCCGTTCTACGTGTTCACCTATGTATCCACCGCCATGCTCGCGGGGGCCGCGTTCCTGTGGTACCCGCTGCAGTACTACAACCTCACGGCGCTGGAGTTGGCCGCGGCGGGGATTGTGTTCAGCTGGCTGGTGGTCTTTATCCGGAATACGACGGCGGTCACGGGGACCGCGGCCGCTCCGGGACAGGCCGGGACCCGGCCGCTCACGAGACCTTGAGGTCATGCAGGTGATGGGCGATGTCATGCCACGCGTACTGCGCTAACGTGCGGACGGTGAACGTGGAACCGTTACTGCGGTATCCGGTGCGCTCGACGTCCCGGGCCAACACGGAGTCGAAAGCATCGGCGAGCCCACGGCCGGCGGAGGCCAGCTGAATGGCCACCGTCTGCGGAGCCTGTTCGTTGTAGCCGTCCTCGGCGGCCGTGGCGTCCTGATCCCAATCGGGGAACGTGGGGGAGTCCTCGCGCAGCATCAGATCGAGGCGGTAGTGCATGATGCGGAAGACGTCGCGCACGTGCGCAGCGTATTCCAAGGGCGACCACACGTTGCCCGCGGGACGCGCGCGCAACGCGGCTGCGTCGTCGTGCCGTTCCAGCAGCAGGTGACGCCAGGCCGGCAGGCAGTCGCGGATCCGGGCGGCCACATCCTGCGGGGTCAAGGCGGAAACCTCCGCGCCGCACTCGGGGCAGGGGTGCTCTAGGACCCACGTCCAGTCCTTGGTGTCGGGGGTCCACTCCTCGGGCTGTTCGGCGGGCGTGCGGGTGCTCATGGCACCAGAGTAGACCGGTAGGCTGGGGGACATGCGAATTGTGGCACTAGTCTCCGGGACCGGATCCAACCTGCAGGCCGTGATTGACGCCGTCGCGGCGGGCGACTTGGACGTGGAGATCGCCGCCGTCGGCGCGGATCGGCCCAACACAGGCGGCGTGCAGCGCGCCTCCGCTGCCGGTCTCGACACCTTTGAAGTCAATTTCCGGGACTACGCGGACCGGGCAGAGTGGAACCACGCGCTGACGCAGAAGTGCCTCTCTTATGCACCCGACTACGTCGTCTCCAGCGGCTTTATGCGGATCGTGGGCGAAGAGTTTATCGCCGCTTTTGACGGCACGTACCTGAACACCCACCCGGCCCTGCTGCCGTCCTTTCCCGGCGCGCATGGCGTGCGGGACGCGCTGGCCTATGGCGTGAAAGTCACCGGCTGCACGGTGCACGTTGCCGACGCCGGTGTGGATACGGGACCCATTCTGGCCCAGCGCGCCGTCGACGTGCGCAAGGACGACACCGAGGAGTCGCTGCACGAGCGCATCAAGGTCCAGGAGCGGGAACTGCTCATTGAGGTCTTGGCCGATCTGGCCTCGCGACCCTAACTCACAGAGCATAGAGGCCCGCCGCGTGAGTTGTCAGCGGCCCCGCGGCGGCGCACAATAAGCCCATGAGTAGCCCCGTGACCGTGCCCACCCCGGCGGATGCGCGCGCCTTCGTCGACGCCGTCGAACACCCCACCCGCCGGGCCGATGGCCTCGTCCTCCTGGACCTCTTTGCCGAAGCCACCGGGTGCGAGCCCGTGATGTGGGGCCCGAGCATCGTGGGTTTTGGTAGCTACCACTACCGGTATGAGTCTGGCCGTGAGGGCGATTCACTGGCCGTAGGATTTTCACCCCGCAAGGCGAACTTGGCGCTCTACGGGCTGGCCAATGAGGCCGCTGCAGAGGAGATGCTGGCCCGGCTGGGCAAGCACAAGCGCGGCGCGTCCTGCGTCTACGTGAACAAGCTAGCGGACGTCGACGTCGCGGTCTTGCGCGAGCTGATCGTGCGGGGCTTTACCCACATGAGAACGCGGGTGCATCAGCCCTAGGCTGAGCGCCGCGAGCTACTGCAGGGACGAGTCCGGCGGGGCGAGGCGGACGCGCCGCTGCACCTCGACGGACGCCACGCCCGTGACGTGCTCCAGCGCGGCCCGGCACTCGCCGTCGGCCGCCCCGCACACGATGCCGAGCCGCTTCATCACGCGCTCTACGCGCAGGCCAGCCGACTCGAGCTGGGCCGTCACATCGCCGATGCGCCCGACGTAGGCCTCGTCCACCGTGACGACCCATTCGAGATCCTGCGGTTTCGAGTTCTTCTCCACGCCCCCAGACTAGACCCGGCGGGCCGTGGGCAGAACCCTGTTAATGATGTCTTTGACGCTGACCACCCCCACGAAGGGCGTTGGCCCGCCCTCCTCCGTGACCACGATCAGCTGTTCGCTGGCCCGGCGCGACGACGCCAGCGCCTCGTAGACGGGCGTGGCAGCACTCAGTGTGAACGCCGGCCGGGCCAAGGACTCGACCGGATCGGACGGGTCAGCCAAGAGCGTGTCCCGCACGTGAATGAGGGCCGGGGGCGCGCCCTGCTGCGCGATGAGGATGCGCATGTGGCCGGACGCCGCCGAGGCCTGCCACACGTCGCTCGCCGTGGCGTGTTCCGGAACGCTGGTCGGCGGTACGTCTTGGCGGACCAAATCCGCCAACGTCAGGTCATTGAGGCCGATGACGTCCGTCAGGTGATGGCCGAATTCGCTCTCGAGTGCGCCCTTCGACGTGGACTGCTCGACGAGCTGGCGGATGGTGTCAATGTCCTGACCGCCGACCGCCGCGCGCTCCACCGGCGTGACGCCGCTGGCTTGAACCAACCGGTTGGCAATCGTATTGACCCAGATCAGCAGCGGCCGCAACACCCACATGAACCCGCGGGCGGGAAGGCCGATGAGCTTCGCCGAGGTTTCCGGGTGGGCGATCGCCCAGGACTTCGGGGCCATCTCGCCAATCACGAGGTGGAGGAACGTCACGAACAGGAGGGACAGGGCAAACGCCGTGCCATCGGCGATTCCGGCCGGCACGCCCCATCCGGTCAACACGGGGCCGAGCCACTGGTCCACGGCCGGCTTGGTGATGGCGCCGAGGGCAAACGTGCAGGCCGTGATGCCGAGCTGGGCGGCGGCGAGCATCAGGGTCAGTTCGTTCATGCCGCGCAGCGCAGCCCGGGCGGACGCGCTCTGGGCTGCGTCGTTTTCCAAGCGGTGCTGGCGGGCGCTCAGCAGCGCGAATTCGATGATGACAAAGAAGGCGCTCAGGACAATCAGTCCGAGGGTGATCGCGGCAACGAGCAGTCCACTCATTGGTTGTGTCCCGTCCCTTCCGTCTCGTCGCGAGCCGTGGCCCGCTCCGCTGGCTCGTCGTCTTCGACCGGCAGCTCGACGAGGCGCGCGGTCAGCTGATCCGGCACGTGGCGGTCGATCGAGTCCACCGTCACGTCGAGGCGCCTCACCGTGGGGGCGTCGGAGACGAGGTCCTCGGCTTGCTGCGGAAGTTCCACGCGGATGGTGCTGCCCTCCGCAGGCAGCTCGCCCACGGTGGCGATCAGCAAGCCGGCGATCGTTTCGAAATCACCCGGGGGCAAGGGGTGGCCGATCGCGCGCTCAACCTCGTCGATGTGGATGTCGCCGGCGACGTGCCACGTGTTGGGCTCGGCGGCGGCCGTGAGCTCAGTGTCCTCGGCGTCGTCGTGCTCATCGGTGAGCTCACCGATGAGTTCTTCGGCAAGGTCTTCGAGCGCGAGCACGCCAGCGAATCCGCCGTGCTCGTCAATGATGCAGGCGAGCTCGTTGTGGGACCCGACCAGCTTATTGAGCGCATCGGGCAACGCCATGAGGGTTGGCAGGACCAGGGGCTCACGCATCACCTGCGCGGCCGGCGTTTCCTCCGCGACCGGGTGCTTGAGGAGGTCTACCAAGTGGACCACGCCGACTGGCTGGTCGTCCTCCAGCACGGGGTAGCGCGAATGGGCCGTGGACATGAGCTGCTTGAGCTCGCCCACCGTGGTGTCTGGGGTCACCGAGTCGGCCTGCGACCGTGGGATCATGGCGTGCTCGACGTCGCGGTCGGGGAAGTCGAGGATTCGGTCCAGCAGGAGGGACAGCTCGTCGGGCAAGTCTCCGCTGCTGCGCGAGTTGGCGACGATTTTCTCCAGATCGTCCGCCGTGGCGGTGGAGTCAACGTCATGCACCGGTTCCATCTTGAACAGGCGCAGGAAGGCGTTGGCCGCGTGATCAAAGATCGTGATGAGCCAGCCGAAGACGGTGAGGTAAATCAGGGTGGACGAGGCGAGGCGCCGGGCCAAGGGCTCCGGGGAGGCGATCGCGAGATTCTTGGGGTAGAGCTCGCCGAAAATCATCTGCACGATCGTGGCGAGCGCGAGGGCAGCCACCGTGCCCACCGAGATGCTCACGGCCGCGGGGACGCCGATGCCGCCCAAGAGTACGCCCAGGGATTCGCCGATCAGAGGTTCCGCGACGTAGCCGATCATCAGGCCAGTGACCGTGATGCCCAGCTGGGCTCCGGAGAGCATGAACGACGTCCGGCGGGTCACTTTCAGGGCGCGCTGAGCAATCTTGTCCCCCGCCTTGGCCTGCGCCGCGAGGCGGGAACGATCCACGGACATGTAGGCGAATTCCTGCGCCACGAAGTAGCCGTTGGCCGCGATGATGGCGGACATGACCACGACGCCGAGGAGAAGAATCAGCAGTGGCTCGAGCACGGTGTCACCGCCTCAGCCGGGTGGAACTGCTTGGATAATCGAGAGGGGGCAGAGGATCTGTCCACTGTCTTGTGATTCACGCTCCATGTGGTTGAAGTGGTTGGCTCAATAATCGCACACTTTGCGCCTCCCTCAGCGCTGCGCAGGCGGCGCTAGCGTCAACCCGGCGGCCACGTCCAGCGAGGACAGGTCCAGCCGTTGCGCTTCCTGGACGAGCTCCGCCCAGAGCTCACGGCCGCGGAAGCCCGTGGCCTCGGCGAGGAGAGCCGCCACACCGGCGACGTGCGGGGTGGCCATGGAGGTGCCGCTGATCGTGTTGTAGCGCTGCGCGCCCGGCCACGCGGAGAAGACGTCCACGCCTGGCCCCGCGATGTCGATCTGGCCCCCTCGGCCGGGTAGGGTGCGCGCCGAGAAGTCGCCGAGCCCGAGCTCGGAGTTCAGGGCGGCCACGGCCATGACGAACGGGCTGTTCGCGGGCGCGCCCACGAAGCCGGCGTCTCCGGACGAGCGGCGGGCGTTGTTGCCGGCGGCGGCAACGATGAGGGAACCGGCGCGCAGCGCCGCGCGCCCGGCGGCAACGTAGGGCGGGTGAACCTGACGCACATCGGCACCCAAGGACATGGAGATCACGTGGCATTCGTTCTCGAGGGCCCACTCGATGCCGGCCAGGATCGTGGTATCCGAGCCGGATCCGGAGGCGCCCAAGACTTTGCCGGAGAAGATCTCGGCGCCCGGCGCCACGCCGTAGCCAGGGGTGTCGCCGGAGGCCTCGCGGGGGCCGCACGCGGTGCCGATGCAGTGGGTGCCGTGGCCGTGGCCGTCCTGGGCGTCCTCGCCCGGGACGAACGATTCGGCCGTGACCTGCCGGTCTGCAAAGTCCGGGTGGTCCAGCGCGAATCCGGTATCCAACACGGCCACCCGGATGCCAGCGCCGGTGACGCCGGACTCGACGGCGCGCACGGCCTGAACACCCCACGTCAGCGCGGCAGAATCGGCAAAGGAGTCCGGCGCCTGATCCCCGGCTGCCGGCGGCACCGTGCCGCCTCCGGGCAGGGCGTGATAGGTGAGCTCCGGCACGACGGCGAGGCGCCGACGTCGTTCAGCATGGCGTGCCTGGAAGGCTCCCACGTGGTCCGGGTCAGAATCCACAATGGCGATGCCGAGGCGGGGGAAGTAGGTGTCCGTGCCGTAACCTTCGGCGTCGAGCAGGGACGGCACCTCGCGCTCGAGCGCGTCGGTATCCTCCGTCTCGAAGACCACTACGAAGCGGTCAGTGGCGGCCTGAACATCGAATCGTGCGTGCGGGTCAAACATGACTTCCTCCTCGAATCGGTGCCACCGGAGGCGGCACTAGTGCAGCACCTTGCCCCGCGTCTCCGGCGCGAAGCGGGCCATCCAGGCGACGGCCGCTACGACGAGCGCCCCGGCCATCAGGAAGGCGTTGGCGAGGCCGATCACCGGCCAGACCACCGCAAAGACCAGGGGCCCGATCCCAGCGCCGACGCGACTAAACGTGGACGCCCAACCGAAACCCGATCCGCGCAGATCAGTGGGGTACAGCTCTGATACGTAAGCGTAGAGAACCGGGATCGCAATTTGGACCACAAATCCGAAGATCAACAGCCAGATCACAGCAACCTCTGGGTTGCCCAACATCAAAGAGGTGATGACCAAGATCAGCGCGGAGGCCGGCCCGGAGACACCGAGGAGCCACTTGCGGCCCACGCGTTCGACCAGCAGCGCGGAGACGGCGACGCCGGCGAGGCCCACGGCCGCCATGCCTGCGGTCGAGAAGAAGGAGCGGACCTGGCTCATACCGGCGTCGGCCAAGAGCGAGGGCATCCACGTCAGTGCCAAGTAATAGACCAACAGCACGGAGAAGAAGAGGCTCCACGCCCCCGTCGTCACCTTCCAGTCATAGCGCCACACCTTGGCTAGCTGTTCACCGACGGACCCGGCCGACAGGCGGGGTGCGTCCTGCGGGTCCGGCAGGGTATACGGGGTGGCCTCCGCACCGGTGCGCGCCACCAACTCATCAATGACCTCGGCCGCGCGCCGGCTCTGGCCCTGCCGGATCAGATACATGGGGGACTCGGGCACGCCTTGCCGCACCCAGAAGACCAGCAGCGCGGGCAACACCATGACCAACAAGATGAGCCGCCAATTGTCCGTGGAGAGCTGGATCAGCGCGGTGACAAAGAACGCGAGCGCCGCACCAATGGGCCACCAACCATCCATGGCGGTCAACACCCGGCCGCGCGCCTTGGCCGGGGTGAACTCTCCGACCAGCGCGTAGTCCACCGGGATGCAGCCGCCGAGGCCGACGCCGGCGAGGAACCGGAAGAGGACAAACAGTTCAAACGACGGCGCGAACGCGCCAGCGACGGTAAAGAGGGAAAACAGCAGCAGCGTCCACGCGAAGGCCTTCTTGCGGCCCACCCGGTCAGCAATCGTGCCCCACGCGAAGGCGCCCACCGCCATGCCGATGAGGTTGGCGGTGCTCAGCAGCGCCGCCGTGCTGCGCTCGAGACCCCATTCTTCGCTGACCAGCGGAATCAGTGCGCCGTTGAGCGTGACGTCCCAGGCGTCAAACATGAAGCCGAGCCCGCCAATGAGGAAGATTTTTCCCTGTACGCCCCACCGCCAGGGCAGGTTCTGCACCACGGCGGCTCCGGAGGGAAGCTGACGGTATTCGTTGCTCAACGAGGGTCCCCTCTATCAGGACTGATCAAGGACTAGACATGGAACGGTTCGCCGCGAGGGCAGCGCCCTCCTAGCGTATAGGCCGCGGCGTCGTGCCCGTGGTCCCGAACACTCGGTATGCTGTTCCGCGTCACATTGCCGTGCTGGTGAGAAGTCGCCGCCGTCAGGCGGTCCACCGGCCGTGCGCTCACGCGGGGGACGGCGCGCGCACGCCACCGAGCAGGAGGGAACCTTTCGTGAGTCAGGAAGTCAACCAGGCGGGCCTCGAGCCGCCCAAGAAATGGAAAGTCATCGGGCCGGGCCTCGTCGTCGCGGCCACGGGAGTGGGCGCCGCGGATATGGTCGCCACGCTCGCCGCAGGATCCCGCTACGGGTACGGCCTCTTGTGGGCCGTCATCATTGGCGTCGTGCTCAAAATCGTGCTCGTCGAGGGCACGGCCCGCTACTCGATCACCACGGGCAACACCATCCTGGAGGGGTGGCGGAAGCTGGGGCGCTGGCCGCTGTGGTACTTCGGTCCTTACATCGTCATTTGGGGCTTCGTCTACGGTGCCTCGGCGATGTCCTCGACGGCCCTGCCGCTCGCCGCGCTGTTCCCGTCCGTCCCCTTGTGGATCTTTGCGGTGGGGACGGCGCTGCTCGGCTTCGCGCTCGTGTGGCTGAACCGGTACGCGGCGTTTGAGAAGATCACCGCCATCTTGGTGGGCATCATGTTCTTCACCATCGTGGGCCTGGCCATTCTGGCCGTCCCCAACCTGCCGGAGATGTTCACCGGGTTCGTCCCGCTGCTGCCCGAGGGCGGTCTGCTATACACGCTGGCGCTCGCCGGCGGCGTCGGCGGCACCATCACGCTCGCCGCCTACGGCTACTGGCTGCGCGAGAAGGGCTGGTACCAGCCCAAGTTCATGCGCGTCATGCGCCTGGACAACACCATGGCGTACGTCATGACCGGCATCTTCGTCATCGCCATGATGATCGTCGGCGCCGAGGTGATCCGCGCGGCAGGCGTGGCCGTTTCCTCCGGTGATCAGGGCCTGCTGGATCTGACCGCGGTGCTCGAGGACGAGTACGGCATGGTGATCGCCAAGGTCTTCCTCGTCGGATTCTTTGCCGCCGCGTTTTCCTCGATGCTGGGCGTCTGGAATGGCGTCTCCCTGATGTTTGCCGACTTTTGGGCCAACGTGCGGGGCAAGGGCTCGGAGCACCCGGATGCCAAGGCCCACGGCAAGTACTTCCGCTTCTACCTGATCTGGCTCACCTTCCCGCCGATGCTGTTGCTCATGCTGGATCAGCCGATTGCATTGGTGCTCGCTTACGGCGTCATGGGCTCGCTCTTTATGCCGTTCCTAGCCATCACCTTGCTACCGCTGCTCAACGGCAGCCGGTGGGGGATTCCGGCGGAGTGGAAGAACCGCTGGTACACCAACACGGCGCTGGTCATCACTGCGGCATTGTTCGTCTGGCTCGGCGGCTACCAGCTGGTCTCTAAAGTCATGGACGTCGTCGCGGGGTAGCCGCCCGCGCTCGGGGACGGCCCCGGAGCACCTGCGAGATAACGCAGGGCGCTCCGGGGCCGACTTTTTCTGTGACGATTCTGCGCAAATTCCGCTTGGCTAGTGTCGCGCGGCGCTTCGCGGCGGTAGTGTCTGGATATGGAACTCGATTGGAATCTCCTCGAATGCGAGATCCGTTCCGCCGCGGCCCGTATTGCGGGGGAAGTGATCTCCGATCACCCGTCCCAGACGTTCTACGGTCTGGCGCTGGAAGTGACGGCCACCGCGCCGGACGCCGCCGGCGCGAGCGCCGATGAACCACTACGCCTGCCCGTCTTGGCCCTTAATTCAGAAGAGGCCTTCGGCCGCGATCTCGACGACGAGGCGCGTCAAGTGCTGGCCCATGACCAAGCCGTCGACGACGACGCCGATTTCTCCGAGCTCGATGAACCCCAAGTCTCGGACGGCTTCTACTCGCCGCGCTGGGACGCCAGTTCGTGGCATTGGTGTTCCATGGATTTGTTCGATGACGATCACGCGGAGGCGTGGAACGACCGGCTCAACGCCGCGGCCGCCGAGCACGGGTGGGAAGACACGGTGCGTCGGTACTACCGGTGCCTCATTGCGGCCGTCATCGCCGTGCGCAAGGAGCTGGACCGGCACCGTGTCCACCTCGTCGCCTTCGTCTCCGACGAGGAACACGCGGAGAAGCTGCTGCTGCGGTGCCTGACGCACGAGCAGCTGAGCCAGCATTTCCCCGAGCTCTTGGACCTCGAGGATGAGGTGGGTCAGCAGGACGACGACGCCGAGGTCGAAGCCGCGCGCTAAGGCTGCCGGGCCTCCCAGTCCGCGCAGACCGCACTCCCGGCCGGCGGGGTCCGTCGCGCCTAGCAACACTTCGGAATCGCGCCGATCGCGCCGGTAGACTGAGGCTACCGACCCCGAACACCTCAACTGGGAGACCTCTGTGAGCGAAACCGTCCTGGACCGCGTCCCGATCCGCCGGGCCCTGATTTCCGTCTACGACAAGACTGGGCTGGAGGAACTCGCCCAGGGCCTTCACGCCGCTGGCGTCGCGATCGTGTCTACGGGCTCAACGGCCTCGCGGATTGCCGCCGCCGGCGTGCCCGTCACCGAGGTCTCTGAGGTCACCGGCTTTCCGGAGTGCCTCGACGGCCGCGTGAAAACGCTCCACCCGCGCGTGCATGCCGGCGTGTTGGCTGATCGGCGCCTGCCGGATCACGTCCGCCAGCTGGCCGAGCTGGAGGTCGAGCCGTTCGATCTGGTGGTCGTGAACCTGTATCCGTTTGTGGACACGGTCAAGTCCGGCGCGGCGCCGGACGCCGTCGTCGAGCAGATCGACATTGGCGGCCCCTCCATGGTGCGCGCGGCCGCAAAGAATCACCCCTCCGTCGGCATCGTGGTTGACCCGGCCAAGTACTCGCGCGTGGTGGAAGCCGCGAACGCGGGTGGATTCACGCTCGCCGAGCGCCAGCGGCTCGCCGCCGCCGCCTTCGCCCACACGGCCGCGTACGATGCGGCCGTGGCCGCGTGGACGGCCGCGCAGTTCGGTGACGATGCGGGTGACGAGGCCCAGGGCTGGCCCTCCTTCGCGGCGCTGACCTTGGAGCGCTCGCAGGTGCTGCGCTACGGCGAGAACCCGCATCAGCCCGCTGCGCTCTACGTGGATCCGGCCGCCCCGGCGGGGATCGCGCAGGCCCAGCAACTGCACGGCAAGGCCATGAGCTACAACAACTACGTCGACGCCGACGCGGCCGTGCGCGCCGCCTACGACTTCGCCGACCCCGCCGTCGCGGTCATCAAGCACGCTAACCCGTGCGGCATCGCGGTTGCCACGGAGGGCGCGGCGGACCCGATCGCCGATGCCCATGCGAAGGCTCACGGCACGGATCCGGTCTCTGCCTTCGGCGGAGTGATTGCGGCGAATCGCCCGGTAACGCAGGCCATGGCGGAGACCGTCAAGGGCATCTTCACCGAGGTCGTGGTGGCCCCCGGCTTCGAGCCGGCGGCGGTGGAGATCCTCTCCGCCAAGAAGAACATTCGGCTCCTGCAGCTGCCGGAAGGCTTCGATCGCTACCCGGCGGAGACCCGCCAGATCAGCGGAGGCGCCCTCGTGCAGCAGCGTGACGCCGTGGACGCGGAGGGCGATGATCCGGCGGCGTGGACGCTGGCCGCCGGGGACGCCGCGGATGAGGCAACGCTAGCCGACTTGGCGTTCGCGTGGCGTGCGGTGCGAGCGGCCAAGTCCAACGCCATTTTGGTGGCCTCCGGCGGCGCGGCCGTCGGTATCGGAATGGGCCAAGTCAATCGCCTCGACTCCTGCCGCCTCGCCGTCGAGCGCGCCAACACGCTCGGCGTGTCCGTAGCGTCCGGTGCCGACTCGGCCGGCGGCGCCGAAAACGTGGAGGGTACCGCGGCGCCGGAGCGCGCTCGCGGGGCCGTGGCGGCGTCGGACGCGTTCTTCCCGTTCGCGGACGGGCTGCAGATCCTGATTGATGCCGGGGTGAAGGCCGTGGTCCAGCCGGGCGGTTCTGTCCGGGATCAAGAAGTGATCGACGCGGCGAACGCCGCCGGAATCACCATGTACTTCACCGGTGGGACCCGCCACTTCTTCCACTAGGCCACGACGACGGTCAGCCCGCTGCGCAGACGAGTTCGCGTAGCGGGCTGTCCGCGTTAAGGGCGGGCAGCCTCGCTGCGCCGGCAAGGGCATCGGCCGCTGGGCGGCGGACCTCCACGAGGATCTCATCCGGTCCAGTGGCTCCGGCGGCGAGCGCCGCGAGGGTGGCCTCGCGGACGGGCCCGGGCCGGAGGACGCCGCCGAGCAGGCAGACGCTCACCGGCTGCTCGGTGAGCTGAGCGGCCCGAGCAGCGGCGCGGATGGAGAGCGCCACTTCGGCAGCGGCCGCCTCGCAGATGCCGCGCGCCACGGCGTCGTGATGAGCCAGCCGGGCCGCCGCGGCGGCAAATTGAGCGGTGCGGCTGACCCAGCGCGGATCCGCCTGCAGCCGGATGTACGCGGTGGGTAGATCGCCCAACTCGGCTTCGACGACCTCGGTCAGCGCCGTGTCGGGGCCGCGGCCATCGTGAGCGCGCATCACCGCTTCCAACACGGCGCGGCCGATCCAGAACCCGCTGCCCGCGTCCCCCATCGAGAACCCCCAGCCGTCCACGCGGGCGTGACGTTCTCGCCCCACGGCGAGCGTCACGACGCCCGTTCCGGACGCCGTCACGACGCCTGGGGCCTCGCCGAGGGCGCCAAGGTAGCTGGTCACCGAATCATGGGTCACGACGACGTGCTCGACACCGGCCCCGGCGGTGCGGCTGAGGAGTTCGTGGGCCGTCTTTTCCGCGTCAACGAGCCCACTGAGCCCTGCCGCCACGGTCTTGATGGGGCGGCCGCTGGCCTCGCGCACGTGGGCCACCACGTCGGCGATCTGCGTGGAGAGCGGTTGATGCGTGATCAGGCCAGCGGATTCGAAGATCTCGCCGCTGCCCGAGGCGAATCGGGCGCGCACGCCCGTCTGACCGCCGTCGATAGCCAACACCGCGTCCTGCATCCGTGAGTCCTTTCGCGGCCCCGCCTGGCGGCGCCTGTTCGTGCTGTGACGCGGCTAGACTACCGGCACCCCGTCGGGGCGAGCGGGCGCGTGACCCGCCGCGGGCAGCGCGGTGACGGGCGACGGCGGAAGTCACCTGTGGAGGCCGAGGATGGGATCGGAGACACACTCGGGTAAATTGGGGGTGTTTGATGCGGCGCCCGCGCTTGCGGCCCGCAGACCATGACCCCGAAGAACCTGAGGGAGATGCCGCACTAATGGCAAAGATTATCTACACCCACACCGACGAAGCGCCGATGCTGGCCACGTATTCGTTCCTGCCGATCGTCGAGGCCTTCACCTCGACCGCTGGTGTGGAGGTGGAGACCCGGGACATCTCACTGTCGGGTCGCATCATCGCTAACTTCTCCGACTACCTGAACGAGGACCAGCGCCAGTCGGACGCGCTGGCCGAGCTGGGCGAGCTGGCCAAGACGCCGGACGCAAACATCATCAAGCTGCCGAACATCTCCGCGTCCGTGCCGCAGCTCAAGGCCGCCGTCGCCGAGCTGCAGGCCGCCGGTTACGCCGTGCCGGACTACCCCGAGTCCCCGGCCTCCGACGAGGAAACGGACATCCGCGCCCGGTACGACAAGATCAAGGGCTCCGCCGTGAACCCGGTTCTGCGCGAGGGCAACTCTGACCGCCGCGCGCCGATGTCGGTGAAGAACTACGCCCGGAAGAACCCGCACCGCATGGGGGCGTGGTCCAAGGATTCCAAGACCAACGTGGCCACCATGGGGGAGAACGACTTCCGCTCCAATGAGCAGTCCGTGGTGCTGGAAGCGGCCGACGTGCTGAGCATCCAACAGGTGCTGGCCGACGGCACGGTCAAGGTGCTGAAGAAGGAACTGCCCGTGCAGGCCGGCGAGGTCGTGGACGGCACCGTGATGCGCGCTGCCGCCCTCGATGAGTTCCTCACCGCCCAGATCCGGCGGGCCAAGGAAGAGGGCGTGCTCTTCTCGGCTCACCTGAAGGCCACCATGATGAAGGTCTCCGACCCCATCCTCTTCGGCCACATCGTCAAGGCGTACTTCCCGAATCTCTTTGCTCAGTACGGTGAGGATCTGGCCGCTGCCGGTTTGTCCGCCAACAACGGCCTGGCCGCGATTCTCAACGGGCTGGACGACGTCGCCGAGGACGTCCGTGAGGGCATCAAGGCGGAGATTGCCAAGGGCCTCGAGGAGGGCCCGGCGCTGGCCATGGTGGATTCGGACAAGGGCATCACCAACCTGCACGTGCCGTCCGACGTGATCGTCGATGCCTCGATGCCGGCCATGATCCGTACCTCCGGCCACATGTGGGGCCCCGACGGCGAGGAGCACGACACGCTGGCGGTGCTGCCGGATTCTTCCTACGCCGGCGTCTATCAGGCCGTGATTGAGGATTGCCGTGCCAACGGTGCCTACGATCCGACCACCATGGGCACGGTCCCGAACGTCGGCCTGATGGCCCAGAAGGCCGAGGAGTACGGCTCGCACGACAAGACGTTTGAGATCGCCGAGGCCGGCACGGTGCAGATCGTGAACCAGGCCGGCGAGGTGCTGATCCAGCATGACGTCGAGCCCGGAGACATCTGGCGCGCCTGCCAGACCAAGGATGCCCCGATTCAGGACTGGGTGGAGCTGGCCGTGCGCCGCTCCCGCGAGTCGGGCATGCCCGCGATCTTCTGGCTCGATTCCACCCGGGCTCACGACGCCAACCTGATCGCCAAGGCCGAGGCCATCTTGGAAACGCTCGACACCGACGGCTTGGACGTGCGCATCCTCTCGCCGATTGAGGCGACGCAGGTGACGATCGAGCGCCTGCGCCGGGGCGAGGACACGATTTCCGTGACCGGCAACGTGCTCCGCGACTACCTGACCGATCTGTTCCCGATCCTTGAGCTGGGCACCTCCGCGAAGATGCTCTCGATCGTCCCGCTGATGGCCGGCGGCGGCCTGTTCGAGACGGGTGCCGGTGGCTCCGCCCCCAAGCACGTCCAGCAGTTGGTGGAGCAGAACTACCTGCGGTGGGATTCCCTCGGCGAGTTCTTCGCTCTGGTTCCTTCCTTGGAAAAGTATGCGGAGCAGGCGGGCACCCCGTCGGCGAAGGTGTTGGCCACGGCGCTCGACGACGCCACCGCGACGTTCCTGCTGGAGAATCGTTCGCCGGGGCGCAAGCTGGGCACGATCGACAACCGCGGTTCCCACTTCTACTTGGCCATGTACTGGGCGCAGGAGCTGGCGAAGCAGACCGATGACGCGCGCTTGGCCGAGGTCTTCGCGCCCGTCGCGGAGGCCCTGACGCAGCACGAGGAGACGATTGTTTCCGAGTTGGCTGCCGTGCAGGGCAACGCGGTGGAGCTGGGCGGTTACTACCGTCCGGATGACGCCAAGGCGGCCGCTGCCATGCGCCCGTCCGCCACGCTGAACAAGGTGCTGGAGGACTTGGCTCGGTAACGTCAGCCGCGCCGACACCACTGGGGCCCGGCCCGCATGAACAGCATGCGGGCCGGGCCCCAGTGCGTCGGGCCGGGGCGCTGGCTAGGCCGGCAGCGTGGGCGCAGCGGCCAGCAGGGCGCGCGTGTACTCGTGCTGGGGCGCCGCGAACACGTCGGCCGCCGGACCGGACTCGACGATCCGGCCCTCCCGCATGACCACCAGCGAATCGCTGACGTGCTGGACCACGGCGAGGTCGTGAGAGATGAACAGGTACGTCAGCCCTAGTTCTCGTTGCAGGTCATCGAGGAGGTCTAGCACCTGGGCCTGTACGGAGACGTCGAGGGCTGACACAGGTTCGTCGCACACGATCACGCGGGGCTCTGGGGCCAGCGCCCGGGCGATCGCGACGCGCTGGCGCTGGCCTCCCGAGAGCGTGCGCGGGTGCCGGCCGGACAGCTCCGGACTCAGGCCCACGAGTCCCAGGAGCTCCTGAATCCGCCCCATGTACCGCCCCGCGCGCGCGGTCCGTCCGCGGGAGAGGGCGTCGGCCAGCAGCGCGCCGACGGTCCACCGCGGGTCAAAGGAGGAGAGAGGATCCTGATAGACCGCGCCCAGCTGATGGCGCCGGTCCCGGCGTTCGGCCTCCCGGACGTGGTGACCGGATCCCGAGGTGCCGGCCCACGCGCGGCCGAAGAGCTCGACGCGGCCGGCATCCGGTTCCGTCAGGCCCAGCAGCAGGCGCGCCGTTGTCGTCTTGCCGGAACCGGATTCACCTACGATGCCGAGCGTGGTTCCCTCCGCGACCTCGAGGCTCACCCCGTCCACCGCGGTGAAGCGCTCCCGGCCCGCGCCGGGGGCCGGGCGGTCAAAGCTCTTGCTGAGCCCGTGAGCCCGGAGCACCGGGTCAGCACCATCGGCGGACACTGATCGCGCCGGCGCGGCGTCTGGCGCGGGTCCGGGGCAGAGCCGGGTGCCGCGCGGCTTGCCGGCGGGGACGGCGTCCAGCAGCATCTGCGTGTAGTGGTGGCGGGGGTTCGTCAAGACGTCCCGGGTCGGCCCGGATTCGACGACGCGGCCCTGATGCATGACGAGCACCCGGTCCGCGGCGCTGCCCACCACGGCGAGATCGTGGCTGATCAGCAGTTGGGCCATGTGATGTTCCCGGCGTAGGCGGGTCAGCAGGTCCATGATGCCGGCGGCGACGGTGGCGTCCAACGCCGTACTCGGCTCGTCAGCGATCAGCAGGCGCGGCTGGGCGACCAAGGCGGTGGCGATCAACGCGCGCTGGCGCATGCCGCCGGACAGTTCGCCGGAGCGCATCGACGCCACACCCGGCCCGAGCCCGACGTCGGCGAGGACCTGACCCACCCGATCCGCCCGGTCAGCGGGAGAGAGCCGCGTGTGCAGACGCAGCGCATCGGAGATCTCCCGGCCGATCGGCCGGAGCGGGTCAAGCGCCGTGAGCGCATCTTGCAACACGAACCCGGTGTCCCGCCCGCGGATCCCGCGCCAGCGACGACGCGCGGAGGTCAGGCGCCCGGCACCGGTCAGCATGCTCCTTCCGCCGAGGTCGAACCGCCTCGCGGTGACCTCCGCGCCGCCGCCAGCACCGCCGTCGACTAATCCGAGGAGTGCGCGGGCGGTGACGGACTTGCCCGACCCGGATTCGCCGATCAAGGCGACCGATTCGCCCGGTTCGATCCGCAGGTCCAGCCCATCCACCGCCGTCGTGAGGGAGTTTCGGCCCGCACCGAAGGTGATGCTCAAGCCCTGAACGTCCACGAGGTGGCGGCTCGGATCTGTCGGGGTTGGCTGTTGCGCGCTCATGCGAGTCCCTCCGCCCGGCGCTGGAAGTAGCGGCCCAGCACGGTCGTGGCCGCGGCGACGGCGACGATGGCCAGCCCGGGGAAAACGGTCATCCACCACGCGACGGACAGGTAGGTCCGTCCCGCCGAGAGCATGGCACCCCACTCGGGCGCAGGGGGCGGCGCCCCCAGACCCAGGAAGCTCAGTGCGGAGGCCCACACCACGGCCTGGCCCACGCCGAGCGTGGCGAGCACGGCGACGGGTCCCAGCGCATTGGGAAGCACGTGGCGGGTGAGGATGCGCCAGCGGCTGCGGCCCAACACGCGCGCCGCCTGCACCATCTCCGCCTCCCGCAGGCGCAGCACCTGGGTGCGAACGATCCGGGCGTAACCCGGCGCCGTGGACAGTCCGACGGCGATGACGGTGGTCACGACGCCGGGGCCGGCGAACGCAATAAATACCAGCGCCAACAGCAGCCCGGGCAGCGCGAACAGGACCTCGAGGACGCGGCCGATGGCCGCGTCCACCCAGCTCGGGTGCACGTGCCGACCGCGCCGGCCCGCCGTCAGGCCCGCGGGCACGCCGAGCAGCAGGGCCAACGCGAGGCCGATTCCCGTGGCGGCCACGCCGATCGATAACGACTGGCCAGCGCCGTGGACGATGCGCGTGTAGATATCCCGGCCGGATTCATCCGCGCCGAGCGGGTGCGCGGCGCTGGGCGCGGCGAACGCGGAGGCCGGGTCGATGGCGAGGGGATCCCCGGGCGCCAGCAGGCGTGGGGCCACCGCGGCCACCAGCAGGAAGGCGACGACGCCGGCCGCCACGAGGGCCGGGAGAAGACGTGCCGTCATGGACGCAGCCCTCCCACCGAGGTTCGGGCCCGCAGGCGCGGGTCGATCAGCCGCTCGACGCCGTCGGCGGCCGCCATGATGATCACGTAGGCGAGCGCGGAGACGAGGACCACTCCGGTCACCAGCGGAATATCCCGGTCCGTGACGGCGGAGAGCAACGTGCGGCCGAGGCCCGGACGGGCAAACAGGGATTCCACCACCACGGCGCCCGAGATCAGCGAGCCAAGGGCCCAGCCGGAGAGGGCGACGCCCGGCAGGGCAGCGTGCCGGAGGCCGTGGCGGAGCAGCACAGCCGGCTCCGCTTCCCCGCGGGCCCGGGCGGAGAGCGCAAAGTTGCTGGTGAGCGCGGTGGCCAGCGATTCGCGCATGACTTGGCCGAGGAATCCGGCCAACGGCAGCGCGAGGGTTAGCACGGGCAACACCAATCCCGCCGGCGTGCTCGTGGCGACCGGCGGGAACCAGCCCAGCGTGGACGCGAAGATGAGGACTAACACGCTGCCCAGCCAGAAGTGGGGGACAGCGGCGGCGAGAATCTCGAGCGCGGAGCCGGTGGCATCAGCGATCCGGGCCACCCGTGGACCCCTGGCGAGGGAGACGAAGAGCGCGAGGACGATCGCCAACGCCCACGCCACGCCCCACGCCACGAAGGCGAGGACCAGGGTGCCGCCGAGCTGCTCACCGACCACGTCCGCCACCGGGCGCTGCAGCGCGTAGCTGGTGCCCAGATCACCCCGGGCGAGGTTGGTGAGCATGGTCAGGTACTGCACGGCCACGGGCTGGTCCAACCCAAACTCGGCCTCGGCCGCGGCATAGGCCTCGGCGGAGGCCTGCGAACCCGGGCCGCCCACGATCGCCTCCACGGGGTCACCCGGTACGAGCCGAATGCCCACGAAAATGAGCGTGGCCACGGCCCACAGCACCACGAGTCCCGAGGCGATCCGGGCGGCGAGCCAGCGTGCGAGTCTCATGGGCGAGGCGACGGGGGAGCGGTGAGAGGCCGGCTACTCGGCGAGCCAGGCGTTGTGGAAGGTCGGTGAGGCCACCGCGGTGGTTTCGCCGACGCCGCGCAGGCTCTCGCGGTAGAGGAAGTGGTTTTGCTGGTCGTACAGCGGCAGGAGGTAGAAACCCTCCAGAACGCTCGCCTGCACCTGCTCATACAGCTCCGCCCGCTCGGCGTCGTCCTGGGCCGCCGAGGCCGCCTCGAGCGCGGCGTCCACCGCGGGATCTTGCACCATGGCGTGATTGGCGAAGTAGCCGGAGGGGGCCGGCTGCGTCGAGTCCGAGTGGAACAGGATGCGGAGCACGTCCGGACCCACCTTGGTGTACGGCGCCGAGACCAGGTCGTAGTTGTGCTCGCCGAGCGCGCCGTACCAGCTGGCCAGGTCCAGCAGTTCCACGGTGACCTCGATGCCGGACTCCTTGGCGGTGGCCTGCAGCTGTTCGAACAGGGACTGCTCCGCCGGGACGGACTGGTTCGTGGACACCGGCAGGTGCACGCTGAGCCGTTCTCCGTCCTTGACGCGGTAGCCGGCGTCGTCGAACTCGTCCCAGCCGGCCTCGTCCAGGAGGCGGGCGGCCTCGTCCGGGTCGTACCCAAAGAGGGACTCGTCGCTGTAACTCATCGGCTCCACCGAGGACAGTGGGGAGTATGAGCGTTCGGCTGTGCCGAAGAAGAGGGAGTCGACGGCGGCGTCGACGTTGACCGCGCGGATGAAGGCCTCCCGGACGCGGACGTCGTCGAAGGGGGCTTGGGACGCGTTGAGCTCAATGCGGTTGGAGGCGCCCGGCCGCGGGGCGTTGAGGTGTCCGATCGCCTCGTCGTCGGCCGCGGAGACGATTGTGTCCGGCTGGGCGTTGTCGATCATGTCCACCGTGCCGGATTGGAGGGCCGCATAGCGGGTGGCGGCCTCGGGGATGAAGCGCCATTCGATGCCTTCGAGGTACGCGGGACCAGTGTGGCTCGGGTCAGCGGTCGCCTCGGGATCGGGGACCACATAGTCCTCGTTGCGGGTCAGGGTGACGGCGTCTTGGCGCTGCCAAGATTCGACGACGAACGGCCCCGTGCCGATGGGCGCGGCGCAATTTTCCTCCTGACCGCGCTCGAGCCCGGCGGGGGACATGATGGCGTTCCACGGCTGCGCGAACGACTCGAACAGGGCCGAATCGGGAGCGGAGAGGTTCAGCTGCAACCGCTGCGCGTCGAGGACCTCCATCGATTCGACCTTGGCCATGGCGAGGTAGCCGGTGGAGGAGCCCGTCTCTGGGTCCTGCACGTGCTCAATGTTCGCCTTCACCGCGGCGGCGTCGAACGGCGTGCCATCGGTGAAGTTGATGCCCTCGCGCAGCTGCAGCGTCACGGTGAGGCCGTCGGCGGAGACCTCGGCCCCTTCGGCGAGCCACGGCACCACGGAGCCGTCAGAATCCTTGGTGTAGAGGGTCTCGAGGAACTGCCCGGCCAGCAGGGCTTGGGGGTAGTTGCCGCCCACGTGTGGATCCAGGCAGGTCGGCTCGGCGTCACCGGAGGCGTACACCAGCGTGCCGCCGGCGGTGGGGGATGCGGCGGCTTCCTCCGCGGGGTCGCCGGTACCGCACGCGGAAAGCGTGAGCGCGGCTGTCACGGCAAGTGCGGGGGTGACGAACGCGCGCCGCTGAGCGGCGCGCCGAGCAGTCGACGTCATGGGTGACCTATTCCTGTGGGGCACGGGTGATGAGGGCCTGTCGGCCCCCACCAAGGGTAGTGCACACGGTAGTGCACGACGCCGGTGGGTGCGCCCGCAGTGCACTGCGCACTTCACGCAGGTGGCCTCCGTCACACTGTCCTCAGGCCATTCGCGCCGCACCGCCGGATCTGACTAGGTTGTCTTTATGCCCGACGCACCGAACTCCCGCGACGCCGGCGCGCGCCTCGCCGTCACCGTCTTCCCGCTGCTGATCCTGGCGGGCGGCGCGGTGGCGTTTCTGGCGCCCACGCCCTTCGCGGAGGGGGCCTTCCTGATCAACCCGTTGCTGATGGTGATCATGTTCGGCATGGGCCTGACGCTGTCCTTTCCCGACTTCGCCCTCTTGGCCCGGCATCCGGGACCAGTGCTCATCGGCGTGGGGGCCCAATACGGACTCATGCCCGTGTTGGGGTGGGCCGTGGCGTCGATCCTTGGACTCGATCCCGTGCTGGCCGCCGGCGTGATTCTGCTGGGGTGCGCCCCCGGCGGGACGGCGTCCAATGTGGTCGCCTACCTGGCGCGCGGCGACGTGGCCCTTTCCGTCGCGATGACCAGTGTCTCGACCCTGTTGGCACCGCTGCTGACGCCGCTGCTCACGTGGTGGCTCGTGGGGTCCTACCTCCCCGTCGCTGCGGGCGACATGGCGTATTCGATCGTGCAAATCGTGCTGGTTCCCGTCTTGGCGGGGCTGCTGTTGCGGACGCTGTTTCCACGCCTCGTTGAGGCCGCCCTGCCCGCGTTGCCGTGGGTCTCGGTGGCGGCGATCGCGCTCGTCGTCATGGTGATCGTGGCCCGCAGCGCCGAGGCCATTGCCGCCGCGGGCTTGGTGATCCTCGCCGCCGTCGTTCTGCACAACGCCGCTGGGCTGGCGGCGGGGTATCTGGTGGGGCGCGCCTGCCGCTTGCCGGTCGCCTCCCGCCGCACCGTCGCGCTGGAAGTGGGCATGCAAAATTCGGGGCTGGCGGCGGGCTTGGCCGGTCAGTACTTCGCGCCGGAGGCGGCGCTGCCTGGCGCCGTGTTCTCCGTGTGGCACAACGTCACGGGCTCCATCATGGCCGCGGTCTGGCGGCGTCGTGCCGTGCCCGCGGCGCGGTTGGCCGCGGACGAACCTGCCGACGAGCGGCTGCCCGCGCCCTAGCGAACCTGATTGATGGCCCGGCGCCCCGCCAGTGCTGGGATCAACCCGAGCAGCGCGAAGATGGCCCCGATCAGGACCAGATAGCGAAAATCGATCACGTCTAGCACGGCGGCGGCGGCCCCGGCGGCGAGGGCCTGAATGCCGTTGGCGATCATGTGCGTCGCCGCGGCCCCGCGGCCTTGGAGATGGTCCGGTAGCTCGAGCTGGCGGATGGTGCTGCTGGCCACGATGACCACGGTGATACCGAACGCAAACGGAATGATCCCGAGGGCGGTGAGCCACAGGACGCCAGAGGCTTGGGCGCCGTAGCCCAGTCCAAAGGCTGCCACCCCCGCCGCGAGCGAGGCCGTGTATCCGAAGCGATTGAGGATTCGGGCCGCGTTGAGACCGGCCAGGATGGAAAAAACGCCTTGGACGGCCACCATGATGGAGAGGGCCTCGGGTGGCAATCCGAGCCCGCGGTCGATGACGGCGAACGTCGTCGAGTTGGTCATGCCGCCGCCGACGCAGGCGAGGGCGAGGACCGCGGTGGCCGCCCCCACGGCGGGGCGTGAGCGCAGGGCGGCGAATCCGGCAAACGTCGTGCGCAGCAACGACCCCTCCTCCTCGAGGCGCAGCACCGGTTGTGGATCGATGCGCAGCATGAGCAGCGCGCCCAAGAGGAAAAAGGTGGCCGTCGCATACACCAGGACCGGCATGCCCCAGAGCCCGAAGGCGGCGGCTCCAGCGAGCGGTGCGACGATGCGCAGGCCTTGATCGATGCTCGCGAACATGCCATTGGCGGGGGCGAGGAGGTGGTGGGGCATGATCGCCTTGAGCAGCCCAGCCTGTGCGCTGGAGTTGACCATGCCGCACGTGGCGTAGAGCGCCATCACCACGTAGACGATCCAGAGCTGGCCGGTGGGTTCGACGGCGAGCAGGCACAGGACGACCGCGGCTGTGGCCACGTTGTTGGCCATCATCAGCGCTCGCCGCGGGACTCGGTCCGCGAGGAGGCCGATCCACGGGGCCAGTAGGGAAGGGATGCCCATGACGAGGAACACGGACGCGGCGAGGGCATCGGAGCCCGTCATGACCTTCACCCAGATGCCCGCCGTGATGTACAGGGCGGAATCGCCGAGGTTGCTGACCGTCCACGCCGTCAAGAGGCGGCGGTAGGGGCCCTGAGCTAGTAACTCCTTGTTGCCGCCGTGCCGGGTCGGTGGGGTGTAGTCCGGCTGGCCCGTTGGCTCGAGCTCCTCAGCGCTGACGGTGGGGACGGGCAGGGCGGTTGAAGCGCTCGCGAGCCCGGTCCTCTCATCGGCTGACGGGGCCGGCGGGGTCGGGCTCATGACGCACCCTGAGATGCCTGCGGGCCGGGGGTGTCCTTGCGGTGCGCCTCGTCGAGATCAAGAGTCAGTGCCGCGAGGAGGTGGACCTGGCGAGCCCCGTTGGGGCGGGTCCTCGGATCGCGCGCGCGTCCAGCGAACCGTTCGGCCAGAGCCAGCAGGTCCGTCCGCAGCTCGGCCAGTTCCTCGTTCGTGACGTAGAACGTGCTGGTGCTGAGCGTGTTGCGGTTCGCGTCCTCCGGGGTGAGGTCCGGCAGGGCGGCCAATAGGTGCCTCAGGCGGTCGGCTTCTCGCCCGAAGGAGAGCCGGGCCATTTCCGCGACGGCGGTGTCGCTGCCGGGGGACTCGGGATCGATCTGTTGGGTGTAGGTGGAGTGGACCTTGCGCCACGGCTTGCTCCGCCCGGCGCGTTCGCCCGGTTCGATGTAGCCGTGCTGGGCCAGCGACCGGAGGTGGAAGGAGCAGCTGGCCACGGATTCCCCGATGGCTTCTGCGCACTCGGTGGCGGTGGCCTCCTCGACGGTGCCGAGGTGGTCCAGAAGGGCCAAGCGAACCGGGTGCGCGAGGGCGCGGATCTGGCGGGGATCCGTCGTGACATGCGCCTGCCGGCGAGCGTCCGAAGCAGGTGTGGGGATGGGCATGCCTCGAACAGTAGCATTATAAAGAAAGCTTTAGCAAGAACTCTTTAGAATGCTTGGCGCTTCCTACTTATTGCGCGGCGCGGTGCTTGGCCGCCAAATCGAGGTACGTCTCCGCATTGACCTGAAGGGAGGCGACCTCCTCGTCCGTCAACTCACGCCGCACCTTGGCGGGCACACCGGCAACCAGCGATCGTGGCGGAACGTTCGTCCCTTCGAGGACCAGGGCGCCCGCCGCGACCAGGGAGGCCGCACCGATGACCGCACCATTCATCACGGTGGCGCTCATCCCGATCAGGCAGCCGTCACCGATGGTGCAGCCGTGAATGACCGCGGAATGCCCCACCGAGACGCCGGCGCCGACGGAACACGGCACTCCGGCATCGGCGTGCACCACCACGTTGTCCTGCAGGTTGGTCCGTTCGCCGATGCGGATCGCGTCCGAGTCCCCGCGCACCGACACCCCGTAGAACGCGCTGGATCTGGCGCTCATCACCACGTCGCCGCTGAGCACCGCGGTGCGGGCCACGAAGGCCTCGGGGTGAACGTCGGGAGCCTTGCCGTCAATCTCGATGAGGTGAGCCATAACACTTACCCTACTGCCGTCGTCGTGCCCCGACCTACCCAAATTAGACTGGTGGCCATGCACTGCGACTATTACGACGCCGGCCGCTGCACCTCCTGTGCGCACATGGGGCAGGAGCACCTCCAGCAGGTGGCCGAGAAGGTCGCCCAGTGTCAGCAGTTGCTCGCGGAATTCGACGGCATTGACTGGGTGGAGCCCTTCGCCGGTGCCGAAGCAGGCTTCCGCAACAAGGCCAAGATGGTGGTCTCTGGCACCACCCGGCGCCCCCGGATCGGGATTCTCGACGCGGAGGGGCACGGCATTGACCTGCGTCGTTGCGGGCTCATCACGCCCGGCTTGCAGGAGGCGCTGCGGGTGCTGTCCAACCTCATCCGGGCCGCACGGCTCACGCCCTACGACGTCCCGTCACGCCAGGGGGAGCTGAAGTACCTCCTCGTCACCGAGGCGCCCTCCGGCGAGCTGATGGTGCGGTTCGTGCTGCGCAGTGAGGCGCTCGTCCCGACGCTGCGTGAACATCTGCCAGGGCTGGCCGACCGCCTGCCGACCCTCCGCGTGGCCAGCGTTAATCTTCAGCCAGAGCACAAAGCGGTCCTCGAGGGGGAACGCGAAATCCCGCTCACGGCGGCCCAGTCCCTGACGATGGAGATCAACGGGATCGGCCTGCACCTGCGCCCCGGCGGGTTCTTCCAAACCAACACCGAGGTCGCTGCCGCGCTGTACCGGCAAGGCGCCGCGTGGGCCAGCGCGGCCGGGCCAGCGTCTGTGTGGGACCTGTACTGCGGGGTCGGCGGGTTCGCGTTGCACCTGGCCGAGGGGTTTGGCGCTGGGCACGTGACCGGGGCCGGGCCCGACGCCGTGGCGCGCCAGGTGACCGGCATCGAGGTCAGCCAGGACGCGGTGGCTAGCGCGGAATTGACGCGCGCCGAGCGTGGACTGACCGGCGTCGACTTCGTGTGTGCGGACGCCACCGAGTTTGCGCTTGGATCGGATCCGGCCGACCACCCAGACTTGCTGGTGGTCAACCCTCCACGGCGCGGAGTGGGGGCGCGATTGTGCGAGTGGATGGAAAACTCACGCATCCAGCACGTGCTGTACTCCAGCTGCAATGCCGTCACGCTCGCAGCGGACCTGCGGCGCATGCCTTCGCTGCGTCCGGTCAAGGCGCGCGTGATGGATATGTTTCCGCAGTCGACTCACTACGAGGTCATCACGCTGCTGACCCGCGTGTGAGACGCTGAGCGGACGGAACGAAGGGGGCGCGCATGGGGCAGGGGACGGCGCTGGGGACAGCTGTTGCGCGGACTCAGGTCCGCGTCGCGGCCGTGGTGACCCGGCGCCTGCCCCGACCCTGAGTCGGTGCAGGCCGCCTAGTTGAACACCACCGTGCGCGTGCCGTCGAGTAGCACTCGGTGCTGGGCGTGCCACTGCACAGCCGTGGCGAGCGTGCGCCCTTCGACGTCTCGGCCGAGGGCCACGAACTGCTGCGGGGTCTGCGCGTGGTTGACGCGGATGACCTCCTGCTCGATGATCGGCCCCTCGTCCAGATCCGCGGTGACGTAATGGGCGGTGGCGCCGATGAGCTTGACCCCGCGGGCGTGGGCCTGGTGGTAGGGCTTAGCCCCCTTGAAAGACGGCAGGAACGAGTGGTGGATATTGATGGCCCGGCCCGTGAGCTCCCGGCACAGGTCGTCGGAGAGGATCTGCATGTAGCGGGCGAGGACCACGACGTCGATCTGATGCTCCCGCACCAGCTCAAGCAGCTGCGCCTCGGCCTCGGCCTTGGTGTCTTTGGTCACCGGCAGGTAGACGAAGGGGACTCCATAGAACTCGGCCATGGGCCGGAGGTCCTCGTGGTTGGACACGATCAGCGGGACCTCGACGGAGAGCATTCCGGCCCGGTGCTGGAAGAGCAGATCATTGAGCGCGTGCCCCTCGCGCGAACACATGATCAGCGTCCGCGCCGGCTGGGCCGCGTCAAAGACGTTGAGTTGCATGCCGAACGCGGTGGCCACCGGGGCCAAAGCCTCGGAGACCGCGGATTGGCTCGCGGACGTGCTCACGGCCACGCGCATAAAAAACGTGCCGGTCTCTGGCGACTCAAACTGCTGGGACTCCGTGATGTTGCAGCCCGTCTGCAAGAGGGCTCCGGACACCGCGTGGACGATCCCGGGCTGGTCGGCACAGGACAGCGTCACAATAAAGCTGCGGGAGGAGGCGGAATCGCCCCGGGATTGTTCACTACTCACCCGCACTAGGGTACCGGTTGCGCGGGGTGAAGCCGGTGGCGCACCAGCTCACCGCGGCGAACGGACGACGCCGGTGCGTCACTCGCCGCGCGTCACGTTTCCGGGTCATGGGCAACTGTGACGGCACTGTTGCGGTGGATGGATTCGCGCGGCGGCCGAGGCCGACGAACCACTGCCCTGTTCGGTAGGGTAGGACTGCCGCAACTGGCGTGAGGTGGAGCACCACCGGGGAGCGGCACGCATGCAGACCTGTTAGGACCGCGCGCCTGGGCCCAGGGTCGTAGGAACACCCCTACGCCCGCAACGTAACGACCTGCCTCTCATAAGGAGCACAGAGTGAGCACTGACTCGAACGTGACCAACCTGCCGCTGGCCGAACTCGATCCAGAGATCGCCGCAGTCCTCGACGCCGAACTGGGGCGCCAGCGGGACACCCTGGAGATGATCGCCTCGGAGAACTTCGCTCCGCGCGCGGTGCTCGAAGCGCAGGGCTCGGTTCTGACCAACAAGTACGCCGAAGGCTACCCGGGGCGCCGTTACTACGGCGGCTGCGAGCACGTGGACGTGGCGGAGAACCTGGCCCGGGACCGCGCTAAAGAACTCTTTGGCGCCAAGTACGCCAACGTCCAGCCGCACTCCGGGGCGTCCGCTAACGCCGCAGTGCTCGCGGCGCTCATTGAGCCGGGCGACAAGATCCTCGGCCTGTCCCTGGCCCACGGTGGCCACTTGACCCACGGCATGAAGCTGAATTTCTCCGGCAAGCTCTACGAGGTGGCCGCGTACGAGGTGGAGCCCGAGACCTTCACCGTCGACATGGACAAGCTTCGCCAGCAGGCGATCGCCGAGCAGCCGGATGTCATCATCGCGGGTTGGTCCGCCTACCCGCGCCAGCTGGATTTCGCGAAGTTCCGCGAGATCGCCGACGAGGTCGGTGCCAAGCTCTGGGTGGACATGGCCCACTTCGCAGGCCTTGTCGCCGCCGGGCTGCACCCCAGCCCGGTGCCCCACGCCGACGTCGTCTCCTCCACCGTGCATAAGACGCTGGCCGGACCGCGCTCCGGCTTGATCCTGACGAACGACTTGGAGATCTTCAAGAAGATCAATTCCAACGTCTTCCCCGGCCAGCAGGGCGGCCCTCTCATGCACGCGATCGCCGGTAAGGCCGTGGCGTTCAAGATCGCGGGCTCCCCGGAGTTCCGGGAGCGTCAGGAACGCACGCTGGCTGGTGCCCGGGCGCTCGCCGACCGCCTCAATCAGTCCGACGTCGCGAAGGCCGGGGTCTCCGTGCTGACCGGAGGCACCGACGTGCACTTGGTGCTGGTGGACCTGCGCAATTCGGAGCTCGACGGCCAGCAGGCCGAGGACTTGCTCCACGAAATCGGCATCACCGTGAACCGCAACGCCGTGCCGTTTGATCCGCGCCCGCCGATGGTCACCTCCGGCCTGCGCATCGGCACGCCGGCCCTGGCCACGCGCGGATTCGGCGCCGACGAGTTCACCGAGGTGGCGGACATCATTGCCACCGCGCTCATCAGCGGCCAGGACGCGGACAAGGACGCCCTGTCCGCTCGCGTGGACGCCTTGGCGAAGGCCTTCCCGCTCTACCCCGGCCACGAGGAGTGGTAAACCGGATGACCGCGCAGATCCTCGACGGCAAGGCCGCCGCGGCGGCCATAAAAGACGAGTTGGCGGAGCGCGTCGCCGCGCTCAAGGACCGGGGCATTACCCCAGGGATCGCGACGGTGCTGGTGGGGGCCGACCCGGCGTCACAGCTGTACGTCGGCATGAAGCACAAGCAGTCCGAGGCCATCGGCATGAACTCCATTCAGCGGGAGCTGCCCGCCGATGCCACGCAGGAGCAGGTTGAGGCGCTCATCGACGAACTCAACGCGGATGAGTCCTGCCACGGATACATCGTCCAGCTGCCGTTGCCCCGGCACCTTGATACGGACGCCATCTTGGAGCGGATTGACCCGGCCAAGGACGCCGACGGGCTGCACCCGACCAACCTCGGGCGGCTCGTGCTCAACGTCAACGGCCCTCTGGAGACGCCGCTGCCGTGCACCCCGCGCGGCGTGATTGAGCTGTTGCTGCGCAACGACTACGACTTGGGCGGAAAGCACGTCGTCGTCGTGGGCCGCGGGGTGACTATCGGCCGGCCCATGGGGCTGCTGCTCACGCGGCGCTCCATCAACGCCACGGTCACCCAGGTACACACGGGAACGCCGGAGATGGCGCCCTACCTTCAACAGGCGGACGTCATCGTGGCGGGCGCCGGCGTGAAGCACCTGATCAAGCCCGAGCACGTGAAGCCGGGTGCCGCGGTGCTGGACGTGGGCGTGACCCGCGAACAGGACCCGGAGACGGGCAAGTCCAAGGTGTATGGCGACGTCGACCCAGCTGTGGCGGAGGTGGCGGGTTACCTGTCGCCGAACCCGGGTGGCGTCGGCCCCATGACGGTGGCGCTGTTGATGACGAACGTCGTCGAAACGGCCGAGCGTCGGGCGGAGCTGCGCTAGCGTTAGGGCAGCGCTCGCCGGCGGCGAGGTGAAAAGCGGCGGTCGCCCCGGGGGTGGGGCGGCCGCCGTTTTACATGCCGCCACCGTGCGCTAGGGTCGGCTCATGATCGATGCTGAGCACTTGCTGGCGTTAGCCGCCCGCCACGGAATCACTCTGCGCCCGGACTCACTGCGGGTCAACGAGGCCGGGTTGGACTATCAGGTCGCCTTGGCCGAGGATCAGGACGGTGACGGTTGGGTGCTGCGGTTGCCCCGCAGGGCCGACGTCGCGGCCAAGATCCATGAGGAGCGCCGCATCCTCGAATTCGTCGGCCCCCGGTTGGACGCCGCCGTCCCTGACTGGCGCGTGGCCACCGAGGAACTCATCGCGTATCCGTTGCTTCCGGGCGAGCCGGGGCTGACCCTCGACGAGGCGGGCGCCCCGGTGCTGCACTTCGATCCCAGCTCCGGCGCGTTTCTGCGCTCCTTTGGTGAGCTGTTGGCCCAGCTGCACGCCATCGACGCGGATGAGGCGCGCTCGGCGGGCCTCCGCGTGGAGACGTACGACGACGTCCGCGCCGCGTGGCGGTCCCGGTTGGAGGCCGCCGAGGCGGAATTTGCGGTCCCCGCCACCGCGAGCCGGCGGTGGGCCGCCTGGATTGCGGACGATGCCCTGTGGTCCGGCGACGTGCATTTCAGCCATGGCGAGCTCTACCCGGCGCACCTCCTCTTGGCCGAGGAGGGGCGGGTGCTGTCCGTGCTGGATTGGACGACGGCGAAGGTCACGGATCCGGTGGCCGACTTCGCCCTGCAGCGGTCGATGACCGCACCCGAGGATTTTGAGCTCGTCCTGCGGGCCTACCGGGAGGCCGGCGGTCGCGTGCCGGATCGCCTGGCTGAGCGGTGCGATGCGTTGATCGGAGCCAGCGCGCTGGGGTACGCCGAGTTCGCGCTCTTAACCGGAGAGCCAGAGCATCGGCAGGCGGCGCAAGCCCTGTTCGACGCTGCCGTTTAGGCCCCGGCGGAGACCCGCTTCGCGTCCGCCTCCACCGGCGTCGTGACCGCCCGCATGACGAGCACGAACCCCACGAGCGCCAGCACGACGACGGCGAGGCCCAGCAGCGTACTGCCCGTGAGGGCGAGCGCGACGTAGCCCAGGCTGGCACACACGACGGCACTGATGACGTACGGCAACTGTGTCAGCACGTGGGTGATGACGTTGCAGCTGGAGCCGGTGGCGGAGAGGATCGTCGTGTCGGAAATCGGCGATGCATGGTCGCCCGCCACGGCTCCGGCCAAGACCGCTCCGAGGACCGGAAGCAAGAAGGTGGGCTCTTCCATGCTGTTGATAATGCCTCCGGCAATCGGCAGCAGCAGCCCGAAGGACCCCCACGAGGTGCCCGTGGCGAAGGACATGCCTGCGGCGATCAGGAACACCACGGGGGCCAGCCAGCCGGCGGAGATATTCGAAGCCTGGACCAGCTGGCCTAGGTAGTCGCCGGTGCCGAGCTGGGAGATCAAATCTCCGAGCATCCACGCGGGCAGGAGAATAGCGATGGCCGGCAGCATGGACTTGATGCCTTCTGTCCAGCCGCGGCCAAAGGTGGACACGGCAAACTCCGGGTTCTTGTGGGTGTTGCGCAGGTAGTAATACACCGCGGAGATCAGGCCGAGCGCTCCGCCCACGATGAGGGCCAAGGAGGCGTCGGTCGCGCCCAAGATGTCGATGGCGTTCCATGATCCGGAGGCGCGCTGGCCGGTCCAGATGATGCCCGCGAACACACCCGCCACGAGCAGGATGAACGGTACAAAGAGGGCGCGGCGCGCGCCCGGGTCGTGGACCGGGAGGTCATCGGAGAGCTGACCGGGCACGGCGTCATCGGGGTTGAAGACCTGGCCCTCGGCGATGGCGCGGCGCTCCTCCGTGCGCATGGCACCCAGATCGATCCGGAAGACAATCACGAGCCACACCATCAGGGCTGCGGCGATGGCGTAGAAGTTGGCGACGGCGGCACCGAGGAAGGCTTGGACGCTGCTCATGGAGAGGGCCGAAGCCGCGATGATCGGCGCCAGAATGCCCATGATGTAGGCGCCCCAGCTGGAGAACGGTGAGAGCACGGAGACGGGGGCCGACGTGGAGTCGATGATGTAGGCGAGCTTGGCGCGGGAGACCTTGTGCTGATCCGTGACGGGCCGCGAGATCTGCCCGACGGCCAGAGCATTGAAGTAGTCGTCGATAAAGATGATGATGCCGAGGACTGCCGGCAGGACCATCGAGCCGGGGCGCTTGCGGATGCGACGCATGGCCCACGCGGCGAACGCCGTCGTTCCCCCGGACATCAAGATGAACGCGGCGATGATGCCGAGCATCAGCAGGAAGACCAAAATGTAGACGGACCACGTATTGGCGGCACCATCGACCCAAAAAATCGCGGCAAATGCGCCCCAGACGGAGCCCGCAGCCTCGAGGGGGTTGAGGTCGTGAATCAACAGTGCGGCGGCGACGACGCCGGCGCCCAGGCTGATGAGCACGCGCTTGGTGAGAATCACCAAGGCGAGGGCCAACACCGGCGGCACCAGTGTCAGGAGGGGGTACGACGTCGTCAGGTCGGTCATGGTGCCTTTCGGTGCAGCCGCGGGGCAAGAACGCGGACGTGGTAGGGCGATAGCTCGGTGCAGCCGGCAGCTCCTCGGCGGAGGCTCAGTCCGTGGCTGCTGCGTCAGCGGGGCAGCCGTCAGCGCCCCGTCCCCGGCACGTGAGAGTAGCAGAGGCTCCCGCCGAACGCACCACCACGCATTGATTGGCTTGTTTCAATCGCTAGGCCTCGGTAAGCTCACGATGTGTCTCAAACCACTGCAGCCCCGATCGTCATTCGCGCCGAACACTTAGTGAAGCGCTACGGCGACTTCACCGCCGTTGACGACCTCAGCTTTGAGGTACCCGCCGGCGAGTCCTTCGGGTTGCTCGGCCCCAACGGCGCGGGAAAGTCAACCACCATGCGGATGATCGGCGGCGTCTCGCAGCGCACGTCCGGAACGTTGCAGATCATGGGACTGGACCCGCAGCAGCAAGGCCCCACCGTGCGCGCCCACCTCGGCGTCGTGCCGCAGCAGGACAACCTGGATGAGGACCTCAGGGTGCGGGACAACCTGCTCATCTACGGGCGGTACTTCGGCCTCTCCCGCGCGCACCTGCTTCCCAAGGTGGAGCGGTTGCTGGATTTCGCCCAACTACAAGACAAGGCCGACGCCCGCGTGGACGACCTCTCGGGAGGCATGAAGCGGCGCCTCACCATCGCGCGCTCGCTCGTCAATGACCCGCGCGTGCTCTTGCTGGACGAGCCCACCACGGGGCTCGATCCGCAGGCCCGCCACGTCCTCTGGGACCGGTTGTTTCGCCTCAAGGAACAGGGCGTCACGCTGGTGCTCACGACGCACTACATGGATGAGGCTGAGCAACTCTGTGACCGGCTCATCGTGGTGGATGGCGGCCGCATCATGGCGGAAGGGTCGCCAGCCCAGCTGATCCGCACCTATTCCAGCCGGGAGGTGGTAGAGCTGCGCTTCGGCGCGGACCGCAACGCGGCGGCCGCCGAGCGCATCCACGATCTGGGAGATCGCGTGGAAGCCTTGCCGGACCGGGTTCTGCTCTACGCGCACGACGGCGAGGCCGCCTTGGAAGCGGTGGCCGCCCGGGGCCTGCAGCCGGTCACCTCGCTCGTGCGCCGAAGCTCGTTGGAGGACGTTTTCCTGCGCCTGACCGGACGGTCCCTCGTTGAGTAAGCGCGCCGACACGACGGCCGCACCGGACCGGCCGCGCGAGCCTGAATCCGCCGTCGGCCCGACTCCGGGCGTGGAGCCCGCGCCGGGTGCCGAGGAACTGGCCAGACGAGCCCGCCGGTGGGGCGTCTGGTATTTCGCCGAGCATCAATTGCGCACGATGCGCAGCTACCTGTCCGTGATCGTTGCGTACTCGGTCGGGCACCCGCTGCTGTATCTGGTGGCCATGGGAGTCGGCCTCGCCAGCTTGGTTGACGCCAACGGTGGGGGAGACTTCGGCGGCGTGGATTACCTCGTCTTCCTCGTGCCCGCGCTGCTGGCATCGGGGACCTTCGTGGCGGCGTCGAACGAATTCACCTGGCCGATCATGGACGGCTTCAAATGGCGCCGCGTCTACCACGGACCGCTCGTCAGCCCGCTGCAACCGTGGCAAATCGCCGCCGGCCACACCCTCGCCGTCGCCCTGAGACTCTTCGCGCAATCCCTGGTCTACTTCCTGATCGTCGCGGCCTTCGGGGCCGTGCCCAGTGGGTTCGGTTTCCTCGCCATCATCACGTCCACGTTGGCCGGCCTGGCGATCGGCACCCCGCTGATGGCGTACGCAGCCACCATCAGGGTGGAGAAGGCCCAGTTCGTGATGATCCAGCGGTTTGGGGTCATGCCACTCATGCTGTTTTCCGGCACCTTTTTCCCCTTGACCAACCTGCCGGTTTTCCTGCAATGGATTGGCTGGGTTTCCCCGCTCTGGCACGCCAGCGAGATCGGCCGGGTGTTCACCTACGGGTACGACGAACCGCTCTGGCTGTCCATCGTTCACGTGCTCTACCTGGTAGCGCTCGCCGGCGGCGGACTGCTGCTCGCGTTCCGTACCTACTACAACCGGTTGGTGGACTGACATGACGCACCGCCTCAGCCAGCCCGTTGCCGAGCGCTCGCAGCCCCTGCGTGCCGAGCTGCTCGAGCCCAGCCACCGCCCCCTAGCCGGCCTCTACTCCGGCAACGTGCGCGCCGTCGTCGCCCGTGGCCTCATGGCGCTCAAAACTAACAACTGGGCCGTCTTTATTTCCGGGTTCATCGAGCCCGTGTTGTACCTCGCGGCGATGGGCATCGGACTCGGCCCCCTGATCGGCACCGTCGAGGGGCCGGGCGGGACAGCCGTGAGCTACGGCGCCTACATTGCCCCGGCGCTGCTGGCCGTCTCCGCCATGAACGGTGCCGTGTACGACTCGACGAACAACGTGTTCTTCAAGCTGCGGTTTTCCAAGCTCTATCAGACCATGCTCAACACCTCCCTCGGGCCCTTAGACGTGGCGATGGGGGAGATTTACCTCGCCTTGCAGCGCGGCTTCTTGTATGCCGTTGGCTTCATGTTGGTCATGCTGCCGCTGGGCTACGTGAGCAGTTGGTGGGCGTTACTCATGGTGCCCGCCGCCGTGCTGGTGGCGTTCGGATTCGCGTCCCTCGGCATGGGCATCACCAGCTACTTCACCCGATTCCAGCACTTGGACTGGATCAACTTCGCGCTGCTACCCATGTTCCTGTTCTCCGCCACGCTGTATCCCCTGAGCGTGTACCCGCAAGCCATCCAGTGGGTCATCCAAGCGTTGCCCCTGTGGCATGGGGTGGAACTGTTGCGTTCCCTCTCCGTCGGATACTTCACGCCAGCCATGCTGGTGCACGTGGCCTACTTTGTGGTCATGATTGCGGTCGGAGTGGTCTTGACGACGAGCCGTTTGCGCGCCTTGTTCCTGCGCTAACGCCCCTGTTTCTGCCGGACCAAGCGGCGTACCTTGGGAGGAGACGCCAAGGCAAGGAGCAGACCATGATCGGCACGTGGCACGCACTGGTTTTCGATTGTGCGGATACGGATCAACTGGCCACCTTCTACGAGCAGCTCTTGGGCATGGTGCGGGTCCAGCAGGATGACGACGACGGCTGGATCACGATTGGCGATGCGCCGGACCGGCCAGCCCTCGCTTTCCAACGCGTTGAGCACTACACGCCGCCGGCCTGGCCCGGTCAAGACGTCCCCCAGCAGGCTCACCTCGACATTCGGGTCAGTGACCTCGATATCGGCGAAGAACACGTGCTGGCCCTCGGAGCCACCGCCCTCAACGAAGGCAGTGAGAGCTTCCGGGTGTACTTGGACCCGCAGGGTCATCCCTTCTGCCTCGTGAGTTGGTGAGCGCCGGGCGCACACTGCGCTGTCCTCCCAGAGCGCACGTCGCGTGTTCGCCTGCGGCGCAGTGGGACCGGAGGAGTGTCAGGATTTGAGACAATGAAGCATGCAAACCCTTCCCAGCGGATCGGCCGCGCCCGGCGCGGCAGGAAAGAACAGGACCATGCAGGACAGCAAGATCACCATCAAGGCCAGCACGCTCGCTCTCGCCGTGGTGGTCACGGTTTTTCTGGTGGCCGTGGTGTTTGCCGCCAACCAGAATGACATCATCGGCTGGCTCGTGGTCATCATTTCGCTGGGCTGGCTGCTGCTCTCGGCCTTCCTGGTGTTCGGAATTTCCCGCGGCGCCAAGAAGGTGCAGGAACAAGTAGCCGGCGTGCGTGCTGACTTTGCCCAGCAGAACGGCGGCGGCAACACGACGCTGGTCGACGACGGCACCAAGGTCCGGGATATGAAGCTGGATCACTCCTTCAAGATCGTTCAGGTCCAGACCGGCGTCGTGAAGGAATACTTGGATCAGGACGGCGAAGAGGCGCGTGGCATGGTGGACCGCGCGCTGGAAACCATCGAGATCACCGCGCACAATGCGCGCTCCATGATGAAGGACGGGCAGAGCGGACCAGGTGAGCCCCTCTCGGGTGACATCGTCGACTAATTCTGTGGCCGCGACGCGGTAGTGTGGAGCCCGTGACCAACGCCGAAACTCCAGCAACCGCGAACGTGTACACCAAGGCTCCGGGCGCCCTCCGCGTGGCATCCGTCAACGTCAACGGGATCCGGGCAGCCTATAAGAAAGGCATGGCCGAGTGGCTGGCCGGCCGTGACGTCGACATCCTGAACTTGCAGGAGGTGCGCGCCCCCGACGCGCTCTTCCGGGAGCTGATCGGCGAGGGCTGGCACCTAGTCCACGCCGAGGCCGCCGCCAAGGGGCGAGCCGGCGTCGCCATTTGCTCCCGCAGTGAGCCCGACGCCGTGCGCGAGCACATCGGCGAGGAGTACTTCGCTGACTCCGGCCGCTGGGTCGAAGCCGACTTCACGGTCAAGGGGCAGCAGGTCACCGTGGTCAGTGCCTACGTGCACTCGGGTGAGCTCGGCACCCAGAAGCAAGATGACAAGTACCGCTTCTTGGAGACCATGACCCGCCGCATGCCGGCACTCGCCGAGCGCACAGATCACGTGCTGATCACCGGTGATCTCAACGTGTGCCACACCGAACGGGACATCAAGAACTGGAAGCCGAACCACAACAAGCGTGCCGGCGTCATGGACGAGGAAATCGTCTACTTTGACCGCTTCTTTGGGGACATCGGCTACCGCGATGTGGCACGGCAACTGGCCGGCGATGTCCAAGGCCCCTACAGCTGGTGGTCCTACCGAGGACAAGCCTTCGACAACGACGCCGGGTGGCGGATCGATTACCACATGGCGACCCCCGCCCTCATGGCGCGGGCCACTCACGCCGTTGTGGACCGCGCCGCGACGTACGACACGCGCTTTTCTGACCACGCCCCCGTCGTCGTCGACTACCAGTTCTAGAGCACGCTTTCAGGAAGACCATGAGTACCGAACCCACTAGCACCCACCGCCCTCGAGTCTTGTCCGGTATGCAGCCGTCCGCCGACTCGCTGCACCTCGGTAACTACCTGGGGGCCCTCGTGAACTGGGTCAAGTCCCAGGACCAGTACGACGCCTTCTTCTTTGTCCCGGATATGCACGCCATCACGGTGCCGCAGGATCCGGCCGAGCTCCGCGAGCGCACGCGCCGCACGGCGGCGCAATACATCGCGGGCGGGATCGACGTGGACCAATCCACGCTGTTCGTTCAGTCCCACGTGCCGGAGCACGCTCAGCTGGCGTGGGTCCTGACGTGCCTGACTGGGTTCGGCGAGGCCTCCCGCATGACGCAGTTCAAGGACAAGTCCGCCAAGGGCGGCGTCGAGAACGCCGGCGTCGGCCTCTTCACGTACCCCATGCTTATGGCCGCGGACATCTTGATGTATCAGCCGCACGGCGTTCCCGTCGGTGACGACCAACGGCAGCACGTGGAGCTGGCCCGGACGTTGGCGAATCGGTTCAATCACCGCTTCGGAGAGACCTTCCGCGTGCCGGAGGCCTTCATCCCGGAAGAGGGCGCACGGATCTACGACCTGCAGCAGCCGACCAAGAAGATGTCCAAGTCGGCGGAGAGCCCCAACGGGCTCATCAATGTTCTCGACGACTCGAAGACCATCGCCAAACGCATCAAGTCCGCTGTCACGGACACGGACACCGTGGTGGCCTACGATCGCGAAAACAAGCCGGGCGTGTCCAACCTGCTGGACATCCTGGCGGTCGTCAGCGGGAAGACGGTGGAGCAACTGGTGCCTGAGTATGAGGGCAAGATGTACGGGCACCTGAAGGTGGATGTGGCCGAAGCCGTGGTGGCCGCGGTGGAGCCGGTGCGCGAACGGACCAAGCAGCTCCTCGATGACCCGGCCGAGCTGGATCGCCTGCTGGCGATCGGCGCATCGAAGGCTCGCGAGGTGGCGGCACGGACTCTAGACGAGGTGTACCGCAACGTGGGGTTCTTGCAGCTCGGCGCCGAGGCCGCCGCCGTCGTTCGCCGTGCCGGAGACGGCGCGGCGTAGCGCCCCGAGCCGCCATGGCCGAGGAACCACTCGCGATGACGCACCGAGAGCACGGGAGGAATGCCGCCGCGCTCGGCGTCGTCATCACGCTGCCCGCGGGGTTGCGGCAACGCATCGGACAGCTGCGGGCGGATTTTGAAGGTCCCTGCGCCGGGCTGGAACCGCCGCACATCACGTTAGTGTCCGGCCAGATTTCCGGTACCTGGGAGGCGGCGAGAGCGCACGCCGCGCTGGTGGCCTCCCGGAGCGAGGCCTTCACCGTCTCGCTCAAGGGAGTGGCGAGCTTCGTCCCGGCCAGCGAGGTCGTCTTCCTCAAGGTTGCCCAAGGGGCGGAGGAGTGCAGAGCGCTGCACGCGCGGCTTTGTGACGGTCCGCTGGAAC
Organism: Zhihengliuella flava; assembly: GCF_015751895.1. NCBI lineage: Bacteria > Bacillati > Actinomycetota > Actinomycetes > Micrococcales > Micrococcaceae > Zhihengliuella > Zhihengliuella flava. Next base: position 870,467 of record NZ_JADOTZ010000001.1, on the reverse strand, counting down.
ATCGGGTTGCCTTCGACTACCACCCGCACCTTACGGTGACTCATGACGCGCCGCGGCCCCAGATGCGGCGCGCATTGGATGAATTGCAAGATTTCGACGCCGAGTTTGTCGTCGAGTCCATCGGGCTGTTCACCACGGATCACGACGGACACTGGGTGCTCACTGAGGAGCTGACACTTGGCACGGACGGATGTAAAAATGCGGCAAACTAACGGGTCAGCGGTCCGCGGAGCGCACGCGGGCGGCACGGGCCAAACCTCCGTTGAGGGCATCCCCGCGCTCGATCGGGCGTTCGTGCGCCGCGAGGCGTTGAGTAAACGGGCCGACGTGGGGCAGGCGCGGCGCGAAGGGCAGCCGCTGCTCCAGCGCACCTTGGCCGTCGCGAAGTGGCTGGTGGCGGAGCTGAATGCGTTCCGCCCGATGCGCGTCTGGACGGTCTACTCCAAGCGCCACGGTCCGCTCATGGCGGCCGGCACGGCGTACCGCATGTTCTTCTCCATCGCGGCGCTGCTGGTAGCCGGCTTCTCCATCTTCGGCCTCATCGCTGCCGGCAATAAGGAACTGCAGGACCTCGTGGTGGACACGGTGGCCCGCAGTACTCCCGGCTTGATTGCGACGGACACGCAGCCGGGCCTCGCGACTGCCGAGGAACTCTTCGACAACTCGTCAAGCTTCGGCTGGGCACTGGCGATTTCCACCGCCACGATGCTCATTACGGCCCTAGGGTGGATCAAGGGCATTCGCGAGGGCATGCGTGGCGTCTTTGGGCTGGCCACCGTCGAGATGAACCCGGTGGTCGCCAAGGCGCGGGACCTCGGCATTCTGGTGCTCATGGGCATTGGCTTGGTCCTGACGAGCGCTGTGGGCTTCGTCGCGGGCGCCGCGCTGGACTGGATCTTGAATCTACTCGGTATCGCTTCAGTGTTCGGTCAGTTCGCCACGCGCGTGGTCTCCCTCCTGGTCATGCTCCTGCTGGACATGCTGGTGGCGGTGGTCCTCTTCCGGCTGGCGTCCTCCATCAATATGCCCCAGCGAGCGCTCTGGGAGGCGGCGCTCATCGCCGGCGGCGGGGCGACGGTCCTGCGGTTCTTCTCCTCGCAACTGCTGGGCAGCGTCGGCCAGGGAAATGACCTCCTTGCGCCCTTTGCCGTGATCCTCGGACTCTTCGTGTGGTTCTTCCTGCTCTCGCAGGTCTATCTGATCGCCGCCAGCTGGGGCGCAGTGCGCACGGGGGACATTGAGGCCGCCGAGGCCGCGGCCGGGGGAGCGCGGCTGACGCTCCGCCAGCGGGCGGCTCTCAAGAAGGCGCAGAGCGCCCCTGAGCACGACGCCGGCTGGGCGCCCTAGGAGAGGCCCGGCTCACCGGAGCCGTGGCTACTCGGAGGCGTCGAAGTACTGTTCGGCCCACGCAGCGATCATGGCGGCTGCGCGATAGCCATGGACGCGCTGGGTGAGCAAGTGATCCGCCCCGTCGAGGGAGAAGAACGACTTGGGGTGCTTGGCCTCCGTAAAGATGCGCCCGGCGTTTTCGAGGCCCACGGTGTTATCCGTCGGCGCGTGCATGACCAGCAGAGCGGCGCGCAGGTCCTGAATCGAGCTGGTGAGGTTGTACTCCTGGACGTCCTCAATGAACGCCCGGGTGATCTCTAACCGGCGGGGGCCGAGCTTCAGTTCGGCGCTGCCCGCGGATTCGATCTCCTCCATGAGGTGCTCGAAGTTGTGCGTGACGTGGCCCGGGTCGAAGGGAGCGCCAATGGTGGCGATCGCATTGGGCTGGATCTCGCTCGCGGCAGCGATCACGGCGGCACCACCGAGGGAGTGGCCCACGAGGAGCTCGGGCTCGTGGCCGCGCTCACGCAACGCCTCGGCCGCACGAATGGTGTCCTGAATTTTTAGGCTGAATGAGGTCGCCGCGAAGTCGCCTTGAGATTCGCCGAGGCCGAGGTTGTCGAAGCGCAGCATGCCGATGCCGTGGGAGGCGAGCCCGCGGCAGATCCGAGCCGTCGCGAGTGAATCCTTGCCGAGGGTGAACCCGTGGGACATGATGCCCCATCCGATCGCCTCGCCCTCAGGAACGTCCAAAGCCGCGGTCAGGGTATCGCCGGTTGCGCTGGTGAAGGTGAATTTCTCAGTAGCCACCCGGCCAGTCTAGAACGAGTGGCGGTCCACAAACGACGGCGGGGCGCCGAGAGAACGGTGAGTTCTCTCGGCGCCCCGCCGCCGCATCGTCTGCTCGAATTACATGGAGCGGGCCAGCACGGCCTGCTTCACCTCGGCGATGGCCTTGGTGACCTGAATGCCACGCGGGCACGCCTCGGAGCAGTTGAAGGTCGTGCGGCAGCGCCACACGCCTTCCTTGTCATTGAGGATCTCCAGTCGCATGTCACCGGCATCGTCGCGGCTGTCGAAAATGAAGCGGTGTGCATTGACGATCGCGGCCGGGCCGAAGTACTGACCGTCGGTCCAGAACACCGGGCACGAGGACGTGCACGCGGCGCAGAGGATGCACTTGGTGGTGTCGTCGAAGCGCTCGCGGTCCTCGGGGGACTGGTAGCGCTCGCCCGAGGGCTCGTGGCCCTTGGAGACGAGGAAGGGCATGATCTCGCGGTAGGACTGGAAGAACGGCTCCATGTCCACAATGAGGTCTTTCTCCACCGGTAGGCCCTTGATGGCCTCCACCGTGATGGGCTTGGACGTGTCCAGGTCCTTCAGGAGGGTCTTACAGGCCAGGCGGTTGCGGCCGTTGATGCGCATCGCGTCGGAGCCGCAAATACCGTGGGCGCAGGACCGGCGGAAGGACAGCGAGCCGTCCACCTCCCACTTGACCTTGTGCAGGGCGTCGAGCACGCGGTCCGTGCCGTACATGGTCAGCTCGAAATCTTCCCACTCGGCCTCCTCGGAGACCTCGGGGTTGTAGCGCCGCACGCGCAGCGTGATGTCGAACTGCTTGATCTCGCCCCCGCCGCCACCGGCGCTGAGCTCCACCTTGGATGCTGGTTCTGCTACTTCAGTGCTCATTAGTACTTACGCTCCATCGGCTGGTAACGGGTGAAGACGACCGGCTTGGTATCGAAGCGCAGGCCCTTGATGCCCTGCATCTCCGCCGCCTCGTCCTTGTACACCATCGAGTGCTTCATGAACTTCTCGTCGTCTCGATCCGGGAAGTCCTCGCGGAAGTGCCCGCCGCGCGACTCTTCGCGGCCCAGAGCGGACACGGACATGACCTCGGCAAGGTCGAGCAGGAAGCCGAGCTCCACGGCCTCCAGCAGGTCCAGGTTGAAGCGCTTGCCCTTGTCCTGGATGCCGATGTTGTTGTAACGCTCGCGCAAGGCCTCAATGTCGGAGACGGCCTTCTTGATGGTCTCGCCTGTACGGAAGACCTGCATGTTGGCGTCCATGGTGTCCTGCAGGTCCTTGCGGATCGCGGCGATGCGCTCGGTGCCGTTGCCGTTGCGGATGTTCTCCAGCAAGGCCTCGGTCTCGCCCAACGGGTTTTCGGGAACGTCGACAAATTCTGCCGTCTTGGCGTATTCAGCCGCGTACTTGCCGGCACGCTTGCCGAAGACGTTGATGTCCAACAGGGAGTTGGTGCCCAGGCGATTGGAGCCGTGCACGGACACGCAGGCGACCTCGCCGGCCGCATACAGGCCGGGGATCGTCGTGTCGTTATCTTGAAGAACCTTGCCCTCGATATCCGTCGGGACACCGCCCATGACGTAGTGGGCGGTGGGGAAGACCGGCACGGGCTCCGTGTACGGTTCCACGCCCAAGTAGGTGCGAGCAAACTCGGTGATGTCCGGCAGCTTGGCGTCGATGTGCGCCGGCTCCAAGTGCGTGAGGTCCAGCAGGACGTAGTCCTTGTTCGGGCCGCAACCGCGCCCTTCGCGGACTTCATTGGCCATCGAGCGGGCCACGATGTCACGCGGGGCGAGGTCCTTAATGGTCGGCGCGTAGCGCTCCATGAATCGCTCGCCCTCCGAGTTGCGGAGAATGCCGCCCTCACCGCGGGCTGCCTCGGAGAGCAAGATGCCCAGACCGGCCAGGCCGGTCGGGTGGAACTGCACAAACTCCATGTCCTCCAGCGGGATGCCGCGCCGGAAGGCGATGCCCATGCCGTCTCCGGTCAGGGTGTGGGCGTTGGACGTGGTCTTGAAGACCTTGCCCGCGCCGCCGGAGGCGAACACCACCGACTTGGCCTGGAAGACGTGCAGCTCACCGGTGGCGAGGTCGTAGGAGACGACGCCGGCGACGCGCTTCTGGAGGTAGGTGGTGCCATCCTCGCGGGTGGCTTCCTCGTCGACCGTCAGCAGGTCCAGCACGTAGTACTCGTTGTAGAACTCAACGTTGTGCTTGACGCAGTTTTGGTAGAGGGTCTGCAGGATCATGTGGCCGGTGCGGTCCGCGGCGTAGCAGGCGCGGCGCACCGGAGCCTTACCGTGATCGCGGGTGTGGCCGCCAAAGCGACGCTGGTCGATCTTGCCCTCGGGCGTGCGGTTGAACGGCAGGCCCATCTTCTCGAGGTCCAGCACGGCCTCGATGGCTTCCTTGGCCATGACCTCCGCGGCGTCCTGGTCCACCAGGTAGTCGCCGCCCTTAATCGTGTCGAACGTGTGCCACTCCCAGTTGTCTTCTTCGACGTTGGCGAGGGCCGCGCACATGCCGCCCTGAGCGGCGCCCGTGTGCGAGCGGGTGGGGTAGAGCTTGGTGAGTACCGCCGTGTGGGCACGCTGTCCGGCCTCAATGGCCGCGCGCATGCCAGCGCCGCCGGCGCCGACGATGACGACGTCGTACTTATGTACCTGCATACCGGTTGCTTCTCTCTTTTCTCAAGCTTGTTCGGCGTCAACGCCGAGATTAGTTGCAGACCTCGAGCGTCGAGCCCGGGATACACGGATCGAAGGTGAAGATCACCAGGGTGCCGAGCACGATGATGACGACGGTCGAGAAGTACAGGACCAGTTTCAGCCAGAAGCGGGTACGGTCCTTGTCGGCGTAGTCATTGATGATCGTGCGCACGCCGTTGGTGCCGTGCAGCATGGCCAGCCACAGCATGGCCAAATCCCAGAACTGCCACACCGGGTCGGCCCACTTACCGGCGACGAAGCCGAAGTCGATGCCATTGATGCCTTCGCCCATGAGCAGGTTGGTGATCAGGTGGCCGAAGATCAGGACGACTAGGAAGAGGCCGGAGATGCGCATGAACAGCCAGGCGAGCATCTCAAAGTTGCCCTTCTTGCCCGGGACGCGAGTGTACTTCTGGTCAATCCGGCCGGAGCGCGGCGGGACGAATTCGGTGGTGGTGGCCATGGCTTAGTGACCTCCAAGTGCGAGGGTGAGGTGGCGGGCAGCGAAGCCGATGGTGGCGACGGCCCAGACGACAATGACGCCCCACAGCAGCTGGCGGTGGAACTTGGGGCCCTGCTTCCAGAAGTCCACGAGGATCAGGCGCAGGCCGTTGAACGCGTGGAACAGAATGGCGGCGACGAGTGCGGTTTCGCCGAAGGCCATCAGGGGGTTCTGGTAGGTGCCGATGACCGCGTCATAGGCGCCCGGCGAGACGCGCACGAGCGATGTATCCAGCACGTGCACCAACAGGAAGAAAAAGATGACAACACCGGTAATCCGATGCCCCACCCAAGACCACATGCCTTCCCGGCCGCGGTAGAGGGTGCCTGACGAAGTCTTCGACACTGAAATAACCTCCAAGCATCACAGGGCGCCTGTGCGGCTTCCGCACAAAGAATTAACGCCGGTGTGTGTGCGTTCCCCACCGATCCTAGTGCACGATCAGAAACCTCATCTGCCTATCCTGCCCCCTGTGTGATCAGGCTCACAAGACCATGACGCATCCGCGAGTTGGCGCGGCCCGGCCGCCGAATTCTGCAACAAAACCATGCGCTAAATCACGGTCGTGGTGCGCGGGAAATGTATCTCTGTGATTTAGCCTTTTACGTATGGCTCAAAATACTTTCGACCGTTTCTACGGGGTGATTCCTGCCGGTGGTGTGGGAACCCGGCTGTGGCCGCTCTCCCGTGCGGCGGCTCCCAAGTTCCTACATGACCTCACCGGGAGCGGCAGCACACTGATTCGGTCGACGTATGACCGGCTGACTCCGCTGGCGGGAGAGCGCATCATGGTGGTCACCGGGGAAGTGCACCGTCAGGCCGTGTGTGAGCAGTTGCCGGAGCTCGACGAGCAGGACCTCGTCCTCGAGAGTGAGCCGAAGGATTCAGGGGCCGCTATTGGCCTCGCCGCCGCTATCCTTCACCGCAGGGATCCCGAAACGATCATGGGGTCCTTCGCCGCCGATCAGGTGGTGGGCCCGCTCGACGTCTTCCTCGAGGCGGTCCGCGAGGCCGTCCACACGGCCGCCACCGGAAAGATCGTCACGATCGGCATTCGTCCCACCGTGCCGTCCACCGGGTTTGGTTACATCCGAGCCGGCGAACGGCTGAGCATCGATGATGCGCCGAGCGCCACGGCCGTCGCCGAATTTGTGGAGAAGCCCAGCGAGGACGTGGCCCGGAAGTATTTGGCCAGTGGGGACTACTTGTGGAACGCCGGCATGTTCGTGGCGCCCACCGCGCTCATGCTCAAGCATCTCGAGCTCAACCAGCCTGAGCTCTACCGGGGGCTTGACGAGATCGCGGCGGCATGGGACACCCCGCAGCGGGACGAGGTCGTGGCCCGCGTGTGGCCCACCCTGCCCAAGATCGCCATTGACTACGCGGTGGCCGAGCCCGCTGCGGACGCGGGCGATGTGGCCATGGTTCCCGGCGTATTTACGTGGGACGACGTCGGAGATTTCGCGGCGATCGGTCGGTTGAATCCGGCCAGTGAAAATAACCATCTGACCGTCTTGGGGGACGGTGCGCGCGTGTATTCGGACCAGGCATCCGGCGTCGTCGTCTCCGACTCGAAGCGGGTCATCGCCCTCATTGGCATCGACGACGTCGTTGTCGTCGACACCCCTGATGCGCTGTTGGTGACCACCGAGGACCATGCCCAACAGGTCAAACAGGCCGTCGAAACCCTCAAAGCCTCCGGCGAGGTCGACGTGCTTTAGCGGCTGCGCACGCGCCCACCGGCAGTGGACGCGACGCGACGCACGCCGCCATCGAGTCTCGCTGGCGGCGTCGTCCGTATTAAGGTGACCCCTGTGAGTGGAACCAGCGATCAGCCATCCCAGCCAGCCCCCGCGCACCCCGTCGGTGCCGGCCAACGCGTCGTCACCACTGCGGGCGTGCCCGCCGTCGGCCCTTGGGTCGATCCGCTGCTGGACTCCCTCATCGAGTTTCGGCGCGATGTCCACGCGCACCCCGAGCTGTCCTTCCAAGAGCACCGCACGACGGAACGCTTGCTGGCTACGTTGCGTGAGGCGGGCCTCGAACCGGTTCAAATGGCCAGCACCGGCCCCGGCGAGGGCACCGGTGCGTGGGTCGACATCGGCGAGGGGCCCCTGGCCCTGGGCCTGCGCGCCGATATCGACGCCCTGCCCGTGCTGGAGGAAACCGGCCTGGACTATGCCTCCACGACCGAGGGGGTCTGCCATGCGTGCGGGCACGACATCCACACCACGGTGGCGCTGGGGGTTGCCTTAACCCTGAGCAAGCTGCACGACGCCGGAAAGCTCGCCGCCCGTGTGCGCGTCATCTTCCAGCCCGCCGAGGAACGCATGCCGGGCGGTGCCAAGGCGGTGATTGCGCAGGGGATCTTGGACGAGGTGCCACGCGTCGTGGCGCTGCACTGCGATCCGCGGATCGATGCCGGGAAGATTGGCACGCGCATCGGCGCGATCACCTCCGCCGCGGACACCATCAAGATTGAGCTGACCGGCCGGGGCGGGCATACCTCCCGCCCGCACCTGACGGAGGACCTGGTCTTCGCCTTATCCAAGGTGGCCATTGATGTTCCGGCCGTCCTGAGCCGCCGCGTCGATGTGCGCAGCGGGGTCTCTGTGGTCTGGGGGCAAATCAGCGGCGGGTCGGCTCCCAACGCCATCCCCTCGGCCGGATACCTGGCTGGCACCATGCGCTGCCTCGACGCTGAGGCCTGGGAAGCCGCCGGGGACATGCTGGACACCGTGGTGCAACAGGTGGCCCAGCCCTTTGGGGTGGACGTCAAGCTGGAGCACGTGCGCGGCGTCCCGCCGGTCATGAACGCGTCGGCGGAGACCGAGTTGATTGAGGCCGCCGCCCGGGCCGAGATTGGGGCGCACGCGATCGTGCTCACGCCGCAATCGATGGGCGGCGAGGACTTTGCGTGGATGACGCAGAAGGTCCCGGGCTCTATGCTGCGGCTGGGCACCCGCACGCCGGGCGGGGAGACCTACGACCTGCACCGTGGCGACTACACCCCGGACGAGCGGGCCATCGGCGTCGGGGTTCGGGTCATGGCTGCGGCGGCGGTGCGCGCGGCCGTCGAAACCGCCACCGGAGTCATCGCGGAATAACTCCGAGGGCCGGGCGAGGCGGCGTTGCGGCCCGGAGTGCTACTCGTCGGTAACAGAATCTCAACGATCCTGTGGTGTTGTCCTGCGCGAGCTGACATCTCACTACCAAGAGCGCTACGCTTTGTTACGTTCAACACTTTGAACGTCCCCCCAGGCGGGACGTTGTGGGCACCTGTTCACTCGAATTGGCAACGGGCCCAGTGAGTCAACGGAGGAACTGTGAAGAATTCCCTGCGCAACACCAAGCGCTCCACCGGCGTCGCCGCCGCAGTCCTAGGCGCCTCGGCGCTCGTCCTTTCGGCCTGCGGTGCCGCGCCGGAGGAGTCCGCCGGTGGCGGAGCCGAAGAGGTCGACTACCTCGCGTGCATGGTCTCCGATGAGGGCGGCTTTGACGACGGCTCGTTCAACCAAGCCTCCTACGAGGGCCTGGTTCAGGCTGAGGAAGAGCTCGGCGTGCAAACCCGCGAGGCCGAGTCCGGCGCCTCGACCGACATGGGACCGAACCTCGATCAGATGGTCTCGGCTGGCTGCGACACGATCGTCACCGCCGGTTTCATGTTTGAAGACCTGCCGCTTAACGAGGCCGAGGCCAACGCGGAGACCAACTTCGTCGTCGTCGACTACGGCTACGAAGAGCTTCCGGAGAACATGCGCACCCTGAACTACAAGACGGGCGAGGCCGCTTACCTGGCCGGCTACGCTGCCGCCGCGTACTCCGAGTCCGGCAAGGTCGGCACCTTCGGCGGCGCGGAGATCGCGACGGTCACGGACTTCATGGTCGGTTTCGAGAAGGGCGTGCAGAAGTTCAACGAGGACAAGGGCGCCGACGTCGCCGTCGAGGGTATGGAAACCTTCGTGGGCAACTTCTCAGACACGGTCAAGGCGAAGCAGATCTCGGAGAACCTCCTGAGCTCCGGCGTGGACGTCATCATGCCGGTGGCCGGGCCGCTGGGTCAGACCACGGTGGACGCGGTGAACGAGTCCTCGTCGGAGACAGACGCCGTCGTGTGGGTTGATACCGATGGCCACGAGTACGCCAACGGCGGCGACACGGCTGTGCTGACCTCCGTGATGAAGAACATGGGCCTGACCGTGTTCGAGTCCATCGAGATGGACGTGAACGGCGAGTTTGCCTCCGAGGCCTACCTCGGCACGCTGGAGAACGGCGGCGTGGGCATCGCTCCGTTCTACGAGTTCGAGGGCGATCTGCCCAAGGGCACGATCGACGAACTGGACGCGCTGAAGGAACAGATCATCGCCGGCGAGATCGATCCGCTCGGCTAACCCTCTGGGCCCCTTCATTGGATAGATGACGGGTAACGGCCGGGGGCGCTAAGATCGCCCCCGGCCTTATTCGCGTCCAGCGGGGCCACGAGCCAATACCCATGGCAACAAACGGTCGGGAAGACGCATGAAACTGGAACTCACGGGCATCAGCAAGGCCTTCGGCGATTTCTACGCCAACGACAGCATTGATCTGCTGGTCGAACCGGGCAAGGTGCACACCCTCCTCGGGGAGAACGGCGCCGGTAAGTCGACGCTGATGAACGTCCTCTACGGGCTCTATGAGCCAACGGCGGGTCAGATCCGCATTGACGATTCGCCGGTGCAGTTCCGGGGCCCCGGCGACGCCATGGCCGCTGGCATCGGCATGGTGCACCAGCACTTCATGCTGGTCCCCGTGTTCACCGTCGCGGAAAACGTGGCGTTGGGCGATGAACACACCAAGGCCGGCGGCATCCTCGACCTCGAGCAGACCCGCCGCCGCATTCGGGAGATTTCCGACAAGTACGGTTTCCACGTGGACCCGGACGCCGTCGTCGAGGATCTGCCCGTGGGTGTCCAGCAGCGCGTGGAGATCATCAAGGCACTGGTGCGCAAAGCGGACCTGCTCATTCTGGACGAACCGACGGCAGTGCTCACGCCGAAGGAAACGGACGAGCTGATGGATATCATCCGCCAGCTCAAGGCGGACGGAACGTCCATTATTTTCATCTCCCACAAGTTGCGGGAGGTCAAAGCGATTTCCGATGACATCACCGTGATTCGTCGCGGCAAGGTCGTCGGCCAGGCGGACCCGAGCGCCGACGCCATGGAGCTGGCCTCGCTGATGGTCGGCCGTGCCGTCGACCTTTCGCTCGGGCGGCAACATTCCGACGGCACGGAGGTGGCGCTCACCATCGAGGACCTGACCGTCATCGACGGCCTCGGTGTACCCACCCTGGACCACGTCAGCCTTGAGGTGCGCAAGGGCGAGATCCTCGCCGTGGCAGGCGTTCAGGGCAATGGCCAGACGGAGCTGGTCGAGGCCATCATGGGCCTGACCGAACGCACCACGGGCTCCGTCCGGTTGGGTGGCCAAGAGCTCCTCGGCCGCAGCACCAAGGAGATCATCAACTCCGGCGTCGGCTACGTGCCGGAAGACCGCAGTACGGATGGCGTGATTGGCGACTTCTCGATCGCCGATAACCTTGTGCTCAACCGCTACGATCGGGCGCCGGTGGCCAAGGGCGGCACGCTGCAGCTGCCTTTTATCGCGGAGAACGCTGCGGCCAAGATCGACGAATTCGATATCCGCACGCAATCCGCCCAGCACACCGCCAGCCAGCTCTCGGGCGGCAACCAGCAGAAGGTGGTCCTGGCCCGCGAGTTTTCCCGGGACCTGAACCTCTTCATTGCCTCGCAGCCGACCCGCGGCGTGGACGTCGGCTCCATCGAATTCCTGCACCGCCGCATCTTGGCGGAGCGGGACAAGGACGTCCCCGTCATCGTGGTCTCCACTGAACTTGATGAGGTCGCCGAACTCGGTGACCGGATTGCCGTGCTGTTCCATGGGCGCCTGATGGGCATCGTTCCCGGCAATACGTCGCGGGACGTGCTCGGCCTGATGATGGCCGGCTCGACGGCCGACGAGGCGTTCGCCGAGGCCGAGGCCGCCCACCTGAACACCACCGAACACGATGAGCCGCAGCTGCCCGGAGGCATCGCATGAGCACCCCCAGTCCGTCCTTCCTCGCCAGGCTGCGCAGTTCCAGCGCGCTAGTCTCCGTCCTCGCGATCGTGGCATCCTTCATTGTCGGTGGCATCCTGATTGCCGCGACGGATGAGAAGACCACTTCGGCGGCCACCTACTTCTTCGCCCGGCCGTTGGATACGCTCGCCGCGGCGTGGGACGCCGCGGCCGGCTCCTACGCGGCCATGTTCCGCGGGGCCATCTTCAACTACGACGCCGGCACGTTCGCCGGCATGATGCGGCCCTTGACGGAGACGCTGACCTACGCGACGCCGTTGCTCACCGCCTCGCTGGGCGTCGCCGTCGCCTTCCGCGCAGGGCTGTTCAATATTGGCGCCCAAGGTCAGCTCATCCTCGGCGCGATGTTTGCCACGTGGATCGGCTTCACCCTCGAACTTGCCTGGCCGCTGCACCTGCTGCTGGTCATCCTCGGCTCCATCCTGGGCGGCGCCCTGTGGGGCGGTCTCGTCGGCTGGCTCAAGGCGAAGACGGGTGCGCACGAGGTCATCCTGACCATCATGCTCAACTACGTCGCGCTCAACCTGCTGGGCTACCTGCTCAACACCCCGGTGCTGCAGCGCCCGGGCTCGACCAACCCGGTCAGCCCGCAGGTGAATCCCTCCGGCATGTACCCGTTGCTCTTCGGGGAAGACTTCCGCCTGCACGCTGGCTTCCTCGTGGCGCTGGCCGCGACGGCGGTGGTGTGGTGGCTCATGAACCGGTCCACCCTCGGGTTCGAAATCAAGGCCGTCGGCTCCAACCGCCATGCCGCCAAGACCGCCGGCATCAATACCGTCAAGGTCACCGTCCTCGCGATGGTCATCGCGGGCGCGCTGGCCGGTATGTCGGGCGCCGCACAGGTCAACGGTACGGAACGCTTCCTGACCGAGTCCGTGGCCGCCTCGATCGGCTTCGACGCGATCACCGTTGCTCTCCTGGGGCGCTCCCATCCGATTGGCGTGTTGTTCGCTTCCCTGCTCTTTGGTGCCTTCCGCGCCGGCGGGTTGACGATGCAGATCGCCACGGGCACCCCCATCGACATCGTGCTGGTGGTCCAGTCCCTCATCGTCCTCTTCATCGCGGCGCCGCCGCTGGTGCGTTCCCTGTTCGGGTTGGGAGAGCGCAAGAAGAAGCGTGAGCGTCCGTCGAAGGGCGAGCCGAAGCAGGCCGTCGCTGCAGCTGCAGGAGGAGACAAGTGAGCACCGCAACCGCCACCGTGCCGGGATCCACGACCGGCGCCGTTCACGTCGTCAATAAGCGTGCCCTCGTCCTCTACGGCGTGGGAGCCTTCTTGGCCGTCCTCGTCTTCGGATTTTTCTCCCCGGGCGGAGACGCCTCCTTCCGGCTGTCCTCGGCGAACGACGCCGTTCAGCTGCCGGTCGTCACCGTCCCGGTCACTGCCGCGGGGTGGATCATTGCGGTCCTCTTGGTCGCGGGGGCCGTGTTCGCGTTCTGGAGCGAGAAGAACGCCCGCCCGTTGCGCGGGTGGGTCCCCGCGGTCTTCGCTCTGCTCTTCGTGATCGGCATCCTCGTGTGGCTCGTCGGCAGCTCGGACGCCTCGGCGATCTCCCTGCTGACCCTGCTCACGGGGTCGCTCACGCTCGCGTTGCCCATGGTCTACGGCTCCCTGGGCGGCGTGCTCGCCGAGCGCTCCGGCGTCGTCAACATCGCGATCGAGGGCCAGTTGCTCTTGGGCGCCTTCGCTGCGGCCCTGGGCGGCTCGCTGTCCGGCTCGGTCATCGGCGCCATGGTCTCGGCCGCCTTGGGCGGCGTCGTCGTCTCGAGTCTGCTGACGCTGTTCGCGGTAAAGTACCGCGTCAATCAGATCATCGTCGGCGTGGTGCTGAACGTCTTGGTCTCCGGGTTGACCGGATTCCTCTTCGGCACGCTGTTCGCCAATAACCCGGACCTCAACCGTCCGCCGCGCCTGCCCTCGCTGGCCATCCCGGGCCTGAGCGAGATCCCGATCCTCGGGCCACTGCTGTTTGACCAGACGGCCCTCGGGTACATCATGTTCGTGGCCGTCGGCGTCCTGTGGTTTGGGCTCTACAAGACCCGCTGGGGACTGCGGATTCGGGCCGTGGGCGAACACCCGAAGGCCGCGGATACCGTGGGCATCAACGTCAACCGCACGCGCGTGTTCAACGTGCTGCTCGGCGGCGCCGTCGCTGGCCTGGGCGGCAGCTTCTACACGCTCGTGTCGGTGTCCCAGTTCTCGCGGGACATGACCGCCGGCACCGGCTTCATCGCCCTGGCCGCGCTGATCTTTGGCCGGTGGAATCCGATTGGCGCGTTCTTCGCCGCACTCTTGTTCGGGTTCGCCACCAACCTGCAGTACGTGCTGAGCCAGGCGGGGACGGACGTCCCCAGCCAGTTCCTGGCGATGCTTCCCTACGTCATCACGATCTTTGCCGTCGCGGGTCTGGTGGGGGCCTCCCGGGCGCCCGCGGCCTCCGGCAAACCCTACGTGAAGGGGTAGCGCGTGAGCCGCGAACCGATGACCACGGCCGACTGGGACCGCCTCAAGGAGGCGGCCCAGTCGGCCATGGGCAAGGCCTACGCCCCGTACTCCAAGTTCCCCGTGGGCGCCGCCGCTCTGACCAGCGACGGCCGCCTGATCAGCGGGTGCAATGTCGAGAACGCCGCGTACGGCGTGGTCCTCTGCGCCGAATGCACCATGGTGGGCGAACTGCACATGAGCGGCGGTGGCCAGTTGCAGGCTTTCTATTGCGTCGGCGGCGACGGCGAGGTGCTGATGCCGTGCGGCCGCTGCCGCCAGCTGCTTTTTGAACACCGTGCGCCCGGCATGGAACTCATGACCGTGAACGGCATCAAGACCATGGACCAGGTTCTCCCGGACGCCTTCGGGCCCGACGACCTGACCGAGTACTAGTTTCCACTGAAAGGCCACGATGAGGACCGAAGCGTTTGACGCCGTCGACATTATCCGCACTAAGCGGGACCGCGGCACCCTGACCCCGGAGCAAATCGACTGGACCATCGACGCGTACACGCGCGGCGTGATCGCGGACGAGCAGATGTCCGCGTTGAACATGGCGATCCTGCTCAACGGCATGGATCGAACGGAAATCTCGCGCTGGACGGCGGCCATGATCGCCTCGGGCGAGCGGATGGACTTCTCCTCCCTGCGCACGCCGACGGGCGAGGTCAAGGCCACCGCCGACAAGCACTCCACCGGCGGTGTGGGAGACAAGATCACGCTGCCACTGGCCCCGCTGGTCGCCGTGTTCGGCGTCGCAGTGCCGCAGCTCTCCGGCCGGGGCCTTGGCCACACCGGCGGTACGCTCGACAAGCTGGAATCCATTCCCGGCTGGCAGGCCAACCTCTCCAACGAGCACCTGCTCAACCAATTGCAGGATCTGGGAGCCGTCATCTGTGCGGCCGGGTCGGGCCTCGCCCCGGCAGACAAGAAGCTCTACGCCTTGCGCGATGTCACCGGCACGGTAGAGGCGATCCCGCTGATTGCCTCGTCCATCATGTCTAAGAAGATTGCTGAAGGCACCGGGGCGTTGGTGCTGGATGTCAAGGTGGGCTCCGGCGCCTTTATGAAGGATGAGGCCATGGCGCGGGAGCTGGCCGAGACCATGGTGGCGCTCGGTACGGACGCTGGCGTGAAGACGGTGGCGCTGATGACGGACATGTCCACGCCGCTCGGCCTCACCGCGGGGAACGCCATCGAGGTCGAAGAGTCGGTAGAGGTGCTCGCCGGTGGCGGCCCCGCCGACGTCGTGGAACTCACCGTGAAGCTCGCCGAGGAAATGCTCGCCGCGGCGGGGGTGCACGACGCCGACCCGGCGGCGGCACTGGCGGACGGCCGCGCGATGGACGTGTGGAAGAAGATGATCTCTGCCCAGGGCGGAGACCCGGAGGCCTCGTTGCCGGTTGCCCGCGAGTCGGAGGTCATCTCTGCCGAGGCCGACGGCGTGCTGACCCAGCTCGACGCCCTGCAGGTGGGTCATGCGGCGTGGCGGCTTGGTGCCGGCCGCGCGCGCAAGGAGGACCCGGTGCAGGCTGGGGCCGGAGTCCGCCTGCACGCCAAGCCAGGGGATGTGGTCCGCCGCGGCCAGCCACTCATGACCCTGCTGACGGACACACCGGAGCGGTTCGAGCGGGCGCGCCAGGCGCTGGACGGGGCCGCCGTGATCGCGCCGGAGGGATCGCGGTCCTCCCGCCAGCTGGTCATCGATCGCATCGCCGAGTAACGCCCGCCGGCCCGGTGACCTGCGCACCGGCCGCGGATTCACCGGGGTCCTTCCCCTGCGGGAACTTTTCTGGTGCCCTTGCACGTGAGAAAGGGTGAGGGATCACCAAGGGAACAGGGAGCACGTGGACGCAATCAATGAGGCCATCCTCAGCGCATCGGGGGAGTGGTGGGTCCTGGTTGTCGTCTTCTTGTTCTGCGGCATTGACGCCTTCTTCCCGGTAGTTCCCAGTGAGTCCCTGCTCGTCGGTCTCGCCTCAGTGGCCGTGACGACCGGCAGCCAAGATCTGGTGCTGCTCGGCGTGTGCGGTGCCGTCGGTGCCTTCATCGGCGACCAAATCGCCTACCGGATGGGCCGGGCCGTTGGAACCGAGCGGTTTGCGTGGATGCAACGGCAGCGGGCGCGCAAAGTGTTCGCTTTTGCCGAGCGGGAGCTGGTGCGGCGCGGTGCCCTCTTGATCTTCACCGCGCGTTTCATCCCGCTGGGCCGCACGGCCGTGAACTTCACGGCAGGGGCCACCGCGTTTTCCCAGCGTCGATTCGTACTCCTCGACGCCATCGCCTGCGTGGTCTGGGCCGTGTATTCGGTGGGGATTGGATCGGTGGCAGGCCGGTGGTTCGAGGAGCACAAGCTCGTCGGCGTCGTCCTGTCCGTTCTGTTGGCATTGGTGATTGGGTACGTCCTTGACCGAATCATCTACTTCTTCATCGGCCGCCACCATCGCCACCTCGCCGAGGAGCACAGCGGCACCTAAAACATGGGTGACGGCGACGCCGTGCGCACCCTAGACTGGCAGCGTGACTGAAGAGCTGATCCACACCGCGTACTCGCCCGAATTCGACTTCCGATCCCTGCCGAAAATTTCCCTCCACGATCACCTCGACGGAGGCCTGCGCCCGGCGACGATCATCGAGCTGGCCGCCGAAGTGGGCCATGAACTGCCCCACACGGACGCCGCCGAGCTCGGCCGCTGGTTCCTCGAATCCGCGGACTCCGGCTCGCTCGAGCGCTACCTCGAAACCTTCGACCACACCATCGCCGTCATGCAGACGCGTTCGGCCCTGACCCGGGTGGCCCGCGAGTTCGTCGAAGACCTCGTCGCCGACGGCGTCATCTACGGTGAGGTTCGTTGGGCGCCCGAGCAGCACCTGCAGCGCGGCCTCAGCTTGGACGACGCCGTCGAGGCCGTTCAGGCGGGCTTGGAGGAGGGCATGGCTGGCGCCGACGAGGCCGGCACCCCGATCCAGGTGGGGCAGCTCATCACCGCCATGCGGCACGCAGACCGCGGCACCGAGATCGCTGAGCTGGCCCTGCGTCACCGCTCGCGTGGCGCAGTGGGGTTCGACATCGCCGGAGCAGAGAAGGGATTTTTGCCCTCAAAGCACGCCGCAGCCTTCGAGATCCTGGCCAACGGCATGTTCCCCGTGACCATTCACGCCGGCGAGGCCGATGGGCTGGAGTCCATCCGTGAGGCTCTCGTGATCGGCCGCGCCAACCGGCTCGGCCACGGCGTCCGGATCGCCGAAGACATTGACATCACCTTCGGCGGCGTCGACGACGACGGTCAAGAGGTCGATGAGTCTACCGGTCTCGTCACGCTCGGTCCCGTCGCCAACTGGGTTCGAGATCGGGGCATTCCGCTGGAGGTCTGCCCGTCGTCGAACCTGCAGACCGGGGCGGTGGCCGCCTATGGAGAGACCATCGAGACCCATCCCATCGATTTGCTCTACCAAACCGGCTTCAACGTCACCATCAACACGGACAACCGCCTCATGTCCGGCGTCAGCCTCTCGGACGAGTTCGAGCTCCTCGTCGAGGCGTTCGATTACGACCTCGATGACTTCCTGGAGCTGACGCTCAACGCAGCCGAGGCGGCGTTCCTGCCGCTTGAGGAGCGCGAGGTGTTGGTGGATTACATCAACAACGCCTACGCCGAGCTCGGCGCGGGAGCGGAAGCCGACGCCGAGGCGGCCGAGGGCGCGGAGTAAGCGGCATGCCGCACCCCGCTGCCCGCGGAAGCACCGCCAGCCGGGTCCCGGACGACGCGCGCCGCGCCGAGTCCGTGACCCGGTTGCTGCGCATCATCGACGACCTGCGTACGCACTGCCTGTGGACCCGAAACCTCACGCACGCTGCCCTCGTCGAGTACCTCATCGAGGAAAGTTACGAGCTCGTCGAGGCGATCGAGGACGACCACGGCCCGGAGGAGGTCCGCGGAGAGATCGCCGATGTGTTGTGGCAGCTCGTCCTGCACTCCGCCATCGCGGAGGAGGCTGGCTCGTTCGACTTTGCCGACGTGGCCGATCACTTGGCCGAGAAGATGATCCGCCGCAACAAGCACGTCTTCGCGCCGGACGGGTCCTTGCTGGGCGACTACCCCAGCACTGAGGCGGAGATCATCGCCTCATGGGACGAGGCAAAGCGCGCCGAACGGGCGGCTGCCGCGGACCCGGCGGCCGGACGCTCGGCGGGCACGGTGGCGTTCGCTGCCCCTGAGCGTCATCTGCCGGCCTTGGCGCGCGCCCAAAAAACGTTGGGTCGAGCCGAACGCGCCGGCGCTGGCGCCGTCGTCGAACGCCTGCGGGACCCCGCCGGCCAGCGAACGGTCGCGACCGAGGAAGAGCTCGGTGACGAGCTGCTGCGGATCGTGGCAGCAGCGCGCCGCGACGGCTGGGATGCTGAGCGTGCATTGCGCGGCGCCGTCGCACGCTTTACCGAGGACGTCACACGCGCGCTAGGCTAGGTGCTGCGGCCCACCGGCGTGCCCAGAGTAAGGCCCATTACAAATCTGTTTGAGGAGTTCCTTCCATGGCCCTGATCGATGCCATTCACGCCCGCGAGATCCTAGACTCCCGCGGCAACCCGACCGTTGAGGTCGAGGTCCTGCTCTCCGACGGCTCGCTCGGCCGCGCGGCCGTCCCGTCCGGTGCCTCCACCGGCGAATACGAGGCCGTTGAGCTGCGCGACGGCGACAAGGGTCGCTATTTGGGCAAGGGCGTGCAGAAGGCCGTCGACGCCGTGCTGGACACCATCCAGCCCGCACTGATTGGCCTGGATGCCACGGACCAGCGCGCCATCGACCAGACGATGATGGATTTGGACGGCACCCCGAACAAGGCGAAGCTGGGCGCCAACGCCATTTTGGGCGTCTCCCTCGCCGTCGCCAACGCTGGCGCCGAAGCCTCCAACCTGCCGCTGTACAAGTACCTGGGTGGTCCCAATGCCCACGTCCTGCCGGTACCGCTGATGAACATCCTTAACGGTGGCTCCCACGCGGATTCCGACGTCGATATTCAGGAATTCATGATCGCTCCGATTGGCGCTGAGACCTTCTCCGAGGCCCTGCGCTGGGGCGTCGAGGTCTACCACTCGCTGAAGTCCGTGCTGAAGGAGCAGGGGCTGGCGACGGGTCTTGGCGACGAGGGCGGGTTCGCCCCGAATCTGCCGAGCAACCGCGCTGCGCTGGAGCTGATCGTCTCCGCCATCGAGAAGGCCGGCTACACCCCGGGCGAGCAGATCGCCCTGGCCCTCGACGTCGCCTCCTCGGAGTTCTTCGAGAACGGCGCCTACCAGTTTGAGGGCAAGGCCCTGTCCGCCCAGGACATGAGCGATTACTACGGCCAGCTCGTCGCCGACTTCCCGCTGGTCTCCATCGAGGACCCGCTGGATGAGAACGACTGGGATGGCTGGAAGACGTTGACCGACGCCATTGGCGACAAGGTGCAGTTGGTCGGCGATGACCTGTTCGTCACCAACCCGGAGCGTCTGGGTGACGGCATCTCCCGCAGCATCGGCAACTCCCTGCTGGTCAAGGTCAACCAGATTGGCTCGCTCACGGAAACGCTGGACGCCGTCTCGATGGCCCAGCGTGCCCGCTACACCACGATCACCTCGCACCGTTCCGGCGAGACCGAGGACACCACGATCGCGGATATCGCCGTCGCGACGAACGCCGGCCAGATCAAGACCGGCGCCCCGGCCCGGTCCGAGCGCGTGGCCAAGTACAACCAGCTCCTGCGCATTGAAGAGGAACTGGGCGATGCCGCGGCCTACGCCGGGCGTGACGCGTTCCCGCGTTTCAACGGCTAATCACTCGCCTCGCGGCGTACAGTGAGAGGGGAGTTGCCCGATGGGGCGGCTCCCCTCTGGCGTGAGCGCCAGTGATCGCAGTCGAGTTCTAAGGAGCCTGCCGTGCCCAGCCGCCGCCCCAATATGCCTCGCGCGAATCGCGAGGCGCAGCGCGCCGCCGAGCGCGCGGCGGAGGAGCGGGCGGAGGCCGAGCGGGCGGAAAGTGAGCGCGTTCAGGCGCAGCGAGTGGCCGCCGAGCGCGCCGCAGCCGCGTCGCGAGCTAGCGCGGCCAAGGCCAAGCCGCCCAAGTCTCACGTGCGCTTGCGTGAGCGCGCCGCTCTCTCCGGCGGAATCCGTGCCGACGGGCCGCGCGCGGCCCGCACGTCACCTACGCATCAAGACGACGCGCGTCCGGTCCCGGCCCGGAGCTTTTCCGGCCGACTCGTGGCCTTGGCCGTCGTCTTGGCCGCCGTGACCATCATGTTGTTGCCTTCCGTGGGCGTCTACATGGACCAGCGCGAGGAGCTCGGCGAACTGCGCGCAAGCATCAGCGAGCTGGAGCAAGAGCAGGACGATTTGCAGAACCTCATCACCCGGTGGGAAGACCCCGCGTACATCCGGCAACAGGCCCGCGAGCGGATAAACTTGGTGATGCCGGGCGAGCGCCAGTACATGGTGATCGGCGAGCCGGAGGTCGAGGAAGAGCTCCAGCAGCAGAATGCCAGCTCGGAGGACGTGAGGACGGACCTCCCGTGGGTGGATGCCCTCTGGGATTCCGTCAAGCGCGCCGCCACCGATTAACCCAACGAGCAAGGAGAGACGTGCCCCAGCAGCCGTCGCACCCCCACCCCGCCGAACGCCACGAGTCGCTCGATGCCGCTGCTCGCGTGCCGAGTCCGGAGGACCTCGACACGCTGAGCCGTCAGCTGGGACGCCCGGTCCGTGACGTCGTCGAAATCGGTGCCCGATGCGTGTGCGGTAACCCCTTGGTGGCGACGACGGCGCCGCGGCTCAGCTCCGGCATTCCGTTTCCCACCACGTTCTATTTGACCCACCCCGTCATCACCGCGGCCGTGTCCCGGCTGGAGGCCGGCGGCCTGATGACGGAGATGACGCAGCGGCTCGAAGAGGATGAGTCGCTGGCCGCCGCGTACCGCGCCGCTCACGAGGACTACCTCGCTGCACGGGACGCGATCGGTTCCCGGACCGGGGTCGGCGAGGTACCCGAGATCGCGGGGGTGACCGCCGGCGGCATGCCCCATCGCGTCAAGTGCCTGCATGTTTTGGTGGGGCATTCGTTGGCGGCTGGTCCCGGGGTGAACCCCCTGGGCGACGAGGCTCTCGCGGGAATTGCCGAGTGGTGGACCGCGGACCGGTGCTACTGTCACGGCGCCTGGGACGTGACCGGCGAGGCGCCGAGCCGTGACCGCAGCCGCCACGTGAAAACTCAGGAGCAACAGGACGCCGAGGCGAAGAAGCGCGATCGCGCTGAGGCGCGTCGCCGCGCCCACACAGGGGACACGAGTCCCACAGGCCAGGCGGGCGCGGAAGCGGACGGCGCGGGGGAGAACCCCTCGGCGCGCTCTGCTTGACCGAGCCACCGGCCCTAGACCCCGCCCGCCCCGCGTGGCCGGGCAATCCACCGAGGAGGACCTCATGCGCGTTGCCGCGATTGACTGCGGAACCAACTCCATCCGCCTACTCATTGCCGATGTGCCTGACGACGGCACCCCCGGGCTACTCGACGTGGAGCGCCAGATGCGGGTGGTCCGGCTGGGCCAGGGCGTCGATGCCACGGGCCGGTTCGACGACGCCGCCCTTGAGCGCACGTTCGCCGCGCTCGACGAGTACGCCCAGCTGCTGAACCACCACCACGTCGGGCCCGCGGCGGTCCGCTTCGTGGCCACGAGTGCCACCCGTGATGCTGAGAACCGCGAGGAATTCATGGCGGGCGTTCGGGCTCGCATCGGCGTAGACCCCGAGGTGATTACGGGTGAGGAGGAGGCCGCCCTCAGCTTTGCTGGCGCCGTCTCCGTCCACCCGCCCCGGGCGGGTGAGCGGGTCCTCGTTGTGGACCTCGGCGGCGGATCCACGGAGTTCGTCGTGGGCGACGAAGACGGCGTCACGGCGTCGAAGAGCATCGACATGGGCTGTGTGCGCTTCACCGAGCGCTTCCTGCACGATGACCCGCCGACCAGCGCGCAAATTGCCGCTGCGGAAAGCACGGTCGCCGAGTACCTCGCCGAGGTGCAGCAGAGCGTGGACCTGACCCAAGTTGATCGCGTGATCGGTGTGGCTGGGACCATCACCACGATCACGGCCCACGCTCTCGACCTCGAGAAGTATCTCCCCGACCGCATCAATGGTGCGTCACTCCCGCTCGGCGTCGTCGGCGCGGCGGCGACCGAGTTGTTGGAGCTCAGCCGCGAGCGTCGTGAGTTGCTGCCCTTCATGCACCCCGGGCGGGTCGACGTGATCGGGGCCGGTGCCCTGATTTGGCGGGCCATCGTCACGCACGTAGGAGAGGTCACCGGATCACGCGTCTCCGCGGCGATCACCAGCGAGCACGATATCCTCGACGGAATCGCGCTGAACGTGGCCGCTCGCGTCTGAGCGCACCACCCGGCGTCACGGCGCGGAAGGAGCAGCATGAGCATGGCCCACGTTAGGCAGCGTCCCCGACGCCTCACGCGGCTGATGGCGGCGGCCGCCGTCGCGGCTGCGGTCATGGTCTCCAGTGTGTTCGTGGCGCCCGGCGCCACTGCCGCGCACCCGCGCGATGACCAGTATTGGCTCTCCGAATTCGGCATCGAGGCCGCTTGGGAGGTCAGCCGTGGCGAGGGTGTCAAGGTGGCCGTGATCGACACCGGGGTGGACGCTGATCATCCCGATCTCACGGGGCAAGTGATTGGTGGGGTCGATTCCTCGGGCGCCGGCAGCAGCGATGGCACCGAACCGATCGGCCCGCTGCCCGAACACGGGACGCTCGTGGCGACCATGCTGGCCGGGCACGGGAACAACACGGCGGAGATCAAGCAGGCCGAATCGGACGCGCGCAAGCAGGAGATGGCCTATAACCGGGCCAAGAAGAGCGCCGAGGAAGAGGGGGAGGAACCGCCCGAAGAGCCGGAGCCAATCGAGATCCCGGAGCCGGGTCCCGGCGACGACGGAATGATCGGGGTGGCCCCTGAGGCCGAACTGCTGACCGCGTCGGTGTGGCTCGGAGGGCAAAACCCGGCGGGCGTGAGCATCGAGGAGCAGATCCCCAACGCGGTGCGGTGGGCCGTGGATCAAGGCGCCCAAGTCATCAATCTGTCCATGGGCTCCACCAGTACGGCGTGGCCTACGTCGTGGGATGAGGCGTTTCTCTACGCCGAGGAGAACGACGTCGTCGTGGTGGCCGCCGCGGGCAACCGCGCCGGTGGGATGACGCAAGTGGGCGCGCCCGCCACCATTCCCGGCGTCCTGACGGTCGCCGGCGTCGACCGAGAGCGCCAAGCCAGCTGGGATGCCTCGACCCAGGGCATCACCATTGGCGTGGCGGCCCCTGCGGACCCGCTCGTCGGCGGCTTGCCCGGTGGCGGGTACGCCGGATGGTCAGGATCTTCCGGTGCTGCCCCGCTGGTGGCCGGCGTGGCCGCCCTGATTCGCTCCGCCGAACCCGATTTGTCGGCGGAGAATGTCATCAATCGCATCCTGAAGACTGCCGAAGACGCGGGGGAGCCGGGCTTCGACAACCTCTACGGGTACGGCATTCTGGACGCCGAGGCGGCGTTGACCGCCGACGTTGACCCGGTAGAGACCAACCCGCTGGGCACGATCTCCGAGTGGATCCGGGTGCACCGCCGGGGTGAGACGCAGCCGGAACCCAGCGAGCCCGCACCGAGCATGGACGCCGAGTCGACGGTGGAACCGATCGCGGCGCCGGCGGCCGTTGAGCCGCCCGAGCGCGGCGCCGTCGTCGGGCCCGTGACGTTGGGGGCCTCCGCCCTCGCCCTGCTCCTCGTCGCAGCACTCGGTCTGTGGCGAGTGCGCGCCACCCGCCGCGCGGCCTTAGGGGAGCAGGTCCAAGAGGGCACCATCGCGGGCAACGAGTGGACGACGGGCCGCGGGCATGACCCCTTTGACGATTTACCGGAGAAGCGCGGCTAGGGGCGGAGCCTGCAGGGGCTGGTCGGCCCCTTGACCAGCTAGTGAATGTTTTCACAAACCAGCCGATTCGGTCTATGCTGGAGTCATGCCTAACACTCCCCAGCTCTCGGACCGTCCGCGCATTCTGGTTGTCGGCGGTGGCTACGTCGGCCTCTACGTCGCGAAGAACCTGCAGAAAAAGGTTAAGGCCCACGGCGGCATCGTGACCGTCGTCGACCCGCTGCCCTACATGACCTACCAGCCCTTCTTGCCGGAGGTGGCCGGCGGCCAGATCGAGGCCCGTCACGCCATCGTCTCTCACCGGACCCACTTGCCTGACGCCGAGTTGGTGACCGGCCGCGTCACCGCCGTGGACCACGCCAACCGTAAGGCCGTCGTCGTGCCCGCCGAGGGCGAGCCGTTCGAGCTGACGTATCAGGACGTCGTCATGGCCGCCGGCGCGGTGACGCGAACCTTCCCGATCCCCGGCTTGGCCGAGGCGGGCATCGGCCTGAAGACCATCGAGGAGGCCGTGGCGCTGCGCAACAAGGTGCTTGAGCGCATCGAGACGGCCTCGCTGTTGCCCGCCGGACCCGAGCGTGAAGCGGCCCTGACCTTCGTCGTCGTTGGCGGCGGATTCGCCGGCATCGAGGCCATCACCGAACTTGAGGACATGGTCCGCAGCGCGGTGAAGAAGAACGAGCGTGTGGAGCAGGACGAGATCCGCTTCAAGCTCGTCGAGGCCATGGGCCGGATCATGCCGGAGGTCACCGAGGAGCAGGCCGAGTGGGTCGTCGCCCACATGCGTTCCCGCGGTATCGAGGTCCTGCTGAACACCTCGCTGGCCAAGGCTGAGGACGGCGTCCTCGAGCTGACGGATATGACCGACAAGTCTTCGGCCGGTTCCTTCGGTGCGGACACCCTCTTGTGGACCGCCGGCGTGATGGCGAACCCCATGGTGCGTTCCACGGACTTCGCGCTCGAGCCGCGCGGCCGGATCGTCACCGGACAGGACCTGCGCATCATGAACGAGGACCGTACCGAGGTCGTCGAGGGCGCTTGGGCGGCCGGCGACGTCTCCGCGGTCCCGGACGTCACGGGCGGATTGCCGGACGGCACCTGCGTGCCGAATGCCCAGCACGCCGTGCGCCAGGCCAAGCTGCTGGCGAAGAACATTTACGCCCACCGCTACGGCGTCGGCACCGTCACCCCCTATGTTCACAAGAACCTGGGTGCCGTGGCCGGCTTTGGTACCTGGAAGGGTGTCGCCAAGGTGATGGGCATCAAGATGAAGGGCGGACTGGCGTGGCTGGCTCACCGCGGTTACCACGGTATGGCCATGCCGACCTTCGAGCGCAAGGCCCGCGTGATCGGCGGCTGGATCGGTTCGTTCGTGTGGGGCCGCGATATCACTCCGGTGTATGACCTCGAGGAACCGCGTAGCGCGTTCGTCGATGCGGCCACGCCGAAGCCGAAGCCCGAAGAGAAGAAGGGCGACGCTCAGGGATCTGACGCAAAGTCGTCGCAGAAGGCCGGAGCAAGCGCCTGACCTGAGTACACTTGAGGGGCGCCCCCATAGCCCAATCGGCAGAGGCAGGAGACTTAAAATCTCTGTGTTGTGGGTTCGAGTCCCACTGGGGGTACCCGCACGGGTGACCCGATCGCGATCCCCGCGCCTGTCGGCGCGGGGATCGCTGCGTTAACAGCAGGTGACGACGGGAACTTTGTGGCCCAGATGTGCGTTATACCCGGTAAGCTCGTAGCCAGAGAACTTTAGTGAGGAGCACATCCATGGCACTC
This sequence comes from Zhihengliuella flava, assembly GCF_015751895.1. Taxonomy (NCBI): domain Bacteria; kingdom Bacillati; phylum Actinomycetota; class Actinomycetes; order Micrococcales; family Micrococcaceae; genus Zhihengliuella; species Zhihengliuella flava. Next base: position 844,779 of record NZ_JADOTZ010000001.1, on the reverse strand, counting down.
GGTGGAAACCCGGTCTTCAACTCGCGGAACTTCCGCGAGCAGACAGGTGCGGCGCAGAACGGTCACAGCCCGGCTGGCGGCGTCGCGGTCGATCCGCGGCAGCAGGGCCAGACGCTGAGCCCGGAGCAGCTGCAGCAGATGTACACGCAGCCGTCGGCCGGTCCGGCCCAGACGGGCCGCATGACCTATGGCGACGTCATCAACAAGACGGTCCTGTGCTTCATCGGCATTCTGGCCGGTGCCGTCGTCGGGTGGCAGCTGCCCGGCCTGATGATGATCGGCCTCATCGCGGGACTTGTTCTCGGCCTAGTCAACGCCTTCAAGAAGGAACCATCGCCGGTCCTCATCATGCTCTACGCGCTGGCGGAGGGCCTGTTCATCGGTGGTTTGTCCGGTGTGCTGGAAGGGATGTACCCCGGCATTGCCGTGCAGGCGGTCATTGCGACCCTCTCCGTCTTTGCCGTGACTCTGGTGCTGTACCGCTCGGGTAAGTACCGTGCGACCCCCAAGATGACCAAGATGTTCATGATCGCGATGGCCGCCTACGCGGTCTTCTCGCTGGTGAACTTGGGCCTGATGCTCTTTGGCGTCACCGACAGCATGTTCGGCCTGCGCAGCGGCTGGATCGGCCTCGCAATCGGCGCTCTGGCCGTGCTGCTGGCCACCTACGCGCTGGTGCTGGACTTCACCTCCGTTCAGCAGGGCGTGGAGCAGGGCGCTCCGGCCAAGTACTCCTGGACCGCAGCGTTTGGCCTGACGGTCACCATGGTGTGGCTCTACGTCGAGATCCTCCGGATCATCGCGATCTTGCGCGGCGACGAGTAGCCTCCACCGCACCAGCACGACGGCGGCGCCTCACCGAATGGTGGGGCGCCGCCGTCGTTCTACATCCTGCATCTCTTGCTGCGCAAAAGGGCGACAAACTGACCAGTGGCTGCACGAATTCCTAGCACGTTTGACCCAGAACCGTCACGCACTGCGCACGGCTGGCCCCGGGGCGCTACCGTGGAGCCATGAACGCGCGTCACCCTGATCAGCCCGGCCTGTCCCACTACTTCTCCGGCGAACAGTTCACGCTCCGCGCGGGCGGTGCGGAGGCCACCATTGCCGCCCTCGCGGCCGCGTTGCGCGTCTATCGGCGCCACGGCGTGGACCTCGTCGAAACCTTTGACGCTGACGCCACCCCGCCCTTCGCCTCCGGCATCCTGCTGGCCCCCTGGCCGAATCGCGTGGCGGACGCCCGCTGGGAGCACGACGGCGTGACCCAGCAGCTCGACGTCACCGAACCGGCCACCGGCAATGCGATTCACGGCCTCCTGCGCAACACCGCCTACCGGGCGCTGGAGCACACGGAGGAGCGTGTGGTGCTCGCCGCGGAGATCTTCCCGCAGCATGGGTACGGCTACCGCATGACGCACGTGGCCGCCTACGAGCTCGATGACGACGGCCAGCTCTCGGTGACGCAGCGACTCGTCCACCACGGCGCGGTCGACGGCGGCTCGGCCCCCGCCGCACTCGGCGCACATCCGTTCCTGCGGGTGGGGGACGTCCCCACCGACCACCTGACCTTGACGACGACGGCGGAAACGTACCTGCCCGTGGACGAGAACATGATTCCCGTGGGCACCCGGGAGGCGGCCGGAGACATGAACTTCCGGGCCGGCCGCCCCCTCGAGGGGTTCCGGACGGACACCGCGTTCGGCGGGCTCGAGCTCGCCGGCGACGGCCGCTATCATCACCGCCTCGATGCCCCGGATGGCCGCGGCGTCGAACTCTGGGCCGACGCCACGTGTCCCTACGTCCACGTGTTCATCACGGACCAGTTCCCGGGCCGGGACGCCGTGGTCGCCCTCGAGCCGATGACGGCACCGGCCAATACCTTCAACACCGGCGAGGGCCTCACGTGGCTCGCGCCCGGCGAAGAGCTGGTGGCGCGCTGGGGGATCACTTCGTGGCTGTAACGCCGGGCGAGGACGGCGGACCCGCCCGGGACGCCTCCGAATCGGTCTCCTTCGGGGTGCGCGTGGCCGCGGCGTGGGCCTGGCGGGTGGCCGTCATCCTCGGGACGACGGGCCTGCTGGTGTGGCTGCTGAGCTATGTGTCCCTCTTGGTTATCCCGCTCATGATCGCCGCGCTCCTCTCCGGATTGCTTAGCCCGATTGTGGCGTGGCTGCGGCGCCTGAAGATGCCCGCCGGCCTCGCGGTCGGGCTCACGCTGATCACCTTCCTCGGTCTGCTCGGAGCGCTGGTGACGGTGGTGGGCCGGACCATGGCCCGTGGATTCGAGCCGTTGTGGACGCAAGCCATGGACGGGTTGGAAACCGTGGAGCAGTGGGTCTTCTCCGGCCCGCTGAACATGAGCAACGATGACGTCACCTCGCTGATCGACGAGGCCCTGCAGCAATTACGCCAGAACAGTTCGGAGATTCTTTCCGAAGCGCTCTCGTGGGGATCGGCGCTCGGCCACTTGGCGGCCGGCACATTGCTGGCCTTGTTTGCCCTGATCTTTTTCCTCCTCGAGGGCCGGCGCATCTGGGCGTTCGTGGTGCGCCTGGCTCCAACGCGGGCCCGGGCACCGATGGATGGCGCCGGGCGCCGGGGCTGGAGGAGCCTCGTCAACTACGTCCGCGTCCAGCTCTTCGTCGCGTTTGTTGACGCCGTGGGTATTGGATTGGGCGCCTTCATCCTGGGCGTGCCTTTGGCGCTGCCGCTGGGCGTGCTGGTGTTCCTCGGTTCCTTTATCCCCATTCTCGGCGCGCTGGTCACCGGCACCGTGGCCGTCTTGCTGGCCCTCGTGGCCAACGGATGGGTCAATGCGCTGATCATGTTGATCGTGGTCCTTGCGGTGCAGCAGGCCGAATCCCACATCTTGCAGCCGCTGGTCATGGGGAAGGCCGTCAGCCTGCACCCTCTCGCCGTCGTCGTGGCGGTTGCTGGAGGCACCATGGTCGCGGGCATCGCCGGCGCACTCTTCGCCGTGCCGGTCATGGCCATCGCCAACACCATGGTCAAATACGTGGCCCACCGTCAGTGGGAGCACGATCCGGATTTGGTGCCCAGCGGGCCGCCCATGCCCGCTCCACCCGACGTCGACGGCGAAGAACCGCCCCTGCCCCCTCGCCCCGTGCGTTCACCTGAAGAGAGAATCGATGACTGACACCACCCTGCCTGTTCTGCTGTCTGATGTGGTCAGCGCCGCCGAGCTGCTCGACGGCGTCGTGGACAAGACCCCGATTCAGCACTCCCGCGCGCTGAGCACGGCGGAGAACGAGGTCTTCCTTAAATGTGAAAACCTGCAGCGCGCCGGCTCCTTCAAGGTGCGCGGCGCCTACGTGCGCATGGCACGGCTCTCGAGCGAGGAGAAGGCGCGCGGGGTCGTCGCGGCCTCGGCCGGCAATCACGCTCAGGGCGTGGCCCAGGCCGCCCGGGCCCTCGGCATCAGTGCGCGCATCTACATGCCCTTGGGGGTCGCCCTGCCGAAGCTGACGGCCACCAAGGACCACGGCGCTGAGGTCATCCTGCACGGCCACAATGTGGACGAGGCGCTCGCCGAGGCCAAACGCTACGCGGACGCCAGCGGGGCCGTGTTTGTTCACCCCTTCGACAACGTGGACATCATCGCCGGGCAGGGCACCATCGGCCTCGAAATCCTGGACCAGCTACCCGACGTGGACACCGTGGTGATGGGCGTCGGAGGCGGTGGCCTCTTGGCGGGGGTCGCTACGGCCATTAAGGAGCGGGCGCGGGAGCTGGGACGTGAGATTCGCGTGGTCGGCGTGCAGGCGGAAAACGCCGCGGCCTACCCGCCGTCGCTCGCCGCCGATGCGCTGGTCCCGTTGGAGAAGGTTTCAACGATCGCTGATGGCATCGCCGTCGGCACCCCGGGGCAGCTGCCGTTTCAGGTGATCAAGGAGCTGGTTGACGACGTCGTCACGGTGTCTGAGGACGCGCTCGCGCAAGCTTTGGTGTTCCTCCTCGAACGCTCGAAGCTCGTGGTCGAGCCAGCCGGCGCCGTGGGCGTCGCGGCCCTGCTCGAAAACAAGCTGGCCGAGGCGGGCATCGACGCACGGCGCACGGCCGTGGTGTTGTCCGGCGGCAATATCGATCCGCTGCTCATGCTCAAGGTCATCCAGCGCGGCCTGTCCGTGGCCGGCCGCTACCTGACCGTGCGGATGATGCTGGACGACCGGGCCGGCGAACTCGCAACCATCTCCCGGGTCATCGCCGAATCGGATGCGAATGTCACCCGCGTGGACCACACGCGCATCGGGGGCTCGCTGTCGATGGGGGACGTGGCCATCACCATCGACATGGAGACCAAGGGGCACGAACACTCCGAGACCGTGTTGAATAATCTGCGCGCGGAGGGTTTCCAGCCCGTCGTCGTCAAGCTCTAGCCTAGGCAGCAGAAACGACGGCGGGGCGGCCACCGTAGGTGGTGACCGCCCCGCCGTCGTTTTGGACGAGTGCCTAGCCGGTGAACGGCTTGGCCGAGATGATCTTGACCTCGATCTTGCGGCCGTTCGGGGCCTCGTAGCTCAGGGTGTCGCCCACTTTGGCGCCATGTACCGCGGCGCCGATGGGGGACTTCTCGCTGTAGACCTCGAGGTCCGAATCGCCAGCCACCTCGCGGCTGCCGAACAGGAACGTGGTCTCTTCGCCCGCGATGGTGGCCTCAACGAGGGTGCCCGGCTCCACGGTGCCGTCGTTCTTCGGCGCCTCGCCGACATGGGCCTTTTCCAGCAGATCCTTCAGGTACAGGATGCGCCCTTCTGCCTTGGACTGCTCCTCACGCGCGGCGTGGTAGCCGCCGTTCTCCTTCAGGTCGCCCTCGGAACGGGCCTGTTCAATGCGGTCCACGATCTCTTGACGGCCGGGACCCTGCAGGTGCTCGAGCTCAGCGCTCAGGCGGTCAAACGCCTCTTGCGTGAGCCACACTGCGGCTTCGTTGTTCGTAGACACGTGTCTCTCCTTGATATGTCATAGATCACGGAAAATTCCCATGAACCATTCGAAGTATCTTAGCCAGAGACCGGGGCTGTCCCCAAAGAATCGCTGATTCGACGTGTCGAAATCACCCCGTGTGGGCATCCGGCAACGTCGGGCAGGGAAATTTAGGTCAGTTCCCAGCAGCTTTCCACGGTGCCGGACACACCCAGATACTCCGTCCGGACTGACACCGTCTCACGATGCGCCTCGCGGCCCGAATCGCCGGTGGCTGGGAAAGTCACGGTGGTGAAGCCGACGACGGCGTACGTTTCGTCCAGCACCTGCACGCCGCACTGCACGGTGGCGGCGGCATCCTTCTCGACTTGGAAAGTCACCGTGGCCTCGGTGGCCGAGTCGATGGAGAAGGAGAGGTCCTTGTGGGTGATGGTGGCGGAATTGGAGACGCCCGCGTAGGCGGCGAAGGCGACGCCGACCGCCAGCGCGCCGCCGATGAGCGCCGTCTTGGTGCGCTGGCCGAGGGCACGTTTCCGGGCCCCGTAGCGATTGGCTAGGCTGGAGGACGTGCCGGAGGTGTCAGTGCGGGAAGTCATCAGCACTAGTTTACGTTGTCCGTAACGTAGCGGCGTCCGCGACGGCGGCCGCCAGGCACCACTAGACGGATCACATCATCGTGAGGGAGACGCAGACGCGTGGATAATTCTCGAAAGGTACCGGTTCCCGATTCGACAGGACTGCGGATGTTGGCGGTGCATGCCCATCCGGACGACGAGTCGAGCAAGGGCGCCGCGACGATGGCCACCTATCTTCAGGCGGGGGCGCGCGTCATGGTGGCGTCCTGCACGGGCGGCGAACGCGGCGACATCCTCAACGCGGCGGTCGGAGAGTTGGCCCATGCCCACCGCGACCTGCCGGGGGTGCGCCGGCGGGAGATGGCCGAGGCGGCGCAGGCGCTCGGCATTGAACACCGCTGGCTGGGTTACGTGGATTCGGGCCTGCCGGAAGGCGACCCCCTGCCACCGCTGCCCGGGGGCTGCTTTGCCCTGCAGCCCGTGGAGCGGGCCGCGGCGCCGCTGGTCAAGCTCATTCGCGAGTTCAAGCCGCACGTGATGACCACGTACGACGAGAATGGTGGCTACCCGCACCCGGACCACATTCAGTGCCACAACGTGTCCGTCTTTGCGTTCGAGGCGGCTGCCGACCCGGAGTTCCGGCCGGAGCTCGGCGACGCTTGGAGCGTGTCCAAGGTCTACTACGACCGCGGCTTCTCACCGGACCGTTTCCTCACCCTGCACCAGGGCATGCTCGACGCCGGGCTGGAATCGCCCTACGCCGAGCGCATCAAGTTCATGCAGGAAAACGAAGGTCAGCCGATGTTCGCTTGGGTCAAGAATCACCCGACCACCACGCGGGTGCTCTCCAGCGACCACTTCGCCACCCGGGACGCCGCGCTGAAGTCCCACCGGACGCAGATCGACCCGGACGGGTTCTTCTTCGCTGTCCCCAATGAGATCGCTGCGGAGCACTACCCGTGGGAGGACTTCACCCTCGCGCGCCATCGGATCGAGGGGTATGAGGTGGACCCGAACGAGCCAGAGGACGATCTCTTTTCCGGCCTACGGGACTGAGCCCCGAGGTTTCGACGGCGCGTAGAAATTCGCGCGTACAATAGTGCGGGAGCCCGAGCAGGGCTCCCGCACTGAGATTGATCAACAGAAAGCGCTGACCGCCGTGAATCTCCTCTACGTTCTCGCCTCGGCTGACCCGTCACTAATGGACGCGCCAACGGGTGACGCCGCCCGCGAGATCGGCCCCGGATTCGTTGGATTTGTGGCCACCGCCTTCATCGTGATTGCCGCGATCTTCTTGATTCGAGACATGGTGCGCCGGATCCGCCGGGTGCGGTACCGCGGTGAGCTGGAGCAGCGGCAGGAAGAGCTCGTCGAAAAAGGCAAGCGCAGCTACGGCGACGGCGAGGACCAGCCGAAGGCCTGACGCGTTCCGCGGCGCCGTCGTCCGCGGTGGCCGAGGACCTCGTCACGCGCCAATCACGCTGCCACAATGGGCGGCATGGCCAACCGACTCACGGACGCACGTTCCGCCTACCTCCGCGCCCACGCCCACCAGCACGTGGACTGGTGGCCGTACGGCGAGGAGGCCTTCGCGGAAGCCGCGCGCCGGGACGTGCCCGTCTTCCTCTCCATCGGCTACGCGGCCTGCCACTGGTGTCACGTCATGTCGGCCGAAGTGTTCGACGACGCGGACCTCGCCGAGGCGCTTAACCGCCACTGCGTGGCCATCAAGGTGGACCGGGAAGAGGACCCGGACGTCGATGCCGCGTACATGGCCGCCACGCAAACCCTGACCGGCCACGGTGGCTGGCCCTTGAGCGTCTTCGCCCTCCCGGACGGGCGTGTCTTCCACGCCGGCACCTACTTCCCGCCCACGCCACGGCACGGACTACCCGCGTTCGGCCAGGTCCTCGCCGGCGTGCACGAGGCGTGGACTGAGCGCCGTGCCGAGGTCGAAGAACAGGCCGGCCACCTCGCCGACTACCTCGGCGGCCTCGCTGACTCGTCCCGTGACCTCTTAGGGCTTCACGTGGGGCAAGCGAGCAGCGATTCCTCCGGGCGGTCGCCTGCCGCCCGCGCCGCTTGGGACGGAGTTCTCGCTCAGGTGGAGCAGGACGAGCGGCCCACGGGCGGCTTCGCGCCGGCTCCGAAGTTTCCGCCCTCCAGCGTCCTCGATTTTCTCCTCACCGTGGCGGGGGACGATGGGACGAACCCGGACCTGGCCGCGCGTGCCGAGGCGCTCGCGGGCCGGACGCTGGCGGCGCTGAGCACCTCGGGGCTCTACGACCACGTCGGGGGCGGGTTCGCCCGGTACTGCGTGGACGAGGCCTGGCGCGTGCCGCACTTTGAAAAGATGCTCTACGACAACGCCGCGCTGCTGCGCCACACGGCGCGCTTCGCCGCCGCCACCTCCGGAGTCACCGGCCCCCAGGCCGTCGGGCGGGAGGCGATTCTGCGCGCGGCCCGCGGCACCGCCGAGTGGCTCATCCGCGAGCTGCTCGTGCGGGACAGCGAGGGCCGGCCCGCCGGTTTCGCCTCCTCATTGGACGCGGACACGGTGATCGAGGGCCGCCGCGTCGAAGGCGGCACCTACCTGTTCAGTCGGAGCGAGCTGCGTGCCTTGGCCGGCGAGCACTGGCTCACCCTTGAACCGCTGGTCGACGGGCGCAGTCCCGACGCGCCCACCGCCGCCGGCCGGCCCGCGGACGACGTCGCCGCCACGGTGGCGTTCGCAGCCCCGCCGAGCGGCGCGCAGTGGGCCGCGTGGGACGCGGTCCTGCCGGCCCTGCGTGACGCGCGGGCGCGTCGTCCGCACCCAGCGCGCGACGAAAAGGTCGTGGCCAGCTGGAATGGGCTCGCTGTTGCGGCGCTGGCCGAGGCGGGAACGCTGCTGGGAGAGCCGGAGTGGAACCGCATCGCGGCCGCGGTGGCCCAGTACCTGTGGCACGACCACGTGGACCCGCAGTGCTTCCGGGTGCGCCGCCTGGCCTATCGCCGGGCCGGCGGAATGCTGGAGGACTACGCCGGTCTGGCGCTGGCTTTCCAAGCGGTTGCTACGCATGCGAGCGACGCGGGCCAGGGGCGGCCGGGCGCACACGTCTGGAGCGAGCGCGCAGGGCACGTGCTGGAGGCCGCTTGCGGCCAGTTCGGCCTGAGCGGACTCGACCTCGCCGACGGGCCGGACAACAGCCTGCTGCGGTCCGCCCGCGGCGGCCGCGCCGGGCTTGAGGTGGTTGATTCAGCGACGCCGAGCCCGGTGGCGCTCTACGCGTCGGCTCGCGCGGCGCAGGGGGCCTTTGATGCTGACGCAGAGGCGGAACGCGAGGCGGCGCGGCTGGTGGCTCACGCCCGCCGCTTCGGCTCCCGGGCGCCGTCGTCCTTCGGGACCGCCTTGGCCGTCGACGTCCGGCTCGAGCGCGCCGCGAGCCTGGCCGTCGTCGGAGGCCACGCGCACGAGCGCCGAGCATGCCTGCGTTGGGCCGCCCTGGCGGGGATCACGGCGTGGGCGAGCCCCGACGTCGTCGACGCTGGTCCTGCGCTGGGCCGGGAGAAACCCGCCGGACCGAAGGGGGAGCTGCGCGCGTATCTGTGCCACGGTCACGTGTGCGCGGCGCCGGTGGAGAGCGTGGAGCAGTTGGAGGCGGTTAGGCGCCGAGCACGGCGAACATGATCGCGATGTAGTGGCAGACGAACCCGCCGACCGTGAAGGCGTGGAACAGCTCGTGGAAGCCGAACCACTCCAAGTGCAGGTTGGGGCGCTTGAGCGCGTAGAACACAGCGCCAGCGATATACGCGGCGCCGCCGGCGCAGATCAGGACGGCGGCGGGCACGGAGGCCGCGAAGAAGTCCCCGATGAACAGCAGGGCGGCCAAGCCCAGAATGATGTACACGGGCACGTAGAGGAAGCGCGGGGCGTTGGTCCAAAACAGCCGGAAGATGATGCCCGCGATGGCGCCGATCCAGACCCCGGCCAGCAGCCACGTGGCTTTCTGCTCCGGGAGGAGGAACGCGGCCAGCGGCGTGTAGCTACCGGCGATGATCAGCATGATGTTGGTGTGATCCAGCCGCTTGAGGATCATCCGCACCCGCGGCGACCAGTTGCCGCGGTGATACACCGCCGAGACGGAGAAGAGGAGCAGGCCGGTGACCGCGTAAATGCTGGTGGTCACCTTGCCGACCGTGCCGGGGGCCAGGGCGATGAGCACGATGCCAGCAGCGAGTGCGATGGGCACCATGCCGGCGTGGATCCAGCCCCGCAGGCGCGGCTTGAACTCGTCCAAGTTGATGGTGGCGAGTTTGAGTTTGGCGCGCAGGCGGCGTGCGGTGGCCGTGCTGAGGGGGCGGCGGCGGTGCCGTGGAGCCGGGGAGGAGGCCGGCGACGCGACGGTGTTGTGCATGAATGAAGCCTAACTTACTAACGAGTAACATGCTGTTGTGCCGGTCACGCAGCGCGCGGCCGCCACTGACGGGCCGGTGGGCACGGTAGCGTGGTGGTCACATCCCATGGCGCGGCAGGAGTGGAAGGAGGCGCCGTGAAGCTCCCTACGGTCCTCTACCGGTACTACGAACGGCGGCTGACGAAGTTCCTGACCCGCGAACTTCCGGCGGATAAATTGCCCCGGCACATCGGCATGATGGTTGATGGTAACCGGCGCTGGGCCAAATTGGCAGGGGCGCCGACCGCTCACGGGCATCAGGCGGGCGCGGACAACATTCTGCAGTTCCTCACGTGGTGCGAGGACCTCGGCATTCAGGCCGTCACGCTCTACATGTTGTCCACGGACAACATGAAGCGATCCGCCGAAGAGATTGAGCAGCTGATTGAAGTCATCGCCAATCTCCTCGACCGGCTGGGCCAGACGCCGGAGCGCAAGATCCACCCCGTGGGCGCACTCGAGCTGCTGCCCGAGCATCTGTCCAGTAAGTTGTGCGCACTCGCTGATCGCAGCAGTGACGGGACGGGGCTGGTGGTCAACATGGCTGTTGGCTACGGCGGACGCCGGGAAATTGTGGATGCCATCCGCGAGCACCTGAGGACCGAGGCGGCGGAAGGCAAGACGGCGGCACAGATTGCCGACGCCTTGGATATCGACGACATCTCGAAGTACCTCTATACGCGCGGCCAACCGGATCCGGACCTCGTGATCCGTACCTCCGGGGAGCAACGGCTCTCCGGGTTCATGACGTGGCAGTCCGCCTACAGCGAGTTCTATTTCTGCGAGGCCCTGTGGCCCGATTTCAGAAAAGTCGATTTCCTGCGCGCCCTGCGAGACTACGCCCGGCGGCAGCGGCGCTTCGGATCCTGACCTGCGCACCCGGCCGGCCAAGGGGCTCTCCGTGCGTCGCGTCGTTCGCGTTCACCGAGAATTAATGCCCCGCGCTCTAGGAAAATCACAACCATGTGATTAGCGTGGGCCTCAGAGGCGGCAAGCCCGCCGCCTCACCGGACACGCCACCTGGAAGAGCATGGATTTCACCATCGCGCTCGCACCCACACAGGGAGGCCGGTTTCGGCCTCGCGGCCGTGGCCGGACCACCCGAACCAGTCCGCCCTGGCGCCCTGCGCTATCGGGGCGGTGAGAGATGGGGAGCGAGCAGTGGCTGCAGAAACGGGAATGATGAGCACCGCGGCGGATGGGGAAGTCCGCCGAGGCGAGGTCGGCAGCGAGCCGTTGACCGGACCGCTCGCGGCAGCGGCAGAGGCAGCCGCCAGCGCCGAACGGCAAAGCGTCGGCACCAAGTCCTATGTGCTAGATACCTCCGTCATGATCTCGGACCCGAAGGCCCTCACGCGCTTCGCTGAGCACGAGGTCATTGTGCCGATCGTGGTGATCGCGGAGCTCGAGAAGAAGCGCCACGATGGGGAGATCGGTTACTTCGCCCGGCAGGCGTTGCGCTTACTGGATGAGCTGCGCGTCAGCCGCGGCGGACTCGATCAGCCGATCGATCTGCCCGACGGCGGCTCCTTGCGGATTGAGCTCAATCACGTCTCCACTGAGGTCCTGCCGGTGGGCTTTCGAGGATCGGACAACGATTCGCGCATCCTCGCCGTCGCCAAGAACTTCGCCGATGAGGGCCGTGACGTCACGGTGGTCTCCAAGGACCTGCCCATGCGCGTCAAAGCTTCCGCGATGGGGCTCAAAGCGGACGAGTACCGAAACGAGTTGGTTGCCGACTCCGGCTGGACCGGCACGGCGGAGATCTCCGTGGCGGATGAGGACGTCAATGACCTCTACAGCGAGGAGTCAGCCCACATCGTCGAAGCCGCTCAACTGCCCACGAACACCGGGCTCGTCCTGCAGTCCTCCCGCGGTTCCGCGCTGGGACGCATGGGCCAGGACGGGCGGACCCGCCTCGTCCGCGGGGACCGCGACGTCTTCGGTGTGCACGGGCGTTCCGCTGAGCAGCGGCTCGCCATCGACCTATTGACCGATCCCGAGGTGGGGATTGTTTCCCTCGGCGGGCGCGCGGGAACCGGAAAGTCTGCACTGGCCCTGTGCGCAGGTCTCGACGCGGTCTTGGAACGTCGCGAGCATAAAAAAATCGTGGTCTTCCGCCCGCTCTATGCCGTCGGCGGCCAAGACTTGGGCTACTTGCCCGGCAGCGAATCGGAGAAGATGAACCCGTGGGCGCAGGCCGTCTTCGACACGTTGGGCGCCCTCGTGAGCCACAACGTCATGGAGGAGGTCATGGAGCGGGGACTGCTGGAAGTCCTTCCGCTCACCCACATTCGCGGACGGTCGCTGCACGATTCGTTCGTGATCGTCGACGAGGCCCAGTCGTTGGAAAAGAATGTGCTCCTTACGGTGATGAGCCGGATCGGTCAGAACTCGAAGATTGTGCTGACGCACGACGTGGCCCAGCGCGACAATCTTCGGGTGGGGCGGCACGACGGCGTCGCGGCCGTCGTCGAGACGCTCAAGGGACACCCGTTGTTCGGCCACATCACGCTCACCCGGAGCGAACGGTCGCCCATTGCGGCGCTCGTCACTGATTTGCTCGAGGGCGCCTAAGGGGCCCCGAGGCCGAGGAATCGGGCCACCGCGTCGTGTCCCGCGACGTGGAGCGTCCACGGTGGCCGTCGCAGGGCCTGCGGGGTGATCCGCACGTACGTGACGTCTTCGACGGCGTCGCCCCACAACTCGCGGCGGCTGCCGTTCTCGGTGTAGCCCAGCGAGTGGGAGACGCCGAGCGAGGCGGCATTCCAGCTCGCCGCCTCGGACGTGGCCTCGGTGGCGCCGAGGTAATCGAACGCGTACACCAACCCGGCGGCGCGCATTTCCCGCCCCACGCCCCGGCCTTGGGCCGAGCGGCGCAGCCACGAGCCAGTGGTGACGCTGCGCACGGCGGTAAACCGGGCGGCGCGCAGGTCCTGAACACCCACGAACGCGCCGTCGAGCCACACCCCTAGTGGAATGGTCCACTGGTCTGGTCCCGTCTCGGCGCGGGTGCGCCACACGTGGACGGCCGTGTTCGTCGGCAACTGATCCCCGGGCACCGACGTCCATGGGAAGGTGAACGGGTTACGCTCTGGCGGGTGGATGCCAGAAGCCGCGGCCTCGACCATGGGGGACAAGTCCTCGTCTCGGATCACGCGCAGGAACAGCCGCGGCGTGCGCAATTCGAGGCCGAACAGTGGCCACAGGTGAGCTAACGACGCCGGTCCCATGGGGCGGCTACCACTGCCCGACGACCCACGGAATGTGGGCCCGCACGTCCGTCAACGAGGCCGACTGCTCGGTGAAGAGGTCGTCCGTAAGATCCTCGTTGACACCCAGAATCGTGACGCTGTGTCCCGCCCCGGCGTTGGGGCCGGCCAGGAGCTCGAGCCCCACGCACACGCTGGTGACCTCATCGATCTCCACGCGGCAGGGGACGGAGGGTTCTAACAACCCGACGGGCCCGTAGGCGGGGGAGTAGGAGAGGTTAGGAACCACCGTCGCGACCGACGTGGCGCGCCCCTCACGCTCCGTTTGCGCCAATTCATCGATGCGGACGGGTCCACCAAAGAGCTGTCCCTCGCGCGGCGGCGCCGCGCCGGCGAACTCCACCGGATCGAGCAGTGCCGTCAACCGGTCGTCCCCGAATCCCGGGTCGCCGTACCGGGCCTCTGGGCGGCGCAGCACCAGCTGATCGTCGTCGTAAACCGGGGCAATGAGCGCGGGTGGAAGCAACCACGACGAGCGCGTGCCCGCGACGTAGAACGCGTCGCGGCTGGAGGTGAGTTGCGGCGACGCCAGCAACACCCGGCCGGCGTCGTTGTCCACACGGAGGGCATCGGGACGCTTCAGGTGCACGCTCAGCGTCCCGGGGGCCGCGGACTCGGATCCCGGCTCGCCGTGCCGTGCCCGTGGCGCGATGATGCTCAAGGTGAAGCGAAGCGTGTGCCACCGCCACGGGGATGAGCGGCAGAGGCGACGGAATCTTGCAGCGGATTCGGCACTGACTGGCATATCCACAGCGTAGACGCTGCGGCCCCGTTCGTCAGTCCGGGTGCAGTAGCGTGGTGCGCATGCCCTACGTGTTCTCCCAGTACGCAGATGCCTCGGTGTTCGCCGTGTGCCTGCTGGCCGCCGCCGTCGTGGTGTTTGTGTTCCTCGGCACCCGGTTAGCGCTCATTGACGCGCGGACTCATCGGCTGCCCAACCGCCTGGTGGGGCCTTGGTACCTGTGCGCGGCGCCCCTCTTAGTGGGCGCCGCGCTGGCTGCTGGTGAGCCCGGCCACGTGCTGCGCATCGTCGCCGGCGGGGCCATCCTGCTGGCGTTCTATCTGCTGCTCCACCTCATTCAGCCCCAAGGCATGGGCATGGGTGACGTCAAACTCGCTGGCGTCTTGGGGATGTACCTGGGAGCGGCGAGTTGGGAACACCTGCTCCTCGGTACGCTTGCGGCGTTCCTGCTCGGCGGTGCCTACGCCGCCGCGCTCATCCTCACCCGCAAAGCCAGCAGGAAATCCATGATTCCGTTTGGCCCCTTCATGCTGGTCGGCACCGCGGCGGCGCTGCTGGTTGGCTAGCGGTGGTTCCCCGTCATCGTCGTGACGTCGAGTGCCTGATCCAACTGCTCCTCGGTCAGGTTCTCGCCGTCCACGAACCCGAGGGCGATCGTCGCCTCGCGGACGGTGATCTTCTCGGCGACGGCCTTCTTGGCGATGGTGGCCGCGTTCTCATAGCCAATGAACTGGTTCAGCGGCGTCACAACGGAAGGCGACGCTTCAGCGAGGAACCGTGCCCGCTCTCGATTGGCCTCAATCCCAGAGATCATCTTGTCCGCCATGACGCGGCTGATCGAGGTGAGCAGGCGGATGGACTCCAAGAGGTTGGCCGCCATGACGGGAATGCCAACGTTGAGCTCGAACGCGCCGTTGGTCGCGGACAGAGAAATGGTGGTGTCATTGCCGATCACCTGCGCGGCCACCTGGATGGCGGCTTCGCTGATCACCGGGTTGACCTTGCCCGGCATGATGGAGCTGCCCGGCTGCAGGTCGGGAAGGGCCACTTCGCCGAGACCCGTGTTGGGGCCGGACCCCATCCACCGGAGGTCGTTGTTGATCTTCATCAGTGAATAGGCGATGGTGCGCAACTGGCCGGACGCCTCCACGAGGGCGTCTCGATTGGCTTGGGCCTCGAAGTGGTTGCGGGCCTCAGTGATGGGCAGGTGCGTGTCCTCGGCGAGGAGCGCGATCACCTTGGCTGCGAATCCGTCCGGCGTATTGATTCCCGTGCCCACGGCGGTCCCGCCCAGCGGCACTTCTGCGACGCGGGGAAGCGATGACTCGATGCGCTCGATCCCGTAGCGAATCTGGGCCGCATATCCGCCGAATTCCTGCCCGAGGGTCACCGGTGTGGCATCCATCAAGTGCGTGCGGCCGGACTTGACGATGTCGGAAAATTCTTCCGCCTTGCGCTCGAGAGACGTCGCGAGATGATCGAGCGCGGGGATGAGGTCGTGCGTCAGCGCGCCCGTGGCGGCGACGTGCACCGAGGTCGGGAAAACGTCGTTGGACGACTGAGAGGCGTTCACGTGGTCGTTCGGGTGCACCGCCTTGGCGCTGCCGGCATCTTTGAGGTGCAGGCTGGCCAGCCCAGCGAGCACCTCATTCATGTTCATGTTGGAGCTGGTGCCGGAGCCCGTCTGGAACACGTCGATCGGAAAATGCGAGTCGTAGTCGCCCGTTGCCACCTTGTCGGCCGCGGCAACGATGGCGTCGGCCACATCCCGGTCGATGACGCCCAGGGACGCGTTGGCGTGGGCCGCTGCTTTCTTGACGCGCGCTAAGGCTGCGATGTGTGCCCGCTCAAGGCGCTTGCCGGAGATCGGAAAGTTCTCGACGGCGCGCTGCGTCTGGGCCTTGTAGAGGGCGTCGGCGGGAACGCGGACCTCGCCCATCGTGTCGTGTTCTATGCGGAAGTCTTCGCTCATAGTCCCCACCGTAGACCCATGGTGTCACCGGCGACTAGGGCATGCGTCATAGTCGCCGGTGACGTCAGAGGCCTCGCGGATCGGCCTAGAGATCGCCGTGGTGCGAGACCAGCTCGGCTTTGCCCTCAGCCAAGTGGTAGGTCACGCCGGCGATGGCCGTGCGGCCGGCGGCGACGGCGTCGTTCAAGCTCCCGGACATCTCCAGCAGGCGTGCCGAGGTCTGCTTGACGTGCTCCACCACCGTGTTGTCCACGTCCTCGACGTCGTTACGACGCGCGGCGACGACGCTCGGGGTGATGCGTTCGACGAGGTTGCGGATATAGCCCGGGGGCATGTCGCCGGAGCGGTACGCGTCAATGGCTGCGGTCACGGCGCCGCACGAATCGTGCCCCAGAATGACAATGAGGGGAACGTTCAACACGTCCACCGAGTACTCGAGCGAGCCCAAAACGGCCGGATCGATGACCTGGCCGGCGGTGCGCACCACGAAGACGTCACCGAGCCCGACATCGAAGATGATCTCCGCAGCGAGGCGCGAGTCAGAGCAGCCAAAGATCACGGCAAAGGGGCTCTGGGAGTTAACGAGCGCGTCGCGGCGCTCGGCGTTCTGGTTCGGGTGCGCGGTTTCGCCGGTGACGAAGCGGGCGTTGCCTTGCGTCAGCAGATCCCATGCTTCGGCGGGTGTTTGGGGGCGATGATCAACGTCAGTCATGCCCTCTAGCCTACGTCCAGCCTCTGGGGGCACGCAGGTCCGTGACGGCCGCGCGCTAGGCGGCGGCGATGACGGCCTCGGCGGCCGTTTTCAAATCCTCCGAACCGGAATCGCTGTTCAGCAAGACGGTGGTGCCGGCAACCTCTCCCACGAGTGTGACCGAGCGAACCCCATCCTCGTCAAGGGTCTCCCGTTCTTCCCAGTCGACGCCGCCGATCGACCGGCTGCCGGTGACGGGGGCGGAGTCGGCATGTTGGCTAATCCACGTGGGGTTGGCGGCATCGGTCTGCTTGATCCACACGAACCCCTCGTCCGTGGTCAGATAGCCGACCTCCCAGTAGGACACGCCATCGCTCGTGCCAGACTTCCAGCGCGCAAAGTTTGCGGTCCACTCTGGGGGAACCTCCGCGACGACGGGAGTGAACGACGCCGCCTGTTCCGCTTGGGCGGCTACCGCGTCGACATCGACGTTGGGGTCGAAGTTGTTTTCCTGATTGAACGGATTGAGGAACATCACAGGGATGACGACCGCCAGGGTGAGGAGCACCGAGATCACCATGCCCTTGAGCGTCTGGTTGGCGCGCTTGGCTTGGGCCTGGGTCAGAATCGGCTTGGGAAGTTCTTCGTCACTCACCTTTCTATTGTGACTGATCGCGAAGCACACGGGCGACGCGGACGCCCAGCCGATATGATCGACTGAGCGGGGAGCGCCCGTAACGCCGATCTCAACGACGAGGACTTAAGTGACAGAAGACACGAATTTCGCCCAGTTGTCCCCCCGACTCTCCGTCGGCGATTCCGAACCTGACCGTAACCTGGCCCTCGAACTGGTCCGCGTGACCGAAGCCGCCGCCATCGCCTCGAGCCCGTGGGTGGGTTTGGGAGACAAGAACCGTGCCGATGGTGCGGCGGTCGACGCCATGCGCTCCTTGCTCTCCACCGTGAACTTCAACGGAGTGGTGGTGATTGGCGAGGGCGAAAAGGACGAGGCCCCGATGCTGTATAACGGCGAGCACGTGGGCAACGGTGGTGGCCCCGAGGTGGATGTCGCCGTCGACCCGATCGACGGCACGCGCTTGACCGCGCTCGGCATCAACAACGCGCTCTCCGTCTTGGCCGTCGCCGAGCGGGGTGCGATGTTCGACCCGTCCGCAGTGTTTTACATGGAGAAGCTCGTCACGGGCCCGGAAGCCGCCGATCTCGTGGACTTGCGCCTGCCCGTGAAGCAGAACTTGCACCTGATTGCCAAGGCGAAGAACAAGCCGATTAGCCAGGTGACCGTCTGTGTCCTGGACCGCCCACGGCACCAAGAGCTCATCGATGACATTCGCGCAGCGGGTGCCCGCACCAAGATCATCCTCGACGGTGACGTGGCGGGCGCTATCGCCGCCACGCGTGAGGACACCGGCGTCGACGCGTTGATGGGTATCGGCGGCACGCCGGAGGGCATCGTGACCGCGTGCGCCATCCGCGCGCTGGGCGGTGTGATTCAGGGGCGCCTCTGGCCGCAGGACGATGAGGAGCGCCAGCGTGCCATCGATGCCGGCCATGATCTGGATCGCGTGCTGACCACCGAGGACCTCGTCACCAGCGACAACTGCTATTTTGCGGCGACGGGCATCACCGACGGGGACCTGTTGCGCGGGGTGCGCTATAAGAACAACACCATCCGCACTCAGTCGATCGTGATGCGCTCGAAGTCCGGGACCATTCGCTTCGTCGACGGGGAGCACCAGGCCAAGAAATGGGAGCCCTACACTCGCTAGGCTGACTCGTCCCACGACGGCGGCAGGGTGACGGCATATGCCGTGGCCGTGCCGCCGTCGTCGTTGCCGCCGGCGGTGGAGTGCGCGCTGCGTGCGACGACGGGTGCTTCGCTGGCGGGGATGAACACGGAGTCACCGCGACTGAGCCGCAGTGTACCCGTCGGCGAGTCCAGCAGGAGCGCACCATCAGTCACGAGGACGACGGCGGGGCCGCGCTGATCGACCGCGACGTCGCTCTGCGCCCCAACCCGCAGGACTTGCAGCTCAAACTCGTCGAACCCGGGCCGGTAAATCTGCCGGCCGAGTTCGTCCTCGACCGGCTCCACGCGGGGGACGGGCAGGGGGCGAAAGTCGACCGTGGACAGCAGTTCTGCCACGTCGACGTGCTTGGGCGTCAATCCTCCGCGCAGGACATTGTCCGAACTGGCCATGACCTCAATTCCCAGACCGCGCAGGTAGGCGTGGACATTCCCGGCCGGCAGAGCGATCGCCTGGCCGGGGGCGAGCTGGACGTGATTGAGCAGCAGGGAGATCAAAACGCCGGGGTCTGCCGGGTAGTGCGCCGCCAGCCGTTCTAGCTCGGCCACGCCCGCCTCATGCGTGGCGCGGGCCGCGGCCGGCGCCACGGCGGGAACCTCGGCGACGAGCGCGGACACCTCAGGGGGGACCGCGCGCTCGGCTCCGCCGAGAAGGTAAGCAAACGCCGTGTTGAGTTCACCGGCCGACAGCGCCGCCCGGACGGTTGCGACGGCCCGCCGCGCACTCACGGAGAGCCGACCGGTGGCTTCGAGCGCACCGAAGAGCGCGCCGGCCTCGGCCGGTTCGCGGAACCCGCACAGGGCCGTGAAATCGGTGAGCGCCAGAATCATCTCCGGCTTATGGCACGGGTCCTTGTAGTTGCTTGCCGGGTCTGCCGGGTCGCCACCTGCCGCGCTCTGTTGCGCAAAGCGGGCCGCGGCCTGATCGGCGGTGGGGTGGACCTGCAAGGAGAGAGGAGAGCCGGCTGATAGCACTTTGGTCAAGAAGGGCAGGCGCCCGAACTTCGCGGCAGGGCCGGCGCCGAGCATGCCCTCTGGGTCTGCCGCGATGACCTCATCCAGACGCTGCCCGTCCGTCCGGTCGGCGTGGCCCACTAACCGCGACGGGGCCCCGGGATGGGCGCCCAGCCACAGTTCTGCTTCCTGAGCGCCGGTGGGCTCGTAGCCGAGCACAGCCGAAATCTGGCCGTCAGTTCCCCACGCGTAGTCACGGATGGTGTTCTGCAGACGAAACACTCCGGCTCCCTTCCGCTGCGCCTAGGCGCTGCAGTCGCTGTTATTGGCGGCGATGAGTTCTAGTAGGTCCGTCCGGCCGATCTGTTCCAGGGTGATGAGATAGTCCTCGGTGAGCTCAGACCCGTCCGGTTGAGTGGTGGGCGCCGTCGTGGTCCAGCCCTCGATCTGTTCAGACGTCCCGGAGTCCGCTGACTCCGTTTCCGCCGGTTCGTCGTCGGCAGCGGGGGTGTCCGCTTCCGAACCCGCTTCATCTTCCGCCTGTGCCGGGGCTTCTGGCTCCGGTTGCTCGGCCGGGGCCGACGATTCGTCCTCGGCTGCCGCGGAGGCGCTTACGAGCAGCTCATCGATCCGCGTGTGGATTTGATCGAAATCCGGATACGTGGAGAACTGGTCCGCGCTGGTGCCGAAGTCCGGTGCACCCAATGTCAGGCGCTCAAAACTGTGGTCCCGGGCCTTGTCGGCGAGGTTGAGGAAGCTGCCCAACTGGTCCTGCGGAATGTTGGTCTCGACGAGCTGCTCGCCAGCGGACATGATGTCGCTAAAACGCGTCAAGACCGTCTGCGGATTGAATTGCTTGATCATCGCCTGTTGGAGGCACTGTTGACGCCGAATCCGGTGGTAGTCGGTCGTGAAATAGCGCGAACGTGCGTACCACAGCGCATCCGCGCCGTCGAGGTGCAATTCCCCCGGCTCGAACCATCGGGTGCGCACCGCCATGTCGTCCCGCACCGGACCCCGGTAGGGAACCCAGCCGCCCGAGTCCACGGTGACACCGCCCATGGCGTCGATCAGCTGCTCAAAGCCGCCCATGTCCACGAGGACGTACCCCTGAACGGGGAGGCCGGTGATGCCTTCAGCCGCGTCCAGCATGGCCTCGGCGCCGGCGTTTGAGCCCTCAGGATAGAGGTCCGCATAGTCGGCTTCAACCACTGGGTAGAGGGCATTGAGGATGCACTCGTCGCCGCAGCTGAAGCCGTCCGGGAAGACGTCGGCCAGCGGTGAATCTTCCGGGAACGGCGCGTTCTGGAAGTTGCGGGGGAAGGAGATGATCGCCGTGCGTCCCGTCTCCGCGTCGATGCTGAAGAGCATCATCGTGTCCGGACGCAGGCCCTCACGTGTTTCGCCGGCGTCGCCGCCCATCACCATGATGTTGTAGCGTCCGTCCACCGGGTCCATGGCGGGGCCGGAAGAGAAGACGTTGAGGATGGTTCCGCGGCTTGTGTTCATCACAAAGGAGCCGTAGCCCAGGACGCCCGTGGTGCAGACCAGAGCCACGACGGTGGCGCCGACCAGGGCGCCGCGGGCCCCGGGGGCAAGGAGCGAAGGGCGGATGATCGCCAGGGTATTGATGAAGAGCAAGAGCCAGCCGATGGCCAGCACCAAGAGCACGATCGCCGCGACCAACTGCACACTGGGTTGGGCGAAGAGGGAGATGAGCCACGCACGGTTGACGAGGGCCACGACGAGCGCCACCAGCACGATGCCCCACACCGTGATCGTGACCGTGAGCGCGCGGCGGCCCACCGTGCGGTTTCCGGCGACGACCTGAGCGCCTCCGGGAACGAAGATGGTCAGCAAGAGCAGAAAGAAGGCCCGCTTGGTGCGGACGGGCGCTGGAGCCTGCTCCGGATTCCGCACGGGATCGGTGAGCCGGGGGCGTCGTGAATCAGTCATCGTGTCTCGCTAGGCGTGATCGCCCGTGCCGTTCTCTGCAATGCGCTGGCGCAACGCAGCGCCCTTGTCCGCAGCGACCTGCCGTAGCTCGGCGGAGAAGTCCACCAGCTGGCTCCGCAGCCGCTCGGCGACATCGCCCTCGCCGCTGGCGAGCATGCGCGCCGCCAACAGGCCCGCGTTGCGGGCGCCGTTGATGGAGACCGTGGCCACGGGCACGCCAGCGGGCATCTGGACGATCGACAACAGCGAGTCCATTCCGTCCAGAGTCTTGAGCTGGACCGGCACGCCGATGACCGGCAACGGCGTCACCGAGGCCAGCATGCCCGGCAAATGTGCTGCCCCGCCGGCTCCGGCGATGATGACACGCAGTCCGCGCTCGTGGGCGGCCAGTCCGTAAGCGATCATGTCTTGCGGCATCCGGTGCGCCGAGACGACGTCGGCCTCGAACGGGATGCCGAGTTCCTCGAGTGCTTGGGCGGCCAAGCGCATGGTGGGCCAGTCCGAGTCCGATCCCATGACGACTGAGACGAGCGGCTGCGTGTTGCTCATGCTGGTTCCTTCGTTCAACGGCACTGAGTCCAAGGCAGTGCCCGCGGTGGGTGGGGTTTACCGGCCGTCTCGAATGAGTGAGGCGACGCGGTCCGCACGGGCCCGCAACGATTCGATGGTTTCCCCGGGCTCTGCGACGACGTTGACGTGCCCGATCTTACGGCCAGGGCGCACCGACTTGCCGTAGGCGTGGACCTTGACTCGTGGCTCCGCCGCTAAGGCTGCCGGGAACAGGGCGTACAAATCATGGTTGTCCCCGCCCAAGTAATTCTTCATGACGACGCGCTCGCCGAGCACCGACGTGTCGCCTAAGGGCAGATCCAGCACGGCGCGCAGGTGTTGTTCAAATTGGCTGGTGACGCAGCCATCCATGGTCCAGTGGCCGGTGTTGTGCGGGCGCATCGCCAGTTCGTTAACCACGAATCCGGCCGGGTGGGAGTCCGTCTCGAAAAGCTCCGCGGCCATGGTTCCGGTCACGCCGAACTCCTCCGCAATGGTCAGTGCGGCGTCACGTGCGGCCTGTTCGACGGCCGGATCCAGCGCAGCGGCCGGGGCAATCACTTCGTCGCAGACGCCGTCGACCTGAATGGTGTGGACCACTGGCCACGTCCGAGCCGTGCCGCTCGGAGTTCGGGCCACCATGGCGGAGAGCTCTCGAGTAAACGGGACTTTCTCCTCGGCCAGCAGCGCGTCAAAAGTGCCATCGAACCAGTCGCTGCAGTCTCGCGCAGCGGCCGCCGAGTCAACGATGCGCACGCCCTTGCCGTCGTACCCGCCGCGCGGCGTCTTGAGGACCACCGGCCACCCGATCTTCTCGCCGAAGGCGATCAGGTCCTCGACGGTGGCGACGGCGTCCCACTGGGGATTGGGCAGGCCCAGCTTCTCAATGGCTCGCCGCATGACGAGCTTGTCTTGGGCGTGCACCAGTGCGGCCGGGCGCGGCTGTACGTTGACGCCGTCGTCAATGAGCGCCTGCAGGTGGGCGTTCGGGACGTGTTCGTGATCAAAGGTGATGACGTCTTTACCGCGGGCGAAGTCCCGCAGCGCCTGAAGGTCCGTGTAATCACCGACGGGGGCGTGGGCCACGGCGGACACCGCGGAGACGTCGGGGCCCTCGGCCAAGACGTGGAGCTCGACGCCCAAGTGCACGGCCTGCGGGGCCATCATCCGGGCGAGCTGGCCGCCACCTACTACACCAATCACAGGAAAACTCACCCGCCCAGCGTACCGAAAGCGACGCCGACCACCCGAACCCGTGAGCGCCGGCACCTCGATTTTGGTACCGATTCACAGCGAACACGTAGCGGACACCCGTAGACTGGTCGCCACTATGCCGTCCGGCCGTGGCGCTCTCTTGAGAAAAACGGATCGCCGCCCACGGGCACCGATGGCGGCAACCGGTTGTGTGGAGGAACATGTTCAGCTCGCTCGTGGGACGCGTCCAGGGCTTGGTCTCGATGTTGTGGCGGGAGGTCGCCAAGTTCGGCGTAGTCGGGGCCGCCGCCTTCGTGGTGGATACGGGCATCTTCGTGTGGCTCATGGGTGGGCCCATGGCCGGTTCTGAAGTCAAAGCCAAGATCGTTGCTGGCGTGGTGGCGACGCTCTTTTCGTGGGTGGCTAACCGGTACTGGACGTTCCGTCACCGCCGGCAAAATAACGTGGCCCGCGAACTGGTGCTCTTCCTCGTCATGAACGCCATCGGCCTCGGGATCGCCGCGGCGTGCGTGTGGGTCACGAAGTACTTGCTCCACCTCACCGACACCACCAGCCTCTTCATCGCCGGATCCGTGGTGGGTCTCATTCTCGGAACCATTTTCCGCTTTTTCGCCTACCGCTTCTGGGTCTTCACGGCCGAGCTGGACGAGGAGCCCGAATTTGCCCACGATCACGAGATCGTTGGCCATGCCGATGCCTCGGCGGCAACGCAGGGCGCCGTCCAGGTTCCCGGCCGAGCGGAGCCGGACGAGGGGCGAACGAGCTAGCCTAGGCCCCGAGCATCTCGGCGACGCGCTCTTGCTCCAGTAGGCGAGCGCTCGCCTCGACGCCGGCGCCGAGGACGACGAGCGGACGCTGTGCTGCGAAGAGGACCACGGCGGCGTGCACCACGGTGCTGATGCCGTTCCGCACGGCCCCGGTCTGTGCGTCGGTGGCGAACGCCACGGCCCCGGCGTCTTGGGCCAGTCCGAACGTGCCCGTTGGCTCCTGGACGAGCTCGCCGAAGGTCAGCTCGGCGTCCGGCGTCACGAGCGCCGTCGCGCCGGCGTCGACGGGCTCCGGAAACGCCACATCACCGAACGAGCGGACCTCCGACGCATAGTCGAGGGCGCCGGCGGGGAGGTCTGACCCGAACGACAGGGCCAACGAGGGGAGCGCGACGGCGAGAACCTCGTCGCCGGAGGCCCCCTCGGGGGAATCCGTCACGACGACGTCGGCGGGCCCGTCCGGGCGCGTGGTCACCGTGGCTCCCACGTGCCATGCGGCCAGAGCGAGTGCGATGGATTTCCAATGTGGTTCCATGTCCAGACGCACCATCGTGCCGGGGCCGGCGTCGTATTCCTCCTGCAGGAGGTTTGCCGACTTAGCCACCCAGTTGTCGACCACGCGCCCGGAGAGCTCGACGCGCTCGCCGGAGGGCCCGTGCCACGTCAGCAGGGGCGCGGCAGACGCCCGGAGGGGTGCCAATAGTGACTCGATGGGCCGCAATGTTTCGTGATGTGTCGGCACGGCGAACTCCTCTTGATGCTGTGAAAACCCTGACAATCCGGCGAAGTTGCCTCCCCCGTGGTCTAGCGGGGATTTTCTCCGGCGTGGCGCGAAACGACACGCGCGAACGGCCTCTAAAATCCCCGATCCGCTTGACGGGGGAGAGTTACACACGTGTAATTAGTCGCGTAGAACACGCATGAGCTTCCCTCATACGTTCTCACAGCGCTCGGGCCTCGATGGCCATAGCGCACGGACGAGCACAGCCGACCAGTACATTGAAGGGCTCAACAATGGGGACACCAGAACGCATTTACGAGCACAGCACTAGCCAGGCACAGGCTTCTAAGCACTATGGTTCCCGTGGCGTGCCCGGGGACTGGTTCCTCGACCCGGCGGACGACGCCGCGGCGGAGCGATTCCGCGAGGCGTCCGAACAGGTCCTCGAAGAGAGCGCGACCGCGTTCCTCGCTGCGCACGAGGAAGCCGAGGCGGGCAGCGACTCCGCGGAGCCCGAGGCGCTCGTGGCTCCGCTGCGCCAGGCCCCGGCCGAGAGCGGCCAGCAGAAAAACACTGAGCGGGAGCTGTGGCTCGGACTCGTCGGCTATGACGAGGACGAAGGCGAACTGGGCTGGCAGACGGAAGCCCTCTGCGCGCAGACTGACCCCGAGGCCTTTTTTCCGGAGAAGGGCGGCTCGACCCGGGACGCCAAGAAGGTCTGCGGCGCCTGCAATGTCCGTTCCGAATGCCTCGAGTACGCGCTGGCTAACGACGAGCGGTTTGGAATTTGGGGCGGCCTGTCCGAGCGCGAACGCCGCCGGCTGCGGAAGCGAGCGGTCTAATTTACGGACAAGTTGCCGTCACCGCCGTCGTTGCCACGCGTGACGGTGCGGAGTTTCTCCCCCAAACGCTGGGCGCCCTGACCCAGCAGACGCGACGCGTTGACCGGATCATCGGGGTGGACGCGTCCTCGCGGGATGACTCGGCGCCGCTCTTGCGAGGATACCTGCCTGACGACGCCCTGGTGACGCAGACGTCCGCCCACGGGTTCGGGCATTCCGTGGCCGCCGGGCTCGCGGAGGCTCCCGCCCTAGAGGTCGCCGGGAACGAATGGATCTGGCTGATCCACGACGACTCGGCCCCCGCCCCGGACGCCTTGGAGCAGCTCCTGCGCGCCGTGGAGGCGAGCCCGTCCGTGGCGATTGCTGGCTGCAAGCAGCTCGACGCCGACCGGCCGCGTCACCTGCTCGACGTGGGCTTGTCCATGAGCCGAGCGGGCGAACGCTTGACCATGATCGAGGCCGACGAACTCGATCAGGGACAGCACGATCGACGCAGCGACTCCTTTGCCGTGAACTCCGCTGGCCTGCTCATCCGGCGTGACGTGTTCGAGGCGCTCGGCGGTTTCGACGAGGCGCTGCCAGGGGTGGGGGACGACCTCGATCTCTGCTGGCGTGCTCGCCTCGCGGGGCACCGCGTCGTCATCGTTCCTGCCGCCCGCATGTATCACGCGCCGGACGCCGTCAAGCACTTCAGTGGTCCCATGGCCGCGCGCCGGTCCCAGGTCTACCTGCGCTTGAAGCACGCGCCGTTGCTCGCCGTCCCGTTCATCACGCTCTTCGCCGTCCTGGGCGGCCTAGGCCGCTTCATCGCCGGCCTGATTTCTAAGGACCCGGGCCACGGCGCCGGACAACTGATCGCGTCCCTCGCCGCCGTGTTGCGCCCCGTGAGTCTCATCAAGTCGCGTCGGCAGGCCGCCAGTACGCGCAAGCAGCGCCGTGGAGCCGTTCGCGCCCTGATGACGAATCCCCGAGAGGTCCGCGAGCACCGTCGGCACCTGACGGCCCGCGTGGAGGACGAACCGGTGGGGGTTGGCTCGCATAGCCTCGCCCAGACCGAAGCCTCCAATCCCTCCGGTGACGACCGGGACGACTTCGCCGAGCTCGCCACGACGAATCGGCTCAGCTCCGCCGTCGGCGCCATCGTCGCGGTCCTGCTGACGGCCGGGCTGTCCCTGTTGGGCCTGCGCCACCTCATCGGTGCGCAGGCACTCACCGGAGGCGCCTTGTTGCCGATTTCGGATCGGGCTGGCACGCTCTGGGCCAACGCGACCGAATGGTGGCAGGCGACGGGGTCTGGAGTCGCCGGCGCGCCAGACCCGTTCGACCGTCTGCTCTGGCTGCTCGGGCTCACGGCGGCCGGGGCGCCCAACGTGGCCGTCGTCGTCCTCTTCTTCGCGGCCATGCCGCTCGCAGCGTTCTTCGCCTGGCTGACCCTCGGCGCGGTGACTGGCTCGCGCGGGATCCGATTGCTGGGTGCTGTGTTGTACGGTCTGGCACCCAGCCTGCAGGTCGCTCTCGGCCAGGGGCGCCTGAGCGCCGTCGTGGTGCACCTGCTGCTTCCGCTCGCCGCGCTCGGCATCATCCGCAGCATTGGTGGGGCCCCGCGGCGCGGTCAGGCCACGCTGAACCACGACGACGCCGCCGCGACCGCCCGCCCGGGCGTCGCTGGCACCCCGTCGTGGACGGCGGCCGCGGGAGCCGCGCTCGCCCTCGCCGGCCTGGTGTCCGCCGCGCCAGCCCTCCTGTGGCCAGCAGTGGCCGTGATCATCATCGTGGCGCTGGCGGCCGGTCGCCGCGCCAAAGCCCTGTGGTGGGTGCCCCTTCCGGCGATCGGCGTGGTGGCCCCGCTGGCTGTCACCGCCACCGAAGACCTGCGCGTCCTCTTCGCCGATCCGTCCGTGCCTCGCGCGTTCGACGCGGCGCCGTTGTGGCAGCAGGCGCTCGGCTTTCCCGTCACCCTAGACACGGCCAACGGTTTACCCTGGCTCACCGACGTGGCTCCCGGGGTACCGTGGCTCGCTATCGCCGCAGTGCTTGTGGCGCTCCCGGTGCTGCTCTGCGCGGTCTTCGGATCCGTTGCCGCGGACCGCGCCGGGTGGACCGCGCGTGGGGCGCTCGCCGCCGCCGTCGTCCTCCTCGCGGCCTCGGCTGGCGCGCAACTGGTGGCCACGGGCGTCGATGGCGCGCAGACGGTGACTCCGTTCACGGGGACGTTCACATCAGCCGTCGTGCTCGCATTGCTCGTCGCCGCGGCCGCTGGCGCCGGGAACCTTCGCTTTACCTCCGGGCAAATCGAGTCGCTGGGGTCGGCCAGCCGCGCGCGCCGTCTGGGCGTGTCAGCCGTGGCCGTGCTGGCCGGCATCGCCGTCGTGGTGGCGGGCGCTGGTTGGCTGGTGGCGAGCGGGCCCTATGGGGCTGAATCGCAGGTGCAAGCGACGATCGCCCGCAGCCTGCCGGCCACGGCAGCTGACCGTGGCGTGAGCCCGCACGAGACCCGCACGCTGGTCATGACGCGGCGTGACGGCGGTTCCGTCGAAGCGTCGCTGGTCAGCGGCAGCGGCTCCACGCTGGACTCTGTCTCTGCCGTGGCTGAGGCCGGTGCGCTGTACGGGCCACTGTTCGCTGCCGAACGACGTCAGGACGACGACGCAACGACGGCGCTACGCGCAACGGTCGCCTCGATCGTTTCCGGCCAGGCCCTCGACCCGCGGCGGGATCTCGCGATCCTCGGCGTCGACTTTGTGGTGCTGACCAACACGGACTCCTCCGGGGACTACACGGCCAGCCTCATCGACGTCGTTCCCTCTCTCGCCGAAATCGGCCGGACCGATGCCGGATGGCTGTGGCGCGTGGAGCCGGCGGGAGCCGAGGAGGAGAGCGGCAACTTCACCTCGCGCGTGCGCGTCGTTGATGCCCAGGTCAATCAGGAATACTTGCTCGACTCGAACCGGGCCCGCGTCACGGAGCAGGACGTGCCCGCTGGTGACGACGGGCGACGCCTGGTCCTCGCCGAGCGCGCCGATGCCGGATGGCAGGCGAGCTTCAACGGCCGCCCGCTGCGGGCCACCACCTTGGAGTGGGCGCAAGCGTTCGAGCTGCCGGCCGAGGCTGGAACGGTGACGGTGAGCTACCACAATCCTTGGGCTCTGCCGATCGGCATCGTCCAGGCGGTGCTGGCCGTGATCGTGATCCTGCTCGTGCTGCCGATCCGTGCGCGCCGCCGGAATCAATTGAGCGAACCACGGTGGCGCGCCACAGATCACGCGCACAGCACGGATGGTCCGGAACCGATGGCCCCTGACACGACGACGCGGCATGGCCAGGAGGAGTCAACATGAGCAAATCCGACGCCGAGCGCAGTAGCGCCGACACGCGGAGGGCCCGGCGCCTGATGCGCCAGCGCGTCCGGCGCACCGTTGCCGCCGGGACCGGCGCGGCTCTGGTGCTGGTCGCCGGTGGGGGAGTTGTGGCTCAGGGCCTGTGGGGAACCGGTTCAGCCGCCCAGAACATTGGCTTAACGGCGTCGACCGTCCCGGCGGGCGATGCGGTGTTTGCCTGCGCCCCGATGCCGCGCCTTGTTGAGGGCACGACGGCCGAAGGGACCGACCCGGAGTTTGCTCCCGACGCCGAATCGGCCGAGTCCACCGTGAGCGGTACCGTGATCTCCGATCCGGCCCAGCGGATCCCCGGCACGGCGATCGAATCCCTCGACGGGGAGTCGTTGGAGGACCTAGCGGAACGGTTGCCGGACGACGAGGCGGATCAGCAATTGGGGGCCAGCGAGGACGGCTACAGCGGGCAGACGGCCGAGTCGGCCAGCGAGGTCTCCTCCTCGGGCTGGGCGCTACTGCGGGCCCAGCCGTTGGGCGGCCTCAAGTCCACCGCTGGCCTCACGCGCCATTACGAGGCCACGGACGGAGACCTCGCCGGGCAAGCCACGGCGGCGTGCCTGCCGCCGTCGAACGATCAATGGATCACCGGAGCCTCCACCGAGGTGGGCCGCACCGCGGTGCTCATGTTGTCGAACCCCTCCGATTCCGCGGCCACGGTGGACCTCGACGTGCTCGGTTCGACGGGTCGCGCAGAAGCCGCGAATCTGCGCGGCATCGTGGTGGGCCCGGGCCAAACCAAGGACATCGTCTTGGCCGGCTTCATTGCCGACGATCCCGCCGTGAGTGTTCGCGTCCGATCCCAGGGCGCCCCCTTGGCCGCCGTCGTGCAGCAGTCCGTGCTGCGGGGATTGACCCCCGGCGGCGTGGACTACCTCACCCCGGGCGCACCCGCCGCCCGGAGCCAGCTGGTGCCGGGCCTCTTCGTGCAACAGGATTCACTCGAGCTCTCCACGGCGGGAGACTTTTCCGATGCCACCAGTCAGCTGCAGGTTGCGAATCCCAGTTCCCAGGAGGCTCAAGTCAGCCTGCGGATATTCGGCGAAGACGGGGAAGTGGACGTTCCGGGCGGCGCCGAACGGACGGTCCCCGCAGACTCGGTGGCGCAGTTCTCCCTCGAAGAGTTAGAGAACGGCAATTACACCGTTGCCCTGCAATCGAGCGAGTCCGTCATTGCGGGGGCCCGGTCGGTGCGCGGAACCTCTGATGCCAACGTCGATTTTGGGTGGATGCCCGCCACATCGCGACTCGGACATCAACATCTCGTCGCGATGCCCGGACGCGACGATGCCGACCTTATGCTCGGGTCTGCCGGGGGGACTTCTAGCGTCGATCTGCGGCCAGTTTCCGCGGACGGGACGATCGGGGACGCTGAGACGATCGAGCTCACCGGCGCTGCGACCGAGATGGTGGACCTTGAATCGGTCTCCTCCTCGGCCGTGGCTTTCCTTCTCGATGCTTCCGGCGAGGCTGTCTACGGCGGATTGCGCGTGCTGGGTGAGGACGAGCGCACGGTGTCCATGACCCCGCTGCCCCCGGCGAGCGAGGGGCGGCGCAGCATCGAGGTCGACGTGCGACGCTGAGGTTACGGGCCGCCGCGCAGCCCGCTGCGCCCGTACGTCGAGTCCACCTGTTCCGGTGGCAAGTTCATGAGCTCCGCGACCAGTTCCACCACGACGTCGTGCACCAATTCCGGCAGTACCACGGGGGAGGGGCACAGCTGCTCCACGGGCCGGCGATAGACGATGACCCGCTTCAACTCGCGGGTGGGCCCGGAACCGGTGGACGCCTGCGCGCGGAGGCTCTGTCCCAGGGGAGGCGCTTCACCACGAGCCGCGGCACGGTCCAGCGCGTCGCGATCAGGGACGAACCCGATCCGAAAATCGATGCCCGCCACCTCGGTTCCGTGGAGTTGTTCCAAGCGCATCCCGGACTCGGCCACGAGATCCTCGAAGCGCTCCCCGCGCGTCCGTGCGCCTGGGAGCATGGGCAACATCAGTGGCGTGCGCAAACCGCGGCCATGGCGGTTGCGCCGGCGGTCACGGAACCCGCGCGCGCCGTCCGGAGCGCTGTCGGCTCCCGCATTGAAGGACAAGCTTCCCATGGACCTCAGCGTAGTGCGGGCCGTGCCGATGCGCCCAGTCGCGATGGACAGCCGGTAGGGTAGGTCGACGTGGGATCAATTCGTCTGTGTTCGCGCTCAGGCTGCCGCGAATCCGCGGTGGCGACGCTGACGTACGTCTACGCGGACTCCACCGCGGTCCTGGGACCGCTGGCCACCTATGCCGAACCGCACTGTTACGACCTCTGCTCCGCCCACGCCTCCCGCCTGACGGTCCCGCGCGGCTGGGACGTGCTGCGCCTCGACCTGCCGGCAGCGCCCAGGTTGGCCTCTGACGAGCTCTCGGCGCTCGCCGATGCGGTGCGCGAGCACCGAGATCACGGTGATGCCACGCCGAAGATGGACGACGACGCCGGCCACCGGGAGGCGGGAGCTGACGGGTCCCCGGCGTCGAGCGAGGACACCTCCCGGCGCAGCCTCACCCCGCCGGACGGTGCGGACGGAATCCCCAAGCCCGGCGACAAGCCCGCGCTGCGCATTCTGCGGAACCCCCACCTGTCGTAACCCGCGCTGCGGCTCGCTCCACTGCCCAGATGCCCAGCCGGTCCACCCACCACGCGAAAGAGGCCTCCATGACCGCCGATTACAAGATCGCCGACCTGTCACTGCACGCGGCTGGTCGCCATCAGATCCGCCTAGCCGAACACGAGATGCCGGGCCTCATGGCCCTGCGTGAGGAGTACGGAGACCAGCAGCCGCTGGCCGGGGCGCGCATCGCGGGCTCCCTGCACATGACCGTCCAGACGGCCGTGCTGATCGAGACCCTCGTGGCCCTCGGCGCGCAGGTCCGCTGGGCCAGTTGCAATATCTTCTCCACCCAAGATGAGGCCGCGGCCGCCGTCGTGGTCGGCCCGAACGGCACGCCGGAGGATCCGCAGGGCGTGCCCGTCTTCGCGTGGAAGAACGAGACACTCGAAGAGTACTGGTGGACTGCCGAGCAGATCTTGACGTGGCCGGGTGCCGCCGAGAACCCGGAGCTCGGCCCGAACTTGATCTTGGACGACGGCGGCGACGCCACCATGCTGGTGCACCAGGGCGTGGAGTTTGAGGCCGCCGGCGCCGTGCCGGAGGCAACGGATCAGGACCCGCACGAGTACACGATCGTGCTGTCCCGCCTGCGCGAGTCCTTGGCACGCGATCCGCAAAAGTTCACGCGTCTCGCCCCGCAAATTAAGGGCGTCACCGAGGAAACGACGACGGGCGTGCACCGCCTCTACCAGTTGGCCGCGGCGAACAAGCTCCTCTTCCCGGCGATCAACGTCAACGATTCGGTGACCAAGTCGAAGTTCGACAACAAGTACGGGATCCGTCACTCGCTGCCGGACGGCATCATGCGCGCGACGGACGTCCTCATCGGCGGCAAGGTCGCTGTGGTCTGCGGCTACGGCGACGTCGGCAAGGGCGCCGCGGAGGCGCTGCGCGGCCAGGGAGCCCGCGTCGTCGTCACCGAGGTGGACCCGATCTGCGCCCTGCAGGCGGCCATGGACGGCTACCAAGTGGCCCGGCTCGATTCGGTCATTTCCGAGGGCGATCTCTTCATCACCACGACGGGCGGCAAGGACATCATCATGGCCGCCGACATGCTGAAGATGAAGGACAAAGCCATCGTGGGCAACGTGGGCCACTTCGATAACGAGATCGACATGGCCGGTCTCGCCGCCGTGCCGGGCGTGCGTAAGGTCGAGATCAAGCCCCAGGTGCACGAGTGGGTCTTCGACGCCGACACGGCGACTGAGCGTTCGATCATCGTGTTGTCCGAGGGCCGCCTGCTGAACCTCGGCAACGCGACCGGCCACCCGAGCTTCGTCATGTCCAACTCCTTCGCCAATCAGACCATCGGCCAAATCGAGTTGTTCACCAAGGACGGCACCGGCGAGTACGAGCGCGACGTGTACGTGCTGCCGAAACTGCTGGACGAGAAGGTGGCACGCCTGCATTTGCCGGCGCTCGGCGTCGAACTGACGGAGCTCACGCCCGGCCAGGCGGACTACCTTGGCGTGGACGCGGCAGGCCCGTACAAGCCCGATCACTACCGCTACTAAAGGCCTGAGGGAGGAACCGGATGAGCCAGAAGCAGCACGGTGAGGCAACGGAGCCGATGGAGCGCCCACAGGCCGCCGCCGAACAGCCTGCCACCGAAGACGGCACGACGCCGCAGACCGCGGCGCTGCCGGTGACCAGCCGCCGTCGTGGCCGTCGCGCCGCGGGCACGGACGAGACCGTCGGTGCTCACGGCGGCGAGCCGGGAACGCAGGATCCACTGGTCGACGCGGTCAAAAGCCCGAGTAAGGGCGCCAGCTCCGCGGGCAGCGTGCTGCGTTCGGCGGAGGCGGCTGCGCAGAGGTCTGGTCCGGCGCCGGTGACCGCCGGCGCCGAGTCGAGCGTTGACGATCGCCGGGGCCGCGCCCGCGATGCGGCGCTGAGCGCCAAGCCGTTGGCCCCCCGCATCGTGCAAGTGCTGCTGGCAGTGATCTACCCCTTCATTTTGGTGATTGGCGCGCTGAAGACGATCGCGAGCCCGTGGTTCCTGTGGCTCGAGTACCACCGTCCAGGGTTTCCTGCCGACGAATTCGGGTGGGGGACAGAGCAGCGGATGACGTTCGGCTCCTACGGGGTGGACTATCTCAGCAACGCGGCCGGGCCGGAGTACTTAGGGAACCTGCTCGGTCTTGACGGCCAGCCGCTGTTCTCCGGCGCCGAGGTGGCGCATATGGCGGATGTGAAGGCGGTGCTGGCCACGAGCTTCGCTGCCGGGTTCGCCTTGGTCGTCGTCGGGATCTTTCTCGTCTGGTACCTCGCGGTGCGCTCGCCCGGCGGGATCCGGCGGGGCCTGTTCGCTGGCGCCGTCGCCACCCTGGCCGTCGCCGTGGTGCTTGGCGCCTTGGCCGCGCTGAATTGGTCAGCGTTCTTTACCACGGTGCACGCGGTGTTCTTCGCTGAGGGGACGTGGACCTTCAACTATTCGGACGCGCTGATCCGCCTCTATCCGGCACAGTTTTGGATCGACGCTGGGCTGGGCGTCGGTATCCTCGTGCTCCTGTCCGTCGCGGTGACGCTTCTCGCCACGTGGCCGACCCGGTCCCGTCGCGAGGCCTCTCGAGCTCGGCTGGCCGGGCGCCGGGCAGCCGCCTAAGCCGCGCACTGAGGCGCCAGTGGCGGGTCACCACGGTGGGTGACCCGCCACTGGCCTGTGGTGAGTGGAGCTAGTGAGCGTAGAGCTCCTCGATGTCCTCAGCGCAGGTCTCGACGACGGCGGCTCGCTTCAGCTTCATCGACGGGGTGAGGTGCCCGGAGTCCTCCGTGAATTGCTGGGACACGATGGTGAACTTTTTGATGCCTTCAGCGTGGGAGACGGTCATGTTGGCCTCGTCGATCGCCGCCTGAAGCTGCGCATACACGTCGGGGTGTCCTGCGGCTTCTTCCGCGGTGAGGCCCTCGAGGCCGTGCGCGGCCGCCCATGGCCCGAGGGCCTCCAGATCGAGGCTGACGAGCGCGCCGATGAAGGGGCGCTGCTCTCCGACGAGAACGACTTGGTCCACCAGTCGGTGGGCACGAATCAGTTCCTCCAGCGGGCCGGGAGAGACGTTCTTGCCTCCGGCGGTGACGATGAGGTCCTTCTTGCGCCCCGTGATGGTGAGGAAGCCATCTTCGTCGAGTTCACCGAGGTCCCCGGTGGCGAAGAACCCGTCCTCGGTGAACGCCTCCGCGGTGGCCTCAGCGTTGTTGTGGTAGCCGCCGAAGACGCCGACGCCCCGCAGCTGGACCTCGGAGTCGTCGCTGATGCGCACGGTGGTTCCGGGGATGGGGAAACCGACCGAACCGACGCGAACATAGTTGGGTTGGTTCACCGTCGCGGGCGCCGTGGATTCCGTCAGCCCGTACCCCTCCAACAACTGCACTCCCGCGCCGCGGAAGAAGTGCGCCAGATCGTCATTGAGTTCGCTGGCCCCGGAGATCGCGTACCGCACGTGCCCGCCGAGGACGCTGCGCAGCTTGGGGTAGAGCACTTTGTCGAAGAAGGCGTGCTGCAGGCGGGTCACCGCGGGCAGGCGTGACTCGTGCCCGCGGGCCAGGGCATCGCGGTGCCGCGAGACGGCCGTGGCCACCTGCTCGGCCGCGGCAAAGAGCTTCCCCTTGCCGGCCGATTCCGCGGTGGCCAGCGCGCCGGCTCGAATCTTCTCAAAAATGCGCGGGACAGCCAGCAGGAACGTTGGCTGGAAGGACCCAAGATCCTCCATCAGGTGGGACACGTCTGGCCCGTGGGCCACCGTGGTTCCCGAATGCACGCAGCACTGCTGGACGGCACGGGCGAGCACGTGCGCGAGCGGCAGGAACATCAACGTGCGGGATCCCTCATGCACGACCTCGCGCATGTGGGGGACCAAGTTGACGGCGACACCGGCGAAGTTGCCGTGCGTCATCGTGCACGCTTTGGCGCGCCCCGTCGTCCCGGAGGTGTACACGAGGGTCGCCGTGGCACCGTAGCCGGCAGAGGTCCGCGCCGCCTCGAGCTCGGCGTCGGTCACGCTGGTGCGGGAGCTACCGGCGAGCAGGAGGGCCAGGTCGGAACCCGCGGTGATGCCGGCGGGTACCGACCCACCGGTGACGTGTGAACCGCGGCCACCGGCCACACTGTGCTGGGCGTCGAAGCAGTAGATCGCCACGTCGTCCCCGAGCTGTGCGACGGCGTCTTCGATGACGGCCGCGCGCTCGGCGGACTCGGCAAAGACGTGCCGGGCGCCGGAGTCTTGGAGGATCCACTCGATCTGATACGCCGAACTGGTCTCGTAGATGGGGACGGACACGGCGCCCGCAAACCACACGGCCTCTTCCACGAGTGCCCACTCGAAGCGCGTGCGGGACATGATCGCCACGGTGGAGCCTCGCTCGACGCCGGCGTCGATCAGTGCCTTGGCCAGCCGGCGCACCAGCGCCACATACTCGGCGGTGCTGACGTGAACCCAGTGGCCGGATGGCGCTTTGACCGCGTACACCGGGTACGCCGATTCGGGGTTCGTGTTCTCGCGGTTGAGGCGATCGATCAACAGCTGGGTGGTGTTGTAGGACGGCGGGAGCTCGACGAGTAGGTCAGTGCGGGCTTCGTGCACAATCATCTCCTGTGGCGGCGACATTCGGCCCCAGTCTACTGAGAAATGCTTATCCCCACGTGGGCAGCCACACGCGCAGATTCCATGCGTCGTAGCTGATGATTTGCCCGGTCCAGATGGGCCAGAAGAACGCGGACACAGCGATGGCGAGGGCCATAAACACACCCACGACGGCGGCGCCCGCCCGGCGGCGTTCGCTGACGGCGGCGGTGCCTGGCTGCGGCACGTCGTCGTCCCGGGCCCGAGCCGGTGGACGCGGACCGAGGATCCAGCCGAGGACAAAGGTTAGCGCCAGCATCATGAACGGGTGGAAGGCGATGGTGTAGAAGAAGAACATGGTGCGCTCGGGGTAGAACCACCAGGGCACGAATCCGGCGGCAACACCGGCCAGGATGGCCCCGGCACGCCAATCGCGCGCCCCGGCCCAGAAGAAGAGCACCACGAATAAGGCGAGCGCGGCCGACCACCAGATGAGGGGGTTGGGTAGGTCCGTCACCACCTGGCTACAGGTCTCGAACGTGCAGCCGTCGGCGGCGGTCGGGGTCTCGTAGTGGTAGAGGACCGGGCGGCCAGCGAACAGCCACGTTTCCGGGCCGGATTCCCACGAGTGATCCGACCCGAGGCCACGGTGGAAGTCGTAGGCGCTGCGGTGATACTCGGCGAGGGAGCGCAGTGCCTCCGGAACCAGCGGCCACGCGCGGTCCGGGTGCTCGGCCGCCCACGTGCGGTGATACCCGCCGGCGGTCACCAGCCACCCGGTCCACGTGGCGAGGTAGGTGATGGCGGCGGCGGGGATGATCGTGAAAAACGCCGGGACGCCGTCCTTGAAGAGTCCGGCGATGCCCCAGTACCGGATCCCCGCGGCCCGGCGCGCGCCGACGTCCCAGAGCACCGTCATGAGGCCAAAGACCGCGACGAAGGCCAGCGCCGACCACTTCACGCCCACCGCACCACCGAGCATGACGCCGGCCGCGAGGCGCCACGGGCGCCAGAGGACCCACGGCCCGTACAACAGGGCATCGGCCCTCTGGTGGCGGCGGTCTGCGAGGGCCCGGGCGAGGCGGTCGCGGCCGTCGTCGCGATCGATCAGCAGCGCGTAGAACGCGGCCAGGACGAACAACATGACGAAGATATCCAGCAGCGCCGTGCGGGACATGACGATGTGGTGCCCGTCGATGGCCGTCAGCAATGCGGCGATGGAGGCTAGCGTGAGCGAGCGGAACAGGCGGCGCGCCACCAAGAAGACGAGCAACACGGAGACCGTGCCAGCCAAGGCGGGAACCACGCGCCAACCGAGGCCATCGCTGGCACCGAAGGCGAGCATGCCGAGCCCAATGAGCCATTTGCCGAGCGGTGGGTGCACCACGTAGGCGCTCTCGGTCAGTGGAGCCGGGCGACCCGCGAGGAACGCCTCGTCCGCGCCCTCGGCCGGCCACTGCCGCTCGTAGCCCGACTCGAGCAGCGTGTAGGCGTCCTTGACGTAATAGGTCTCGTCGAAAATGAGATCGTGCGGCGTGTTCAGGCCCGTCAGGCGCAGCCAGGCCGCGAGCGCGGTGATGAGGGCCGGCGCCAACCAGAACGCGTTGGCGATGACGAAGTTCCACACCCTCGCCGCCGGGGCCGGCAGAAAGCGCGGTGCCGGTTCGGTGGCGCGAGGAGAGTCCTCGCCGAGTAAACGAGTGCGTAGCCCTGTCACGCTGCGCGCTCGTTCGGGCGGGACGATCCAGTGGCTCACCCACGCCACTCTAATGGGCGCGATGCGGCTGCGTGTGCATATTGCGGCGGCGGTAGGGTGGACGGGTGAACACCACAGTGAACGACGGCGGCGCAACGGGCCCTGCGGACGGGGCCTCCTCACGACCAACCGGACAGGGCCGGATCGTGTTGGCCGCCACGCCGATCGGGAACTTGGCGGATGCCTCGCCGCGGCTGATCGAGCTGTTGCGTAGCGCGGACCTCGTGGCTGCTGAGGACACGCGCCGCACGCTCCACCTCGCGAACGCGCTCGGCCTGCGCATCCCGGGGCGTCTCATCAGTTACCACGAGCACAACGAGTCGTCCCGCATCGCCGAATTGTTGGAGGCCGTGGCCGCGGGTTCCACGTTGCTGGTGGTCTCCGACGCCGGGATGCCGGCGGTGTCCGACCCGGGGTTCCGGCTCGTGGAGGCCGCCGTCGAGGCCGGTCTTGAGGTGACCGCGGTGCCGGGGCCCTCCGCCGTGTTGACGGCCCTGGCCTTGTCTGGGCTGCCGACCGATCGTTTTACGTTTGAAGGATTCCTGCCGCGCAAGCCCGGGGAGCGGGCCGCGCTGCTCGCTGACCTCGCCGGGGAGCAGCGCACCATGGTGTTTTTCGAGGCCCCGCACCGGGTCACGCCGATGCTCACAGCGCTCGCCGAAGCGTTCGGCGGCTCGCGCCGGGCAGCGGTAGCGCGCGAGCTCACTAAGCTGCATGAGGAGGTCGCCCGCGGCACGCTGGATGAGCTGATCGCGTGGGCCGAGCCCGGCGTGCGCGGTGAGTTGGCCGTCGTCGTCGGCGGTGCTGTGGCGTCTGAGGAGGCCGACGACGTCGATCACGTGGCGGCGGTTCAGGCCATGATGGAAACGGGCGTGCGGCTCAAGGACGCCGTCGCCGCCGTCGCCGAGCGGGACCGCATTCCGAAGCGTCAGCTGTATGCCGACGTCGTGGCAGCCCGCTCGCGCCCCGCATCGTAGCGTCGGGCTCACCGCTCCGTGAGCGGGATATGACGGGGATCGAACTTCGATTTAGGTTGCGGCGAGCCGCTGGAATAGATTTGGCACACACGTAAGCCCTGTCGAATCCCGGGAGCTAACCAATGACGATTACACCCGAGCGCGAAGCCGAACTGCTGGCCTCCGTCCCCACCGGACTGCTCATCAACGGACAGTGGCGCGACGCGTCGGACGGCGGCACGTTTGACGTGCACGACCCGGCCACGGGCAAAGTCCTCGCGACGCTGGCCTCAGCCACCAGCGAGGATGCCCTGGCCGCTCTGGACGCGGCGGACGCCGCCCAGGCCGAATGGGCGCTGACCCCGGCGCGTACTCGCTCCGACATTCTGCGCCGTGCGTTTGACCTCATCAACGAGCGCGCGGAGGACTTCGCGCTGCTGATGACCCTCGAGATGGGCAAGCCGCTGCCGGAGGCCCGGGGCGAGGTCGCCTACGGCAACGAGTTCATGCGCTGGTTCTCGGAGGAGGCGGTCCGCGACTACGGGCGCTACCTCACCACGCCGGAGGGCAAGAACAAGATCCTGGTCCAGCACAAGCCGGTGGGTCCCTGCCTGCTCATTACGCCGTGGAACTTCCCGCTAGCGATGGCCACGCGCAAGGTGGGCCCGGCGATTGCTGCCGGCTGCACCATGGTGCTCAAGCCCGCCAAGCTGACCCCGCTGACCAGCCAGTTGTTCGCCGCCACGCTGCTTGAAGCCGGGCTGCCAGCCGGAGTACTCAACGTGGTGGCCGGCAAGAGCGCCTCGGCGATTTCTGGGCCCGTCATGGCCGATTCGCGCCTGCGCAAGGTCTCCTTCACGGGGTCCACCCCGGTGGGCCAGCGCCTGCTCAAGGACGCCGCGGACAACGTTCTGCGCACGTCGATGGAGCTGGGCGGCAACGCGCCGTTCATCGTCTTCGAAGATGCCGACCTGGACAAGGCGGTGGAGGGCGCGATGGCGGCGAAGATGCGCAACATGGGCGAGGCCTGCACCGCCGCGAACCGCTTCCTCGTGCAGGACACGGTGGCGGACGAGTTCACCGAGAAGTTTGCCGCCGCCATGAAGGCTCTGCGCCCGGGGCGTGGCACCGAGGACTCCTCAACGGTCGGCCCGCTGATCGAATCCTCGGCACGGGACGATGTCCACGCTCTCGTGTCCGACGCCGTGGCCGCCGGGGCCGTCGCCATCACCGGTGGCGAGCCACTGGCTGGGGACGGTTACTTCTACGCCCCGACTGTCCTCGGCAACGTCCCGAACGACGCGCAGATCCTCTCCGAGGAGATCTTTGGGCCGGTAGCGCCCGTGACCACGTTCGCCACGGAGGAGGAGGCCATCCGCCTCGCCAACGCGAGCGAGTATGGGCTGGCGTCCTACCTGTACACGGCCGATTACAACCGGATGTTCCGGGTGGCCGAGCAGATTGAGTTCGGCATGGTCGGGTTTAACGCCGGGGTGATCTCCAACGCGGCCGCACCGTTCGGTGGTGTGAAGCAGTCGGGCATGGGCCGGGAGGGCGGCAGCGAGGGCATCGCTGAATACTCCACCGTGCAGTACATCGGTATCGGGGATCCCTACGCCGACTAGCGGGTGAATCTCTCCCACTGCGGGCGGGATCGATAGGATGGCACGCGTGAAAACTACGCGTGTGAGTCCCGGATCGATCCCGCCCGCTTTCGCCTCCTCGGTCCCTGAGGACGACGTCGTCATCCCGGCTGAGGCGAGCGCCGAGGAAGCTGAGCGGATGCGGGCCAAGGCGGCGAAGCGCCGCCGTCGTCACGAATTTCCGCCCGCGCCGGAGCCTCTCCCTGTCCCCGTACCGGACAACCACACCCACCTCGACTTCCGGTCTGGCCGGCAGACCGTGGCCCTCGACGACGCGTTGGCCACGGCGAACGCCGTCGGGGTGTCCTCGGTGATTCAAGTGGGGTGCGACGTCGCATCCTCCCGCGCCGCGGTGGAGTTGGCGGCCGCCGACCGGCGCGTGTTGGCAGCGGTGGCCATCCACCCCAACGACGCCGCGGTCTTGGCCGAGCGCGGCGAACTGGACGCGGCCCTCGAGGACATTCGATCGCTGGCTGGCCACGAGCGGGTGCGCGCCATCGGGGAGACGGGGCTGGACTACTACCGCACCGGCGTGGAGGGGCACCCAGCCCAGCGAGCGTCCTTCGAAGCGCACCTCGCGCTCGCCGTCGAGCACGGGAAAGCCCTGCAGATCCACGACCGCGACGCGCACGAGGACGTGGTGGACGTGCTGCTCAGCGCCGAGCGGCTGCCGGAATCGGTGGTGTTTCACTGCTTTTCCGGGGACGCCGACCTCGCGCGGATCTGCAACGAACACGGGTGGTACCTGTCCTTTTCCGGAACGGTGACCTTTAAGAACTCGGTGGACCTTCACGCGGCCTTGGACATCGCGGACCCAGAACATGTGCTGGTGGAGACGGACGCGCCGTTCCTCACCCCGCACCCGTTCCGCGGGCAGCCCAACTCGTCCTACATGATTCCCTACACGGTGCGGTTCATGGCCGAACGCAGTGGGGAGGACCTCGGGGACCTGTGCGCGCGGCTGGCCGCCAACACCGAACGGGTCTACGGAACTTTCTGAGGCCCCACGGCGGTGCGATTTACTCCTGCGGGGGCTGGATGGAATCGATGATGACCTCGGCGAGCGAGGTGATGTACTCGGCGCCCGTGGTGGGCCCTGCCGCGATGGAGGCGTCCGGGGCGATGAGGAGCGCCGACGGCGTGTAGTGCACCCCCAGCAACGGGGCAATCGCGCGGCTGGCATCGGTCAGCGTCAGGTCGGCGAGCTCGGCGTGTTGCTCGGCGAACTTCTCCGGCCGTTTGGAAACGAGCAGCCGGACCTGGACTCGGTCTCCGAACCGCTCTTGCCACGGACCGAGTTGCGCCAGCACCGCGTCGCACGCATGGCACGAGGGGCGGACCAGGATCAGCAGGGTCGCGACGCCGGAGCACACTCGACGCAAGGGGGCCGGCTGACCGGCCGCGTCCGTGACGACGATGTCGGGTAGGGCCAGCGAGGTCAGATCCTCCGGTTGGGCCTC
Organism: Zhihengliuella flava; assembly: GCF_015751895.1. NCBI lineage: Bacteria > Bacillati > Actinomycetota > Actinomycetes > Micrococcales > Micrococcaceae > Zhihengliuella > Zhihengliuella flava. The sequence goes on along the minus strand of NZ_JADOTZ010000001.1, from coordinate 802,905 downwards.
GTCGAGTGAGGCCGGCGCCCGGCGCGGGGCCAGGTTGTGCCGCACCGCTCCAGCGGCCGCATCGGCCGCGTGCGACGACGGGGTCGGGCCGACCGCCGTCGGGCGCCCGCCCTGATCCACGGCGCGCAGGCGCCGCGTCGCGAGGCGGAACACCCAGGGCGTGAGGCTGGCGAGCGCCGCGACGGCGAGCCACCACCAGTCGCCAGTGGAGAACGCGGCGACGTCCGCTCCGACGGACCGGCCGGCCACGGCCCACGCGAAAGCGACGGCCGCAAGAGCGAGGAGTCCGACGTTGCGGACGAGGTCTGCGCGCGTGACGGGGCCGGAGCTCAGCCGACCGAAACACGCACAATCTTGAGGTTCGTCGGTAGCCACGACGGCGGCGATGATCCACAGGTAGGCGCCACACAGCAGCAACGTCGCCGAGGCCGGCAGAAGGACCCATGGCCACGGCAGCGCTAGCAGCGTGATCGCTAGGACTAGCTCGAGCCACGGATGGAAGCGGCGCACCCACGCGGCGTTGATCACGGAAGGGATACCGCGGCCGGTGAGCGCGGCTTCGTGACGCAAATGTGCCCGGGGTGGGGTGACCTTGGCCACGGCCGCCACGGCGAGGATGGCCGCCAGCGCAAGTGGGGCGGTGACTAGTGCGGATGCCGTCATGATCCCCATTGTTGCACCGCCGAGGTCGGCGCCACGCGTGGTGGCCGAGCTGTGACAATCTCCGTTTGCTGTTTGTGACTTGATAACAGAACGGTTACGGTTAACGGGAAATAGCCGGGATCGGGGAAGGTTTCGGGTAAGGATCGCTTCTGCGTTCCGCCACCGTATGCGCGTTTGGCGCGGGGCTACTGAGCACCGCGCGCAGCCAGCAGCACCATCGAAAAACGTGGGCATTCCGTTCGTATGTCCAACTGGATGGCCGTGTGTGCGTTTCCCCGTGCCTGGATGGCAGAGAAGTTGGGAAACCTATGAAGAACGTATTCCGCCACCGCTGGGCGAAGGTCGGCGCGCAGGCCGTGGTGCTTGCTGCGCTGATCCTCGGCGTCGTCTCCTACGTGGGCGCCTCGAAGACCCTGGCCGTGACCGTCGATGGCGAGACACAGTCCGTGACGACGTTCGGCAGCACCGTGGCCGAGGCTCTGGCCTCCTCCGATATCGAGGTGGGGGAGCAAGACGAGGTCACCCCGGCGCTGGACGCCGCCATTGAAGATGACTCGGAAATCACCGTCAACAGCCACAAGAGCGTCGAGCTGGTGGTGGACGGTCAAGAGCGCACGGTGGGCACCACCGGCGTGACCGTCGCCGACGTCCTGGCCCAGCTGGGCCTAGAAGATCAGGCCGAGGTCTCGGCTGGGGCCGATATGGAACTCGTGTCGCTGAGCTCCGCTCTGGAGATTCAGACCCCGAAGTCCATTGAACTGATCGTCGGGGGAGAGAGCCAAGAGCTCAGCACCACCGCGCTGACGGTGGACGAGGTCCTCGCGGCAGAGGGCATCAAGGTCGGTTCAGATGACATCGTGTACCCGTCCAACACGTCTGCGGCCACGAGCGACGATATGCGCATTCGCATCATCCGCGTCAGCACCGAGTCGCATACGGAGACCGAAGCCATCGCGCACGAGACCAAAAAGGTCTCCGATTCATCCATGGACAAGGGTGACTCTGAGGTGACTACCGAGGGCAAGAACGGCGCGCGGGAAATTAGTTACGAGGTCATCCTCCATGACGGCGAGGTGTACTCCACCGAGGCCGTGGATTCGTCCGTTGTTTCTCAGCCGGTGACTGAGGTGGTCACGTACGGCACCAAGGAAGAGGCCCCGGCGCCGTCGACCTCGTCGAGCTCCTCCGCATCCTCATCCGGTGGCGGAACCACGGCATCCGGCCCGTCCTCGGGTGCGTGGGCTGCTCTGGCCGAGTGTGAGTCTGGCGGCAACTGGTCCATCAATACGGGCAACGGCTACTACGGTGGGCTGCAGTTCAGCCTGTCCAGCTGGCAGGCCGTCGGTGGCACGCAGTACGCGGCCTACCCGCATCAGGCCAGCCCGTCGGAGCAGATCGCGGCTGCGGAGCGCCTGCGCGCCAATGGCGGTTGGGGCCACTGGCCCTCCTGCTCCGCGCAGCTCGGCCTGCGCTAAGGCACCCATCGGTCCCGCGCGGCCCCACACCCACTCCGGGTGTGGGGCCGCCGTCGTACCCGGAGCGCTTAGGATGGATGCGTGACTTCTGACCCCACCACCGCCTTATTGGGCGCGACCGAGATTCGCCGGTTAGCCGGCGAACTCGACGTCCGCCCGACGAAGACGCTCGGCCAAAACTTTGTCATTGATGGCAATACCATCCGCCGGATCGTCGCTGCCGCCGACGTGGAACCGGATGAGGTGGTGCTGGAGGTCGGTCCCGGCCTGGGGTCGCTGACGCTGGGGATCCTCGACGCCGCCCGACGTGTGGTGGCCGTGGAGATCGACCCGAAACTGGCCGCGCGATTGCCGCGCACCATCGCCGAATTTCGCCCGGAGAAGGCCGACGCGCTCGACGTCGTCCTGTCCGATGCGATGCAGGTGACCGAGCTGCCGCACGCGCCCACCGCGCTGGTGGCCAACCTGCCCTACAACGTGGCCGTCCCAGTGGTCCTGCACCTCTTCGAGCACTTCCCGTCGCTACGTCATGGTTTGGTGATGGTCCAGGACGAGGTCGCCGACCGGCTCGCCGCCACGCCGGGAAGCAAGATTTACGGTGTTCCGTCCGTCAAGGCGGCGTGGTATGCCCACATGCGCAAGGCCGGAATCATCGGCAAGAACGTGTTCTGGCCGGCCCCTAAGATCAATTCCGGCCTCGTGGGATTCACCCGTCACGACCCGCCGGAGACCCCGGCGAGTCGAGAGCAGGTCTTCGCCGCCATTGATGCCGCCTTCGCGCAACGGCGCAAGACGCTGCGCGCCGCCTTGGCCGGCTGGGCCGGTAGCGCCGCCGCGGCTGAGACGGCCCTGCGCGCGGCCGGGGTGGATCCGCAGGCACGCGGCGAGAAGCTAGGGATTGAGGAATTCGCAGCCATTGCAGCGCATCACCCGTCGATGGCGGGGGAGGCATGATCGGCCGGGAGAGCGCAGGCCAGGCCGTGGCGCGGACCGTGACAGCACGGGCGCCGGGCAAGATCAACGTGTACTTTCGCGTCGGCCCACCCCGGGAGGACGGCTATCACTGCGTAGCCAGCCTGTATCTGGCGGTGAGCTTGTATGAGGAGGTTGCGGCCACGCCGCGGGAGGACGACGGCGTCACGGTGCGCCTGACGGACGAGTCGACGGCCGTGCGGGAACCGGAAGACTTTCCGCTCGGGCCGGAGAACCTCGTGGTGCGGGCCGCGCGCTTGCTCGCCGAGCGCACGGGCGTTGGCACCGGCGTGGACCTCGCGGTGACCAAGCATGTGCCCATCGCGGGCGGCATGGGCGGCGGCTCGGCCGATGCGGCGGCCACGCTCGTCGCGTGCAATGCCCTGTGGGGGACCGGGCTCACCCGCGACCAGCTGGGCCAACTCGGCCGTGAGCTGGGAGCAGACGTCCCGTTTGCCTTGGCCGGAGGCGCGGCGGTGGGGCTCGGCGTGGGGGACGAGCTGTCGCCGGTCCTCGTGCGTCAACCCACCCATTGGGTGGTGCTGCCCGCGAGCTATGGTCTCTCCACCCCGAAAGTGTTTAGCGCGCTCGACGCGCTCCGGTCCGGGCAGGACGTGCCCACCCCCTCCGAGGTGGACCCCGAGGTGCTCAAGGCGCTCATCGCCGCCGACCCGCAGGCGCTCGCGCCGTTGCTACACAATGACCTCGCGGCAGCCTCGGTGAGTCTCGCTCCCGAGCTGGGGGAGGCCCTCACTGAAGCGGTGAGCGACGGCGCCTTGGCCGCGATCGTCTCCGGCTCCGGCCCCACGGCAGCGCTGCTCGCCGAAGACGCGGCCCACGCCCGTCAGCTCGTGGTGCAGCTCGGCGATGAGCCCGGCCTCGCGGCGCACGCCGTTCAGGGGCCCGTGCACGGCGCTGAACTGATCTAGCGCTCAGCGAGCTCCCGGACTGAACGACTGCACGAACCCAACCAAAGGACTTCATGGCTCACTTGCTCGGCGCGCAGAACCTGCGCGTTTCCTACGGCACGCGGACGGTGCTCGACGGCGTTAGCCTCGGCCTCGACGACGGGGACCGGATTGGCATGGTCGGCCGCAACGGCGACGGCAAATCGACATTGATGCGGTTGCTCTCCGGCGCGCAAAGCCCGGACGAGGGGCTGGTCACCAAGCCCAAACACGTGCGGGTCGGCTACCTGAATCAGCGCGATGTGCTGGATGGCGACCTCCCCGTCGGCGAGGCGATTGTGGGCGACGCCGCCGATCATGAGTGGGCCTCGAACCCTAAGGTCCGCGAGATCATGGGCGGGCTGGTGCAGGAGGTGGACTGGCACGCCCGCGTTTCCTCGCTCTCCGGCGGCCAGCGCCGTCGAGTCGCGCTGGCCAAGCTGCTCATCGGAGACGACGACGTCATCATGTTGGATGAGCCCACCAACCACCTCGACGTCGAGGGCGTCGCGTGGCTCGCCCAACACCTCAAGGCGCGGTGGCGGGCCAATCAGGGCGGCCTGCTCTTGGTCACCCACGATCGCTGGTTCCTTGACGAGGTCTGCACCCGCACGTGGGAGGTGCACGACGGCGTCGTGGATCCGTTCGACGGCGGCTACGCCGCGTACACGCTTGCCCGAGTGGAGCGGGACCGGAAGGCAGCCGTCGAGGAACAGAAGCGCCAGCAGCTGGCCAAGAAGGAGTTGGCGTGGCTGCGTCGCGGCGCCCCGGCCCGAACGTCGAAGCCGAAGTTCCGTATCGAGGCAGCCAACGCGCTGATCAACGATGTGCCGGAGCCCCGGGACTCCGTGGCCCTCGCCAAGATGGCGACCGCCCGGCTCGGCAAGGACGTCATCGACCTCGAGGACGTCTCCCTCGGTTACGATGCCGCCGGTTCCCTCTTCGACCAGGTCACCCTGCGGTTGGCCCCGGGTGAGCGGGTGGGCATCGTCGGCGTGAACGGTGCGGGCAAGTCCACGTTGCTGCGCTTGCTCAACGGCGACGTGGAGCCCACGGGAGGCCGCATCAAGCGGGGCAAGACGGTGGTGACCGCCATGCTGACGCAGGAGGTCAAGGAGCTCGAGCCGCTGGCGGACAAGCGCGTCATCGAGGTGATCAAGGACGAACAGCAGCGGTTCGAGGTCGGGGGCAAGGAGCTTTCCGCCGGGCAGCTGGTGGAGCAGCTCGGTTTCGACCAGTCGAAGCAGTGGACGCAGATCAAGGATCTCTCCGGCGGTGAACGCCGGCGGCTGCAGCTGTTGCGCCTCATGATCGGCGAACCCAACGTGTTGATGTTGGACGAGCCGACGAACGACTTGGACACGGACACGCTCGCCGCGGTCGAGGATCTCCTCGATGGGTGGCCGGGGACGCTGGTGGTGGTCAGCCACGACCGCTACCTGTTGGAGCGGGCCACCGATCACCAATTGGCGCTCCTCGGTGACGGGCAGATTCGGTTCCTCCCCGGCGGTGTGGAGCAGTACCTCGAGCTGCGCGCCGCCGGGTCGACCCCGGCCCAGCGGGCCGACTCGCCCCCGGCGTCCCCAGCGGCGGGAGGCCCTTCACCGGCGCCGAGCGCGGCGTCGTCGTACTCCGAGGCCGACAAGCGTGAGGCCCGCAAGAGCCTGAACCGGCTGGAGAAGCAGATGGCCAAGCTGCAGGAGCGGATCGGCGCCGTGGAGGCGGACATGGCGGCGGCGTCGGAGGCCCTGGAGTTCGAGCGGCTCACCGGCCTGACCGGCCAGCTGGGCCAGCTCCAGGAAGCCCACAGCGACCTCGAGCTGCAGTGGCTCGAGGCCGCCGAAATCGCCGAGGGCTAGCGCGCGGCGTCGTTCACCCGCACGACGGCGACGCGCCCGGCGGGCAGCGTCAGTTCGCCCGACGCCCTCTCGCCGGTGAGCAGATCCGTTCCCGCGGCGTCAACGGTGGCCGCGGCGTCGGTGTGGTTGATGTAGGTGACGTACTCGGTATCGGAGTGGACGCGGACCACGCGTTCGATCCCCGCGGCGCGCCGCGGGGTGACGCCGGCATCCGCGTAAACGTCCGCCAGGACCGTGGCCAACCCCTCTTCCGTCAGCCGGGTGGAGAGGTACCAGCCGGTGCCGTGACCGTGCCGGTGGCGCGTGATCGCTGCGGCCTGGGGCTTCAGGCCGCAGGAGGCGAGCTCCGCGCCCGGTCCGGAGGTGAAGACGGCGCGAACGTCCGCGCCGCCGGAACCTGTCGGTGCGGACCGCAGGCGCAGGTCCTCTTGCCAGTCGTCGCAGGACAGCTCCACGCGCTCGCCGGCCGCCGTCGTATAGCTCACCGCCTCCGTGACCCCGGCGCGGAGGGGGAGGAATTCCTCCACATCGCACCCGAGCGCCTCGCGCAAGGGCGAGAGGAACCCGCCGGCATGCACGGTGTCGTGCTCGTTGACCACGGCGGAGAAATAGGACGTGACCAGCGTGCCGCCGCCGGCCACGTACGCGGTGAGGTTGCGGCCTTGCTCCTCGGTCAGCAGGTACTGCGCCGGAGCCAGGACCAGCCGGTAGCCGCTGAGGTCCTGTCCAGGGTGCGCGAAGTCGACGGTGACGCCATCGCGCCAGAGGGCAGCATAGAAGCGGCGGATGGTCTCGATCGGATCCGCGTCGTTGGTGGGCCGCCACTCGAGGCGTTGGGCCCAGATCGACTCGTAGTCGAGCAAGATGGCGACGTCGGCTCGGACGGCAGCGCCACGGACTTCACCCAGCTGGCGCACCGCGGAGCCGAGCTCAACGACCTCGCGCCAGAGCCGCGAGTCGGTCCCCGCGTGCGGGACCATTGCCGAGTGAAATTTCTCCGCGCCGCTGCGGGAGGCCCGCCACTGGAAGAACATGATGGCGTCCGCCCCGCGGGCAAAGTGGGCCAGCGAGTTGCGTTGCATCTCGCCGGGGCGCTTGGCGACGTTGCGCGGCTGCCAGTTCACCGCGGACGTGGAGTGCTCCATGAGCATCCACGGCTTCCCCCCGCCCACAGAACGGGACAGGTCGGCGGCGAAGGCCAGTCCGATGTGGGCTTGCGGGTCCGCTGCCGTGAGGTAGTGGTCGTCCGCCACGACGTCGACGATCTGTCCCCACGCCCAGAGGTCGGTGGTCCACTCCTGGTTGGCCATGAAATTGGTGGTGATGGGGCGCTGCGTGACAGCGCGCAGGGCGTCGCGTTCGGCCAAGTAACAGGCGCGCAACTGGTGATCGCTGAAGCGCGCGAAGTCGAGGCGCTGGGCCGGATTCACGGTGGTGGCCGCCGCCGCGGGCGCGCCGACGTGCTCCCACTGCTCGTAGCGCTGACCCCAGAAGGCGGTGCCCCAGGCGTCGTTGAGCGCGTCGAGCGTGCCATAGCGGGCACGCAACCAATCGCGGAAGGCGCGCACCGCCGAGGGTGAGTAGTCTTCGGCAACCGGCACGCCGTACTCGTTGTGCACGTGCCAGAGCACCACGTTGGGGTGGGTGCCGTAGCGCTCACCCAGCGCGCTGGCGATCCGAACGATGGCCTCCCGGTATTCCGGCGCGGAGTGGGAGACCATGCCGCGGGAGCCGAATCCGAGGGTGCGTCCGTCCCGGTCCACCACCTGCGTGTGCGGGTAGCGAGCAAAGAACCAGGCGGGCGGCGAGGCGGTGGGAGTGGCCAAATCCACGGCGATTCCATGCCGATGCAGGAGGTCGATCGCGTCGTCGAGCCACTCGAAGTCAAACACGCCCTCTTCGGGTTCAAGCAGGGCCCAAGAGAAGATGCCGAGGCTCACCATGGTGACCCCGGCCTCCTGCATGAGTCGCGCGTCCTCGGCCCACACGTCCCGCGGCCATTGCTCGGGGTTGTAATCACCGCCGTAGACAATTCCGTCGAGTTCCGGCCAGTGGTGGTTCGGTGCGGGCATGTGCGTCTCCTCACGTTGGACTGTGACCGGTCACAGTCTGCCACAGATGCACTGCTAATCTCAGGTGCATGAGCTCTCGCCCCACCATTCGCGACGTGGCCGCAGCCGCCGGCGTCTCCCGCGGCACGGTCTCTCGCGTTCTCAACGGTGGGCACCACGTCTCTGCGGTGGCGCGCGAGCGCATCGAGGCCGCCATGGCCGCCACGGGGTATGCGGCCAACCACCATGCACGCAGCCTCGCCACGGGCCGTAGCGGCTCCGTCGCCTTCCTGATTACCGAGCCCCAGCACCTGCTCTTCGCGGACCCGACGTACGCAAGAATGCTCCGGGGCGTCACGGCTGCGCTCGCCGAGCGGGAGGTGACGCTCGTGCTGTTGATGGCCTCGAACGCGCCCGAACGGGCCCGCACCCTGGACTACGCGCGGGCCGGCCATGTTGATGGCGCCATCGTGGTGGCCCCACGGGAGGACGATCCTTTTCCCGCCGAGTTGGCGGCGGCGGGCATCCCGACCGTGTGCAGCGGCGTGGAATCCGCAGCCGGCCTGTCCACCGTCTCGGTCCGGGAACAGGAGCCGGTGTACGACGTCGTCGCGCACCTGCGCGCGCGCGGACGCCGGCGCATCGCGCACCTTGCCGGGCCCGCGAACGCCCCCGGCGGGCGGTTGCGGCGCCAGGCATTCGTGGAGGCGGTGGGGGAGGTGGCGGATCCTCGGCTGGTCGCTGTCGGCGACTTCACCCGCGCCTCGGGCGCGGCGGCCATGAGCCAGGTGCTGGAGCGCAACGCACGCCCGGAGCTGACTCCGGATGCCGTGTTCGCGGCCTCGGACGAGATGGCCGCCGGCGCGCTGACCGTCCTGCGGCAGCGCGGGTTCGGCGTGCCGGATCAGGTTTCGCTGGTGGGCTTCGATGACTCGGGGCTGGCGGAGACGCTGGACCCGCCCCTGACCACCGTGGCGCAGCCGTGGGACGAGCTGAGCCAGGCGCTGGCCGACGCCGTCGTCGACCTTGTGGGCGGGGCGCCGCCGCGGGATGTGTTGTTGGAGGCGGAGCTGGTGGTGCGCCGCAGCTCCTGAAAGTGCGCGCCTGGCGACGGCGGCCCCAGCGGCTCGTTCGCTAGGATCGAGGCAACGGAAGAGGCGTGCTGGAGGGGGTTTGATGGCGCAGGTTCGGCAGCGCAGTGTGAGCCGCACGGTGGTGGTTTACTCGGCGGACCATGTCCAAGTCAACGGAGAGATCTTTCCCGGTGGTGGGGTGGGCGATTTTGGGCTGATCGTGCCGCGTCATCCGGCGTGGGGCGCCACCCTCTCCGTCTCCGAGATCCGCAGCAGCGTAGTGATGCGGACCGAGGTGGCGGCCGGACACGGCACGATGGTGCCCGCGCGCGGCCAAGAAGACCTGCTGATGGTGTGCTTGGTGGAGCGGGGCGGGGTGCGCGTGGACCCCAAGGCGGGGCCGGCCTTCAGGGCGGGCGAGCGCGATGTCTTTGTGTACCGGACGAACCAGACGTACGCCGTGGCGTGGGAGCGCGATTGTCGACTGCTGGCCGCAGGCGTCCCGTACGACATCTTGGACGAGTTCGGGCTCTCGCCCGAGGTGGTGGATGGGCCCCTGACCACCGCGCAGGCGCTCATGCAGCCCGCGCTGCGCTTCTTCGATGCGGCGGCGGACACTGACGAGGAGGCGAGCGCACTCGAGGCCTACTTCGTGGAGAAGCTGGTCCAAGAAATGGTGGGGGCGCTGCTGCTCTCGAATCGCGGTATGGCCGATCCTGCGCAGAGCGCGCCGTCGTCGATGTATGACCGGGCTCTGCGGCTCATGACTGCGCGGCGAGCGGATCCTCACTTGATGCCGGAGGCCGTTGCGCGTGACCTCAACGTCTCCCTCCGGCACCTCCAGCGCGCGTTTTCCCAGCACGGAACCTCCGTGGCGGCCACCCTGCGGCGCCTGCGCGTCGAACAGGCGGTCCACTTGTTGCGGGACGAGCGTTACGACGTGCTCTCCATTCCCGAGGTGGCTCACCACTCCGGATTCAATTCACCCCAGTTACTGCGGCGCGCGCTGGCCGCGCACGGGTGGGGTGCGCCGCTGGAAATTCGGGCCCAACGCGGCCGGTAGAGCGTCACGACGCGACGCAAAATTTTCGCTGAGAACGATGCGTGACGGACTTAGTGCTTTTTTGCGCCAATCACCCCGCGCACACTCCGCTGAGAACCGGGGTTCGGATTGAGTTGGAGCTGTGAGTGCTGACTCACAGGGAACTCGCAGATTCGCCTCGAGGGCGCTACGACAAGGGGAGCAATATGGAAGAAAGCACCAATCAGTCCGGCCTCGGCCGCCGCGGCATCGTCAAGGGTGCAGCATGGTCCGTACCGGTCATCGCGGCGGCTGTCGCTGCACCGTCCGCTGCGGCGTCGGTTGTCGAAGCCTGGGACGTTCAAATTGTCGGTGACCCCGGAACTCTGAACTTGGTTGCGCAAGGATTCGACATCAACAACATCGGCACCACGGAGATCCCGGCCGGTACGCAGTTCCAGCTCACCACCACCGGGCTCTCGCTGCAAGCGCTCGGAGATGATGGCCTCCTAGGCATTCTCGATGGCACTGTCTTCGGCTTGGTCGAGCTAGGTGACGCGAACAACGCGACCCTTCAGCTGGATGCCCCGATCCCTGCTGGCGGCGGCGCGCGTCTGGACTTCGGTTTGCTGAGCGTCAACCTTCTCTCCAGCTTCACGCTGACTCTGCTGTCGGCGGAGCCGGCGGGCGGGACGGGTGCCAACACGGATTCGTTCAGCTGCACCCTCATCCTCTGCTCGTAAGGGAGTCTGCTGTGGGCAGGAGGTCGGCGTACGCAGTGCTGACCTTCTGCCGGTGTCAGCGCTAAGGCATGAAGTGATGACAGTTGTAGGATCACGCTCGGCCATCCGTCAACGACGTGGCCGCCGCGTCGTCGCGCTGGACATCGCGCGCGGGATCGCCATCTTGGGAATGTTTTTCGCCCATTCGAGCCCCGTGACGGCGGACAGTCACGTGGGCCTGAAAGCCGTCGCCGCGGCAGCGCAGGTGACCGCGCCCCTTTTTGTGACGTTGGCGGGCATCTCGGTAGGGCTCATGTCCGGTGGAGCTTCTCCCCACCCTCGAGGTTCGCGCCGGGACACGCGTCTGCAGCTGCTGCGCCGCGGCTTCCTGCTGATCCTGCTGGGGCTGATCCTGTGGCAGCTGGATTCGCCTATTGCGGTGGTGCTGGATTACATCGGCGTCACCGTGCTCGTGCTCGTGCCCATGCTCTTCCTGCCCCGAAGCGTTCTGGCTGTGGTCGCAGCTGTGGGCGTCGTGGTTTCACCGATCATCCATCAATGGTCCGTGAGCTCGGGCCTGGCGGCGCAGGCCAGCGTGAACCCGGCCGCAGCGAAGGTCGTCTCATGGCTGGCAGCCGGGCCAAGTTACTGGCTGCCCATGTTCCTCTTCTTCGCTGTCTGCGGATTAATCGTGGCCCGCAGTGATGTCAGGAGTCGCGGCACGGCTTGGTGCCTGGCTTTGGGTGGCCCGTCGCTGGTGATCGTGGCGGTGCTGCTGGGTCGCCTGTTGGGCACCTCGGTTTACCCCGGCGCCACGTCGACGACGGCACATCTGGTGGCCGTCGGGTGCGCAGCCTTGTTGATTGGCGCACTGCTGTTGCTGACGTCGGTCACTCTGCCTCGCCTCATCTCGGGGGCGATGGCTCCGCTGGCCGCGGCGGGCCGTATGCCTGTGACCATCTACAGCGCGCAGGTCATCCTCTTTGCTGTCTTCGAGCGTTGGGTGCCGGTGACGGACTCGTGGTCCTTCATGGCGGCGATCACTGCGGCCAGTCTGATCGGCGCGTGGCTGTGGCTTCGTTTCGTCGCCCAGCAGGGCCCCCTCGAGCGACTGATCTCGTTCGCGTCAGGCCGTCGCTGACGTGGATCTCACGTAGTTCATCCTCGTGACATGTCATCGCATTTGGAACGATTTCCGACGATAGTTGCGTCAAATTGCGCCAATTGGTCGACGTGGGGGTGACGCAGGGTGCGGACCACGGCCTGTAATGGGAGAACGAGCCGCACGAGCGGTGAGGCATCCACGCAAGGAGGGAACCGTGCAGGAGCACAATGACAACGTGGGGCGGCGGTCCGGCATTGACCGCCGTACTCTCACCAAGGGGGCCGCGTGGTCCGTACCCGTCATCGCCGCGGCCGTCTCGGCGCCAGCCGCCGCCGCGTCCACTGTCCAGCAGTTCGACGTCACGGTCAGCGCCTCGTGTACGGGTGGGATTGACCTTCTCGTTGTTACCGCTTTCGGTGATCCGACGTTCACGATTACCGCGACCACAGGTGACATTCCGGTGGGGACCACGTTTATTCTGACGAGTGATGCCCTACTGAGTTTGGGCGTGATTGACGCAGGCAACTCGTTGCTCGACGTCGACATCCTCCAAGACGGTTCGGCGCAATTCACCACGACGACGGTCATCAGTGAGGGAAGCTCGACGGAGTTCTATATCCCGACGCCCAACGACGTCGTCGCTGCCGACCTGCTCGGCAGCTACACGCTGTCCTTCGCAGCAGCTCCGGCTGGCTACGAGGAATCGGGGAGTGGAGCGAACGCCGATTCGCTGAGCAACACGCAAACGTCCGTTGTCGGCACTGGTCTCGTCAGCGTCTGTGCCGCTTAGCGGTTGTGCCCCGAGCGCACGCTTGCGGTGGCCGGTGTTCCTTGCGGGGACACCGGCCACCGCTGGTTAAGGGCGCGGCGGAGAAATATGGCAGAATGGCTGATCGTGTTCCGCGCATTGCCGCGAAGCACTATCCGCCCTGGTGTAATGGCAGCACGCCGGCCTTTGGAGCCGTGCAGTCTAGGTTCGAATCCTAGGGGCGGAACACTACGCGCGGATGAACAACGGATAGACTGACGACGCTCGGCGACTGCGCCGGGCCTCACGCAGTCAACGCAGGGAGTAGAACTTGAGCGTGGAAGCCAACGCACCGGCCGCCGTCATTGTCCTCGCAGCCGGGGCAGGCACCCGGATGAAATCCGCGAAGCCGAAGATCCTCCACGAGATCGGCGGCAAATCCATGGTTGGCCACGCACTTGCTGCCGCCGCCGAGCTCAACCCCCAGCGCCTCGTCGCCGTCGTCCGGCATGAGCGTGACCGCGTCGTCGAGCACCTGCTCAACATCCACCCGGACCTCAGCATCGCCGACCAGGATGAGATTCCCGGCACCGGGCGTGCCGTCCAGGTGGGCCTCGAGGCGCTGGACGCCGACGCGAGCGGCACCGTCGTGGTGACCTACGGCGACGTCCCTTTGCTGACGGGCGAACAGCTGGGCCAGCTCGTCGCCACCCATGAGGCGGACGGCAACGCCGTCACCGTGCTGACCGCTCGCCTGGATGACCCCACGGGCTACGGCCGAATCGTGCGGAACGACGACGGTTCGGTGGCTGGGATCGTCGAACACAAGGATGCCACCGAGGCCCAGCGTGCCCTCACCGAGGTCAACTCCGGCATCTACGCCTTCGACGCAGACGTCCTCCGCACCGCGCTGCAGAGTGTGACGACGGATAATGCGCAGGGGGAGATGTACCTCACGGACGTCCTCTCGATTGCCCGCGAGGCCGGCGGGCGCGTGGCCGCCGTGGTGACGCAGGACCGCTGGCAGGTGGAGGGCGCCAACGATCGCGTCCAGCTGGCCGCCCTCGGCAAGGAACTGAACCGCCGCACGCTGACCCAGTGGATGCGCGCTGGCGTGACCATTGTCGATCCGGAGAGCACGTGGATCGACGTGGAGGTGGCGCTCAGCAACGACGTCACGATTAAGCCCGGCACCCAACTGCACGGTGCTACCGCCATCGGCACGGACGCCGTCATTGGCCCGGACACCACACTCACCAATGTGCACGTGGGTCAAGGCGCCACGGTGAAGCGGTCCGACGTCACCGACTCGACCATCGGCGCCGGCGCCAGTGTGGGCCCGTTCGCCTACGTGCGCCCCGGGACCGAGCTGGGCCCAGAGGCCAAGATTGGTGCGTTCTACGAGACGAAGAACGCCAAGATCGGCCGGGGCGCCAAGCTCAGCCACCTCGGCTATTCGGGCGACTCGGAGATCGGTGAATTCACCAACATCGGCTGCGGCAATATCACCGCCAACTACGACGGCGAGAACAAGCACCGGACGGTCATCGGTTCCCACGTCCGCACCGCCTCGAACACCGTGTTCGTCGCCCCTGTCACCGTTGGTGACGGTGCCTACACGGGTGCGGGCGCCGTCGTGCGCAAAAACGTCCCGGCCGGTGCGCTGGCCCTCAGCGTGGCGCCGCAACGAAACTCCGAAGGATGGACGCAGGCTAAGCGCCCCGACTCGGACTCAGCGCGCGCCGCAGCGGCCGCGCAAACCCACGATTCCTGATCACCCCTCCCGCCCCCACCACTGAATCCAGGAAGAGGACTCATGACCGAACTGCGCCGCACCGAAGACAAGAAGATGGTCGTCGCGTCTGGACGTGCCCACCCCGAGCTCGCCGAAGAAGTCGCAGCCGAACTGGGTATCGACCTGCTCCCGATGAGCGCGTACGACTTCGCCAACGGCGAGATCTACGTGCGCTCGGGCGAGTCGGTTCGCGGTAAGGATGTCTTTCTCATCCAGGCCCACCCGGCCCCACTGAACAACTGGCTCGTGGAGCAGCTCATCATGATCGACTCGATGAAGCGCGCCTCCGCTCGCCGGATCACGGTGGTTTCCCCGTTCTACCCTTACGCCCGTCAGGACAAGAAGGGCCGCGGGCGCGAGCCGATCTCCGCTCGACTCGTGGCCGACCTCTACAAGACGGCCGGCGCCGACCGCGTGATCAGCGTTGACCTGCACACAGCCCAGATTCAGGGCTTCTTCGATGGCCCGGTGGACCATCTGGTGGCCATCCCGCTGCTCGCCGATTACATCCGCGGCCGCGTGGGCTCGGACAACGTCACGGTGGTGTCCCCGGACACGGGGCGCGTGCGCGTGGCCGAGCAGTGGGCGGACCGGCTGGGCGGCGTCCCGCTGGCCTTCGTGCACAAGTCTCGCGACCTCACGGTGCCGAACCAGGCCGTGTCCAAGACCGTCGTCGGCGACATCAAGGACCGCACGTGCGTGCTCATCGATGACATGATCGACACCGGTGGCACGATCTCCGGCGCCGTCCGGGTCCTCAAGGACGCCGGAGCGAAGGACGTCATCATTGCGGCGACGCACGCCGTGTTCTCCGACCCGGCGGCGCAGCGGCTCTCCGAGTCCGGGGCCCGGGAAGTGGTGGTCACCAACACCCTGCCCATCCCGTCGGCCAAGCGATTCGACAAGCTCACCGTGCTCTCCATTGCCCCGCTCATTGCCCGCGCGGTCAAGGAAGTGTTCGAGGACGGCTCGGTGACCAGCCTCTTCGACGGTCACAACTAACCACCCTGCGCTGAGCGCCTCGGCGGGGCGGCACTTCTTCTGCGAGGTGCCGCCCCGCCGACGTTAACGGCCCGGTGGGCACGGCGTTTCGCTGCCTCGGTGCGGCCTCGCTAGGCTGAAGCGGTGACCTCTCTACTGACCGTCTGTACCGGAAACATTTGCCGCTCGCCCTTGGCTCACTTGTATTTGGCAGCCCACCTAGAGGCCATGGCCCCCGGCGCCTTTCACATCTCCAGCGCCGGTATGGCGGGCCTGACTGGGCAGAGCATGGACGAACGCAGTGCGGCCATCCTCGCGGCCACGGATGTTCCCGACGGCGGTTATTCGGTGGATTCGTTCACGGCCCGGCGCATCGAGGACGTGGATCTCGGTGCGGTCGACCTGGTCTTGGCCATGAGCCGGGAGCACCGGGACAGCATCATTGCGCGCAGCCCTCGGCTCCTGAAGCGCGCCTATACGGTGCGGGAGCTGGCGCGCCTACTGGAGCTGATCGAGGCCGAGCATGCGGGGCTGATCCCCACGGGGGCTGAGCCCGAGGCGGTGGATCGGCGGTGGAAGGCGGTCATCAAGTACGCCACCCTGTTGCGCACGCGCGCTACAGGGGGTCCGGCGGACGACGACGTCACGGACCCGTATCGCCGCGCTGATGCCGTCTATGAGGAGATGGCGGACCAGCTCATTCCAGCCCTGCGGGCGATCCTTGCGTTCGAGGAGCGATTCGCCCGGGGCTGAGCTAGTCAGCGCTGTTGGCCCGGCGGGCGCGCCGGCTCATCGGGGCGCCCACCGCCGCCACGGCGGGCTGCGGTGGTGCGGGGGACGATGCAGAGTCCGGCGCGGTGGAGCGATGCGCTCCCGGGGACGGGGCGTCGGGACCGGCCGCGGACGATGCGGAATCGTCCGAGCTGGCGTAGTAGTAATACTGGCCGTAATAGCCGTACTGCGCCGAGTCCGCGCCCGAGGTGGGGACCTGATTCAAGATCGTCCCGAGGACATGGGCGCCGACCTTGTTGAGGTTCTGCAGCGACTTCTCGAGCTCGTCGATGGTCGTCTTGCCCGCCTTAATGGTCACGAGGGCCCCGTCCGCGGATTTGGCGAGGATCGCCGCATCCGTCACGGGCAGCAGCGGGGGCGCGTCGATCAGGACCACCGCATCTTGGGCCAACTCCTGCAGGAGTGACTTCATCGCGTTGGAGCCCAAGAGCTCAGATGGGTTGGGGGGCACGCGCCCAGACCCCAACAATTCGAGGGCTGGCGCGTTGGCGTACGGCATCAAGACGTCGTCGATCTCGGCCGCGCCGGAGAGCACATCGGTCAGGCCCGCGCCGGACGGCAAGCCAAAGAGGTCCGTCAGGACCGGGCGGCGCAGGTCGGCGTCGATGAGCACCGTGCGTCGGCCCGTGGCCGCGATCGCCACCGCCAGATTCGAGGCGATGGAGGACTTTCCCTCCCCAGGCACGGAGGACGTCACCACCATGATCTTCGGTGGGTGATCGACATCCATGTAGGCCAGGTTGGTGCGCAACTCGCGCAACGACTCGGCGAACGCGTGGGCCGCGCGATCACGCGTTTTGGCGTTGCCGGAATCGACGATCTGACGATCGGCACCCAGGCGTTCATCGGCCGGGATCGTCCCGACCACCGATTGGCCGAGCCGGTTGACCGCGTCGACCGAGCGAATGCGGCGGTCCAAGTGGTGGCGAATCAGTGCGTAGCCGAGTCCGGCCGCCAGCCCGGCGACGGCGCCGATGGCCAGCGCGAGTCGGGTGTCGGGGGAAACGGGCGCCGTCGGCAAGGCGGCTCGGCCCAACGGCATGAGGCGCACCAGCACGGGGGAGGCCTCGTCCTCGCCGGCCTCGATCTGCGCGGCCTCCTCAGCGAGAACCTGCACCCAGGCGTTGGCAATCTCCTGCGCCTGCGCCGGGTCCTCGGACAGGGCGCTGACTCGAATCTCTGCCGTGTCAGCGGGGACCTGCACCGAGACGTCATTCAGCAACTGGTTCTCGCTGGTCGTCAGGCCCAACTCGTCCTTGACAGCCTCGGCGACCGGTCGGGTGCTGGCGATCGAGGCGTAAGAGGTGGCCTTGCTTTTGGCGAGCGTGTCACCGGCCGTGGCCAGGCCCAGATTGGTGGCTCCACTGGCCGCGACGAGCCCGGAGGACGAGGCCTCGTAAATCTTGGGCTGTGTCAGGGTCCAGACGAAGGCCACCAGCACGGCGGCGACGAGGATGGTTACGATGCCGCGCCAGTATCCGCGCAGGATCGACAGGTAGTGCCTCAGGTCGGGCCCTGCGGCCGTCTCGACGTCTGTTGTGTCCACGTAGTACGTCCTCGAAGAATTGTGCCGCTCGCGTTCCGTTGATCTCGTGTGGCCCGGCGCTGAGTAGCGGCGACGTCGGGCCCGAGTACTTCCGTTGTTCGCGAGTCTAGCCGGATTCCGTGGTCGCGATCACTAAGTGACAGGCCTCGAGTTGCCGCAGGAAGGAACCGACGTGCTCGCGAATCTCATCGGCGGGTACCTCGTACTGCGGCGCGAGCGCTGTCACGATTTGCTCGGCGGTGGCCGCACGCTGGGTTTCCGACCAGATCGCCGCCGCGGTGCCCGTCAGCAGGTAAGGGACGTGCACATCGGCGTCCAACGGCAGGACGGCCACGCGGTTCGCTGCGGTGGAGACCTCAGCGACGTGCTCAGCGCGCCGCCACCGGACCGCTCCGGGGTGTGTGAGGGAGTCCATACGCCACATCCTAGGCGGGACCGGCGCCGGCGGTCAGCGGCGTCTGCGAAGACTGCTAAGATGTCTGCGTATGCCCAGGCGAGGGAACGGTCATCACCGTTCCGTGATCGACAAGGCTCGTGGCACCGTTTCTGCGCGGTGACCCAGAGATTCTTCGGCGCCGGAGCACGTGATGGCCTCCGGCCGCGTACTCCGCCGCCACTGATCGGCACCCGGGCGTGTGTCCTGAAACCACGCAACATTGGAGTCATCATGACTGATCAGATCAAGCTCCCCGTCGAGCTCCGCACCGAATTCGGCAAGGGGTACGCCCGCCGTGCCCGCGCGGCCGGCAAGGTTCCCGCCGTCATCTACGGCCACGGCTCCGAGCCCGTGCACGTGCTGCTGCCGGCCCACGAGGGCGCGCTGGCCCTGCGCCACAGCAACGCCCTGCTGGAACTGGACATCGAGGGCAAGAAGCAGCTGGTGCTCGCCAAGGACATCCAGCGCGAGCCGATCCGCGGCTTCTTGGTCCACGTCGACCTGCTCGTGGTCAAGAAGGGCGAGAAGGTCTCCGTGGATATCAATGTCCACACCGAGGGCGAGATCGCGCCGGGCGGCCTGCTCGAGCAGGAGCTCTTCACCGTGACCGTCGAGGCCGAGGCCACGCACCTGCCGGAGCACGTCACCCTGAACGTCGAGGGCAAGGAAGTGGGCGACGTCATGCACGCCTCCGACCTGGTCCTGCCGTCCGGTGTCGAGCTGCAGATCGAGGACGACGCCGTCGTCGCCACCGTCCACGCGCCGCGCGCCGAGACCGCAGCGTCGGCCGATGACGCCGCAGAGGGCGAGACCACGGCGTCCGCCGCTGAGGCGGAGTCCGCAGAGTAAGACTCGTCGACTCACGATGTCTGAAGACACCTGGTTGGTAGCCGGGCTCGGGAATCCCGGGCCCGGCTACGCCGGTCATCGGCACAATATTGGCCAGCGCGTCGCAGACGAGCTGGCCGGGCGCCTCGGCGCCACCTTCAAGACCCACAAGGCCCGTGCCGTCGTCGCCGAGGGGCGCGCGGGGATCGGTGGTCCCCGGCTGGTCATCGCCAAGCCCAGCACCTACATGAATCTCAACGGGGGTCCGGTGGCGACCCTGGCCAAGTTCTTCTCGATTCCGCCCGAGCGCGTCGTGGCGCTCCACGACGACATCGACCTCGACGCCGGCACCGTGCGCCTCAAACAGGGCGGCAGCGAAGGCGGGCACAACGGACTGCGGGACCTGTCCAAGACGCTCGGCACCAAGAACTACCTCCGCGTCCGCATCGGCGTCGGGCGACCGCCCGGCCGCATGGACGCAGCCGCCTTTGTGCTCAAAGATTTCAGCGCCACGGAGAAGAAGTCACTGCTGCCCTTCGTGATCGACGACGCCGCGGACGCCGCCGAGGCGATCGTTGCCGCGGGCTTCGACGCCGCCCAAGACCGCTTCAATCGCACCTAGCACCTGCTTCCCCGTCGCCGGCGAGACGCCGACTTAGGATCGGCTCACGTGTGCCCTCGCAGCACAAGTGGGATGATAAGCGCACAGACTTGAAGCGGAATTCGTTCCCAACCGAAGGATGCATCCGTGGTCCCACCCGACGTCCCGACTCGCGACGCAGCACGTTCCCTCGACGCCGCCGAGGTTGAGCGTCTGCGCGCCGATTTCCCGATTCTCTCCCGCAAAATCGGTGACCGCGACCTGATTTATCTCGATTCAGGGGCCACCAGCCAAAAGCCCCGGTGCGTCCTTGAAGCGGAGCAGCAGTACTACGAGCAGTTCAACGCCGCCGTGCACCGCGGCGCCCACAGCCTCGCCGTCGAGGCCACGGATCACTTCGAGGACGCGCGGGCCGCCGTCGCCGGATTCGTGGGGGCCAGCCCCGATGAGTTGGTGTGGACCTCCAACGCCACGGAGGCGATCAACCTCGTTGCGTACGCGTTCTCCAACGCCTCCGCGGGACGCGGGGGAGCGGCGGCGGAACCGTTCCGGCTCGGCCCTGGTGACGAAATTGTGGTGACCGAACAGGAGCACCACGCCAACCTGATCCCGTGGCAGGAGCTCGCGCTGCGCACCGGCGCTACGCTGACCTATATTCCCGTCGCAGCGGACGGCGCGCTGCGGATGGACCTCGCGCCGCAGGTGATCGGCGAACGCACTCGGGTGGTGGCGTTCACCCACGTGTCCAATGTGCTCGGCACCATTACGGACGTGGCCCGGCTCGTGGAACTAGCCCGGGCGGCCGGCGCGGTCACGGTGCTCGATGCCTGCCAGTCGGTCCCGCACCTCCCCGTCGACGTCAAGGCCCTAGACGTGGACTTCATGGCCTTCTCCGGGCATAAGATGCTGGGCCCCACTGGCATCGGCGCGCTCTACGGTCGGCGCGAGCTGCTCAATGCCCTGCCCCCGTTCCTCACCGGGGGGTCGATGATCACGACCGTCACCATGGAACGCGCCGAATTCCTCGAGGCGCCCAACCGGTTCGAGGCCGGCACCCAACGCATCGCCCAAGCCGTTTCCCTCGCGGCCGCCGTCGGGTACCTCTCCGAGGTGGGCATGGACCGCATCGCCGCGTGGGAAGAGAAGCTGGGGGCCCGGCTCGCCGCCGGAATCGAGCCATTGGACGGGGTGCGCCTGCTGGGGCCAGCAGGAGTGCCGCGCATCGGCACGGCCGCGTTCGACGTGGACGGGGTCCATCCGCACGACGTCGGGCAGTTCCTCGACGCGGCCGGCGTCGCCGTGCGCGTGGGGCACCACTGCGCGCAGCCGCTTCATCGTGCGTTGGGCGTGAACGCCTCCACGCGGGCCAGCACCTACCTCTACAACACGGAACAGGACGTCGACGCGATGCTCAGCGCGCTGGCCGACGTCCGCGGATTCTTTGGAGTGAACGCATGAGCGGGCTCGAGCAGCTGTACCAACAGATCATCTTGGATCACTCGAAACGGCGTCTCGGCGAGCCGCTGGTCGAGGCAGAGGCGGGTCACGCTCACGGTGAATCCAG
This sequence comes from Zhihengliuella flava, assembly GCF_015751895.1. Taxonomy (NCBI): domain Bacteria; kingdom Bacillati; phylum Actinomycetota; class Actinomycetes; order Micrococcales; family Micrococcaceae; genus Zhihengliuella; species Zhihengliuella flava. Next base: position 781,726 of record NZ_JADOTZ010000001.1, on the reverse strand, counting down.
TCAACACAACCCCATCTGCGGCGACCAGATCACGTTGCGGGTCGAGACCGCGGGGGACCGCATGGTGCGCATCTCGTGGGAAGGCTCAGGATGCTCCATCTCGATGGCATCGGCCTCCGTCCTGACGGAGCTGGCTGAGGGGCTGAGCCGCGATGAGTTGGTCTCGCTGATCGACCAGTTCCGTGACGTCATGCGGTCGCGCGGTAGCGTGGAGGCAGACGAGGACGTGTTGGGCGATGGCGCGGCCTTCGCCGGTGTGGCAAAGTTCCCGGCGCGCGTGAAGTGCGCCATGCTGGCGTGGGTCGCCGCTGAGAACGCGTTGCTGGCCGCAGCGTAGGCGCAGCACCCCGGGTAGAGGAGACGAATGCCGGATCAGGACCGTGAGCCGAGTAACGGGCCTGCCGGCCCCACCCCGCCAGAGGGTCAGGCCGCCCCGCGCCGCGAGCGTCCGTTTTGGCTGAGCTTTGCCTTGAACCTGATCGTGGCGCTGGTGGTGATCTCCCTCGTCCAAGCGTTCGTCGTCAAGGTGTTCAACGTCCCCAGTGGTTCGATGGAGCAGACCCTGAACGTCGGGGACCGAATCCTCGTCAATCGCCTCGCCTACACCGGATCCGCGCCGCAGACGGGCGACGTCGTGGTCTTTTCCGCCCAGGGCGACTGGGAGCCGAGCCGGGAGCCAAGCGGAGGTCTACGGCAAGCAGCTGAGTGGTTCGGCGACCTCACGGGCATCGGCCCGTCGAGCACCCACTACCTCGTCAAGCGCGTCATTGGTACCCCCGGGGACACGGTGGAGTGTTGCACCGCAGAGGGGGCGGTGACCGTCAACGGCGCGCCGCTGGACGAACCCTACGTGTACAACGACTATCCGTTCTCGCCGGGAGTGCAGGACTGTACGACGCCGGCACGGTCGGCCCGCTGCTTCGGCCCGGTGCGTGTGGGGGAGGGGCAGTACGTGGTCTTGGGGGATCATCGCGCCAATTCTGCCGATTCGGTCATCAGCTGTCGCGGGCGTACCAAGGCGGAAACGTGCGCCCGGACTGTCGAGGAGGAGGCCGTCGTGGGGCGCGTGGTGCTCACCATGTGGCCGCTGGGCAGGGAGGGCCTCGACGAGAATCCGGCAGAGGGAAGCGGCTAGGGGCGTTAAGACGTGGCCTCGAGCAGCCCGCGCCGTTGCAACGCCGCGAGCTGCTCGCGCAGAAGAATGCGCGCTTGCGGGTGACCCCCGGCGACCGTGGTGACCAGCGCCAGCAGCTCCTCGAAACTTCGCCACCGCGCACACTCCTCCCAAAGCAGCGGACCGAAGCCGTGCAGGAGCGTCAACTCTTCCCCGTCGAGGAGTACCACGGCCGAGGTGTCGGCCTGGTCCACAGCCACCGCGTCGTCCACGGGGACCCGGCGATACTGGTCGGCGCCGGACGGAAGGTCCGCGCCGGACACGGTGGTCGGTAACCGCTCCCAGTGGTCGGTAGCCGGCTCCGGATCGGCCGCGAGAAGATCCCGGACCACCGGAATGAGCTGTTCGGCCTCGGAATAGATCAAGCGCACCGCGCCGCCGCAGTCCCGCAACAGCCCGCAGAGCCGGTCCACGCCGTGATCAAGGGAGGCTAGCGCAGAACTTTGGGGGGCCAGCTCTTCTAGGGCGGCGAGGAGGCTGAGGCGTTCCACCCGGGCCGCATCGAGCCCCGGCCTGCGGTCCAGCACCGCCATCCGGGTCAGTCGGGGGCGCTCGCTGGCGGTCAAGAGGCCGAGCTCGTCGGGGCCCGCCTGACGTTTCGGTCGGCGCCCCGTCGCGGGCAGCAGCGAAAGCGGCTTCTCGAAGGTGCTGACGACGCGCTCGGGGTCGACGGCCACCGTCTCGTCGGTCAGGTAGCCAAAGTGCTGCCCGAGGACCCTCGTGGCCGTTGTCTTCCCGGTACCGCTGCTGGCCACGAGGGCCACGGAGCGGCCGGAGGCCTGCTCGCTGACGGCCGCCGCGTGAAACATCATGTAGTGGCCGCGTCCGGAGGCGATGGCGGTGGCGGTGGCCTTGTAGACGAACCGCTCGTGGAAGACGGCCCAGTCGCCGGAGCCACGCTCCACGGCCTCGGCAGTGTGGGGTGCCTCCGCGGTACCGACTTGCTGTGGAGCGCAGCGGGACCACGTGGTGGTCAGCTCGGCAGCCTCGGCCCGGGTCAGCCCGTGCGCCCACACCGTTCCGCCGAGGGCGCGGGCGGAAACCGCCAGCAGCGCCTCTGCCGGTGGGGCTGCCTTAGGAGCGAGCGTCAAGCCAGACCTGCGCCTGCGACGCCTGGAGGTTCAGCGCTTTGCCGAGGTACGGTTCGGCCGCCGCGGCGATCTTCTTGCCCATGAACGGAATGGAGGAGGTGACCTCGCCGTCGAGCTCGACGACGGTGGACCCGTCCTGGGCTACCAACTGCTGCGTGGCCCGGGCGTCCACGGGGGCGCCGGCCACCGAGATGGAGATCTGGACGGTGCGGCCGCCATCCGGGGCGGGGGCGGACCACTGCTCGGTCTGGGTCACCTTCATGGTGGAGCCGACGACCTTGCGCGCCAGATCGGGAAGCCGGTCCGTGGGCATCGCGCGCACGACGGTGAGGGTGAACGCCTCCGTCGTCGGGCCGGAGACCGAGAAGTCGGTCAGCTCACCGCCCACCTTCGCGCTGACCTGCTCGATGAATCCGCGGTCGGTAAATGCTTCGGTGACCTCGTTCGGCGCGTACGGCAGGGTAGTGCTGGCTTTCAGGGCCACGTGAAGCTCCTCTTCGACTAGGTTCCGGACGGTGTGCCCGGTGGAGTGTGCGTGTTGTACGTGGCTCCCATGCTATGCGAGGCGGGACACAAATTCGCGCCGCCGCGGCCCCCGCGCCAGCGCGGTAAGCTGGGAAGGCTCCCCGGAGCCAGCCCGATGCGCCGTGAGACGGACCGCGACGCTGGTGACCGGGTATTTGTGTTGCTCTTTTGGCGGCTGTGAAAGGCGAACCCCCATGTCTCTGTCCGGTCTGCGCGCCGCGCTTTCTGCCGATTCGACCTACGCCAAGGTCCGCCAGTACGCCTCGCGTGCCTTTGACACGCGGAGCAAGGACCTCGAAGTGTCCGGCCCGGCAGGGCTCCGTGCCGCCGTCGTCGCCGAGGCCGTCGACGGCCTGGCCGGCGGGGCCAGCCGGCAGGACGCCATCGTGCTCGCCGTGACGGCCACGGGCCGGGAGGCCGAAGACCTCGTTGGCGCGCTGGATGCGTACCTCCCGGCCGGCTCGGTGGCTCAGTTCCCCGCGTGGGAGACCTTGCCGCACGAACGCCTCTCGCCCCGTTCCGATACCGTAGGACGCCGCCTGTCGGTGCTGCGCCAGCTGGCCCACCCCGACGGCACTCTCAAAGTCGTGGTGGCGCCCATCCGCTCCGTGGTCCAGCCGCTGGTGGCCGGGCTGGGGGATTTGGAACCAGTCCACCTGCGCGTGGGCGAGGAGCGCGATTTTGACGCGGTGGTCCGGTCCCTCGCGGATGCCGCCTACGCACGCGTGGACATGGTGACCCAGCGCGGCGAGTTTGCGGTGCGCGGTGGCATCCTCGACGTCTTCCCACCGACGGAGGATCACCCGCTGCGCATCGAATTTTTCGGGGACGAGGTGGAACAGATGCGCTGGTTCGCCGTCGCCGACCAGCGATCGCTCACCGCCGAGGACGGTGAAGAGCCGAGGACTCTCTACGCGCCGCCGTGCCGCGAACTGCTCATCACCCCCGAGGTCATGTCCCGTGCCGCCAAGCTCAAGGCCACGATGCCAGCCGCCGCCGACTTGCTGGAAAAGGTCGCAGGGGGCATCGCGGTGGAGGGCATGGAGTCCCTGGCCCCCGTGCTCGTAGACGCGATGGTCCCGTTCGTCGAGCAATTGCCGGCGGACTCGATCGCCATGGTGATGGAGCCGGAGCGGGTGCGTGCACGGGCGCACGACCTGGTGGCCACCAATGAGGAGTTCCTCGCCGCCGCGTGGTCCACTGCATCCGACGGCGGCAATGCGCCCGTCGATCTCGCCCAGTCCGGACTCGCCGAAGCCCTTGAGGCCGGAAGCTTTGCCGACCTCGCGACGACGCTGGAATCCGCCCTCGCCGCCGAGGTCTCTTGGTGGTCCATGACGTCACTGGAGCGGGACGAAGACGTGGTGCTGGACATCGATTCGCTGGCCGTCGCGGCGCGCGAGCCGCGCGGGTACCGCGGGGATGTTGCCGAAATGACCGAATTCATCGGTTCCCGCGTAGCCGACGGGTGGCGGCTGGTGGTCGCGACGGACGGGCCGGGCCCAGCCCAGCGTTTGGCGGAGCTCTTCCACGACGCCGAGATTCCGTGCCACCGCATCGATTCCCTCGACACCGAGCCGACCCCGGGGCTGATCGAAATCACGACGGCGGTGGCCGGCCGCGGCTTCGTCTTCGATTCGCTGAAGCTGGGCTTGCTGACCGAGGCCGACTTGCTGGGCCGTTCCAGTGCCTACGCAGCGGGCAAGAAGGGCCGCAAGCTCGCCGCGAAGCGCCGCAACGCCGTCGACCCCTTGCAACTGACCGAGGGCGATTTCGTGGTGCACGAGCAGCACGGCATCGCCCGGTTCGTTGAACTCATCCAGCGCAAGGTCGGCGGCGGTCCCACCGCGCCGATGCGCGAGTACTTGGTGCTGGAATATGCCCCGGCCAAGCGGGGAGCTCCGGGGGACCGCTTGTTCGTGCCCACCGATCAGTTGGATCAAGTTACGCGCTACGTCGGCGGCGACGCGCCGGCGCTGTCGAAGATGGGCGGGGCTGACTGGTCCAACACCAAGTCCAAGGCCAAGCGTGCGGTCAAGGAGATCGCCTCGGAGCTCATTCGCCTCTATTCGGCGCGCATGGCCAGCCGCGGCCACTCCTACGGTCCGGACACCCCGTGGCAGGGCGAGCTTGAAGCCGCGTTCCCCTACATTGAGACGCCGGATCAGCTGACCACGATTAATGAGGTCAAGGCTGACATGGAGCGAGAGATTCCCATGGACCGTCTGGTCTCCGGCGATGTGGGCTTCGGGAAGACGGAAATCGCCGTCCGCGCGGCGTTCAAGGCCGTCCAGGACGGCAAGCAGGTCGCGATTTTGGTCCCGACGACGCTCTTGGCCCGGCAGCACCACGAGACCTTCACGGAGCGCTTCGCGGGGTTCCCCGTGCGGGTGGAGGCCCTCTCCCGCTTTCAGACGCCCAAGGAGTCGAAGTCGATCACTGCGGGGCTGAAAGACGGCACGGTGGACGTGGTGGTCGGCACGCACCGCCTGCTCTCCAAGGAGATCGAGTTCAAGGATCTCGGCCTGGTCATCGTTGACGAGGAGCAGCGCTTCGGCGTCGAACATAAGGAAGCGCTCAAGCACCTGCGCACCAACGTCGATGTTCTCGCCATGTCGGCCACACCGATCCCGCGCACGCTGGAGATGAGCCTGACCGGTATCCGGGAGACGTCGACGCTCGCCACGCCGCCGGAGGAGCGCCACCCCGTGCTGACCTACGTTGGCGCGTACACGGACAAACAGGTCACGGCCGCCATCCGGCGTGAGCTCATGCGCGAGGGGCAGGTGTTCTTCGTGCATAACCGGGTGTCCTCGATCGACCGCGTCGCCGCCCAGCTGCGTGAGCTCGTGCCAGAGGCCCGCGTGGAGGTCGCACACGGCAAGATGAGCGAGGCCCAACTGGAACGCATCATCGTCGATTTCTGGGAACGGAAGTTCGACGTGCTCGTCTCGACGACGATCATCGAGACGGGGCTCGACATCTCCAATGCCAACACGCTGATCGTTGACCGCGCCGATTCCTACGGACTCTCCCAGCTGCACCAGTTGCGCGGGCGCGTCGGGCGCGGTCGCGAGCGCGCGTACGCGTATTTCCTCTGGAACGCGGAGAAGCCGCTCGGCGAGGTGGCGCTCGAACGACTCAAGGCGGTGGCGGCGCACAACGAGTTGGGATCCGGTTACCAGCTGGCGATGAAGGACCTCGAGATCCGTGGCGCTGGGAACCTACTGGGTGGGGAGCAGTCTGGCCACATCGCCGGTGTGGGCTTTGATCTGTACTTGCGTCTCGTGGGTGAGGCCGTGGCGGACTTCCGCGGCGAGGCCGACGAGAAGCCGGTGGAAATGAAGATTGAGCTGCCGGTCAATGCTCACCTGCCGCACGACTACGTGCCCGGTGAGCGGCTGCGCCTCGAGGCTTACCGCAAATTGGCCGCGGCCTCGGACCCTGAGGCGATCGACGCGGTGGTGGAGGAGCTTCAGGACCGCTACGGCGAGCCGCCGGAGCCGGTGCGCCACCTCATCGAGGTGGCCCGATTCCGGGTCCGGGCCCGCGCCGCAGGGCTCACCGACGTGGCGAGCCAAGGGAACTTCATCAAGTTCGCCCCGGCCGAGCTGCCCGAGTCCAAGCAATTGCGGATGAACCGCATCTACAAGGGTGCTCAGGTCAAGCCCGCGCTCAACAACGCCGTCCTGATTCCCAAGCCGAAAACCGCTCCCGTCGGCGGACGGGATCTGGCCGACGGGGAGATCCTCGAGTGGGCCTCCGGCGTCCTCAAGGCGCTGTTCGAGGATTGAGGCGGGGCTCTCGAGGCCGCCGAGCTACAGTTCCCGGGTCTCGACCCCGTCTTTGGCATGCCACGTGGCGAGGAAGTCCTCGCGGCTCATGGACGCAAGATCATGGCGGACGAGCGCTAAGAGGCTTTCGGCCTCGGTGATGTTGTAGCCCGTAATGTGGAGGATCTCGGCGTCGTCGTCAATGCGACGGACGACGACGGTGGCGCCTGCGGCCTCCGAACCGTCCCCGCCCCAAAAGACGTCCACGAGGCCCGTCGCCCACCGCGCCGCGGCACGGAAGGGGCCGTCGTGCGCCTGCTCAAAGCCGGCGTCGTACTCGTCCGAGGCGTGGTGTTCCTGCTCTGATGCGCTCACCAGGGTTCCCCTTTCAACGTGCCGGCCACGCCGCCTACGCGGTGCCGGCGACCTTAGCGGACGTTTGGCGGACCTTGTCCGCGACTTGCGGTGCCTTTTCCTTGACGAAGGACGCCACCTGGGGCGACTTTTCCTTCACGAAGGCGGTGGCCTGAGGGGCCTTCTCCTCGCAGGCAGCGGTGACCTTGGAGACCTGCTGCTGGGTCCGCGGGTCATCCCACAGCTCGGCAGCCTTGGCGCGGATTGCCTCGTACTTTTCACGACCGGCGCGGGCGCCCAGCACATAGCCCACCGCGGCTCCCGTGAGAAACGTCAAAATACGCATCATTGGCCTCCTCAGACCGGTTCGCTCGGTGGCATCGGAATGCCATCTGTGTCATCTACAGTACGCACATCTGCGCTGGCGCGCGCAAGAATCTGCCGCGAATCGCCCGTCGGGGCCACCGGCCACGGGCGCGGAAGGGGAGCACAAAAGTCTGGGGCCGGTTCCCGCGGAACGGGAACCGGCCCCAGACGTGGGCTCGAGGCGGCGACGCCGCGTTAGCGCTGTTCGCGTTCGACCTTGATGTCGGAACGGCCCATGATCTGCTGAGGGATGAGGAATGCTGCGGTGGCCAGCACCAAGCAGGTGATGCCCGGCCACCAAGCGTTCTCCAAGGTCCAGAAGCTCAGGACGTACAGCGAAGCGATGAAGAGGACAAACATCACCGCGAAGGCGGCGATGTTCGATGCAAACTGGCCCTGGCCGGAGTAGGCCCGATTCTTACCGTCCGAGTACACTGTCACGCTCCTTGTGCGGGCCGCAGGCCCATCCTGATGTGGCCGATTAGTACGCGGCCGAAGATTGTTCGCCCTCTACAATAGCAACTCCAGAGCTTGCTCCGAGCCGCGTCGCACCGGCCTCAATGAATGCCTGCGCATCTTGCAGTGACCGCACGCCGCCGGAAGCCTTTACCCCCATCTTGGGGCCCACCGTCTGGCGCATCAGCGTGACGTCTTCGACCGTGGCACCGCCGCCACCGAAGCCCGTGGAGGTCTTCACGAAGTCGGCGCCAGCCTCAACCGAGGCCTGGCAGGCGAGCACCTTGGCGTCGTCGTCCAGCATGGCCGTCTCGATAATGACCTTAAGGATCGCTCCGCCAGCATGCACTGCCTTGACCACGGTGCTGATGTCATTGACGAGCGCCGCACGGTCGCCGCGCTTGGCCGCGGCGATGTCGATCACCATGTCGATCTCTTGGGCGCCGGCCTTGATGGCCTCGGCCGCTTCGAAGGCCTTGACCTGAGGCAGCGTGGCGCCGAAGGGGAAACCGATGACGGAACAGGTCAGGACGTCGGTCCCAGCCAGTGCCTCGGCGACGGTGGGGACCCACACCGGGTTCACGCACACGGACTTGAACTGATACTTTTTCGCCTCCCCGGCAAGGGCCAGGATGTCCTCGGCCGAGGCGTCCTGCTTGAGCAGGGTGTGGTCAATGTAGCTGGCGATGGTGGTCATGGAGCCTACTTTCAGGTCGTGAATTCGGGCGGGTCATGAAAGGCCGAGTGCGGCGGCGATGTCCGCGCGCACTCGAGCCAAGCGGTCGGTGGCACGGTCCCGGGCTGCGGCCACAGCCTCGCCCTCGGCGACCGGTTCGACGGTCTCGAGGTACGCCTTGAGCTTGGGCTCGGTCCCGGAGGGGCGGACGATGACTCGTGAGTCATCCTCCGTGACGTACAACAGGGCGTCGGTCGGTGGCAGATCGGCGCCGTCGTTGAGGTCTTGCGTCTCGGCGATGGCGGCCCCGGCGAGGGCGGTGGGCGGTGCGGCGCGCAGCCGGGCCATCAGGTCCGTCAGCAGCGCGAGGTTGTCCACTCGCACGGAGAGCTGGTCTGTGGCGAACGCTCCCGTCTGGGCCGCGAGTTCCTCTAAACGTTGCGGGATGGACGAACCCGCCGCCGCCAGCGAGGCGGCCAGATCGGCGAGCAACAGGGCAGCCGAGATGCCGTCCTTATCCTTGACGAGCTCCGGAGCGACGCAATAGCCGAGGGCCTCCTCGTACCCGTAGGTCAAGCCCGGGACACGGGAAATCCACTTAAAGCCCGTGAGCGTCTGGCGATGGGAAATGCCATGGGCGGCAGCCACACGGCTCAACTGCCGTGAGGAGACGATCGAGTTGGCAAAAACCTGCGCGCCCGCCGTGCCCTCGGCCGTCGCGGTCTCGGCGGCGTGCGCGCCCAACAAGACGCCCACCTCGTCACCGCGGAGCATCCGCCAGCCGTCCGGGAACCGCGCCGCTGCACCGCACCGGTCCGCGTCGGGGTCATTCGCGATCACGAGGTCTGCGCCCACGCGCTCGGCGGTGGCCAGAGCGAGGTCGATGGCTCCCGGTTCCTCTGGGTTGGGGAAGTCCACGGTCGGGAAGTCCGGGTCCGGCTGCGCCTGCTCTTCGACGGGAGTCACCGCGGTGAATCCGGCGGCGGCGAAGACTCTGCCCATGGTGTCGGCCCCCACACCGTGCATGGAGGTCAACACCACCTGAAGCCCGTGCCGCACGGCCCGGTTGGCCGGCGTGGCGGGGGAAAGGGCGACGACGTCGCGCACGTAGGCGTCGATCGTCGCCGTCTCGATGGTGTGCCATCCGGACTCAGCGAGGGGAATGTCCGCCAGGGCCCCGGAATAACTGATGTGGGACGCGATCTCGGCGTCGGCCGGAGCGACGATCTGAGCTCCGCGGCCGTCCGTCTCCACCGCGCGGCCGCCGAGGTAGACCTTGTAGCCGTTGTCCCGAGGAGGATTGTGGCTGGCCGTGACCATGACCCCCACTTCTGCCTCGAGGCGGCGGACGGCGTAGGCGAGAACCGGCGTCGGCAGGGCCGAGGGCATCAGGTGCGCCTCGATGCCGGCGGCGGCAAAAACGGCGGCGGTTTCCTCGGCGAAGACGTCCGAATGGTAGCGGGCGTCGAATCCGATGACCGCCCGCGGCGTGTACTGACCGGCCGCGCGTTCGGTGATGAACGCGGCGATCCCGGCGGCGGTGCGGCGCACCACCTGGCGATTCATCCGGTTCGGACCGGCACCGAGCTCCGCGCGGAGTCCGGCGGTGCCGAAGGCCAGGGTCGCGGCGAAGCGTGAGGTCAGCTCCGCCTCGGCGGCAGGGTCACCCGCGGCGGCGGCATCGATCATCCGGCCGAGCTCGGACGCCGTCGTGGCATCGGGTTCTTCCGCCGCCCAGCGCCGGGCCTCCGTGAGCACATCGGCCGGTGGGTAGAAGCGATCGTCCGGGACAGGAGTGTGTGCCATAGCGGGACTCAGGCGCGCTCGACGATCTGGGCGAGCAGGGCGGAAATCCTCGGCCCGGCGGCTTGGCCGGCCTCGATCACTTCCTCGTGGCTCAGCGGTTCGTCGCTGATGCCCGCGGCCAGATTCGTGACCAACGAAATGCCAAAGACCTCCAGTCCGGCGTGCCGGCCCGCGATGGCCTCCAGCGCCGTGGACATGCCGACCAAATCCGCCCCGATGGTCTTGGCGTAGCGGACCTCGGCGGGAGTCTCATAGTGCGGCCCGGGGAACTGCGCGTAGACGCCCTCGGCGAGCGAGGGATCGACCTCGCGGGCGATGGCGCGCAACCGCGGCGAATACAGGTCCGTCAGGTCGACGAAGGTGGCCCCCTCGAGCGGGGAGGTGGCCGTCAGGTTCAGGTGGTCACTGATGAGCACGGGCGTTCCCGGAGCCCAGTCGGGATTGAGCCCGCCACAGCCGTTGGTCAGCACGAGGGACTGGCAGCCGGCCGCTGCCGCCGTGCGCACACCGTGGACGACGGCGCGCACCCCCTTGCCCTCATAGAAATGCGTACGGGCGCCGAGGACGAGCAGGCGTTTGCCGCTGGAGGTCACGATGGAGCGGATGGTCCCCACGTGGCCAGCGACGGCCGGGGCATGGAAACCCGGCAGCGTCGCCGCGTCGATCGTGTCGGTGGTCTCGCCGAGCAGGTCGGCCGCGCCGCCCCACCCGGAGCCCAGCACGAGGGCGATGTCGTGGGATTCAATGCCGGTGGTCTCGGCAATCGCGGCCGCCGCGCGGTCCGCTAGGTCAAAGGGGTTTTCGAGATGTTCGCTCACGCACCCCAACTTACCGGTAATGTGCGCTCTCGGCACCCGGTCACGGGCGGCGAATGTGCCGCGTTTCACCCCCGGCGGTGTGCATGTGTTGCGCCCGTCGTGAACAATAGGGGGCGTGAGTACTACACATGCGCTTTCTACGACTCGACTTGTCATTCTCGGTGGCGGCCCCGGTGGCTACGAGGCGGCCATGGTCGCCGCCCAGCTCGGAGCCGAGGTCACCGTGGTTGAACGCCATGGCATGGGCGGCTCGGCAGTGCTCACGGACGTGGTCCCGTCCAAGACGCTGATCGCCACCGCAGATGCGATGCGCCGGGTCGGCACCGCGGTGAACTTCGGTGTCCAAGTCGGCGCGGAGGAGGCCACAGCGGACCTCGGTGTGGTCAACCAACGCCTCTTGGATCTGGCCAAAAACCAGTCGGAAGACATTCACGCCGGGCTGGAGCGCGCGGGCGCGAAGGTTCTCATTGGCAGGGGGCGCCTCGTGGATCACCGCACCGTTGAGGTGACGGGCGACGACGGCGCCACCACCACGCTGGAGGCCGACGCCGTCTTGCTGGCGGTGGGTGCGCACCCGCGCGAATTGCCGAGTGCCCAGCCGGACGGCGAGCGGATTTTCAACTGGACGCAGATCTACAACTTGCAGGAGATTCCCGAGCACCTGATCGTGGTCGGTTCCGGTGTCACGGGTGCCGAATTCGCGTCCGCGTACAACCTGTTGGGAACCAAGGTCACGCTGGTTTCCTCGCGCGATCGCGTGCTGCCGGGGGAGGACGCGGACGCGGCCAACGTCTTGGAGGGCGCCTTCGAGCGGCATGGCATCACGGTGAAATCCCGGGTGCGTGCCGAGGCCGTGCAGCGCGACGGCGAGCGGGTGAAGGTGAAGCTCTCGTCCGGAGAAGTGCTGGACGGCAGCCACTGCCTCGTCGCGGTCGGCGGGATTCCCAACACGGAAAACATGGGCCTCGAGGAGGCCGGCGTGGCCCTGACCGATTCCGGGCACATTAAGGTCGACGGCGTCTCCCGCACGACGGCGCCGAATGTTTACGCCGCAGGCGATTGCACGGGAGTTTTTGCCCTCGCCTCGGTCGCCGCCATGCAGGGTCGCATCGCGATGGCGCACCTACTCGGCGACGGCGTGCGTCCCCTGAAGCTCAACGAGGTCTCCGCCAACATCTTTACCTCCCCGGAAATCGCTACCGTCGGCGTCACGGAGGCCGAGGTCGCGGAGGGGAAGTATCAGGCGGACATCATCAAGTTGAACCTCGCGACCAACGCGCGGGCGAAGATGATGAATGTCCACGAGGGCTTCGTCAAAATTCTGGCCCGCAAGGGGTCCGGCACCGTGATCGGCGGCGTGGTGGTTGCCCCGCGTGCCTCGGAGCTGATCTTCCCGATCTCGCTGGGCGTCCATAAGCGCCTCCACGTGGACGACATCGCCGAGACCTTCACCGTGTACCCCTCGCTGGCTGGGTCGATCTCGGAGGCTGCGCGTCGCTTGCACGTGCACCTGTAGGAGGAACTGGCCCCACGCCGGCTGAGCCCGATCACCCCCTTCAGGGTGATCGGGCTTTTGTCTTCCCTACGCACGCCGCGACGTGTCCACAATATGGACGAGCTGTCCAGAATATGGTGACACTTTCTAGGATGTTGACCCAGATTGATGCTCAGCATCGACTGCACAGTGAAAGAAGGAAAACCCGTGTCAGCACCAACAGCCCACGTGCCGAAGCAAAACACGCGCGGCCGCGTGATCTTCGCGAGCCTGATCGGCACCACGATCGAGTTCTACGATTTCTACATCTACGCCACCGCGTCGGTCCTCGTGTTCCCGGCCCTGTTCTTTCCGGATGCCACCGAGATTAACGCCATCCTCAGCGCGTTTGCGATCTTCGGCGTCGCCTTCGTCGCCCGCCCGTTGGGCTCCATCGTCTTCGGCCACTTCGGTGACAAGATCGGCCGCAAGGGCACCCTGGTGGCTTCCCTGCTGACCATGGGCATCGCCACGTTCCTGATCGGCTTCCTGCCTCCGGCCCAAGGGAGCTTCGTGGTGCTCGCGCCACTCATGCTGGTGCTGCTCCGTTTCGCGCAGGGCCTCGCATTGGGCGGCGAGTGGTCCGGCGCCGCGCTGTTGGCCACGGAAAACGCTCCGGAGGGTAAGCGCGCCATCTACGGCACCTTTCCGCAATTGGGGGCCCCGATCGGCTTCATCGTGGCCAACCTGATGTTCGTTGGCCTGCAATTGGGCCTGGATGCCGAGCAATTCCAGGCGTGGGGCTGGCGCGTGCCGTTCATCTTCTCCGCCGTCATGGTGCTGGTGGGCCTCTACGTTCGCCTCAAACTGGTCGAATCCGTCTCCTTCACCAACGTGGTGGCCCAGAAGAAGGTCGCCAAGTCCCCGCTGGCCGCCACGCTGACCCGTCACTGGCGCCCCGTCATCGCCGGGACGTTCATCATGGTGGCCACCTACGTGCTGTTCTATCTGATGACCTCCTTCACGCTGACCTACGGAACGGCCAAGACCACCGAGCAAGCCAGCGCGGAGGCCGCCGCCGCGGGGGAGGCCTTCGACGCCGCCGCGTTCGTGCCCGGCCTCGGCATCGAACGGCCGCTGTTCTTGACCATGCTGATCATCGGCGTGGTGTTCTTCGGCATCTTCACGGTGGTCTCCGGGCCGCTGGCCGAGCGATTCGGGCGCCGGAAGTTCTTGCTCTGGGTCACGGCGGGCATCCTGGTCTTCGGACTGGCGTGGTCTCTGTTCTTTGGCCCCGGGACTGCCGCGGCCATGGTGGGCCTGATCATCGGGTTCACCCTCATGGGCTTCACGTTCGGGCCAATGGCCGCGATTCTGCCGGAGCTGTTCCCGGCCAACGTGCGTTACACGGGCTCGGCGATCGCCTACAACCTCGCATCCGTCATTGGCGCGGCGCCGGCCTCCTTTGTGGCCATCGCGCTGTGGCAGGCCGGCGGCGGATCCACCGTCCTAGTCGGCGTCTACCTCGGCATCGCCGCGATCGCCACGCTTATTGCCCTCTGGCTCACGCGTGAAACGCGTGACGTGGACTACGACAACAACGTGGCGTAGGCCCTCAGGAGAAACCGCTCGACGGCGCCGCTCACCATTGCACGGTGAGCGGCGCCGTCGTGCATCGTGCCGTTAGGCGGCCCGCCGGCGGAGCCAGACCGTGGCCTCTGCCGGCACGGCGTGGCCCTCTAGGTCGCTGGAGGCCACGAGCAGCTCGCAGGCGGCCAACTCTGCCGGTAGGACCCAAGGCTCGGAACCGAAGTTCGTGACGGTGACCCAGCCTCCCGGACGCTCAAAAGCAAGGACGTCCTGGCGGGAGGTCTCGATCCACGCGAGAGTCTCCTGCGTTTGCAGGGCCCGGCGCAGCTGCAGCGCCCGGCGGTAGAGCTCCAGAGTGGATCCCGCGACGCCGTCTTGCGCTGCCGCGGAGGACGCGCCAAACCAGTCTGGCTGCGGCAAGTGCGCCTTGCCGGGGCCGAAGCCGAACGACGATCCTGAACGCTCCCATGGCAGGGGGACCCGGCAGCCGTCGCGGCCGATGTCCACGCCCGGGTTGCGGAAGAACGTCGGGTCTTGGCGCGCCGCTTCAGGGATGTCCCCGACCTCGTGCAGGCCAAGCTCCTCGCCCTGGTAGAGGTACGCGGAGCCCGGCAGCGCGAGTTCAAAGAGGGAGGCCGCTCGGGCGCGGGCGAGGCCGCGCTCCCGGTCGAGCTCCGCCTCCGGGGCGCCGGCGAGCAGCCAGTCCGCCCCCTGCTTGCGGTCCTGCTCGGTGCTTCCCGCCGTCGCCGAGAGCGGTGGCAGCCCGTAGCGGGTCGCGTGCCGGACGACGTCGTGGTTGGACAAGACCCACGTGGAGGAGGAACCGGATTCCGCAGCCAGCGCGAGGCTGTCCGTCACCACCTCACGGAACGCGGCGGCGTCGAACTCCTGTGTCAGCAGGTCAAACTCGAACGCCTGGCCGAGTCCGTCAGCGCTGGCGTAGCGCGGACGGCGGTGGCGTTCCACCCACGCCTCCGCCACGGCCGTGCGGGGAGGATCGTAGGCGTCGAAGACCTGCCGCCACTCGGCGTAGATCTCGTGCACCTCGTCCCGGTCCCAGATGGGGTGCTGCCCGTCGCCGCGCGGGATAGCGTCCAGCTCAGCGCGAGAGGGCAGCGGATCGGTCAGGTCCTTGGTGAGGGCGTGGGCGACGTCGATGCGGAACCCGTCCACGCCGCGGTCGGACCAGAACCGCAGGGTGTGGAGGAAATCGGCCCGCACCTCCGGGTTGGACCAGTTGAAGTCCGGCTGCTCCGAGGCGAACAGGTGCAGGTACCACTGCCCGTCCTCCACTTGAGTCCACGCCGGGCCGCCGAAGATGCTCTGCCAGTCGGTTGGGGGCTCGGAGCCGTCGGGCCCGGTGCCCTCACGGAAGATGTACCGCTCGCGCTCGGCGCTGCCCCGGCCGGCGGCCAGAGCGGCCTGGAACCACGCGTGCTGGTCCGAGGAGTGGTTGGGGACGACGTCGATGACCACCTTGATCCCCTCTGCGTGGAGCGCGGTAACCATCTCATCGAACTCGGCCAGTGTGCCGATCCTCGGGTCCACGTCTCGATAGTCGGCGACGTCGTAGCCGCCGTCGGCCAGCTCTGAGGGGTAGAACGGGCTGAGCCACACGGCGTCGATCCCCAGCGTGGCGAGGTAGGGGACCCGGGAGATGATGCCGGCCAGATCGCCGATCCCATCGCCGTTAGCGTCAGCGAAGCTGCGTGGGTAAATCTGGTAGACGGCCGCCTGGCGCCACCAGTTGGCGTCGTCTGAGCGCGGCGTGGACGTGGGGCGTGCATCGGTGAGAGTCACAGGAGGATCCTTTCGATCATGGGGGGGTCAGGACTTCACAGCACCCTGCGTGACGCCCGCGAGGACCCAGCGCTGGGTGAAGATAAAGGCGACGATGGCGGGCGCCATCGCCATGAGGTAAGAGGCGAAGCTCACGTGGTAGTTGCTGCTGAACTGACTTTGGAACAACTGGTTCACCACGGGCAGCGTCTGCAACGCCGGGTCGGCGATGATCATCGACGGCATCATGAAGTCGTTCCAGGAGAAGAGGAACGCAAAGATCCCCACGGTGGCGGCCATGGGGGAGAGCACGGGAAAAATGACCCGCCAAAAGGTCTGCCACGTGGAGGCGCCGTCGATGCGCGCTGCCTCTTCCAACTCCTGCGGCATGCCGCGCAGAAAGGTGGTGAGCAGCAGGACATTGAATCCCAGCATGAACATGATGTGCAGGATGCCGACGCCAAGCGGGGTGTCGAGCCCGACGAGTCCACTGAGCTTGATCTGAGAGAGCGCGAGCACCGGAAACGGCAGAAACATGGCCGCCAAAACGTAGAAGAACGCGAACCTGAAGAATGTCCGCTCCCAATTGGCGTGAATGGCGTAGGCGGCCATACTGCTGATCAGGACGGCGCCCGCGACGGCAATGGCGGAGACGAAGGCGGACAGGCCGAACGCCACGGGGAAGTTGGTGAGCTCCCACGCCTGAACGAACCCTTCGATGCTGAGGGGGCTGGGCAGGACGAAGGCCTCGCCTTGTACCGCTTGCGAGCCCGTCTTGAAGGCCATGTTGACCGTGACGAAGAGCGGGATGAGAACCGCCAGCGTACACAGTGCCAGGGTCACCGTCAGCGGGATGTTGAACTTGTCCCGGCTCATCCGCCCTTTCGCGCGGTTGGTGGGGACTTTGCGCGTGGTGCCAATTGAATCGATGGTCAATGCAGACATGGTCACTGGTCCTTTCGGCGCGTCAGCCGCAGTTGCACGAGGGCAATCGCCAGCGTGATGAGGAAGAAGATCGTGGCTGTGGCCATCTGATAGGCGTAGTCGCCCGTTTCGAATCCGGAGAAGATGGTCATTGCGACGGACCGGGTAGACGTGCCAGGCCCGCCCTCGGTCAAGCCCACAATGATGTCGTAGGCGTTCAAGAAGTTTTTGAAGGCGATGATCACGTTGATGCTGATGTAGCTGGCCATGAGGGGGATGGTGATCATACGCATTTGCTGCCAGGCGCCGGCGCCGTCGAGCGCCGAGGCCTCGTACAAGTCCGCCGGGATCGCCAGCAGTCCGGCGATATAGATCAGGAGCGCCTGCGGGATCGCCTGCCAGGCGGTCACCACCACGATCGAGGCCCACGCGAGGTCAGGGTTGGCCAGGATGGATTCCTCGAGCGGACCGAATCCCACGGCCTGCGCGGCGGCCGGGAGTGTTTTAGCGAAGAGGAATTGGAAGACGAACGCGATGATGATGGGGGAAACCACCATCGGGATCACAAAGATGGCCCGCATCGGAACGCGCGCGCGGATCTGTGACGTGAGGCCGACCGCCAGCAGGAACGCGATCACGTTGGTGACGATCACGGTGACGGCCGAGAACCAGAGGGTGAACCAAAAGGACGCCATGATGGCTGGGTCCGTGAACATGAGCTGGTAGTTCGCCAGCCCCACGAAGTCCCAGTCGCCATAGCCGACCGAGTTGGTGAAGCTGAAGAAGATGCCCATCACGGCGGGCAGGGCGATGCACAGCGTAAAGGCGACGAGCGTCGGGATCAGGAACAAGAAGTGTGTGGGGTCTGGGCGCTTCTTGGGGGTTGGCCGCAGACCGTGGGGGCGCGCCGTGTGGCGAGCGGGTGGGGTCATCAACGTCATGGAAGGGTTCTCCTGATTCGATCCGCCGGTTAGGCCCGTTGGGCGAGGCGCGCCCAGTCGGCGTCGAGGGTGGCCAGCATGCGCTCAAGGTCTGCACCGAAGACGAGGTCTTGGCAGTAGTTGTAGAACGGAATGGTGGTGGGGATGCCTTGGGACACCCCTTGATAGACGGCGCCGCGGTCGACGAACGGCTGCATGTCGAGAATGCGCGGATCCGTTACCGCTGGCGCGTCCTTCCGGACGCCGAAACCGAGCGCGTGTTCGTTGTACGCGTCCTGAATCTCTGGCCGGGTCAGGTAGTTCGCCAACTCGCGCGCCTCGCTGGGGTGCTGCGCACCCTCGGGGATCCACAGGGCCAAGTCGAGGTTGATCCGTACCTTGTTGTCCGCCGGGTCCTCGGTCATGGGCAGAGGGAACGTGCCGACCTGGGCGTCGGGGTTGATCTTATGAATTTCGACCAGCGCCCAGGGGCCCTGCAGGTACATGGCCGCCTGTCCGTTGGCGAACGCGTTATTCCCGTCGCCGTAGTTGCGGCCCTTGGCGTCAGCTTGGTGGTAGGGCAAGAGCGTGAGCATCTTTTCCAGTGGTTCGCGGAGCGTGCGGCTAAAGGACACGGGGGAGTCGGGGCCGACGTCGGCGCCCGCCTCGCGCAATTGCTGGAAGAGGCTGATCACGTCCACCATGCCTCCCACGCTGTAATCCACGAGGCCCTGAGCGAGGGTCCAGGGATCGGCCCACGTGCCGTAGATCGGCGTGATGCCGGCGGCCGCAAACGTCTCGCAGGCCGCGATGAACTCGCTGTGCGTGGTGGGCACGTCAACGCCGTGTTCGGCAAAAATCTCCCGGTTGTAGATCACGGCCGCGGACATCATGGAATACGGCAGCACGGACATCCTCCCCGGGTACGTGGGGAAGAGCTTGATCTGTTCCAGCACCGACTCCGTGACGTTGTGCGCCGCGGGGAGATCGGAGAGGTCGCTGAGCTCGCCGCGCTCTTGGAAGCGAGCCATTTCATAGTTGTACAGATGCAGGGAGAGGTCCGGCGGAGAGCTGCGGACGAACTGCCCGTTCAGCGTTCCCTCACTCGTGTCGTGAATCGGCTGGATCGCGGGATATTCGGTGTGAAAGTCCTCCAAGAGATCCCTGATGTAGGTGATGACTTCTCGCTTAGTTTGATAGAAGCGAATCTCGGTCGCCTGCTGTGCACCCGTGCCGCAGCCGGCCAGCGTGAGGCCGGCCAAGCCGGCCGCGCCAGTCAGGAGCGTTCGCCGGGAGAGAGTCGATGGTGGCTTCACGCCCATGTCCATCTCCTTGTCGGGAAGTGCTAGTGAGTTGTTCGCAAAATGTGATGGTGACCACTAAGTCGCGGCCCTAAATTTAGCACCTAAATTTAGGGGTGTCTATACTGCGGAGGGTGAAGACTTTAGCGGGGGTACAGACCGGTCATCGGGCCCGTCCGGAACGTCTGCCGGGGGCCACGTCATCACAGCGTGAGGCCACTGCGCGCCGGATTCTCGCAGCGGCGTGGGATGGTGAGCCACGCACCGCCAGCGAACTGATGGACCGGACCGCACTAACTCGTGCCACCGTGCTCTCCGTGTGCAAGGAGCTGGTCACCGCGGGCTGGTTGACCGAGGAGGACGACGCCCGCAAGGCGGGTTCATACGCCCGTGGACGGCCAGCCCTGCGGTATCGCTTCGCCCCCGCATCGCGCTTGGTGGTCGGCGTCGACGCCGGCCAGCACTCGTTCAAGGCGCACGTGGCCACCCTGCAGGGCAGAGTCCTGGGGCGGGCCCGCCGGCCCCAGGACCCGGCGGCCGATGGACCCGCGCGGCGCGCCGAGCTCGCCACCGTCGTGGATGAGGCCCTGTCCGACGCCGCGGTATCCGCCGAGCGCATTGCCGGCGTCGTCATTGGTGCGCCCGCGCCGGTGGATCTCGACGGCCATTCGCCCTCGGACGCAGCGGAGAACTTCTGGCCGCGCATGAACCCGGACTTCGTGACGGTCTTCGCTGAACGAGACTGGAGCGTCATCGTCGACAATGATGCGAACCTGGCTGCGCTCGCCGAGGCCGGGTCCGGCGACGCAGTCAACGCGTACGCGACCTTGCTCTCCGGCGAGCGATTCGGCGTCGGAATCGTGGTGGATGGACGCCTGCTGCGCGGCTCCCGCGGCGGGGTTGGCGAAATGCGGGTCCTCGACATGGTGTCCGGGGTGGGTGACCCGCACGGGCTAGCCCACTGGGCGCGTCAAGAGATTCAGGCCGCCGCCGAGCGGGGACTCCTGGAGGAGAGCGCCTTGGGCAACCTTGAGCGGGACCAGATCGAGGCCCACCACGTCTTCGCCGCGGCGCGCTGCGGCGACGCGCTGGCGCTTCAGGTCGTGGACGCGCTCGGCGAGCGGTTAGCACCCGTCGTGATGCTGCTCTCCGGTCTGCTGGACCTCGACCGGATCATCATCGCCGGCGCCGTGGCCGAATCCATCGAGCCCGTCCTGCAGCGCGCCCGGCAGATCATGGCGCACGACGTGACGATGTCCCATGCAGAACTCGTGGCCTCAACGTGGGGAAACGGCGTCGTGCTTCAGGGGGCAGTGGAAGCGGCGATCGCGATGGTTCGCTCTGGCCCCTTGGGAACTGCGGCGTCCTAGCTGGCGGCCTCACCATCGACGACGGCGGGGCCCACCGGGCTGCGGGATGCAGCTGGCGGGCCCCGCCGTCGTGCGGACTGCTAGCGGATTAGTCGACGATGCTGGCTACGGCTTCGCCGGCCGATACCGTGGCGCCGACGGTGGCCGTGAGCCCCTTGACGGTGCCGGACTTGTGAGCCGTGAGCGGCTGTTCCATCTTCATGGCCTCGAGCACGACGATCAGGTCTCCCTCGGCCACCTCATCGCCGTCTGCGGCTGCTACCTTGACGATGGTGCCCTGCATGGGCGACGCCAAGGCATCTCCGGACGCCCCCGCCGCCGCGGAGCCGCCCGAGCGCGAGCCGCGCTTGCGCTTGGCCTTGGCAGGTTTGGCCGCGGCCGCGGCGCCGAACCCGGCGGGCAGGACGACTTCGAGGCGCTTGCCGCCAACCTCGACCGTGACGGCCTGACGTTCCTCCGCGTCCTCGGCTGAAGCCGCCGTCGCGGCGTCGAACGCAGGGACCTCGTTGACCCACTCGGTCTCGATCCATCGGGTATGAACGCTGAACGGGCCCTCGTCGGGGACAAAGGCGGCGTCGGCCATCACGGCACGGTGGAAGGGGACCACCGTCGGCATGCCCTCGATGATCAGCTCGGCCAGCGCGCGGCGGGCACGCGTCGCGGCCTGGGCGCGGGTGGAGCCGGTGACGATCAGCTTGGCGATCATCGAGTCGAAGTTCCCCGAGACGGTCTCGCCCTCTTCCACTCCGGAGTCGATGCGGACGCCGGGTCCGGTGGGCAGCTTCAGGCAGGAAATGGTGCCCGGCGCCGGCATGAAGTTGCGGCCCGCATCCTCGCCGTTAATCCGGAACTCGAAGGAGTGACCCCGGGTCTCTGGGTCGGCATAACCAAGGGCCTCGCCGCGAGCGAGCCGGAACTGTTCGCGCACCAAGTCAATCCCGGTAACCTCTTCGGAGACCGGGTGCTCCACCTGCAGGCGCGTGTTGACCTCCAGAAAGGAGATCACGCCGTCCTGCCCCACGAGGAATTCGCAGGTGCCGGCACCGACGTACCCGGCCTCCTTGAGGATGGCCTTGGAGGCGGCGTACAGGCGTTCGTTCTGCGCGTCGGTCAGGAAGGGGGCGGGAGCCTCCTCGACCAACTTTTGGTTGCGCCGCTGGAGGGAGCAATCTCGAGTGGAGACGACGACGACGTCGCCGTGCGCATCCGCGAGGCACTGGGTTTCCACGTGGCGGGGTGCGTCCAAGAAACGCTCGATGAAGCACTCGCCGCGGCCAAAGGCGGCCGTGGCTTCGCGGACCGCCGATTCATACAGTTCGGCGATCTCCTCGCGATCGCGGGCCACCTTGATGCCGCGCCCGCCGCCTCCGTAGGCGGCCTTGATGGCCAAGGGAAGTCCGTGCTCGTCCGCGAAATCGAGGACCTCTTGGGTGGACTCGACGGGGTCCTTGGTGCCCGGGACCAGAGGGGCACCGACCTTCTCGGCGATGTGGCGGGCCTGGACCTTGTCCCCGAGCTGCGCGATGGCCTGCGGGGGTGGCCCGATCCAGGTCAACCCCGCGTCGATCACCCGCTGGGCAAATTCCGCGTTTTCGGAGAGGAACCCGTAACCGGGGTGAATCGCGTCGGCGCCGGAGGCCGCGGCGGCGTCGAGGATCTTGTCCATCACCAGATAGGAATCAGCGGCGCTCTCTCCGCCGAGGGCGTAGGCCTCGTCGGCGAGGCGGACGTGCAGCGCGTCGCGATCAGGGTCGGCGTAGACAGCGACGGAGGAAATGCCCTCGTCCCGGGCGGCGCGAATCACGCGGACGGCGATTTCGCCCCGATTGGCGATGAGGACCTTGGACAGCGTGGCCATAGTGTGTGCGGTCTCCTTCTCTTGGACACAAGGGAGCCTACCGCCACTTGTGGGGTTTCAACCGGACAAACGGCGTATTTCCGCGTGCCTGCGCCGCAACTTTGTAGGGTCCCTACAACCGGGAGCTCGCGGTGCCAGCGCGTCGAGGTTCGGGGGACCTACTCCCAGAGGTCGGTGATGGACAGGCCCATGGGCTCCAGCAGTCCGCGCAGAGTCGACACGGAGAGGCCCACCACGGCGTGCGGGTCTCCCTCAACGCGTTCGATAAAGGCGGAGGCGCGCCCGTCGATCGTGAAGGCTCCCGCGCAGTGCAACGGTTCGCCGGAGGCCGCGTAGCGGGCCACCTCCTCGTCCGTGGGGCGCCCAAACGTCACCGCCGCCGAGGCGACAGCACCGTCGGTGACGCCGCTTCCGGCGTCGTCCTCCGGCCCCGGGGCGCGATTGTCGATGAGCCAGTGACCCGAATGCAGCACGCCGGTCTGGCCGCGCAGGCCAACCCACCGCCTGCGGGTCTCCTCCTCGGTGTACGGCTTGCCGTAGCCGATGCCGTGCAGTTCGAAGACCGAGTCACACCCCAAGACGACGGCGCCGTCGGCCGCATCCAGCCCGGCCACGGCCTCGGCCTTGGCGCGAGCCAACAAGAGTGCCACGTCCGCGGGGGAAAGCTCGCCGAACCGGGAGCGCGCCGACTCCAGTGCGGCGTCCTCGTCGACGTCGGAGACGATCGTCTCGAAGGCAAGGCCCGCATCGCGCAGAATGCGGGCGCGGCCCGGCGACTGGGACGCGAGGATCAGCAGGGGTAGCGGGGACTCGTCCGGTGCGGAGGCAATCTCGGTCATGGCACCACCGTATACGGCAACGGCCGCCGCCGGTGCGGCAGCCTGCTGGCTGCGACACGGGCGACGGCCGTTCAACGGGGTGGCCTCCGAGTTACCGCGAGCTGCCCGCTCCGGCCTCAGCATAGGAGGTTGCCGGCAGCTCGGCCGTTTCCGGCGAGCGTGGGCTGTCCGCGCCGGGCAGGTGCTCGTTGAGCTTGGCGCCCTCGACGTCCACGTCCGGCAGCATCTTGTCCAGCCACTTGGGCAGGTACCAGGCGTGCCTGCCCAACAGGTACATCACCGCCGGCGTCAACGTCATGCGGATGAGGAACGCGTCGACCAGCACACCGACCGCGAGGGAGAACCCGAGGGCGCGGATCATGGTCAGATGGCTGAAGATGAAGCCGGCGAAGACGCTGGCCATGATCAGGGCTGCCGCGGTGACCACCGGCGCGGCCTGCTTCAGCCCGGAGGTGACGGCTCGGCGCGGATCCTCGCCGTGGACGTACGCCTCGCGCATACCGGAGACCAAGAACACCTGATAGTCCATGGCCAGGCCGAAGAGGATGCCGATCAGGAGGATGGGTAGGAAGCTCATGATCGGACCGGGCGAATCCACGCCGAAGACCGAGGAGAGCCAACCCCACTGGTAGACGGCCGTGGTGGCGCCGAAGGCGGCGAACAGCGAGAGCAGGAACCCTGCCGTGGCCAGCAGCGGAACCACGATCGACCGGAACACGAGCAGCAGCAGGACCAGCGACAGCCCGACGACGACCGTGAGGTACAGCGGCAGGGAGTCCATGAGCTTCTCGGTCACGTCGATCTGGGCTGCGACCTGGCCGGTGAGGGCCACGTCGGCGCCCGTCGCCGCCTCGATGTCCGCCGCGGCGTCGCGCAACTCGTGGACGAGCGCCTCCGTCTCCTCAGACGCGGGCCCCTCTTCGGGGACCACTTGGAGGATGCCGACCGTGTTGTCCTCGTTGATGGAGGCGGGAACGGCTGCCACGACGCCGTCGACGTCCCGCAAGTAGTCAGCGACGTCCAGGTTGGCGCGCAGGGCATCGTCGTCGTTCAGAGGCTCGCCCGACTCGTCCCGGGGCAGATCGGCGACGACGAGCAGTGGTCCGTTGTACCCCGCGCCGAAGCGCTCGCTCATCGTGTCGTACGCCGTCCGCGCGGTGCTGCCGGCCGGTTCTGCACCGCCGTCGGGCAGTGCGGTCCGCAGGTCGGTGGCGGGCAGCGCGACGGCGCCGAGCAGCAGGACTGTCGCCATCGTGGTCAGCCACGGGTGGCGCGTGACGACGGCGCCCCAGCCCCGCGGGGAGGACGTGCGGGACTCGTGCGCCGCGGGCACCGGTGCCTGCGCTGCGACGGCCGCCTTGGCCCGGGCCTTGCGGGACAGCAGGCGCATGCCGATCACGGACAGCACCGCCGGAGTGAGTGTCACGGACATGAGCACGGCGACGGCCACCGTGAAGGCCGCGGACAGGCCCAAAATGGACAGGAACGGCAGGCCCGGGACCACGAGGGCGGCCAGCGCGATGACCACCGTCAGGCCCGCAAAGACCACAGCGTTGCCGCTGGTGCCGGTGGCACGAGCGATCGACTCGCGCAGCTCCATGCCACCGAGGAGCTGGGTGCGGTGGCGATGGACGATGAACAGCGAGTAGTCGATGCCGACCGCCAAGCCGAGCATGAGCGCTAGGGCCGGGGTGATCGAGGGCATCTCGATCAATGAGGAGAACGCCAGCGTTCCGCCGACGCCGACGCCGACGCCCAAGACCGCCATGATGAGTGGCAGTCCTGCCGCCACCACCGTGCCGAGCATGACCAGGAGCACGACGGCGGCAATCGCCAAGCCGATCACCTCGGCGATACCGAACACCTCGGAGACGTCTTGGACGAGTTGCTGGGACAAATCGGCCTGCACTCCGGCCGACTCGACGGAGGTGGCGATGGCACGAATCTCGTCGCGCGTCTCAGTGTCCAGCGCGTCGGTCTGCCCGAAGAACTGGATGGTGGCGGCCGCGGTGGTGCCGTCCTCGGAGATGAACCGCAGACCCTCGCTGGCCGCGGCTTGGCGGGTGCCGAGGGCAATGTCCTCGCGCGCCTGCTCTAGCTCGGCGGCACCGTCGGCGAGCTCCTGCTCCGCCTCGGGCAGCTTGGCCTCCTCCTCGTCGAGGGTTGCTTCCGCCTCGTCGAGCTGGGCCGCGTTGTCCGCGATTTCTTGCTCCGCGGCCTCAAGCTTGGCGCGGTTCTCCGCAATTTCCGCCTGGCCGGCGGCGAGCTCGTCCTCGCCCGCCGCAATCTCCGCGGCGGCCTGTTGTAGGCGCGCCTCGTTGGTCTCGATCTCGGCCGCGGCTGCGTCGAGCTCGGCGCGGGCGGCGTCGAGTTCCTGCTTGGCCGCGGGCAGCTGGGCCGCGGCCGCCTCCAACTCGGAGCGCTGGGCTTCGAGTTGCTGGCGTCCCGACTCCAGCTCGGCGCGGCCCGCCTCCAGCTGCGCGGAGGACTCCTGCAACTCGGTGATGCCGGCGCGGCCCGTATCGATCTGCTCCTGCGCAGCCGCGCGCTCGGCGTCGGAGAGCTCCGTGTTGGCGTCGAGCTGCTCTTGCTGCGCATCGAGCGCGGCGGAGGCCTCTTCCAACGTCGAGACACCGAACTGACTGGTGAGCTCGGCTACGCCCGCCTCGTACTGCTGCTGACCGGCCTCGAGCTGCGCGGCGCTTTCCTCGAGCTGTTGCTCTGCGGCCGTGAGCTGTTCGCGGCCGTCGGCAACCTGCGCGGCGCCGGCCTGATACTCGGCGAGACCGTCTTGATACTGTGCCTCTCCGGCGGCGAGCTGCTCCTTGCCGTCCTCGAGCTGGGCACGGCCGCTGTTGAGCTGAGCGCGTCCGTCTTCGAGCTCGGCAGCACCGGCGTTGAGTTCCGCCTGACCGGCTTCGAGCTGCTCCCAGCCGTCGGCCACCTCAGCGCGGGCCTCCTCCAACTGGGCGCGCCCGTCTTCGACCTCGGCCCGTCCGTCGGCGAGTTGCTCTTTGCCGTCCTCCAGCTGTTGGCGGCCGTCGGCTAGCTCCTCTTCGCCGGAGGCGATTTCCTCTCGAGCGTCCTCCAGTTGCGTGACGGCGTCGTCGAGGTCGTCCTGCAACGCAAACGGGTCGCGGGCCTCGTTCACCTCGTCGAGCGCGGCCAGTTCTTTGAGGGCGCGCTGAACTTCGGCGCGCTGCTCCTCGGTGAACTCGCTACCGTCCTGGGTTTGGAAAACGATGGTGCCCGTGCCGCCAGCGGCGTCCGGCATCTCTTCCTGGAGCCGGTCCAGCGTCTGCTGCGTTTCCGTTCCCGGGATGGAGAACTGATTGGTCAGCGTGCCCATGAACATGGACGCGCCCAGCGCGACGATCGCGATGACCGCCACCCACGCGCTGACGAACCACCAGCGGAAGTGGGCTGCGGCGCGGCCGAGCCGGTAGAGGAAAGAAGCCACGGGTTGGACCTTTCGAAGAGCAGAGGGGGTGGGTTATTGGGCGCGGGTTTGTAGGGCGCTAAAGCCGTCCCGCAATTGGGTCATGGCCTCTAGGAGGAGCTCGTGGAGCTCCTCGGTGGCCTCGTGATCGGGGCGGAAGCGGTGAGCACTCGGTGGAGCCGAGTCGAGCACCGCGGCGTCGTCGAACCGTTGCCCCCAGTGCAGGAAAGCGGCCCGGCCGACGCCCACGACGGCGTGGGCAAAGGCGGCCGACGCGAGGGCTGGAGCATCGGGCGCCGCAGTGCGCAGGAAGTCGACGACGCGCTCGGCGCAGTCGTTCCACGATTCCATTTGCATCCGGGAGAGCTGCGGATTCGTCTGGGCGAGCAAGAACAGCTCGGCGACGGGCTCGAGGCGCTCGGGGGTGAAACTCTCTCGCAGCGCCCGGATGGCCGCCTCGGCGGCGGGCAAGCTCTCCGGCCCGGTGGCA
This sequence comes from Zhihengliuella flava, assembly GCF_015751895.1. Lineage (NCBI taxonomy): Bacteria > Bacillati > Actinomycetota > Actinomycetes > Micrococcales > Micrococcaceae > Zhihengliuella > Zhihengliuella flava. The sequence goes on along the minus strand of NZ_JADOTZ010000001.1, from coordinate 754,703 downwards.
AGGTGCGCCACGGCGGACTCCAGGAAGTCGTCGAGCGGAACGTTGAGGGCGGCTTCGACCGAACTGAAGTAGTTAAAGAACGTCCGCCGGGAGATGTTGGCCGCTTCGGCAATGCTCTCGGCCGTGACCGGCTCGGTGGGGGCTCGGCGGACGAGGTCCAGCGCCGCCTCAACGATGGCGGCGCGGGTGGCTGCTTTGTTTTGCTCGCGGCGGGAGACGGAGTGCGGTGGAGTGGTCACAAAGAATTACACTACGTGCAACTTTGCACGCTGTGCAATTCATGGGTAGTCAGTGAGACCCATCTCATACCACTGGGCCGGCACTGCAGTGCAGTACCGGCCCAGTGGGTCGATCAGCAGCCATCGGCTGCGGGGTGAAGCGCGGCGATGAATTTACGCGCGCGACTGACTCAGGTCACGCGCCTCGTCCTCGTCGGCGCGCACGCCGTCGGCAGCATCAGCCGTGTCCGCGGCGGCGTCGTCCTCAAACGGGTCGAGGGGGTTGGATGCGTTGTACACGTCTTCGTCCAGAAGGCCCTCGCGCTTGGCGACGATGGTGGGAACCAGGATCTGTCCGGCGACGTTCACGGCCGTGCGGCCCATATCCAAGATCGGGTCGACGGCGAGCAACAGAGCCACGCCCTCGAGGGGCAAGCCCACCGTGGTGAGGGTCAGCGTCAGCATCACGGTCGCGCCGGTCGTGCCCGCGGTCGCCGCGGAACCGATGACCGAGACCAACACGATCAGCAGGTAGTGAATGATGTTCAGATCAACGTTGAAGAACTGTGCCACGAAGATGGCAGAGATGGCGGGATAGATGGCCGCGCAGCCGTCCATCTTGGTGGTGGCGCCGAGCGGCACCGCGAAGGAGGCGTAGCCGCTCGGCACCCCCAAGTTGCGCTCGGTGACTCGCTGGCTCAGCGGCAGGGTCCCTACCGAAGACCGGGACACGAAAGCCAGCTGTATCGCCGGCCAGGCGCCCGCAAAGTACTTGCGGAAGGACAGGCCGCTGACCTTCAGCAGGATGGGGTAGACGATGAAGAGCACGGCGGCGAGGCCGACGTAGATGGCCAGCGTGTATTGGCCGAGGGCCCCAATGGTGTCCCAGCCATACGTCGCGGTGGCGTTGCCCAGCAAGCCGATCGTTCCCAGCGGGGCCAAGCGGATGATCCACCACAGGACCTTCTGAATGATGGCCAGCGTGGAGCGGGCGAAGCTGAGGAACGGGTCGGCCGCCGCGCCCACCTTGAGCGCGGCAATACCGACGGCGATGGCCACGACGATGATCTGCAGGACGTTGAAGTTCACGCGCGTGGACACGGACTGCTCATCGGCGGAGAACCCGGCGGACACGTCGAGGCCGAGGTAGTTGGCCGGGATGAGGCCCTGCAGGAACCCGAGCCAGCTGCCCGTGCCGCCCTCGTAACCGGCGGGGGTTTCCTGACCGGTGCCGACGCCTGGCTGGAAAATAGTGCCCAAGGCGATGCCGATCACCACGGCAATGAGCGCGGTGATCATGAACCACAGCAGGGTCTTCCACGCGAGCCGAGCGGCGTTAGAGACCTGCGAGAGGTTGGCGATCGAGGCGATGATCGCAAAGAAAATCAGCGGGATCACCGCGGTGCGCAGCAGGGACACATAGGACGAGCCAATGATTTGCAGGGTCTGGCCCAGCGCGTTGGGGTCGTCGGCGGTGCTGCCGGTGGCCTTCGCGATGAGGCCCAGGACCACGCCGACGACGAGCGCGGCGATGACCTGCGGGCCAAACGCTGTCATCCAGCGGGGCAGGCGGGGTTTCGTTGAAGCAGAAGGTTGAGTGGTCACCGAGAGAGACTAAGTGTCCCACGCCAAGAAGATGAAGCCTCTATGGCGCTTTGTGACACTCATGTGCCCAGCATCACCTCGCGGGTGGGGCGGAGGGCTTGCCCACCCGCGAGGCGCGCTTAACCGAGGAGGGCGTTGCGCAGCGTATCGAGGCCCACCGAGCCGACGGCGAGAGCCTCGGTGTGGAAGGCCTTCAGATCAAAGTCCTCGCCTTCGCGGCGCTGCCGCTCGGCGCGAATTTCTTCCCAGAGCCGCTGGCCGATCTTGTACGACGGCGCCTGTCCCGGCCACCCCAAGTAGCGGATGAACTCAAAGTTGAGCTGCCCGGGGGAGATGTCGAGGTGCTGACTGAGGAAGGCATAGCCCAGCTCCGGATCCCACGTTTGACCCGGCGCGCCAGCGCCCATGAGCTCCGCGTCCCAGTCCGCGGGCAGGTCCAACTCCAGGTGCACCCCCAGATCGAAGACCACGCGCGCTGCGCGCATCCGCTGCATGTCCAGCATGCCGAGGTGATCGCCCGGGTCGGAGAGGAAACCCAGCTCCAGCATTAGCTGCTCGGCGTAGAGCGCCCATCCCTCGGCGTGCCCGGAGGTGAAGGACACGTTGCGGCGCCAATTGTTGAGCGTGTCTTTGAGCCGCGTTTGCGTGGCAATTTGGAGGTGGTGGCCCGGCACGCCCTCGTGGTAGACCGTCGTCGTCTCGGCCCACGTGGTGAAGTCTTCTTCACCGGCTGGGACGGACCACCACATGCGGCCTGGGCGGGAGAAGTCATCCGACGGGCCGGTGTAGTAGACCCCACCCTCTTGGGTCGGGGCGATCATGCACTCAATCCGGTCCATCGGCGCCGGAATGTCAAAGTGCACGTCCTGCAGGGCCTTCAGTGCGGTGTCAGAGAGGTCCTGCATCCATGTCCGCAACGCGTCCGTGCCGTGCAGGGTGCGCTCCGGGTCGCTGTTGAGGATCTCTTTGGCCTCGGCGACGCTGGCGCCCGGGCGGACGGCCTGGGCGACCTCTTGCTGCTGACGGATGATCCGGGTGAGTTCGGCAATGCCCCAGGCGTAGGTTTCCTCGAGGTCCACCGTGGCGCCGAGGAAATAGCGCGACATGAGCTGGTAGTACTCGCGTCCGACGGCGTCTCGATCCGGCGCGTGCGGGAGCAGGTCCGTCTCGAGAACGTCGGCGAACGTGCCGTACGCCTCGGCGGCGATGCGCGCATTGGTGGTCAAGTCCACCTGCAATTCGGCGGGCAGCGTCCCCTCGGCGGGGCTGGCGTTCTGGGCAAGTTGCTCGAAGTACCCGTCCTCGGCCGCATACTCACGGCATTGGCCGATGACGGTCTCCACTTGCCGGCGGGCCGGGACCTGACCTGCATCACGGCTCGTGCGCAGTGAGGTGGTGTACCCGCCGAGCGCTTCGGGGAGGTTCGCCAGCCGGGTGCTGACGTGTTGCCACTGCTCCACGGTCTCGGTGGGCATCAGGTCAAAGATGCTGCGGATAGATTGCGCAGGGGAGGCCAAGTTATTGAGCTCGGTGATCCCCGTGGCGTGGATTTCCAGCTCCAGTCCGAGCCGCTCACGCAGCGCATCCAGCGTGACGGCGTCGACGGCGTCGACCGGCTCAAGTCCTTCGAGGGCATCCAGCGCCTGGCGGGCTGCCTCGGCATCCGCGGCACGTCCAGCGGGGGAGTAATCGGCGTATTCGCTTTCCCGGCCCTCCAGCCCCAGCATGGTGGCGAACTCGGGGTGCAGGCGGAGCAGTTGGTCGTAGTACTCGTTGGCGACGGCATCAATGCGGGACGAGGCACGGCTCGGCGTCTCGGTGGTGACAGTCATGGCCCGAGCCTATCGTGAGCGGGGCCACTGCGGTCACTGCTGCGGCAGCGGGCTAGAACCGGCCGCTGCGCCACGCCCCCGGCATCGAGACCATGCGGCGGCTATCCCGCACTCGCGTCCTGATCGTGTCTTTGCGGGTCCGCCCGGTTCGGGATGTTTCCTCGCCGGAGGCAGCCGCGGAGAGGACGACGGCGGCCAACGCGGCCAGCTCCTCGGCCGTGGGCTGGCCGCGGGTGACCTCGAAGGCGTGAGGGGCCGCCTCGGCGGTCGTCGTCGTGGGGTTTTCTCCTGATGATTCGCTCATGCCCGGCTCCTTACAGCGGAATGTTGCCGTGCTTCTTGGCCGGGATCGAGGCGTGCTTGTCCCGGGTGGCGCGCAGGCCGCGGATGATCTGCAGGCGCGTCTCGCTGGGGGCAATGACCGCGTCCACGTAGCCGAGCTCAGCCGCTTGGTACGGGTTGAGCAGCTCTGCCTCGTATCCCTCAATGATTTCGGTTCGCTTGGCCTCTACGTCGCCGCCTTCGGCTTCGACCTGTGCCAAGTCGCGGCGGTAGAGAATGTTGACGGCGCCTTGGGCGCCCATCACGCCAATCTGTGCCGTGGGCCAGGCGAGGTTGATGTCGGCCCCGAGCTTCTTCGAACCCATGACAATGTACGCGCCCCCGTAGGCCTTGCGCGTGATCACGGTGAGCTTGGGGACGGTGGCCTCGGCGTAGGCGTAGAGCAGCTTCGCGCCGCGGCGGATGATGCCTTGGAATTCCTGGTCTTTGCCGGGGAGGAAGCCCGGAACATCGACGAGGGTCAGGATCGGAATGTCGAAGGCGTCGCAATTTCGCACGAAACGAGCGGCCTTTTCCGAGGCGGCGATGTCCAGCGTGCCCGCGAACTGCAGGGGCTGATTGGCGACGATGCCCACGGAGCGTCCCTCGACGCGTGCGTATCCGATGATCACGTTGGGCGCGTAGAGCGCCTGCATCTCGAGGAATTCGCCGTCGTCAACCACGTGCTCGATGACGGTGCGCATGTCATAGGGCTGGTTGGCCGAATCCGGGATGAGAGCGTCCAGCGCCAGGTCATCCTCGGTGAGTTCCGGCTCATCGGTGAACTCCAGCTGTGGGGCCTCGGCGAGGTTATTGGACGGCAGGTGGTCCAGCAGGTCCCGGACAAATTCGAACGCATCCGTCTCATCCGAGGCCAGGTAGCTGGCGGTGCCGGTGGTGGCGTTGTGCTGGCGGGCCCCGCCGAGCGTCTCCATGTCCACGTCCTCGCCCGTGACGGTCTTGATGACATCCGGCCCGGTAATGAACATGTGGCTGGTCTTGTCCACCATGATCACGTAGTCCGTCAGCGCGGGTGAATACGCCGCGCCGCCCGCGCAGGGGCCCATGATGACGGAGATCTGCGGGATCACGCCGGACGCGTGGACGTTGTTGCGGAAGATGTCCGCGAACATGGCGAGGGAGGCTACGCCCTCCTGGATGCGTGCGCCGCCACCGTCGTTAATGCCGATCACGGGGCAGCCGTTGCGCAGGGCGAACTCTTGGACCTTGACAATTTTTTCCCCATTGACCTTGGACAGCGAGCCGCCGAAGACGGTGAAATCCTGCGAGTAGACGGCCACTGGGCGGCCATCGACGGTGCCGTAGCCGGAGACTAGCCCGTCGCCGAGGGGGTGGCGCTTGCCCATGCCGAAGGCGGTGGTGCGGTGGACGGCGAGGGCATCAAACTCGACGAACGAGCCCTGGTCTAGCAGCATCTCGATGCGCTCGCGTGCGGTGTTCCTCCCGCGGGCGTGCTGCTTCTCGACGGCTTCAGGGCCGGAGGGGAGCATCGCTTCTGCCTGGCGACGGCGGAATTCGGCGATCTTGCCAGCCGTGGTGTTTAGATCGATCGCTGCGGCGTCGCTCATCCTTCGAGGGCTCCTTCACTCGTCCTACGGGTCATGCGGGGCTGCCGGTTGGGGTGGGGCGTGGCCCGCCCGTCACCCCGACGGCGCGCGGGCTTTCCTGAGATTCGCACTGTAGGAACAACACAATCCAAGCGCCCACTCTGGCAAGTCTAGTGAGCTAGGGCTGCGGTGTGGCTGTAGGAAGCCTACAAAAACGCGGGCAATGTTCGCGGCGCGCGCCTCGGCGACCGGCGCTGGAAACGCTACTGGCGGGTAACTTTTTGGTGTGATCCGCGTTACGCTGATCGGCATGAGTGAGAACACCCCCACGCCCGCGCTGGCTGGACGCACCCTGATCATGAGCGGCGGAAGTCGCGGCATTGGGCTCGCGATCGCCTGCGCCGCGGCCCGTCACGGAGCAAACATCGCGCTGCTGGCCAAAACGGCTGAGCCGCACCCCCAGCTCGAAGGCACCGTCTACACCGCCGCAGAGGCCGTGGAGGCGGCCGGCGGCCGCGCGCTGCCGGTGGTGGGGGACGTGCGTCATGACGACGACGTCGCCGCCGCCGTCGCCGCCACGGTCGACGCGTTCGGGGGCATCGACGTCGTCGTTAATAACGCCTCTGCCATCGATCTGTCGACGACGGACGCGGTGGAGATGAAGCGTTACGACCTGATGCAGGACATCAACGTGCGCGGGACCTTCCTCCTGTCGAAGCTGGCCCTGCCGCACCTACGTGATTCGGCCCGGGCTGGCCGCAACCCCCACATCCTCACGCTCTCGCCGCCCATCGCCAGCGGTCCCGACGGGACCTTGGACCCCCAATGGGCTGGCAAACACTTGGCCTACACCATGGCCAAGTACGGGATGAGCATGACGACGCTGGGCCTCGCCGAGGAGCTGCGCGGTGACGGGATCGGCGTGAATTCGTTGTGGCCGGCGACGCTGATCGACACGGCGGCGATCCGCGCCCTGCCCGACGGGGCGCGGATGGCCGCGGCCTCGCGTTCGCCACAGGTGGTAGCCGACGCCGCCATCAGCCTCCTCGGCCGATCCTCAGGCGAGGTGACGGGGAATTTCTTCACGGACGAGCAGGTCCTCGCTGAGGACGGAGTGACGGACTTCAGCGCCTACCACTCAGGCGGTCCTCTGCTACCGGATATCTTCTTGTCAGGTGGCCCGGCTACCGTGTAGTCCATGACTACCGCAGACCCCTCGCCGCGGCGTGCCGCACTTGATTCCGCGGCTTTTGACGCCTTGCGCGCGCCCGCCGGGCCCTACAGCCGGATCGACGTCGTCGAGGAAACGGGGTCAACCAACGCCGATCTCGTCGCCGATTCCACCGCGGGGGATCGCAGTGCGCTGATCGCGACGCATCAGAGTCAGGGCAAGGGGCGCCTCGGCCGCGGCTGGTCCGCGCCGGCGCGCAGTTCTCTCGCGGTGTCCATCAAGTTTGCTCCGGAGCGATTCGAGGACGGTGCCTACGGGTGGCTCTCGATGCTGTGCGCCCTCAGCTTGGTGAGTGCCCTCGAGGCGCGCGGCGTCAACGCCGCCGTGAAGTGGCCGAACGATGTCCTGATTGCCTCGCCCGACGGCGGGCCGTGGCGGAAGGTCGCTGGCCTGCTCGCGCAGTTGGTGCCGCCGGTTGCCGCCGACCAACGGACCGCGGTCGTCGTCGGCGCTGGGATCAACGTCAACGTCAGCGCCCAAGAATTGCCCGTGCCGACCGCCACGAGCCTGACGGCGGCGGGGTACGCGGCCTCGCTGGACGCCGTCGCGTGCGACTATCTCGCCGCGGTCGACCGGGAGTACTCGAGGCTCTTGGCCGCAGGGACGGTGGAGCGCTCGGGGTTGCGCGACCGCGTCGCCGCGCGCATGGCGACCATCGGGGTGGACATCAAGGCAGAGCTGCCCGGGGGCGAAGCGCTCGAGGCAACCGCGACGGGCCTAGCCCTCGACGGTGGCCTCGACGTGCGCACCGTTGCCGGCGAGCGGCGCGTCCTGCATGCGGCCGACGTCGTCCACGTGCGCCGCTCACAGGGCGGGTATGCGTAGCGAAGCTGACCGGCGCAAGGGGCCCTGACTAGACTAGAGGGGTAGGCGTCATCAGGGAGGAGGAAGAACCATGCGCATCAAGCTCGGCGACGACGAGCGGGTCATCGTGAAGACCCGCCAGCACCGCCGCGTGCTGGTTCGGCCCGTCATCCTCCTGTTCCTCGTCGTTGGGGCCTCCGGGTTCGGGTTGGGCTGGCTGGGCCGCGAGGACGTGGCGGCGTGGGCGGCGGACCTGACACCGCTGCTGACTGCGGCCGTGTTCGTCATCGGGGGATTGCTGATGCTCGGGTGGAGCGTCCGGCCGTACCTGCGGTGGGCGCGCACCTGGTACTACCTGACAAATCGACGCGTCGTGATCCGCACGGGCGTTTCGGCACGGTCCCTGCGGGAACTACCCCTCGTGCTGATTCGTGAACTTGTTGTCCGCCAATCTGTGGCCCAGCGCTCCGTGCAAGCGGGCCACCTCATGCTGTTGACCGCCAATGGGGAGACCACGCTGAAGAACGTTCCGTCAGTCCACAAGCTGCGTGAACTCACGCTGGACGCGATCGAGGATCTGCCGCGCAGCGTCATGTTCGATGGCGCAGATTTCGGGGCGGAGCAGGCCATCAGGTGGTCCGCCCCAGCCCAGCAAGGCCCCCTCCATGTCTGAGCAGCATCACGAGCCAGGTTCTGACGAGCCGGCACCGCAGGAGCCCACGTCCCAGACGCAGGAGATGCCGCGCGTCGACGTCGAGCTGACCTTCCCGGAGAAGTCGCGTTACGAGGCCGGCACGGCACCGGACTTTGATGATCCGTACCGGATTGATGTGGACGCCATTCTCAGCCACGCAGATTTACCCACGGATCCTGGTCCCATCACGCGCGCCCTCCCGCTCGTTGATGCCATTAAGCGTCAGCAGGTGAAGGCCTCCACGCGCAGCCTCGAGGCGCGGCTCATCGGCGGCGAACGCACCATGAAGCGCCGAGAAGTGGCCCAGAAGGCCGGCATCTCGCTGCATAGCGCCCGCAAGCTGTGGCGCGCGCTGGGCTTTCCAAATCACGGCGAAGAAGACGTCGCGTTCACGCAGAATGACCTGCAGGCACTGCTGACCATCGTGGACAATGTTCGCTCCGAGACGCTCACGGAAGAAGCAGCGATTTCGGTGACGCGGTCCATCGGGCAGATGACCGATCGGATGGTCGTCTGGCAGATCGAGGCCCTGGTGGAGGACATGATCCAGAACCAGGGGCTCAGCGATCCCGAGGCACGGCGGAAAATGGTGGAGTTGCTGCCGGAGCTGATCGCTCCCATCGAGGAACTGCTCGTCTACACGTGGCGCCGCAACCTCAATGCGGCGATCCAGCGTCTGGGCGCCCGGTCTCAAGCCGGAGTGGTCTCGGGGAACGATGACGATGCGCCGCTGCCGTTGGCGCGGGCCGTGGGTTTCGCCGACCTCGTCTCCTATACCTCGCTTTCGCGGCGGATGAATGAGCGCACCCTTGCGCAGTTGGTGCAGCGCTTCGAGAACAAGGCCGCGGAAATCATCTCGGTGGGCGGCGGCCGGCTTGTGAAAACCATCGGCGATGAAGTGTTGTTTGTCGCGGAGACGCCGCAGGCGGGTGCGCAGATCGCACTGACCTTGGCCCAGGAACTGAATGCGGATGAGGCCCTGCCCGCGGCCCGCGTCTCCGTAGTGTGGGGGCGGGTGCTCTCCCGGCTGGGCGATATATACGGGCCCACCGTCAACCTTGCCGCGCGGCTGACGGCCCTGGCCGAGCCCGGGCAAATCCTGACCGATGCGCTCACCGCGGCCACCCTCAAAGATGACGCCCGCTTTGTGGTGCAGGAGTTGGAGGCCACCTCGGTGCGCGGCTTCGGCGACATCAATCCTTTCGACCTCGCCCACGGCGAGGGCGGTTCGCTCGTCATCGACTAATTTCCACCCGCCGTTTTTGTCCACGGTGTCGTCGCTTTCGCGGTGTCCCGAATCGCCGGGGGCTCGCCGGCGCGTCATGGTGACTTCTCCCCATCGCAACAGATTTCTCTTTCGCCTAGACTTCTCACGCGCGGGTGGTCACTCGGAGGGGGTACCGCCGTTGCTCTCGAGAGGGTCGTTAAATCCAATGACCTGCAATAATCTGGAACGACGCGACGAGAAAGCAGTAGCACTATGACGATGACGAATGAGCAGGCAGCGTGGTTTTCCGAGACCTTCGGCAAGCTCGTCAACAACGTGAGCAAGGCCGTGCTGGGCAAACAGGACGTTGTGAAGCTGGTCCTGACGGCCATGTTGGCCGAGGGCCACGTCCTGCTCGAGGACGCCCCAGGCACGGGCAAAACGATGCTGGCCCGTTCGCTGGCCGCGACCGTCAAAGGCACCAATTCGCGTATTCAGTTCACCCCTGACCTGCTGCCCTCGGACGTCACCGGCATCACGATCTTCGATCAGAAGACCCAGGATTTCGAGTTCCATCGGGGCCCCATTTTTGCCAATCTCGTACTCGCCGATGAGATCAACCGTGCCTCGCCCAAGACCCAGTCCGCGCTGCTCGAGGTGATGGAGGAGGGGCGCGTCACGATCGACGGGGTGACGTACCCCCAATCGCGGCCTTTCATGGTGATCGCCACGCAGAATCCCATCGAGCAGGCGGGCACCTACCGGCTACCGGAGGCTCAGCTCGACCGGTTCCTCATCAAAACGTCGATCGGCTACCCGGACCGTGCCGCGACGGTTGAGCTGCTGTCCGGAAGCTCGCAGCGGGACCGATCCCAAGCGCTCATGCCAATCATCACGACAGAAGCGGTCGCGGATATGGCCGATTTGGCGACCACCGTGCACGTCGATCACGCGATCCTCGACTACGTCGCCCAGCTCTGCGAGGCCACGCGCTCGGCAGAAGAAACCCGGTTAGGCGTCTCGGTGCGTGGTGCCCTCGCCATGATCCGGGCGGCCAAGATTTGGGCGGCGTCCGAGGGACGCAACTACGTATTGCCCGATGACGTCAAGGAATTGGCGCCGCACGTCTTCACGCACCGTTTGGTGCTGGACCCGGAGGCCGAATTCACGGGAGCAACGGCCGAGAAGGTGCTCGCCGACGTCGTGCGGACCGTTCCGGCCCCCACCCAGCGGGGAGCCACGGCCTCGGCCGCTGCGTCGACTCCGGTGCCCGAGCCCGTCACCACGACCGGCAGCCACGCTGACGAGCGGTACGCCTCCAACCGCATGAACACGGACGCCCACGCTGCGACGGGGGATCCGGACGACGACGAGACCATCCTGAAGCCGCAGACCCACGAGCGCGGGGACGCCGGCCAGGCATGAGGGACGGGGAGAACCGCCGCTCCCGCCGTGCTGCCGAGCGCTCTGGCCGCCGGGCCGCGCTGAGCGCTCACGCCGCGCGCTCGGCCACCGCGGTGAGCGAGGGCGTCGATGTGGCGCGTGAGTACGCGCGTCCGGCGACCGAACGCGCCGGCGACCTGTTCGAGCGGTACGTCGCGCCCTTGGCGCGCGTCGTGTCCCCGCTGGGCTTCGCCATCGCGGGCACCGCCCTCACGCTGTGGGTCCTCGGCGCGGCCTTCGGCTGGCTCGAGGCGAGCCTTGGCGCGGCCATGGGCACGCTCCTGCTCGTCATCGCCATCGGATTCATCGTGGGCAAGAGCGAGTACGACGTCGCCCTCGACCTCCACCGCACTCGCGTGGCCGTCGGGGACCGGGCGGTGGGCGCCATGGTGGTGAAGAACCCGTCCAAGCGCGCCACCTTCGGCACCACCATGGAGTTGCCAGTGGGCGCCGCCGTCGCCGAATTTAGAGTGCCGCGCTTGGGCCCCGGGGCCGAGCACGAAGACCTCTTCACCATCCCCACCAAGCGCCGCGCCGTCTTGGACGTGGGCCCCGTGCGCTCCGTGCGTCAGGACCCCTTCGGCCTCTTGCGGCGCCAGGTGCGTTGGAGTGACGAGTACGAGCTCTACGTGCACCCCAAAACCACCGCTCTGGATGGGTCCAGCTCCGGTTTCATCCGCGATCTCGAGGGCATGCCGACGTCGGATTTGTCCAACTCGGACGTGTCCTTTCACGCCCTGCGTGAGTATGAGGCGGGTGATGACCGCCGGCACATCCACTGGAAGTCCAGCGCGCGTACGGGCGAACTTATGGTGCGCCAATTCGAAGAGACGCGGCGCAGCCATCTGGCCATTGCCCTGTCCCTCAACCTCGGCGAGTACGGGGACGACCTCGAGCAAGCACCCGAGGATTTTGAGCTCGCGGTCTCCGTGGCCGCATCCATTGGGCTCCAAGCGGCCACCGAGCAGCGCAAGTTCTCCGTGCTGAGCCAATCCGGGCCGATCCGGACCGATACCGGGCGCAACATGATGGACGGGTTGACTCGGGTTCAGAGCCGACTCATGCCGCGCCGTAGCGTCGTCAACCTCACCCGCACCACGGCGGAGACGGTACCCACCGCGTCCGTGGTGTTCATTATTACCGGGGCCAAGACCAACGCTCGGCAGATGCGGCAGGCCAGCATGCATATCCCGCTCGGCGTGCGCGCCATCGCTATCCGGTGTGGACACGGGCTGAACGCCGCCCGCAACAACATTGGGGACCTCACCGTGCTGACCCTCGGCAACTTGGACGAACTCGGCGTGCTGCTCAGGAGGGCTGCCGCATGAGAACCCATCTTCCCCTGTGGCGCTACGCCGTCGATGCCGCCTGCTTGGGCGCGGCCCTGTGGCTAGCCGTCCTCGGCCTCAGCGACGCCTACGGCGGCAGCGTGTTCTTTGTCTTGGCTGGCGTCGGTGGCATCGTCGCTGGTCTCGGCCTCGCGTGGGTCTCCGTGCGGTTCCGGTGGGGCGCATGGCGAACGATCGCGCTGTTCATCCTCCTCTACGTCCTGCTCGGCACGCCTCTGGCGACGCCCCGGGAGGCGCTCTACGGCGTGATCCCCACGCTGGAATCGCTGCGCACGCTGCTCGCGGGTGTGGTGCTGGCGTGGAAAGACATGCTCACCGTCTCGCCGCCCGTCGGCGCGTACGGCGGCGTGCTGATCGTCGCCTTCCTGTCCGCCTTGGTCACGAGTGTGCTCGCGGGCATGATGGCGTGGCGATTGCGTTCGCCCTTCTGGACCTTGCTGCCGCTCTTGGCCATGTTTGTCATCGGGATTGTCTTCGGGACCCAAGACGTGCCCGTGCCGCTGCTGCGCGGCGGCGTCTTCGTGGCGCTGATCGTTGCGTGGCTCGCCTGGCGTCGGTACGTGGGGCGCATCGTCCGGGAGGGTTTCCGCTCACTTAATCACGCGGACGACGACGCGCGGGGCGTGCGGGACGGTTTGATCCGGCGCGTGGCGATCGGCGCCGTCGTCCTCGTCGTGGCGAGCGGCGTGACCGCCGTGGCCGCCCCCTTGATTAGCCCGGACACCCCGCGAAAGGTGCTGCGCGACGCCGTCGAGCCGCCCGTTGACCTGTACGAATACCCGAGTCCGTTGACGAGCTTCCGGAAGTACGTCAAAACCATGGCGGATGAGACGCTCCTGACCGTGAAAGGCTTGCCTGAGGGGCGGCGCGTCCGGCTGGCTGCCCTGGACTCATATAACGGCATGGTGTTCACGGTGGACCCGAGCTCGGGCGGCAATTTTGCCCCCGTGGGAGACTCGTCCACCATCCGTTCCGCCGAGGGCGAGGCGACGCGGGCTGCCGGCGAGCTCGAGATCACCATCGAAGAGTACGACGGCGTCTGGGTTCCGGCCGGCGGCAAGCTCAACGGGGTGGAGGTTCCTGAGGACAGCCAGGGCGATTTGGCTCGGTCGCTGTTCTATAGCGACGAGGCCGAGACGGCTCTCAGCGCCACGGGCTTGGCGCAGGGCGATCGCTATACCGCACACGTGCAGTTTCCCGTCACCCCCAGCGATGAGGTGCTCTCGGAAGCCGAGTTCTCCCAGCTGCGGATGCCGGACCTGGCGAATGTCCCGCCGATGGCCGCGGCGAAAGCCGTGGAGTACGTGGGGGCAGCTCAGGGCCCCCTCGACCGGGCGCGCAGCCTCGAAACGGTGCTCAGCACCTCCGGATACTTCTCCAATGGGGCCGAAGGTCAGGTCCCTTCCCTCTCTGGCCATGGCGCCGGACGGATCACGAGTCTGCTCGACGCCGAGGACATGATCGGCGATGACGAACAGTACGCGACGGCGATGGCGCTGATGGCCCGCGAGCAGGGCATGCCCGCTCGGGTGGTCATGGGCTTCTACCCGGAGGAATACAACGAATCGGCGACGGTGGAGATCACGGGCTCCGACGTCCACGCGTGGGTGGAGATCGCCTTCGAAAACATCGGGTGGGTGGCGTTTAATCCCACGCCCGACGACGATGAGCAGCCGACGCCCCCGGAGCAGGAGCCCAAGGCGGTACCGCAGCCGCAGGTGTTGCAGCCGCCGCCCCCCGCGCAGGAAGAGCCGGACCTTCCCCCGGAGACCGCCCCCGAGCCGCAAGACGTTGAGGAAGAAGACCTGACGTTCTGGGAGCGCTGGGGCACGGTCATCATCGCCGTGGCGATCTCCTTAGGATCGCTGCTCATCCTGCTGGCTCCCTTCCTGCTGATCCTGGCCCTGAAGCTGCGCCGGCGCCGCCGTCGTTTCCAAGGGGGATCGGCAGGAGACCGTGTGAGCGGAGGGTGGCAAGAGGTCCTCAGCCAGGCCACGGACTACGGCATCGTCTCCGTGCCGGGGGCGACGCGCCGCGAGAACGCGCGCGTGCTGACGGACTCGCTGGGCTCCTCGGCCGTTGCCGTGGTAGACCTCGCCGACCGCGCCGACCGCTCGACGTTCGCCGCGGGCGAGGTCACGGAGCAGGAAGTGGCAGACTACTGGGCGGCCGTGGACCGGCAGGCCGAGGCACTGTCCTCGTCGGCCACCTTCTGGCAACGGCTGAAGGCCAAGTACTCGCCCCGGTCCTTGATGCACGACGCCGCGGCGCAGGCGGCAGCGCGCCGGGCAGCCCGTGGGCCTGCGCAGCGCAGTCGGTGGGGGAAGCTGCCGGGCTGGCTAGGCCGATCTAGCGGAGAGGCCCGGCCCGTCCGTAAAGTAAACGAGAAACCATCGAAGGAGTAACTAGTGGCCAAAGTGATGAATCTGGTCAACGCCTCCGCGGGCAAGCGACTGGGCGCGTGGCTACTGGATTCGGTGCCCGTGATGATCGTGTCGATCATCTTTGGCGCCGTCTTGGCCCCGCAGTTGGCGCAAGTGGCGGCCGCTCCCGAGGTCATCGGCCAAATGATGGGTTCTTACGTTCTCTACCTCGTCATCTGCCTCGGTTACGGCGTCTTCCTGTGGTGGTGGGAGGCGACCAGCGGCAAGACGGTGGGCAACGTCCTCATGGGGTTGCGAACGGCCAATGAGGACGGCTTCGCCCCGGGTTGGGGTAAGACGATCATCAGGCGGCTGTTGATCGGCGTCGCCAACGTGGTGCCCGTTCTTGGCCCGGTGCTGATGGTGGTGTCCAACGTGTGGGACCCGAACCACCAGCGTCAGGGGTGGCACGACAAGATGGCGCGCACACTGGTCATGGATGTGCGCGCCGGACGCGATCCCTTGACCACGGGTGGTTTGTTTGGCCCCGAGAGTTTCGCCCCCGGTTACCTACCGACGGCACCGGCTTACCCCGGCAGCCCCCAGGACGCGGACGCGGGATTCACCGGGGTGATCAACTCCGTTCCGGAGCCGCAAGTGGCCGCACCCGCCCCGCAGCGCCCGGCACAGCAGGCCCCTTCTGGGCAGCCCGCTGACGCGGTGCCGAGCCCGCAAGACGCCCGGCCGGCACAGCCTTCCGCCACGGCGCGTGCCCAGCGGAATATCCCCGAGGCGCCGGTCGAGCCGGTCCGCGCCGAGCCGGCCGAGCCGGTGGTTCACGAGGAGCCCTTCCACCCCGACGACGACGTCGAGCACACCCAGTTCCGCGAGGCGGCCAGCGTGCGGGCGCGGCTTGTCTTCGACGACGGTCAAGTCCATGTGCTGGACGAGTCGCTGCTCATCGGGCGCAATCCCGCAGCCGCGGAGGGCGAGGAGATCGCGGACACGCTCTCGATGGCGGACATTGGCCGATCCATGTCCAAGACTCACGTGTTGGTGCAGGCCAGCACCAGCGGGATTTGGGTCACGGACCGCAATTCAACGAACGGTTCCGCCATCACCGACGCGGGCGGCAATCGCCGGCAACTGACGGCGGGTCAGCCCATGCAGGCCAGTATGGGGGAGACTGTGTATATGGGAGATCGCTACTTCAAGGTCGAGCGCGCGTGAGCGAAGCGACGACGGAACACCCCGTACGGATTAGCCGCGGTCAAGGAACTGACCGCGGCCTGCGCCGCGAGCTCAATGAAGACTCGTACTTGTCCACGGACACCCTCTTCGCTGTGGCCGATGGCATGGGCGGACACGAGGCGGGCGAGGTGGCCAGCCGCGTGTGCGTGCAGACGCTGGCCGAGGGGCACCAGCAGGCCGGGGGACGGTTCGACGCCGAGCAGGTCCAGACGCTCATGCGTGAGGCCGATCGTGCCATCCGGGTGGCCGCATCGGAACGGGCCGGAACCACGGTGACCGGTGCCGCCGTCGTCTACCAAGACGGGCAACCGTACTGGCTCGTGTTCAACGTGGGCGATTCGCGAACCTATCGTCTAGCGGCCGGGGTGCTTGAACAGATCACCGTGGATCACTCCGAGGTCCAGCTCCTGTTGGACCGCGGCGAGATTACCGCCGCGGAGGCCGTGTGGCACCCGCGACGGCACGTCATTACCCGGGCCCTGGGCACGGGGGACGACAGCCGCGCCGACTTTTGGTTGTTGCCGGTCTCCGACGGCGATCGATTGCTGGTGTGCTCGGACGGGCTCTCCGGCGAGGTGCGGGATGACGTGCTCAAGGAGATCGCGGCCACGACGGCGGACCCGCAGGCGGCCGTCGATGCACTGATCGACGCCGGGCTGCGCGCCGGCGGGCGGGACAATATCACCGTCATCGTCGCGGACGCTGCCCTTGAACACGGCGACGACGATGTCGCCGACACGATGCCTCGCGCCAACGCAGAGGATGAGAACCAGACCGAACCCGTCGGCGTCTCGGAGACTAAACGCGAGGAGGTCACGTCATGACGGCCGTTCACTATCGCCCCGGTGATCGGTGGGCCCTCGTGACGCACCGCCACGTCGTCGTGCTGCCGGCCGAGGCTGAGGGCGATCTGCTCGTGCAGCTGTGGGAACAGATGGCCGAGGCGACGGTGGAGTCACTCCTCTCGGCGATTCTCAGCGCGTACAAGATGCAGATCTCTCGCTTGCCAGATTTTGCCATCATTGCTCGGCAGTCGCCGCCGCATGTGGTGGTGCGAGGCGACGTGACGATTCGCGTGCCGGACGAGCGCGGAGGTTCGAGCACCAGCGGCGAGGGAGCCGCCACGTGGCATGAGCGCAGGTTCTTGGCAGGCGCCGGGTGGCACGTGGAGTCCCCGGACGCCGGACAGGACGCGTGGCTGCCCATTGGCGAGGGCGTGGTGCGCGTTTCGGAGGTGCGCGACGTCGCGGAAGCCGGTACGCCGCCTCTGGAAACGGCCGTGCAGCATCCCGAGCCAGCGCCGCACGCTGAAGTCGCCGAGCCGCCGGCGGAGGAGCAGCCAGCACCGGAGGACGAGTCACCGGCCGAGCCAGTGCCCGAGGCGCAGCCCCCGTCGGGCCCTGCCGCCGCGCCCGAACCCACGCCGGAGCCGGAACCTGTTTCGGAGGTGGCCCTGCCGCTGGAGCCCGCAGCCGCGTACCCGGAAGCTGACGACGTCGAGGTGGATTCGTTGTCTTGGGAGCACGTCTCGCTGGAGCAAGTCTCCTTGGCGGGCGAGATCCTCGGCCCCCGTGAGCCCCTCGAGGACTCTGCCGCCCTGGCCGATTCCCTAGCGTCCGGCGGCGAACCTGACGCCGATGATCCGGATGAGGCGAACACCATTCTGGTCAACCGCCCAGCCGGGGTACCGGCACATCCCGCTGCCTCCGGGCCATCCTCAGCGTCGCCGGTCGGCGCAGCGGAGGCCGAATCGCCCGTGGTGCGCGCTCCACGGCGCGGGCCCGCGGCACCGGAGCCGGCTCCTGCCGACGCCCCCGGCATGATCGATTCGGTGCCGTGGCGCACGGGGGACGCCCCGCGCGCGGCGTCTGCCGAGTCGGCACCTCACGCGTCGTCGGCGCAGCCCGAGCCCGCTGCGGGCGGCCGTGGACCGGTAGAAGAAGGAGATCACGACGGCGAGACGGTGCACCGCAGCGCCCTGCCGACCCCCGTGCCGTCCGCGGAGCCCGACGACGGATTGACCCTGACGGGGCATGACACCACAGCGGCTGCGAACGCTGGCGAATTTGTGCTGGGGCGCGCCTGCGCCGACGGGCACGCGAACCCGCCTACGGCGACGACGTGTACAACGTGCGGTGCCGCGCTCTCTGGCGACGCGCATCAGGTGATGCGGCCGCCGCTCGGGAAGATGACCGTGATCGAGGGCAGCGGGGCCCGGACCCATCAGTGCCCCTTGGTGCGTTCGGTGGTGCTCGGGCGTCAGCCGAGCGCCCGCGGATTCTCGGGAGACGCGCAACCCAAGCTCATGCAGGTCTCCAGCCCGGCCGGAGACATCTCCCGGTCCCATCTCCAAGTGAAGGTCGACGGGTGGCACGTCGACTTGGTGGATCTCGGCGCCACCAATGGCACCGTTCTTATCCGGCCCGGGCAGGCCCCGCGCCGGCTAGGACGTAACGAATCGGTGCTGCTGCTCGATGGCGACATCGCCGACCTCGGCGACGGTGTCAGCCTACGCTTTGAGGATCTGCCGTGAGCGGCAAGCGTCCGCCGGCCCCGGCCCCCGCGATTGACGGGTTCACCTACCTCAATCCGCTGGGCTCCGGCGGTTTCTCCGACGTCTACCTTTATGAGCAGGACCGGCCCCGGCGCAAGGTCGCCGTGAAGGTCCTCTTGGCGGACGTGACCTCGGAGGCCGCCCGCCGTCGCTTCGAGTCGGAAGCGAACCTCATGGCCCAGCTGTCCACCCACCCGTACATTGTGACGATCTACGAGGCGGACATTAGCGGTGACGGCCGCTCCTACCTGGCCATGGAGTACTGTTCCAGGCCGGGCCTCGATGCCCGGTATCGGCGGAGCCTGTTGCGCGTGGATGAGGCGCTCACCCTCGGTATCCAGATCAGTTCGGCGGTGGAAACCGCTCATCGCGCCGGCATCATTCACCGGGACATCAAGCCGGCCAACGTGCTGACCACGGACTACAACCGCCCGGCGCTCACGGATTTCGGTATTTCGGGGACCGCCGGGGCCGCCGCGGACGACGCCGGGTTGTCCATCCCGTGGTCCGCCCCGGAGGCGTTCGCCGGCGGACAGCCCGATGGCGTCCGCATGGATGTTTACTCGCTTGGCGCCACGATCTACACGCTCTTAGCCGGGCATTCACCCTTTGTGCGGCGCGGCGGCGACAATACCCAATCGAAGCTCATTCATCGCATTACCAATGCCCCCTTAGAGCCCTTGACGCGCCAGGATGTGCCGGTCTCGCTCAACCAGGCGCTCGCCGTGGCGATGGCCAAATCGCCGGGATCACGGTTCGAATCGGCAGCCCAGCTAGCCCGCGCCTTGCAGCGGATCCAGGCGGAACTGGGACTCGGCGTGACGCCTTTCGAGGTGCTGGACGAGGCCCACATCGACCCTGATCCGGCGCACGGCCCGGACGACGGCGAGGCCACGCGGGTGCGCAGCGTCCAATCGATCGACGGGGCGCAGACGGCCGCCCGGTCCCGAGGCGCTGGGGGTGCCGCGTGGACCGCGGAGCAGCCCGCCCCGGCGGAGACCCATGCCATCTCGGCAACGAGCGCCCCGGAGGCGACGCCGTCGTTCACCCCGGCCGGTTCGGCCCAGCCGGCGCGGCCGGCCCGGCAAGACCAGCAGCTGAGCGGTTTTGAGGCGGCGCAGGAGGCCGACGACGGGCAGGTGGAGCGGCAACGCTTCCCGAAGGCGCTGGTGGGCATCATCGTGGGCTTGGCGGTGATCGTCGGTGGTGCCGTCCTCGTCAACGCTTTGTCTACGGAGGAGGATCCGCGGCAGGCCGTCCCGTCACTAGGGAGCCAGGATGACCCGGCCGACGCCATGATCGGCGGTGTGGTGCCCGTGGTCGACGGTTTCAAGTACTCCACTGAGGGGGAGAACGTCACGTTTACGTGGAGCAATCCGGAACCCCAGCAAGGCGACTTTTACCAATGGACCCCGGTGACCGCGGCCCAGGAGGGGGAGGTCCAGCGCACGGACGCCGCCGCCGCCACCACGCCACGTCGCGCCGACGGCCCGACGTGTATCGAAGTCCTGCTGGTGCGTGACGACGGTAGGGTCTCCGAACCGGTGCGGCACTGCACGGGGGACGCGTCCGCGAGCGGGGAGGCGGGCGAATGACCCCGGACGTGCAGGTGGAGTTCTGCGGCGAATGGTTTCCCGTGGGGGACCAGCAGGTCTTTACGATTGGCCGCGAGGGCGACCTCGAGGTCGACGAGAACCCGTATCTGCACCGTCAGTTCCTCACGGTCGCGCGGTATGACGGGATCTGGTGGCTCTCCAACGTCGGCAAGCGGCTCTCGGCGACCATCTCCGATAAGACGGGCGGCTTGCAGGCGTGGCTGGCCCCGGGCGCGCGACTGCCCCTGGTGTTTAGCCAAACGACTGTGGTGTTCACCGCCGGTCCGACGACGTATGAGCTTGGCGTGCATATGAACCAGCCAGCGTTCCGGCAGGAGTGGAGCGCGGACGATCCGGACGGGGCCACCACCATTGGCCCGGTGACCCTGACGGAATCGCAGCGGGCTCTCGTGGTCGCCCTGGCGGAGCCGATGCTTCGCCGCGATGGCACCGGGCTGAGCGCCGTCCCCTCGAGCGCGGCGGCGGCCGCCCGCCTCGGCTGGGCCACGACCAAATTCAATCGCAAGCTGGATAACGTCTGCGACAAGCTGGACAAGGCGGGCATCGCCGGCCTGCGTGGCGGGGCCGGGAAGTTGGCGACAAATCGCAAGGCGCGGCTGGTAGAGCACGCGGTGACCTCGCACCTGGTCACCCATGCGGACCTGACGTTATTGGAGAGTACGATCGGCGCGGACGACTAGGGCGGCGCCATGAGGCAGGATGGAGACGTGGACGAATCACTGCGCTCTGAATACGAACAGCTGGTCGACGACGTGCGGCGGTACCGCTTCGCGTACTACAACGAGGACGCCCCGTTAGTCTCCGACGCCGAGTTTGATCGGCTTTTCACGCGACTGACCGAGATCGAGACGCTGCATCCGGAGCTGGTCTCCAACGATTCCCCCACCCAAGAGGTGGGCGGCGAGGTCTCGGCGGCGTTCTCCCCGGTGGAGCACCTGAGCCGGATGTACTCGTTGGAGGACGTGTTCTCCACTTCGGAGCTCTCCACGTGGCTCACCCGCGCCAGCGAGAACGCGGCCGTGCAAGCCCCGGCGGAGACGTTGCGTTGGTTGTGCGAGGTCAAGATCGATGGGCTGGCGGTCAACCTGCTCTACCGGGATGGGCGCCTCGTGCGCGCGGCCACGCGAGGAGACGGCACGACGGGCGAGGACGTGACCCACAACGTGCTCACCATCGCCACCATCCCGACCGAGCTGTCCGGTCGCGGGTGGCCCGACGAGGTGGAGATCAGAGGCGAGATCTTCATCAGCTCGGCTGATTTTGAGGAGTACAACGAGCAGCTCATTGCCGCGGGCAAGGCGCCGTTGGCCAACCCGCGGAATGCCGCGGCCGGATCCTTGCGGCAAAAAGACGCGGCGGAGACCGCCAAGCGTCCGCTGCGGATGTTCGTCCACGGCATCGGCATGCGTACTGGTCTGGCGGCGACGAGCCAACACGAGACGTACGACCTCTTGCGCGACTGGGGCCTGCCCGTGTCTCCGTACTCGGAGGTGTTGGCCTCCGAGGCCGAGGTGTTCGACTACATTGAGCGCTTCGGCGCGCAGCGTCACGAGCTGATCCACGAGATCGACGGGATTGTGGTCAAGGCCGATTCGTTCGCCATCCAGCGTGCGCTGGGCTACACCTCGCGCGTGCCCCGCTGGGCGGCGGCCTTTAAGTACCCGCCCGAGGAGGTGCACACTCGGCTGTTGGACATCCGGGTCGACGTCGGCCGCACCGGCAGGGTCACCCCCTATGCGGTCATGGAGCCGGTCACGGTCGCGGGTTCCACGGTGTCCCGGGCGACCCTGCACAACCAGGACGTCGTCAAGGCGAAGAACGTCAAGATTGGGGACACGATCATCCTGCGCAAAGCAGGCGACGTGATCCCCGAGGTGCTCGGGCCCGTCCTGCCGCTGCGCGAGGGCCGCGAGGAGCAGCTCCGGGACTTCGTGATGCCCGCCCGCTGCCCCTCGTGTGGCACCGCGTTGCGCCCGGCCAAGGAGGGCGACGTCGATATTCGGTGCCCCAACGCGGAGACGTGCCCCGCCCAACTCACCCAGCGGGTGGCCCACCTGGCCGGCCGCGGCGCCTTCGACATTGAGGCCTTGGGCGACGAGGCGGCTCAGGCACTGACCGCTGGACCGGGGGATGATCCCGCGGAGCACGATGGCGAGGTCCGTCCCGCCGGTCCCGGCGTCATCACCAATGAGGCGCACCTCTTCGACTTGGCGGCGGGAAACGTGGACGAGTCGCTGCGGGAGAAGCTGGCGGACGTGATGGTGTGGCGCCAGAAGCGCACCCGAGGCGAGGAAACGGGTCGCTGGGAACTGGTCCCGTACTTCTACACGAAGGGCACGGCCAAGAAACCTTCGGCGCCGACCGCCAACACGCAGCGGCTCTTTCAAGAGCTGGAAAAGGCCAAGGAGCAGCCCCTGTGGCGAGTACTCGTGGCCCTGTCCATCCGGCACGTGGGACCGAACGCCTCCCGCGCGCTCGCCGTCCGCTACGGGACCATGGAGGCCATCGAGGAGGCCGTGCGTGCCGAGACCGCCCGCGAGGACCTCGCCGAAGTCGATGGCGTTGGCTCCATCATCGCCAACTCCTTGGTCGACTGGTTCAACGTGGAGTGGCACCAGCGGATCGTCCAGCGGTGGCGGGAGAGCGGCGTCGTGATGGCCGATGCCCAAGACGCCTCGGCCCCCAAGACGCTCACGGGGCTATCCATCGTGGTGACCGGAACCCTGCCGAACTTCAGCCGCGACGAGGCGAAGGAAGCGATCATCACGCGCGGCGGCAAGGCCACCAGCTCGGTCTCCAAGAAAACGAGCTACGTCGTGGCCGGCTCCGCCGCTGGGTCGAAGCTGGATAAGGCCCTCTCGCTGGGTGTTCCAGTGCTGGATGAGGACGGGTTCCGAGTCCTTCTGGCCGGCGGCCCCGAGTCCGTGACCGATGACCTACTGATCGGCGAGGAGGGCGCGGAATGAGCGTCGAATTGCTCGAAGTGGCCCGGGCTGCCGCGGCAGCGGGCGCCGCGGTGCTGGCCGAACGCGCCGGCCGGCCGCGGACACAGACGAAGTCCGACGGCGGAGATTGGGTCACGGAGTTTGACCGCCGGGCAGAGCAAGCCGTCCGCGAGGTGATTGCCGCGGCGCGCCCGCACGACGCGATCACGGGCGAAGAGTACGGGCACACCGAACCGGAGGAGCCCTCCGGGACCGAATGGTCCATCGATCCTCTGGATGGGACCACGAACTTTGTGCGCGGAATTGTCTATTACGCCACATCGGTCGCCGTCCGCGATGCCGAGGGAACCTGGCTCGCGGCATCCGTCAACGCCCCGGCACTCGGCCTCGAGTACTACGCCGCCCGCGGCACGGGGGCCTATCGGGCCGACGCCGCGGGCCCGCCTCAGCGCTTGTCAGGGCCGGATCGTCAGACGGATGGCCCCCTCATCGCGACCGGATTCGGATACTCCCACCAGCGGCACGTCGGGCAAGTCGCCGCCCTGGGGGCGCTCATGCCGGGCTTCGCCAACATGCGGCGCCTGGGCTCCGCAGCGCTCGATGTGTGCCTCGTGGCCGACGGTACGCTGGATGCTTACGCCGAATTCGGCACCCACCTCCATGACTGGTCCGCCGCGATGCTCATCGCCGAGGAAGCGGGCGTGCCCGTCATGCGTCCGGAAACCTACCCGGCGTGGGCGGCTGCCGGGTTCATCAACTTTGACAGAGTGAGAGCCCAACACCTTGCCGACTGAGATCGTCATCCGCCCCGCAACTACCGAAGACTTTGAGGGAATTACTCGCGTCACGCTCGCCGCGTATCGCGCGACCGGGTATTTCGACCCGGATTCCACCTACTTCGATTTCATTGCGGATACTGCCGATCGCGCCCAGCACGCGGAGCTCTTCGTGGCTGAGCGTGACGGTCAGCTGATCGCGTCGATTTCCGTGATCCGCCCGGGCTCGAAGTACGCGGACATCTGCCGCGATGACGAGTTGGAGATGCGCATGCTGGCGGTGGACCCGCACATCCAGCGCAGCGGATCGGGACGCGCATTGGTGCGCGCCGTCGTCGCGCTGGGCGAGCAGGACGACGCCGTGGCGCGGCTGGCGCTGACGACGGGCGGCAGTTGGGCGCCGGCCCGGGCGCTCTACGAGTCGGAGGGCTTCACCCACGTGCCCGAGCGAGACTGGTTCGTCCCCAGCAACGGGGCGCCGCTGGTGGTTTACACCAAGGACGTCTAGTCCCACGCGAGCACGGCCCGGCGCGAATCAGCCCACTTCGATAGGGTGGGGTCCATGCGTCGTCTTTTTGCCCAGCCGTGGGTGCTAACCCTCTTGATCCTTGTTCTCGCAGCGCTCGTGGCCGCTCGCGCGCTGTCCGGCCCGGTGGACGGGGTGGCCGTGGCCTTTGCGCTGGGTCTGGCCATCTTTTCGGGCTTTACCGCCATCGCCGCCGTCGTGCCTTCCCGCCCGGACGCGGGCGTTGAGCAGCATGTGGCCGACGGGGGAGTGGCGGTCTTCTGGCGTCCGGGATGTACGTTCTGCCTGCGCCTGATGTGGAAGCTGCGCTCCCACCTCAAGGACGTCTACTGGGTCAATATCTGGAAAGATGACGACGCCGCGGCCCGGGTGCGCGAGCTCAACGGTGGCAACGAGACCGTGCCCACCGTGCTGACGAGCGAGGAGCACTATGTGGCGACGGACCGTGCCCGCGCGCTGGAGACGGTCCGCTCGCACGCCTCGCGTGGCTGAGCTGGAATAGAATAAGTCTGAACTGAGAACCCCAACCACATCGGGAGCTACATGTCTGCCATCAGCCGTGAGGACGTGGCCCATTTGGCCCGGCTCGCGCACATCGAAATGGATGATGCCGAACTGGAGAAGATGACGGGCGAACTGTCCGTCATCGTCGATTCGATCGCCTCCGTGAGCGAAGCCGCCGGAGACGATGTCCCGGCCACCAGCCACCCGCTGCCGCTGCAGAATGTGCTGCGCGAGGACGTGGTGGGGCACACGCTGACGCCCGAGCAGGCCCTCTCCAACGCGCCCGATGCGGACGAGGACCGCTTCAAGGTGCCGGCGATTCTGGATGGGGAGTAAGCGATGACCGAACTGATTAATCTCTCCGCCGCCGCGCTGGCCGAGAAACTGCGCTCCGGCGAGGTGACCTCCGTTGAGGCCGTGCAGGCCCATCTGGACCGCATCGCGGCCGTCGACGGTGGCGAGCGCGGCGTCCACGCGTTCCTGCACGTCAACGCCGAGGAGGCGCTGGCCGTGGCCGCGGAGGTGGACGCGATTCGCGCCGCCGGCGGCGCCGAGGCCGACTCCCTCCATCCGCTGGCTGGTGTGCCCATCGCCATCAAGGACCTCATCGTGACCGTGGGCCAGCCGACGACGGCGGCGTCCAAAATGCTCGAGGGCTGGATGAGCCCGTACGACGCGACGGTGATCGATAAGATTCGGGCCGCCAAGCTGCCGATGCTCGGCAAGACGAATCTGGACGAGTTCGCGATGGGTTCCTCCACCGAGCATTCGGCCTACGGAAATACGCGCAACCCCTGGGATCTGGACCGTATCCCGGGCGGCTCCGGTGGCGGTTCCGCGGCCGCCGTCGCCGCCTTCGAAGCGCCCTTGGCGCTCGGTACGGACACCGGCGGCTCCATCCGCCAGCCCGGCGCCGTTACCGGCACCGTTGGCGTCAAGCCGACGTACGGCTCGGTGTCCCGCTATGGCGCCATCGCCATGGCCTCTTCGCTGGACCAGATTGGCCCGGTGTCCCGAACCGTGCTGGATTCGGCGTACCTGCATGAGCTGATCGCCGGGCATGACAAACGCGACTCAACCTCGCTCACCGACCCGGTGCCAGCGCTGGTCGAGGCCGCCAAGGCCGGCGCGACCGGCGACCTGACGGGCCTGCGCGTCGGCGTCATCAAGGAACTCACGGGGGAGGGGTACCAGGCCGGGGTGCAGCAGCGATTCGACGAGTCGCTGGAATTGCTCAAGGCCGCCGGCGCCGAGGTCGTGGAGGTCTCCTGCCCCAACTTCAAGTACGCGCTCGGCGCCTACTACCTCATTATGCCGAGTGAGGTGTCCTCCAACCTGGCCAAGTTCGACGGCGTCCGCTACGGCCAGCGGGTGTTGCCGAAGGACGGACCGGTCACCATCGAACGCGTGATGGGGGCTACCCGCGCGGCGGGGTTCGGCGACGAGGTCAAGCGCCGCATCATCCTCGGGACGTACGCACTTTCCGCGGGCTACTACGACGCCTACTATGGTTCCGCCCAGCAGGTGCGCACGCTGGTCCAGCGCGACTTCGACGCCGCGTTCGAGCAGGCGGACGTCTTGGTTTCCCCGACCAGCCCGAACGTGGCGTTCGAGTTCGGTTCCAAGAGTGATGATCCGCTCTCCATGTACCTCAACGACGTCGCGACCATCCCGGCGAACCTCGCGGGTGTGCCGGGAATCTCGGTCCCGGGAGGCCTCTCGGAGGGCCTGCCGGTGGGCATCCAGTTCCTCGCCCCGGCTCGCGAAGACGCCCGCGTCTACCGCGCTGGCGCCGCCCTCGAGAAGTTACTCGAGGACGCGTGGGGCGCTCCGCTGATCACCCAGGCGCCGGAGCTGGCCGCCGCAATCGAGGAAGGTGCTGCCTGAGATGAGCGCCACTGAGAATCTGGTGGACTTCGAGACCGCGCTGCAGACCTATGACCCGGTCCTCGGGTTCGAGGTCCACGTCGAGTTGAACACCAAGACGAAGATGTTCTCCTCCGCCCCCAACGCGTTCGGCGATGCGCCGAACACGAACGTTAACGAGGTGGACCTCGGCCTGCCGGGCGTGCTGCCGGTGGTGAATAAGACCGCCGTCGAATCCGCCATCATGATCGGTCTGGCGCTGAACTGCCAGATCGCCGAGAAGTGCGGCTTCGCCCGGAAGAACTACTTCTACCCGGATACGCCCAAGAACTTCCAGACCTCGCAGTACGACGATCCGATTGCCTTCGACGGCTTTTTGGACGTCGAGCTCGAGGACGGAGAGGTCTTCCGCGTCGAGATCGAGCGCGCGCACATGGAGGAGGACGCCGGAAAGCTCACCCACATGGGAGGGGCCGCAGGCCGCATTCAGGGCGCCGACTTTTCCCTGGTGGATTACAACCGCGCCGGCGTGCCGTTGATCGAGATTGTTACCAAGCCGATCGTCGGCGCCGGAACCCGCGCCCCGGAGGTGGCCAAAGCCTACGTGGCCGCGATCCGGGAGATCGTGCGCAACCTCGGCGTCTCCGATGCCCGCATGGAGCGCGGCAACGTGCGTTGCGACGCGAACGTGTCCCTGATGCGCAAGGACGCCGAGGCGTTCGGCACCCGCACCGAGACCAAGAATGTGAACTCGCTGCGCGCGGTGGATCACGCGGTGCGTTTCGAAATCTCCCGCCAGGCGGGGCTGCTTGATGCTGGTGAGTCGATCATTCAGGAAACGCGGCACTGGCACGAGGACACGCGCACGACGACGTCGGGCCGCCCGAAGTCGGATGCGGATGATTACCGCTACTTCCCGGAGCCGGACCTCGTCCCGATCGTCACGACGGCGGAATGGATCGAGGAACTGCGCTCCCGCCTGCCGGAACCGCCGGCGGAGCGACGCAAGCGACTGAAGGCCGACTGGGGCTACTCGGACGCCGAGTTCCGCGACGTCGTGAATGCGGGGCTGCTGGAGGCGATTGAGGAGACCATCGCCGCCGGCGCCACCGCAGCGGTGGCCCGCAAGTGGTGGATGGGCGAGATCTCTCGTCTGGCCAAGAACGCCGAGGTCGAACCGACCGAGCTGGGTGTCACGAGCGCAACGATCATCGAGCTCAACGCGCTGATCGAGGCCCAGAAGATCAATGACAAGATCGCCCGCCAGGTTCTGGAATACGTGATCGCCGGTGAGGGCGCCCCGGCAGAGATCGTCGAGAAGCGCGGCCTCGCCGTCGTCAATGATGACTCCGCGCTCGGCGCGGCCATCGACGACGCGATGGCGCAGATGCCGGACGTGGTGGAGAAGATCAAGGGGGGCAAGCTGCAGGCCGTCGGCGCCCTGATTGGTCCCGTCATGAAGGCGACGCGCGGCCAAGCGGACGCCGGGCGCGTCCGCGAGATCGTGTTGGAGAAGCTCGGCGTCGACGGCTAGGGCGACGAGCAATCCCGGTCATCGGCCGGCGCTGCCTGCGGGCGGCGCCGGCCGATGCTGTTTTGATACTGAATTAAGTCGCGAGCCCGGAGCAAGTAGGCGACAATTGAAGTATGAGCCCCGGAGAAGAAACGCGACGCCACGCCCGGACCCGCTGGGTCGCCGCGGCCGTGATCGGTGGCAGTGTTCTTCTCATCGCCGTGCTGATCGCCCTGGTCATGACGGTGCTGGCCCCCGGCGGGGCCGGGAACGGTTCCGCCGAGGCGCCTTCCAGCGCCGAGATTTCGCCCATCACCCCCTCGCGGTCCGCTCCCGCCGCGTCCGGGCCGAGCTCCTCCGCCAGCGAGCTGCCCACACCTCCCGAGCTCGGGACACCGGCGGCCACCGAGCCGCGGCAAGCGCAGTGGATCGATGAGCAGGCGGGGACCATACGGGTACACACCTTTGGCAGTTCCAGCTGCCCGGCTCAGTTCGAGTCGGTGGAGGTCATCGCCGCCGATGAGATCATGGTCCACTTCTCGACCGACTACGGGCAGACGCCGTGCACGATGGACTACGTCGCCACCGAACACGAGGTCACGGTGCCGAGCGACGCGCCGGGCCGGCCGCTGCTGGTGTCAACAAATCTTCGCAACTCGGGCGCCCTGAGCACCCTCAGCCAGTAGCTCACCCGCCCGCGCCGAACCGGGAACGTACCCGTCGGCCCTGGGCCGCGCGTACGCTGGTGAAATGCCCATCCCGCCCGCCGATGTCGAGCTGACGCACGCTCAGGTGCGCCGCTTGCTGGCTGCTCAGCACCCGGACCTCGCCCGCCTGCCGCTGGTGCGGGTGGCCACCGGATGGGACAACGTCATGTACCGGCTGGGCGCCGACTGGGCGGTCCGCTTGCCTCGGCGCCGCAGCGCCGTCGCCCTTCTCCACCACGAGGTGGCTCACCTGCCTCGCCTTGCACCACACCTTCCCGTGCCGGTACCAGCGGTGGTGCGCACGGGCCAGCCGGGTGCGGGCTACCCGTATCCGTGGGTGATCACCCGGTGGTTTCGCGGCACGAGCGCGGCCCGAGCATCGGCCGCACACCGGGACGGCTACGCCCGTCAGTTGGCCCGGTTCTTCGCCGCCCTCCACCGTCCCGCGCCGGCGGACGCGCCCACCAACGCCGTCCGCGGCACGGCCTTGCGACTCCGAAGGGACGACGCTCGGCGCCGTCTCGCGGACTTCTCCATCAGCCCGTACACAGCGGAGGTGCAGGGCTGGTGGCCGGGCGCCGTCGAGGTCCTGGACGGCCTCTTCGACGCTTCAGCGGCCGCCCCGGAGCATGCCGGGCCGTTGCTGTGGCTCCACGGCGACCCGCACCCGCACAACACCGTGTGCCATCCTGCCGGCGTGTTGGCCGCCATCATCGATTTTGGCGACATCACCCGGGGCGATCCCGCGAGCGATCTCGGCATGGTGTGGCTCCACTTCACCGCGTCAGGCCGCCGCGACTTTGCCGATGAGTACGCTCGGGCAGCGGGCGCTGCCCCCGACGATGCGCTGTGGCTTCGGGCCCGTGGATGGGCCGTCCACTATGGACTGATCGCGAGCCTGCATCCGCCGATGGAGCCGTTGCACGCGGTGGGGATCCATGCCCTCACGGAGCTGCTGCTGGGGGCGACTGCGGGGTGATGAGCTCCGCCATGACCGCCTCGAACGCGGAGACCACCGCCCGCACGCTGGCCCGCTCGAGGGCTTCCGGCCGGGCCATCAAGTCGATCCGTCGCTTGGTGTTTAACCCGCGCAAGGGTTTGAGGACCACGCCCGTTTGGGCGCCCAGCGCCCGCCGCGACGTGTAGCGCGGCAGCAGCCCCAAGACGCCGCCCTCGGCCACGAGCGCGGCGATCGTCGAGTAGTCATTGATGCGGTGCACCACGCGCGGCGGCGCGCTGGCGAGCGCACCGATCGCGGAGAGCACGTCGTCGGGCGAATAGCCCGGTCGGGAGGTGACCCACGGCTCAGAGACGACGTCGGCAGCCTCCAACGCCTGACGCGCGGCCAGCCGGTGCCCGGCCGGCACCGCGACGTCCAGCGGTTCGCGGGCCAGCTCCATGATGCTCACCCCGCCGGAGGGCCGCGGCGGGCGATGCTCCATGCGGTGCGCCAAGACGAGGTCATATTGCGCGGTCAGCGCCGGGAAATCCTGCTCGGCCACGTCCTCGTCCGTGAAGCTCACCGCCGGCGCGGCGCCGTCGTGCTGCTCCAAGACGCGCAAGAGGGGCGCGAAGAGCGCCTGTCCCGCCGAATGGAATCCGCTGACGCGCACCTGCGCTGAGGCGTCCTCGTGAAAGGCGGAGATGGCCGCCCGGGCGCGGGCCATGGCCGCCACGACGTCCGCCCCGGCCTCCGCCAGGACCTCGCCCGCCTCGGTAAGGACGAGGGTGCGGCCGTGTTTACGGGTCAGCGGCACGGCCACGCTGCGCTGCAGCTGCGCCAGATGCTGGGAGACCGCGCTGGGTGTGACGAGCAGGCTGTCGGCGACGGCTTTGACGCTGCCGAGCTCCCGCAATTCGCGCAAGAGCGTGAGCTGGTGGAGGTCCATGCACAGCAGCGTATCCAACACATTAGCGAATGCT